>CAMYLC010000050.1 GCA_947259195.1 Thermoanaerobaculia bacterium | reverse complement strand
TTACCGCCCAGATGACCCAACCGGGGATCATCCTCGGCACGGCCGCCTATATGAGCCCGGAGCAGGCGCGCGGCCAGAACGTCGACGAGCGCAGCGACATCTGGTCATTCGGTTGTGTGCTCTGGGAATGTCTGACGGGAAGAATGTTGTTCGGCGGTGCTACGGCGTCCGATTCGATCGGTGCCATTCTGCACACCGAGCCGGACTGGGGACGTCTTCCAGCCGACACACCCCCGACCGTGAGGCGCCTGCTGCAACGCTGCCTCGCCAAGGACCCGCGCAATCGACTGCATCACATTGCCGATGCGCGGATCGAGTTCGAGGACTCGGAGCCCTCGACACCTACCGCCGACGGGTCGACCCTCGGCTACAAGGTCGCCATCACGGTCCTGGCAGTCGCCCTGATCGCCAGCCTGATAGCCGCACTCCTGCCTATCTTCACGCCGCCACACAGCCCGTCGGAATTAAGCGGCGACAACCCCTTGGCCGCCGCCAGATTCAGCAAGGTCACCGATTTCGCTGGGTCCGAGTTCGACGCCGCAATCTCGCCAGACGGCAGATTTGTCGCTTTTGTCTCCGATCGAGACGGGCCGTTCGAAGTCTTCGTCGGTCAACTGGGAACTGGTGAGTTCCGCAAACTGGCATCCGGCGCGGACGAGTCCATCGTGGAGGACGCCCGCGCACCGGTGCGCAGCGTCGGATTCAACAGCGACGGCTCGGAGATCTGGCTTGGCGGCGGCCCGTGGCAAAGGCTGCGATCGGTTCCCCTGCTGGGTGGGCCGATCCGCAACTTCCTCGGCCAAGACGTCGTCAACGTGGATTGGTCACCTGACGGCGAGCGCATCGTCTATCACGAGCGCCTCGCGGGTGACCCGCTCTATGTCGCTGACCGCAACGGGGCGAATGCTCAACTAATCCTCGAGCCACCTGCGGGAACACACCAGCACTATCCGACATGGTCGGTCGACGGAGAGTCGATCTACGTCGTGCGCGGCCGACCGATAACCCTAGAAATGGACCTTTGGCGCGTGCGCGCGGACGGCGAGGGATTGGAGCAACTGACATGGCGGCAGCTCAACGTGCGATATCCGACACCGATCGATGAGAGGACCGTGCTCTACAGCGCGCGCGATGCGGACGGCGCCGGGCCGTGGTTGTGGGCGGTGGACGTGGAAACCGGGATTTCCCGCCGGGCGAGCGTCGGGTTGGAACAGTACGCCTCGGTGGCGGCCAGTGCCGACGGGCGCCGTTTGGTAGCAACTGTCCAGGATCCTCGAGCAAGCCTGTGGAGTGTGCCGATCCTCGATCACCCAGCGACCGAGAGCGCTGTCGAGCCTTTTGCCGACCTATCCACAACGCGAGCCCTCGCACCGCGCTTCGGTGGCTCGTCACTGTTCTATCTGTCATCGCTGGGAAGCGGCGATGGGCTGTGGCGCTACGACGACGGCAAGGTCCAGGAAATCTGGCGGGGTAGCGAGACGGCGCTGCTCCAACCGGCGGCGGTTTCGCCCGACGGCGAGTCCGTCGCACTGGTACTGCGACGCGATGACGGATGGCACCTGAGCGTTCTCAGCGCGGACGGCGCACAACTCAGGGCGCTATCGAAGGCGGTAGACGTCCGCGGTGCAGCAGCATGGTCACCGGACGGGCGGTGGATCGTCGCGGGGGGAAGCGAAGCTGGCGAACCGGGTCTTTTCAAGATCCCTGTGGACGGCGGCGCACCGGAACGAATCGCCGATGGAGAGGCAACGAATCCGGCGTGGTCGCCTGACGGGAATCTCATCGTTTACGCCGGCCCGCAGGTCAATGTGGTCTCACCGCTATTAGCCGTCAACCCCGATGGAAAGCCGGTCGAGTTACCCGAAATCGAGGTCTTCCGAGCCGGCGAGCGCACGCGCTTCCTTCCGGACGGTACCGGACTCGTCTACATGCGGGGCTTCGGGCTTACCCAAGATTTCTGGCTGCTCGATCTCACTACGCTGGAGAGCCGTCAGCTGACCCAACTCGATTCGACGGCCACGATGCGGACTTTCGACCTCACACCAGACGGAACTCACATCGTCTTCGACCGCCTGACCGAGGATTCCGACATCGTGCTCATCGAGTTGAGCGAGCCCTCTTCGAACCGACGAGAGACCCCACAGACTGACTAGGCTTCGAACTGCATCTCGTCACAAGAAACAACCGCCGGGCAACTCGTCATGAGTCACCCGGCGGCAAGAGAACAACGATCTCTTGGCGGAAGGCCTCTATTGGGTCTTGCGCAGAATGATGTCGCCGTTGAAGGTCTTGAACCGCAGCTCGGGGCCGCCCCCGCCGATCGAGCCCTCGACCGCCTTCTCCATGCGGACCCGGTAGCTGCCACCACCCTCCTGCTCGCGGGTCACCTTCGCCTGGGTTGGCTGGAGCTGCACGTCGAAGTCCGTGTACACATCCCCCTGACCCGACTGCATGAACAGGTTGGCCTTGACCGCCGCCGGCAGGGTCACTTCGACATCGCCGTTGAAGGTACTGAACGACATGGGCGTGTCGGCATCGACCTCGAGCAACTCGACCACAACCTCGCCGTTCGTCGTGTTGGCGACGACCGAGCCCCGCATGTTCCTAGCCGTGATCTCACCGTTGGTGTGGCTCAGCTCGTGGGTACCCTGGACCCCTTCCACCTCGATGAAACCGCCATTGACAGCGCTGAGGCGTAGAGAGGTCTGATAGGGAACCTTGATCGACAGAGCAACTTCTTCCTTGGACCAGTCGGTACCGATCTCGACCTTGTTGCCCTTCTCCTCGACGGTGACGCCCGCCGAATAGCTCGGGATGCGCGTCAATCCCTCGCGCTCCTCCCCATCGGACTCGTCGTCGTGCTCCTCTTCGAAGGTCACTTCAACCTGGACTTCGGCCCCTTCATAGCCCACCACTGTGATGGAGCCCATCAATACCGAAGCCTCCAGCACCGCGGGTTGCCCCGGATTGCTCAGCGGCACCACGAAGTTCTGTGGCTGGGCTGCGAGAGCACCACTCATCAGGGTCATACAGGTCAGGATCATCAGGCTCGTTCTTCGCATGGTTTTCACCTCTTTCAACTCGTCCCCTTGCGGACGTAAATGTTGCCGTTCAGTGTTTCGAAGGAATGGGTCGGGCCTCCACCGTCCACCCGCACCCGCGAGCCACGCTGCAGCTCGATGACGGTACGCCCACCTGCCGTGCGTTTCGTCAGCGGCGGGGAAGGCAGTGCTTCGACTTTGTACTCGCTCCACAGCTCCCCCCACCGAGCCACCATCTCGAGGTCGGCTGAGAGACCGGGCTGAAAGCTCACGTCGATCTTGCCGTTGATGGTCTCGAAGTGACTGTTCTTCTTGGGATTCGAGACAAAGCTCGCCACCACAGGGCCATTGACCGTCGTCGCTTCGCCGGATCCAGCCAACCCCGAAAGCTCGATGGAACCGTTGACGTTGTTGACGACAAAATCTCCGCGCACGCCAGAGACCTCTATGTCCCCATGATTGACGGTCCGCACCTCGATGTCGGTGTCGTGAGGGACTCTGACGCGAAAGTCGTAGATCACTTCGTAACGGTCACGCCAGTTGTTCCAGCAGTTCCCTTGCTCGGTCCTGTCATGACAGCGGAAGGGACCATCGACGTAGAACTCGACCTCGCCGTCCTGATTGTTGACTTGCAGCTCGACCTCGCGCCTCGCCTGGTCGATCCGCTCTGCCGTTCTCGCGCGGACGGTCTCGACGGCCGTCATTTCGACCGTCTCGCCTTCATAGCCTTCGACCGTGATCGAGCCCCAGACGTTGTCCACGATGACGCGCTGAGGCCCAGAGCGCTCGAGCGCAATCGACCGATTGAGGGTCCGACTGTCGCTCAGCTTCTCGGCCGAACTGGGTATCGCGAGCGTGAGGGCAATCAGAAATACCGATAGATCTCGAGTCCTTTGGCGCATTACAGGTTCTCCGCTTGGGTCGCGTAGTACTCGAGCAGGGTCTGGTCGACTTCGCTGGTATCTCTGAGCCTTTGTAGCTCTCCATTGCGCAGTCCTTCCTCGCCCGCGACAGCCTCGAGAACCGCGAGCTGCACGAGGGGTGAGGTTTGGACTTCGAGGGAGTCGATCAGACTGGTACGGACGGCTCCCTGGTCGACATATCCTGCCAGGGCGTCCACAGCTGCCAGCCGCACGTTGACGTTGGGATCCGAGCGGGCCGAGACCAGCAGCGCGCTCAGGACCTGCTCATCGCCTCCCGCCATCCGACTCCAGCTGACTGCTCGAAGACGCTCGGAGGCCGACTGGTGCTGTAGCAGTGAGACCGTGACGGCGCGGCTCATCGTTTCGACTTCGGCCCTGAGCTCGGCGAGATCCTCGTTCGTCGCCTGGCGCCAAGTCATGCCGGCACCCAGAAAGACACCCAAGAGCAGAACAGCAGCCGAAAACGCCGCCTGCCATGCTGGCCGTGCCGTCCACAGACCGGCCCACCAGGCGCTGAATCCGGGCCGGGGGGTCTCGTGAAGATTGGTCTCGAAGTCGGCCAGGGCCAACTGAAATCGGCGAGTCAGCTTCTCACTGGGGACTTCTTGTGGCGATTCGTCGAGACTCCCGAGCTCATGCCACAGCGTCTCCATCTCCGTCGCTTCCCCGCCGCACCGTTCACAGGACGCCAGGTGCTCGTCGAGCTCCCGCCGATCCTCGGTACCCAGGGCGCCCATCAGGGAGTCCATCAGCAGCTTGTCGACTTTGTCACAGTTCATGACTCGCCCTCCTTCAACATCTCGCGATAGGTGTCGCGCAGTTGATTCATCGCCCGGTGTACCCGCACCTTGACCGCCCCGACCGAGCAGCCCAGAAGCTCGGCGATCTCGTCGTAGTGGCGAAACTCGAATCGACTCAAGATCAACACCTCGCGACGCTCGACTGGCAAGCGCAACAAGGCCTGGCGCAACAAGCAGACCTGCTCCCTTTGTTGGGCGGCGTCGAGGGCGCTCGGGTCGGGACTGATTCCCTCGACCAAGTCCTCTCCTGTGAATGGAAAGCGCTGGTTCTTGTGGAAGTGATCGTTACAGACGTTCCTTGCCAGCCGATAGAGCCAGGGCAGGAAGTCCGCATCGCCACGAAAGGTCTGGCGGTACTTCAGGGCCCGCATGAAGGCCTCCTGCACCAGGTCCTCACTCGCTGCCGGACTGCCCGTCATCCGGAGGCAGAAGTTGTAGATCTTCTCGTGATGACGCTCGAAAAGAGTTCCCATTCCGCCGACTTCGCCTTTTTGCACCGCGATCATGAGCTCCAGGTCCGTAGGTTGATTCACGCTCCGTTCGCTCCCTCTCCCATTCCCGTCTTCTGTAGTGATGACCGTCATAACAAGAAAAGGTTACAGGTGGCCTTCCCCCGGTCAAGAAGCAGATCCAGAACAGCCCTGGAGAGCCGCTGTACCGTGGTGGCCCGGAACACTGCCGCCCGGACCCATCATGCGCCCTACCGTTGGGGAGCTGGAGTCTCGAGAAGGATGTGAAGCAGGTTGTTCTGGAAGGTCGGATTGCCCAGCAGGGTGCGGTGCATATCCGTCAGGAAGATCTTCCGGTTCCACGGAATGGGCGAGCTGACGAATCCCGTATCGCCACCGAGAAGCCGTTCGTCGCCTACTGCAGAGGCGCGGGTGACGGAACCGTCGCCCGGAGCCTTGAGAGTCAGGGCCTTCGTGTTGTCGAAACGCAAAACCAGCTTGCCGTCTTTCTCGGTCACCCACGCTCTTGCCGGCGTCGGCTGCACATCGGCGGCAAACAGGGTGAGCTCCGTGGGGCAGGGCTCATCGGCGTGCTGGTCCATGACTCCGAAAAACTGACGGGCTCTTGTAAAAGCCGCTTCCATGAAATCGCGAATCTTCTTCTCGCGCTCCTGCGCGGAAGGCTCCCCAGGAAAGACCCACGCCAGATACTTGTCTTGTCCGGGAGCAAAGGGTCCCCAGTCATTCTCGAACCAGGTTTGGGCTGAGAGGAAATCGATCTCGATGGCGTCGCCCGTCGCATCCACCCAGACTTTCTGCCCCTCTCTGGGCACCATCTGGTAGGCGGATACCCAGGTCGCGATCATGGCGGGCTCGAATTTGATCCACGGATAGCGCCGACCGAGGACCATCTCCTTGAAGACCCGCATGGAACCGAAGTTGGGTGTCGAAATCATGATCAGCCGGTCCAGGTAGTCGGCTCCCGCCCAGGTCACAGTGGGTTTCGGGTCCTCCAGAACGTCTTCCGCTCCGTATCGCAGGAAGTACCGGGCCACCAGCCCCCCCATGGAGTGGGCGATAAGGTCGAACCGGACTTCCTCGTAGCCTCCTGTGACCGCAGAGCTCGCGACCCCGGCTATCTGCCGACGCGCTTTTTCGAGGAACCGTCCCAGTCGAATCGCGTTGCCCACGTTGTCCTGGCGCCAGTCATAGAAGAAGGTCAAGCAGGGCGGGGTCTCGAGATTCGCGATCGCTGTCGGATCTTCCTGGCATGAGCCATAGCCGGACTCCTCCATCAACTCGACCAACGCCGCGTAGATGCCGATGTTGACATCCATCACGCCGGCATCGGCTGTGACTTCCTGGAGTAGCTCCACGGCCTGGGTGTCGTCTTCGATGAAAGCCAAGCGGCCCGGATCCAACGGCGGCTGCAGTCGATCGACGTCCAGGGCGATGGCCTCCAGGCCACCCGGTTTCGAAGGCAGCAGAGAGTTTTTCGTAAAGAGGGTTCCCCAAACCGTCGCGCCATCCTCGACTCGACGCAGGGTGGAGCCGGCGAAGCCGTGAATCAGCACCACCGGGTTGCGCTGCGCGTTGGGCAGGGCGGCTCTATAGATGGCCTCCATATCCGAGCTCGGATATTGAGCCGCTACCTGACGAGCCGTCTTGCACCCTGTACCGAGGACGGCCGCGAGCAGCAGAACCGCCACGGTCAGAGCTCGCTGTTTGGCTTTCGCTGAGACCACCGGCAACATCACGTCCTCTCCCGGTCAACTTCCTCCCCGGGGCGGGCCCAGATGCTAGCAGCAACGGCATGGCCGATCAGAACGTCCTGACCTGCGAGACCGAGTCGGTACGCCGAGAAAAGTGACTGGTACACTCCATCCAGCAATCGAATTCCCAGTTGCTTGTTCTGACTCGCTGTTGCGATGTCGCTGGAGGTTTCCAATGCTCGATCGTGCCGCCATCGATGATTTCCGTACTTCCCTGAAGGGTCAGCTCGTGCTACCCGCGGATGCCGACTACGACGAGGTTCGCGCGGTCTGGAACGGCATGATCGACCGGCGGCGTGTACTCCAACTGCATGGATGGCGACGAAGATGGGCCCGCGACAGCCGCCTTTGCAGACAACCTGGAGCAACTGAAGGTGATCAAGGCGAAGTACGATCCGGAAAACTTCTTCAACGCCAACCAGAACAGCGTGCCTGTTGCGGCCAACTCTGAATAGGCCAGCAGATTCCCCTGCCGCCTATCGACCCGAACTACAGCGTCGTTCTCAGTCGCAGACCAAGGACCTGGATTTGGTCCTCATCCTGATTGCTGGAGGGGTCGATCAGTCCTCCGTGCCGCCGATGAACTTGTAAACGGCCGCTCCTAGGAAGGCGCCCACGATCGGAGCGACCCAGAAGAGCCACAACTGGGCAGTCGCCCAATCGCCGACAAACAGGGCAACACCGGTGCTACGCGCGGGGTTGACTGATGTGTTGGTGACTGGGATGCTGATCAGGTGAATCAGGGTCAGCCCCAGACCGATGGCCAGGGGAGCGAAGCCTTGCGGTGCTCGCTTGTCCGTTGCACCGAGAATGATGACCAGAAACGCCATGGTCATGACGACTTCACAAACCAGGGCAGCCAGCAAGGTGTAGCCGCCTGGAGAGTGGGCGCCGTAGCCATTAGAAGCGAAACCATCGGACAAGCTGAAGCCGGTCTGACCGCTGGCAATGACATAGAGGACACCGCCCGCGACGACAGCACCCAGGACCTGCGCGACGATGTACGGCAGGAGTTGCTTCGCCTCGAACCGACCACCAGCCCACAGCCCGATCGAAACAGCCGGATTCAGGTGACAACCAGAAATGTGCCCGATCGCATAGGCCATTGTGAGCACCGTCAGGCCAAAGGCGAACGAGACGCCCAGTAGACCAATTCCCACCTCGGGAAATGCGGCGGCCAACACCGCACTGCCGCAGCCACCCAGAACCAACCAGAACGTTCCAAAGAACTCTGCGCCATAGGCTTTCATCATGTCCTCCCCCCCAATTTGTTGAATTGCTGGCCCATTGTAGCCCAGGCGCTGTCGCGGTCCCGATCGACTTCTGATGGGCTGATGCGCGGCACGCTGGAAGCATCGCGCGGGATGGGTAGGAGGACTGAAGCCTTCTACTCTTGAGTCATCCTGACAAACGATACGCCGCGAACCATGTCGCAGCTCAGCCTCAATCCGGTCACCTGATTTGAATCGTCTCGCTCGAGCACAATCCGCACGTCTTGCGGATACCAGGGAACCTCAACGAACTGCCGGGCCAGGACGTCGTCAGGTCCGATCTGCACCGCCAGCGCAATATGAGCATCGCCGGCCCATCCCAGGTGAATCCCCTCCAGGAAGATCGAGGACAAACCCTCTCGGTCCGCGAGACTCACTACGAGTCCCCGATAGCCAGGGTTTCGGCGATGGTTCGGGGCTACGGACAACCCACCGCCCTAGAGCATCGAGCGGTAGGGAAGTGAATGGACGCCGGGGATTGGAGAACGACTTTCGTGTCGGCTACTCGTCTCCGTCGTAGCCCACCGAGGTCGGGGTGAGACGCCGGGCTTGGCCAATGAGGGTTACTAGATCCTGCACTTCCCGGTCACCGCGGTCATCAGCGGCGACACCGGCTGCTCGCTGCTCGAGCCTGTCGAGGCTGCCATCTTTGGCCCAGTAGGAGCCCTTGAGGATCTCGGCGAACTCCGCGACGACCGAGCTGAGACGTAGAGCAGGCGAGGCGTTCTCCCACTGTTTAGAGATGTTCCTTCGCGTCAGATCGACGGCAGTTTCGACGACCTCACCAGTAGCCTTGGAGCGATACCGCAGTCGCAGCGTGGCCAGAAGGTCACGCTTACCGACATCCTCCTGGAGCTTGATCTCATACAGCGCGGTGATCTCGTGGCCAGCACCTATCTCACCGGCGTCGACGCTATCGTCGCGAAATCGATCGTCGGCGATGTCCCTGTTCTCGTAGCCGATCAGACGATACCGGCTTACCGTTTCGGCGTTGAACTCGACCTGGACCTTGGCGTCGGAGGCGATGGTCTGCAGAGTCCCAGTGAGGTTCTCGACAAAGATCCGTCGAGCTTCATCCAGGGTATCGACGTAGGCGTAGGAGCCGTCGCCCTGGTCGGCGAGCTGCTCCATCAAGACATCGTTGTAATTGCCCATGCCGAAACCGATCGTGGTGAGCTCGACACCCTGGTCGGCACCGCTCTGGATGCGCTGCAGGATCGATTCGGGCCCTGTACGGCCGACGTTGGCGACTCCGTCAGAGCAAAGGATGATCCGGTTGATGGCACCTCGGCGCCGGTAGGTTCTGGCGAGATCGTAGGCCAGCGTCAGGCCCTCTTCGGCATTCGTCGAGCCATTCGGAACGAGACGTTGGATCGACCTCTCGATGGCGTACTTGTCGCTAGTCGGCTCGAGTAGTACCCGGCCCCGGTTGCCGTAGACCACCAGTCCAACTTGATCCTCGTCTTGGAGCTGGTCGAGCAGCAGCTCGAGAGAGCGCTTGACCAGATCGAGCCGATTCTCCCGCCGCATCGAACCCGAGACATCGACCACAAAGATCAGCATGGCGGGCTGGCGCTCTGTGCTGCTGATCTCGCGGCCTTTGATCCCAAACCGAACCAGCTGGTAGCGCGGCCCGGCGGCGAAGGGCGATGGCCCTCCTTCAGCGGTGATGGTGAACTCACCCCGGCGAGGGGCCGGATCTCCGTAGTCGAAGTAGTTGACGAACTCCTCGACCCGAATGGCCTCACTCGGCGGCAGGTGACCCCGCTCGAGATAGCTGCGTGCAAGGGTGAAGGAGCCCGTATCGACATCGAGACCAAAGGTGGACTGGGCGTCGTCTTCGGTGTCGATGAACGGGTTGGTGCCATAGCCCTTGAAGAACATGTCGCCGTAGGGAGCGTCGTTGGGCTCGTGGGTGCCGCCGGTCGAAGGTGAAGCGGTGGGCTGGCTCTCCGGTGGCACTTCTCGAACTCTCTTAAGGGCCATGCCAGGCTTTCGCTGTGCCTCAAGCCCTTCTTGGGGATAGGCGTCGCTGTCGGCAAAGACCTCGTTCATGGCCCCGGCGGGGGGTTCGACCATGTCGAACAATTGCAGCTCGTCCATTGACGCAGCGGGGGGGGCTTCTTGCCGAACCTGCGTCTCGCTTCGTTTTGGCTCGGTAACAGATTCGAGCGCCAACGGCTCCCCATGCTCGCTCTTGGAGACATAGCCGATCGCTTTCAGTCGCGTCTGCTCTTCAGCGGCCGCGGCGGGTGGTGTCGACGCTGTGCTTTCGGTGTCCGCGGAGGCGACTTGATCGACCAAATCTGTTTCGGTCACGCTCCGACTGAATGGAACCTCTCGGATGTCCGACGGCCCCATCGAGTGCATCGGTTCTTGCGCCACTTTGAGGGTCAAGAAGCTCCCCAACACCACAACGGCTACAGAGGCGGCGATCAGGCGGAGACGCCAGGCAGAAAGGGTGGACTCCGACTCCTCTTCGACCAGTTGAAGGTGGTCGGGAATCTCTTTCTGTATGCGCTCCAGGAGCGCTTCGGGCGGCTCGGGAACTGCCGGCGGTGTCAACCGCTCTTCGATCTTCTTCATTTCGTTGCTATTCACTGCAAACCCCCTTCGAGGGTTGTTGCTAGTTGTTTGTAGGCGCGCGCGAGGCGCTTGCGAATGCCAACAGGGGAGAGCCCTTGATGCTTGGCGATCTCGGTAACCGGAAGCTCGGCCCAGAACCGAGCCGTCACGACAAAGCGGAGATCGTCTGGGAGGTCGAGGATGGCGCGTCGAAGCCGTTCGGCCTCGACGCTCCTGACGGTCGCGTCATCCGGAGTCTCGTCTGGATCGAGGAGTTGATCGACCTGCTCCTCGGTCAGTGGCTCGAGCCTTCTCGGACCCCGGATGTGATTCAGAAAGGTGTTGTAGGCGATGCGATACAGCCAGGTGGAGAACTTGCTACCACCTCGAAACTTTTCGATCGACCGCCAGGCCTTGCGGTACGTCTCCTGTGTGAGATCGGCTGCGAGGTCCTGGTCCCCACCACAGAGCCGAAATAGAGATGCGTAGACTGCGCGGTACGTACAGCGTGCCAGCGCATCGGCCGCGTCGAGGTCTCCCTTCGCAGCTCTTTGCCAGAGGACTGCCTCGTCGTCGGCTACCGGGGGCGGACCACCTGGATCTGAGGTTTCCACTGCTCGTATGCTCTCCATGTGTAGTTAGACATAGAAAGCACCGAAAAGGAAACTCGCGGAGAAACGTCCTTCCAGATCTCCGGGATGCGTGCCAGGGAATCGGGTGAGAGTCAGTGCGCCGTTGTAGTGCGAGCTCGTCCTCTAGTGCGGCGGAATGCCACGTCCGTCAGCCTTCACGGCCGAACCACCCGTCACCGCCTCCTCGAACAACCCCGGCGGGAGAGGCCGTGGCATCTCGGGAGGAGACGGTATCGGCTCGCCCAGGCGACGCGCCCACTGTGCCTGGTGAAGATCCACCGGCTTGAGCTCCTCCAACGGTTCGAACCAGGCGTCATACCAGTCGCCTTCGACTCGATCCACTTCTTTCAACGGACCGATGATGTTCATTGCAGGCCAAGGCCGCAGTTGGCGGGTTGTGGCCCACGGAAGGATATTCCAGTAGGTCTCGTTGGCAGCCGTGTAGTGACCCGAGGGCGTTCCACTGCTGCGCCACAGGCGTCCAACCCGTCCGACATCGACCCGCGAAGTGACATTCTGGTACGACGCGCCTCGATGATGATCGAAGTTGATCTCCAGGCCCTGTCCCCAGGAGTACACATTGCCGTTCGCCATGTTCGACAGCGAGGTATCGTGAACCGACTTGTTCTCGATGCTGAATCGAGTCACCAAGCAGTCCTGAGCGCCTCCGAGGTTGAAACCATAGTGCCCTCCGCGACCGGCGATGACGATGTTCTCGGCGGTGCAGTACCTGGCGTACCAGAAGAAGATGCCGTTGTCGGCATTGAGGATCGCCACATCGCGCACCCAACTATTCAAGGTGTAGCCGATGCTGATGGCACTCTGCCCGGGCTCGTTGTGGTGACCCGGATACTCCATCACCGGAAACTCGACCGTCAGATGCTCGATTCCGATCTCCTCGACCGGAAGCTCGGTAGCCCAGATCTCGGCATTCCACTCAGGCCGTACGTCGATCCGCAGGGGTCGGTCGAAGTCGATTTTGTTGCCACGAACATCGGCGACTCTGAGTAGCCAGTTGATGATGCGAAACCCTGGGCGATCCACCCAGCAACGCCCATTGAGACCCTCCCCGCTGTGTAGAGAGAGACTCAGGGAACCGTCGCTCTCGTACTGGGCAACGCGCACCCACTGCCCGGGTTCGATCGCGGAGGCGTCTGAGACCTCGACCCAGGTACCTCCCTTGGCCATGGGTCTCGTCACCTTGGTGATCAGGTGCCCCTCCTCCCAAACCGGCCCGCCCGAGTCCCCCCGTTGTAGGTTGGGATTCGCCCAGATCCATGCACCTCCCCAGGACCAACCGGTCGGCCCACCGTCCTTCCCCTTACCCAGGACTTCAAAGAGCGTCTTGGGGAAGAACAGGGTGGTCGAGTCGCGGCTTTGGCCTCGAAGGACAATGTAGCTCTTGCCGAGAAACAGGGGTTTGGTAATCAGGTAGCGACCGCTGGGGATGAAAACGGCCCCGTCCGACACTGCCGCGATGGCATCGAGGAAGGCCTCGGTATCGTCAGTCACCCCGTCGCCGACTGCGCCGAAGTCTATGACGTTGACCTTGTCCCGAACCTCTGGCAACGAATCCTCGCCCGCGTGATAACCGGCGTAGGCGACATCCGGCAGGCGCCCGGCAGGATCCCAAAGCTCACCCGACTCGCCCCAGAGGCGTGAAACATCATGCCCGGGACCTGCCACCGCAGGCCCACTCTCGCCAACAGGCTCTGCGCAGGCTCCGGCCACAGCGACGGCTACAAGTCCGAGCCAGGAGGGGGCGCGAAGCGCCTTGGTGCTCATCGTCGACAAGCTCCTCGCTTCTGAAGAACACTACCAAGAAATGCGCCACGGGCTCCATGGCTGCGGAAGCGCTGTAGACTCCGCTGCAGTCTCATCTAAACGACTCATCGGGAGGAAACAATGAGTGGACAGACGGACCAGCTCAACGCGATCGTAGGCCAGAGAATCGAGGTTTCGCCGGGGCTCATCGTTCTCCGTGTGGTTCCCGATGGCTGGAAGCTGGCCGACTTCGAAGCCGGCCAGTTCGCAGTTCTGGGCTTGCCGGCAACCGCATCGCGGCACCCGGTCAGTGACCCCAAACAGGAGCGCGCCGACCCCGACAAGCTCATCAAGCGCGCCTACTCCATCGCCTCGTCGTCCGTGGCCAACGAGTATGTCGAGTTCTTCATCGTCATGGTGCGCTCCGGTGCCCTGACACCCCGCCTGTTTGCTCTGTCAGTAGGCGACAGGCTGTGGCTCTCCCCAAAGGTCAGCGGGCTCTTCACGCTCGCCGAGGTGCCGCGAGATCAGCACGTCCTCCTGATCTCGACCGGCACTGGCTTGGCCCCGTATATGAGCATGCTTCGAAGTGACCTTGTCTGTGATGACCCTCGACGGTTCGCGGTGATCCACGGAGCGCGTCACTCCTGGGACCTGGGCTACCGGTCGGAGCTATTGACCCTCGACCGTATGTGTCCCAATTTCACCTATCTTGCGACGATCAGTCGACCCGAGGAAGAGCCGATACAGTGGGCTGGAGAGACTGGATACATCCAGGACGTATGGCAACGAGGAGTGCTCGAAGAGTCCTCGAAATTCCGCGCCTCGCCAGACGATACCCACGTCTTCCTGTGCGGCAATCCCAGTATGATCGTCACCATGGAGAAGCTGCTGAACGAGCAGGGTTTCAAGGAGCACAAGCGCAACGAACCCGGCAATCTTCACATGGAGAAGTACTGGTGAAAGCAAGAGAAAGCCGACGACGACAGCCGGGGTTCCTGTCACTGGAATCGAGAGGTCACCCCGAACGGAAGGGCTCGTCAGCAAGCCTTCGAAGGACCCCAGGCTTCGTCAGCCACGGATCAGCTAGCTCCCGGTTCAGCTAACTCCCGGGCCAGCGACCTCGTCAAGCCCCGTTTTCCTTCAAGGCCTCTCGGCCACGAGGCATCTCGAAGCGCTCACGAGTCCTGCAGTACCCCAGACCTCCCATCCGACCGATGGCTCGGAGTCGATCCGCATCGATATGGAATCGCTCGTCGATCAGCGCATCCTCGACGTGCACGCACAGCACGTGACCCATCACCACATTGCCGCTGGCCGGCTCACCGGGAGCCGTGCGCAGGACCTGCACGGTCTCGCATTCGAAAGCGATCGGGGACTGCTCGAGACGGGGAGGTCGCACCTTCGAGCTCGGCAAGGGGGTCAGGCCCGTCAAGTCGAACTCGCTGTCGCCGTAGGGCAGCATCTCACCCGCAGCGGCAACCTCGCGCGCATAGGCCTCCGTGGCCACGTTGACCACGAACTGGCCCACACCGCCCTCTTCGGAAGGAAGGCAATTGCGCAGTGTGTCCTTGTCGGCGCCGTCGGCCTTGGTGGCCGGACAGAAGAGCAGGGTCATCGGGTTCGAGCCCACGGCGGTAAAGAAAGAATAGGGGGCGAGATTGAGAGCGCCTTCAGGCGAGACCGTCGAAACGAAGGCGATGGGGCGAGGCACGATGCTTCCGATGAGCAGCTTGTAGCGATCGCGGACCTCGAGGCTTTCAGGCTCTAATTCCATGACCGGAGCCTATCCGATCCTCTGGCACCCTCGCGCAGAGGATCCTCTCGAATGCGGGCGATGCACCAGACATCGTGGTTCAGCTACTCCGGGCCACAAGAGTCAGGGCTGGCGAATCTTCCGAGCTGTAGATCCACTCTTCGCAGACTCGGAGCTTCATTCACAGCCCGGAAGCGAACCGGTGGCTCCGGCAGGCCGAGACCGACCTTCGAGATCAGTTCATCAGCGCCGCCTCGATGTCCTGCGCCGCGGCGATCAGTGCCGCACCTTGCTCTTCGGTGAGAATGCCCGCTCGCACGAAGCCTTCCACCTGATTGACGAAGGCTCCGAGCTGACCGAGCGCGGCATTGATTTTGCCACGGGCGATCTTCCTGCGGATGTTCCACAACTTGGAGAGCAGGGCGTTTCCCTGGCCGCGATTCAATACACCGGCTGCTATCAGTTCCTCGACGTCATCGATGAGCAGATCGATCTGCTCCGACGCCGAACGCTGTCCTACGAACACCGCCGTCGTACGCCCCGGCACGCTGAAGGCGCCGGTCGCGATGTCGAAGGCCGAGAGCCCGACGATCGGATCGCTGGAGCCAGCTTGAACCGGATGCAGCCTCAGGTCCAGTCCACCGGCCGCCGGCACTGGAAAGCTGACGTCGTCGTCGTTGGCGTTGAAGAGGGCGAAGACAATCTCCGTAGTGCGGTCGATCGACCCTTCGTCATCCAGGATACTCATGACGATCAGGCCGGGTATCTGGGTCGGACCGGTGTTGTGGTACGCGACCCGCGTTTGGATCTCCTCTGCGGTCTCGAGGCGGAAGAGCTCCGTGCTGTAGCGGATCTCGAGTAGCTCCTGCAGGCGTTCTGCCATATCCTGAATACCGGAGGACGCCGGCTGTAGAGCCGGATTCGCCAGCAGCGGCGCCATGATGAACCAGTTGTCCTGGTTCTTGCTCGCCACCGGCAAGCCGACCCCGAAGTTGTTCCCCTGGTAGGTGAAGTCCAGCTTGTTGAACCAGTCGCCGGAGTTGTAGCTGTCACGGTCGAGCGATTTGGAGCGCAGCAGATCGCTGCCGGCGTGCATGAAGGGCACACCCTGGCCCAGCACCACGGTGCTCAGGCCGACGTTCTGGATACGCAGCCGATCCGCCATGCTGGTCGCCACCGGCGCCTTGTAGACGTTGTTGTCATAGAGCGTCTGGTTGTCGTGCTTCGAGATGTAGGCGATGACCTCCTGCGGGTCCTCGGTGTAGCCGGTGGGCTGGCCGTTGTAGTCGACATCGGCGCCGGCGACCAGATTCCCGTTGCGGTCGATGAACTGATAGTCGGCCAGGTTGCCCGCCATTCCGACGCGGATCTGGTCACTCAGCAATAGCAGAGTGTCCAACTCGGCCGAGGAGCCGCTGTTGAGCGCATTGGGATCGTAGAAGAGCCCGTTGGCGAATCCCTGGCGTCGGATCAGGTCCTCACCGCCATCGAAGGGTCCTCCACCGCGAACGGCGTCCCGCAGCCGGTCGCTGAAGGTGCCGATACCGGTGCCGCCCATATTGAGCTGGGTGGCGTTCTCGCCGCGGGCGTTGTCTGCTACCTCGCCGAAGTTCCAGCCTTCACCATAGAGGTAGATGGAGCTGCCGTCGACGCCATCCTCCTCCAGAGTCAAGGCATCCAGTGCGGCGCGAACGTTCTCCATGTTGCGCTTCATGTGGTGACCCATGAGATCGAAGCGGAAGGCGTCGATCTTGTACTGAGTGGCCCAGGTCACCAGCGAGTCGATCATCAGCTTCTCCATCATGTCGTACTCGCTGGCGGTGTTGGGGCAGCAACTGCTCGTCTCCACCGCGCCGGAATCGTCGAGACGATGGTAGTAGCCCGGGACGATGCGATCGAGCACCGACTTCGGATTCTGACCCGCCGAGTTGGTGTGGTTGTAGACCACGTCCATCACGACTCTCAGCCCTCTCTCATTCAGAGCCTGCACCATCTCACGGAACTCGACGATGCGGGTGCTGCCATCGGGATCGGTGGCATAGCTGCCCTCCGGCACCGTGTAGTGGAAGGGGTCGTAGCCCCAATTGAAGCCGTCCAGATCCTCGTACAGGGTGACCTCGGCCTGCTGCTGGTCGGAATCGGGAGGATAGGTGGCCAGCACCGACGGATCGGGAGCCTGCCAATCGGCCTTGTTCTCGTTGATGGTGGCGATATCGAACACCGGCAACAGGTGCAGATGGGTCAGGCCGGCCTCCTGCAGCGCCTCCAGATGATCGGTGCCGTAGGTATCTTCGAGGGTGAAGGCCTTGTAGGTGCCCTTGAGCTCCTCCGGCACCGATGGATCTTGGGCGCTGAAGTCGCGCGAATGGATTTCGTAGATGCTGATGTCCTCGGGCGCCGGCAAGGGTGGTTTCTCCAAACTGTCCCAATCCATCGGCTCGAGCATCGGATCGCTCAGGTCGACAATCTGGCTGCGTGTGCTGTTCATGGCCAGACTGAAGGAATAGGGATCGGTGACCAGATTGTGCTCCACCTGGCCGGACGCGTGGACGTAGACCTCCACCTCGAAGAGGTAGAACTGATCCCTCCAGCTCATGTTGCCGGTGACGCTCCAGACACCGCTGGCCGCATCGAGCGCCATCGGATAGGTCGTGCTCGTCGTCGACGGATCGGAGTCCGCGAAGCGGTGCAGGGTGACCGACCTGGCGGTCGGCGCCCAGACGCTAATCGTCGGTTGGCCCGCGTCCCAGGAAACACCCAGATCACCTGTGTAGGTGTACAGATCGTCGAGTACGCCAGGAATCTGCAAACCGGTGGCATCGACCGACAGACCCTCGCTGTCCAACGCCGAAACAGCAATTTGGCCCTTCAGGATCTCTGGCACCAATGCCAGATCACCGGCACCGATCCTCAGCGCCGGCAATGCCGCCAGATGCGGGAACTGAACCTGCACATCCGCCGGCAGACCGGCGGGATCCGGAGTCACTGTCAGGAACGAACCACCGATGATGCCGCCGTCGGTGGTGTCGAGGCCGCCCTCGGGAGCGTAGTGCAGCGTGAAGGTGTCGGCTGTGTTTTCGCCCGCTGACCAGGCGATGGTGTCGGTGCTCACCCAATAGGCCCGCTGCTCGCCGATATTGCCGGGGTTGGCTCCGGTCCCGGCGTCGATGGGCAGAATGTAGGGATCGTCGGGGTCCGCGCCCTGCATCTGCCAGATCTCATAACCGTATAGGTCGAAGACCAGGAATTGATCTGGACCGGGGTCCTTCTCGTCGCCCCGGTGCAGGATGTAGGCCAATTGCGACGCTCCGTCGACAAGCTCGACCTCGAAGATCGGTCCGAAGGTGTCCTGCTCCTGCCAACGAACCGGATCGGTCCAGCCACTCGGATTGAGCGCCCCCTCCCAGACGTGCAGGCCCCAGAAGTCGCTGAAGTCGGAGCTCGTGGGGTCGCCATAGTCACCAGCCGGGCGGTGGTAGTGAATTGTCGCGAAACCTTCGGCCGCTCCGCGCTGTGGGTAGATCGTCTCGTCGCCTGATTGCAGCCAGACGGTGGCCCCGTCGACCGGCAGGAGGCTCTGATCGGGTCCCGGGTCCTTGGTGTCACCCCGATGGACGATGAAGTTCACCGGCTGGAAAGCGTCCTGAATGAGGATGTCCCAGAAGGCACCGTAGTCGTCGAAGCCGGTCGGCTTCTTCGGGCTCGTCCAATCCGTGACCTCGGTAGGATCGATGGCATCTCCCCAGAGATGGAGACCCCAGAAATCGTTGTAGTCGGTGCTGGTGGGGTCGCCGTAGTCGCCGTCCGGTCGATGGTAGTGGACGGTGACGAATCCCTGGGCTTCCGCCTGCGAGGTGTAGGTCGCCGCGTCGTCCTGCCGCAGCCAGATCTCGGGGTTGACGTCGGCATCGAAAGACCGGTCGGCGTTGGTACCGTCTTTGGTATCACCCCTGTGGATGATGAAGTTCACTTGGCTGTCGAATCCGCCCCGCTTGATCCAGGCGAAGCGGCCGTACTCGTCCTCGCCGAGGAACGGCTTCGGGCTCGTCCAATCTGTGGCCTCGGACGGATCGATGGCGTCGCCCCAGAGATGCAAGCCCCAGAGGTCGTTGAAGTCACCCGTGGTGTGGTCCCCGTAGTCAGCGTCGTCGCGAAAGTAGTGAATGACGGCATACTTCGAGGCCGGGGGTGACTCGATGTCCACAGCAACATCGTTGGTGGCCGAATCGTAGATGAAGGTGACCAGGTCGCCGGCGTTGGCAACGGTGAAAGGTACGTTGGAGCCAGGGAAGGAGATATCCCACGTTTCGTCGAGGGCCACCTTGAACTCGTACGAGCCTGCCGGGATCTGGTCGGTGGCGAATTCGTAGATCCCGTCGCCATCTGGATTCTGGAGCCAGGAGCGCAGACAGCTCGGATCCCAGTCGCCCGAACAGCCGATCTCGCTCTGGTAGCTGCCGGGGGCCGTGGCAATGACCGCGTTGACGTTGTCGGTGACCCAGTGGGTCTCGTGAGAGTAGTAGAACTTCACGTCGGTGGCCTCTACCAGTGACAGTCCGATATTGGGCCCGTCCTGAGTTGCGTTCTCGCCGTAGTTCTCGTCCCAGCTATCGTTGAGCGCCGCCTTGTACTCCCAGTCGTCGGCAGGGACATTGAAGACACCCTGCCAGGCGGTGTCCTCCGCGTCGAAGACCAGGTGCGTCGCCGCGCAATCGGGTTGCCAATCGCCCGGGCAACCCAGCTCGCTCTGCAGGCTGCCAACGATCGTGACGCTGGTCGGGTCGGGCGTGTGAGATGCCGCAAGGCCAAGCGGCAGGATTGCTGAAGTCAGGATCGCTATGAGGCTAGCGTGAAGCATGGATCTGGAAGCGGAACTCCTGGACATGACCTCTCCTTTCGTCTCCCTATTCTTCGATTCTGAAAAGAGTCTCCCTCTTGCCCCTGGACAGAAGAGCAACCCAGCCTGGGTTCAGGCGAGGACCCGTTGCCCTGCGCCCCCAGCTTTTCTTTCGGCTGGCTTGCCCACAGTCGGAATAAGGAAGACGCTACTCCTGCTCTGGAGGAAAAGCAAGAGAGCTCCCTCAACGAGCACTCGGTCACCTTCTTCGCCTCCACCTTGCATCCAGAGCTCGGCGGGAGTAGTGTTGCAGTAGTCCACGACCAGGGTAAGCCAGTCGAAAGCCAGAGCACACGAAGCCAAGGTTCCTCGCTTCCTCCTTGCAGGGTCCCTCGACCGCCGGGCTTCCGACGTCTGATCGCGTGATTCCCGGTCAGTTTGGCCAGGTAAACCCACAATGCCGAGGGAGGTGATGAGCGACCCGGAACCTTGAACCTGTCTGTCGAGTTCCATTCCTTACGACTTGTCTCTCTGGCTGAGGGAATGTTCCACCGAGTAAGAACTACACCTTTTCAGTCGAAGCTTTCAGTACGAATCACGAGGAGCACATAATGAATCATCACAAATCCCGCCAAACTGGCAGGCAATCCCCGATTTGCACAGCATGCGGTGCAGTGCTGCTGCTGTTGCTGTTCGGCTTGCCTGCGTATGGTCAACCTGCAAATGACGAGTGTGTTGGTGCCACCGTCATTGGCCCCATACCCTTTACTGACAATGTTGATACCACCACCGCCACCAGTAATCCCGCAGATCCCTCTCTCAGCTGCAACGGGAACGGCGCTCAGACTGACGGCAACACCGTCTGGTATGTCTGGACACCCGATGAGGACATCGCCGTCAACATCAGCACCGATGGCAGCACGGAACCCGGTGGCGCTCCTTTGGACACCGCCCACGGCGTCTTCACGGGTTCCTGCGCAGCTCTCACCGAAGTCGCATGTGTCGACCAAGGCCTCACAGACAATCTCTTTTTCGAAGCGACAGGTGGGGTGACCTACTACGTCAAATTCGGGGAATTCCTCGATGGCGTCGGCGGTGGCAATCTGGTGGTCACCGTGGACCTTCCACCGCCGCCAGAGCAGATTATTCTCGAGTCGACTCGCGATGGCTTCTCTGCCCCGATCGGCAGTCTGGCTCCCGCTATCCTAGGACCCTCCCTCCTCGAAGACTCCGGACAGACCCCGCTTATCGAGGAGGTCCCGATGTTCATGAAAGACCCCTACGGACTTTCGGGTGCGACAGCTCCGATGTCCACGCTGGGCGCTGGGGGAGTCGCGCCGCTGCAGAATAGGGGCACAGTCGGCTTCTCGACACAGGCGTCGGGGCCAAGCGGCTTCAAGCCCTCCAAGGCAACCTCGAGGATCGAGCTCATGCAGATCTTCGACGGAGCGGAGAACGATGACAACGCCTTTGTGCTAGGCACCCTCATCGCGCCACCCGATACCGACGGAGACGTTGGCCTCAACCATTACGTACAGATGATCAACCTCCTGACGACCATCTATGACAAGAGCGGCAATGTCGTCCTCGGCCCCTTCGGCAGCAACCTCTTCTTTGCCGGCCTGGGCGGGGAATGCGAGAAAACCAATCGGGGCGACCCCATCGTGCTCTACGACGAGGAATCGGACCGCTGGCTGGTGAGCCAGTTCGCCTTCCCTGCTGGAGTAGGAGACTACTTGTGCATCGCCTTGTCGGAGACAGGCGATCCGACGGGCAGCTACTATCAGCACGAGTTCGACTTCACCGGCATCGGGTTCCCGGACTATCCGAAGTACGGCTTCGTCACCGACGCCATCGGCGTCATGGTCAACTTGTTCAATCCATTCCAGGGCGCAGCTCTGGGCGCTATCGACAAGACCGAAGCCTTCAGCACCGACCAGACCCACCGACGTTCTTCACCAACAACGGTGGCTCCGGCGACAGCATCGACGTCTGGGAAATCGCACCAGATTTCGCGGTGCCTGCTGATTCCACGATCAGCGAGGTGGCCAAGATTCCGGTGACTCCCTTCGATAGCGACCTCTGCCCGGCCGTCCGCGGGAGATGCATCGACCAACCGGGCTCGGGCACCGGCACATTTCCTGACAACATCACGTTTCTGGAGGGCATCACTGACCGGCTGATGCACCGCTTGCAAGTGCGCGACTTCGGCAATGACAAGCGGGCCGTCGTCAACCACACGGTCGACGCCGACGGCAACGGCAAAGCGGGCGTCCGCTGGTACGAGTTCCGGAACCACAAGGACAGAGGCTGGACCCTGAAGAAGGAGAACACCTTCTCACCCGATGGCGACCACCGCTGGATGGGTAGTATCGCGATGAACCTCAAGGGCCAAACATGCCTGGGGTACAGCATCTCGAGCCAGACTACCTACCCGAGCATTGGCGTGGCCGCCGGGCGTGGCGATTCGAACCACATGAACGTAGGCGAGTTTGTGGCCTTCGATGGCAACGTCGATGGGAACGTGCAGACAAGGACGGCACGCTGGGGCGACTACAGCGCGATGGCCATCGACCCGGTCGATGACTCGTGCTGGTACACACAGGAGCATGCCAAGCCCAATTCCTTTATTGGCGAACAATTCGGGTGGGCGACCAAGATCCTTCAATTCGAGCTGAAGGGGGGTTCGCGGAAGTAGGAAGTCGCTTTTCTGAGTAATAGTTTGTTCGAACCCTGGGGTGTCGACGCTCGCCTGGCGATGCAGTTTAGGCGGGCGCGACCCCCAGGGACTTTTTGTAGACGAGCTCAGAATCGTCCAGGGAACCCGGGTGGCGGCGGCCCTAGTCGGCAGACTCGGGCCGTGCGCTGAGGAAGAATACCGTGTCCCTGCACGTCGGTTTGAGGCTCGTCTCCACCTGAATCGCGAGACGAGGCAGGTCCAGCTCGGCCTCGACCGGACCGCTCGTGACGTGCAACTCCTCGTCGCCCAGACGGAGCTCGAGCTCAAGCTGCTGCCGACGGCCCGAGGGGCCCCCGTGGCGAAATGTGCCCGAGCCGGTCACCGCACCTTGGGTACCGCCACCCGTCCTCCATTCCACCTCGAGCACGTCGAAGATACGAAACCCGTTCTCCTTCCCAGTCTCTCGAAGCAGAAACCTCCCGCGGAGCTCTGCCATGGTGTCAGGGCAATAACAGAGCTCGCAGACCACCCCGAACCAGCTCTCCGAGGTGAGCTCGTAGCGGTGCTCTTCTTGGGCCGAAGCCACACCCATGCCCGCATTCAGACTCACGGCTATCGACAGGACCAGAAGTTGACGACGAACCATCAGGGTACCTCCAAGCTCGAGACTTTCCTCCGCACAACCACTTTACTCCCCACAAATCTTGAGGGGAAAGCACAGCCAGTGCAAGTTTTCGACTTGCAGAATCCACCGAAGAGCCCACTCTCAAAGGAGTACTGCGGCACACCTTCTGATGGCCAGGACGCGCAAAAGGGAGCGGAGATCTGCTGCTGCCTACTCTTGATCCATCCTCACAAACGCCAGGCCGCGCACCATGTCGCAGCTCAGGCTCAATCCCGTCACCTGATTGGAATCGTCTCGCTCGAGCAGAATCCGCACGTCTTGCGGATACCAGGGAACCTCAACGAACGGCCGCGCCGGGGGGTCGTCAGGCCCGATCTGCACCGTCGGCACTCGAAGACATCATCGGCCCATCCAAGCTGAATTCCCCCATCCTCGCTTTCGAGTCGCAGCTCTCTCGAGCTCGTCGCTCCAGCACCTGCCCTCGTACTCCGCCAGGGCATCGAGCGGCAGATCGATAGTGCTCGGTGCCTCGGATTCGGACGACTGCGGTCCTGGGGTCACAGGCACAACTCCCGGAAGGAGATCGGCGATGCTCCACACCGGAACGCCGATCGACGAGGCGTTGGAGAGGAAGACAACAGTCAGACGACGCTCGGGGAACTGCGAAACCTGGGCCCGATAGCTCATCCACGCCCCGCCATGCTCGATCACGGCTTGCCCTCCATAGTCTGTGAGACAAATAGCCCAGCCGCGTAGTCAGTGGACTTGCCATCATTGAGAGTCCCTGGGGTGATCATCTTCTCGATCAGCTCAGTGCCACCCCCCAGCTTGTTGTCGTAGAAGTTGGCATCCCACAGGGCTAGATCCTGGACGGTCGTGTACAGACCCGAGGGGCCGGCGAACGGTAGATCCCACATCGCCATTTGATAGCTGCCCTCTGGGCCGGTTGAATAGGGGATGGCGCGATCCTTGATGATCTGCCCAGTGGTGTCCCAGAAGACCGCGTGGCGCATCCCCAGCGGACGGAAGATCCGCTCGTCGACAAACCCGCGCAGTGTCTGGTCACTGACCCGCTCGACCCGGTAGGCCAGCAGGAGATAGCCGGATTTGCTGCACAGGAACTGGCTCCCGGCTGTGAAGTTCAGTTCCTTCTGCCGGGTGATGAGCTCCAGCTGTCGAGCCGGCTAGATGCGTCGCCGGTTGATGGTTCACGCCCTGCTCTTTGAACTTCAATTGCGCAGCGGTTGGTGCAGCTGGTGCGGTGTTGGCGCTCAGCGGGAACCCGAGATCGGCCCGGTATCCGCCATGACCTTCTCACACAGCGAGAGCCAGGCTCGCAGTGCTCGTCCCCACTCCGCGAGAAAGTCGTCCTTCTGCAACTCGAGATTCTCTGCAGCCGATCGTGCACACGCCGGTAGCGTGTCTCCTTCGATGGGCAGAGTCGCCAGAATCCTCCAGTACTGCTCGTGAGCCGCGATTCCAGGCGCCTCCTTCACGAGATTCTCCATCGCATCACTGGCTTGCGTGTGACGAACCCAGGGCTCGCCGATCGTTATCAGGTCGCCCGTTTGCGCGAAGATGCGCTGCAGTAGCAGACCGCACCATATGTCGTCGAACCGCCCAAAGCGCGAGCCTTCGCCCATGCGAGGAAAGTACAGCGCTGGCAAGGCAGTGCGACGGAAAGCGAAGTTCATGCCACAAAACGGGAAGAACTGGTGCGGAGAGGCCACCCGGGTCCCCCCTGCTGGTCGAAAGCGAGTCAGCATCGATCGGTACTCGCCGCTGAGAGCGCTTTTCAAGGCTAGCGCCTCGACTGCTCCGAGATCGGGCACGTCGCACCACAGACCCATGCTGACCAGCACCGGGGGACCGTCCCAGTCCACATCAGGCTCGCCGTAAGGGAAGCCGCGGACTCTCAAACCGGGGACAGTCGACACCCATGGCGGGGGGCGTCGGAGGTTTTGCAGGTGCGCTTCGAGAAACTGCGGCCCGTCGGAGGTAGCCATCGGGTGACAGTCGTCGTCCAGGGTGATCACACAGTCCGTGCCGCGCCGCACAGCTTGCAGGAAGCCGAACGAGCGACACGCCGAGTCCCGCCGCGAGAAGATCCAGCTGTCGGAGCCACATAGCTCTTCATAGTCGTCCCAGCAATAAATGGTCGCATCCGGCCACTCGAGCGAGCACTCACTCCTCGGGCCGTCGTAGACCACGATAGCGTCGTCCCATGGCGCCTCTCTCCAAACCCGCCCAAACTCCGCCAGTCGGTCGGGTCGGTTGGTGGGGACGACCACAGTCACGCGCATTACAGAATCACCTGCCAGGCCTCAGGAATCGGCTCGACGGCGTACAAATCATCGTAGAAATCGGTGTAGAACCATCGCTCGAACTCCTGCTCGTCCTCAATGCGGTTCTGGTAGCCCGCCCCGGCCGCCACATCAGCAGCCGACCACGGACGCGACGCGTTCTCCAGGGTCTTGGCCCGGCAGGTCTCGAAGTCCACCCGATGCAAGTGCAGCAGGAGCAGTTCGGGGTCGGGGCTGGGGAGTGCCGGCTCCGGAGAGCATAACTCGTGAAACCCGATGTCCCACTCGAGTGGACGCCCAGCCAGCGCCGGTTTCGAGTATCGATCACTCCGCCGCCGGTGTCTTCTTTGTCTGAGCAGCGGCTGCTGCCAATCCAATCGCGGCTCCCCTTCGCGCCACTGGTGCACGATCTCGTACCCGAGGCAACGAACAAACCCAGACTCCGGCACACCTCGGTGCTGCAGATAGTCCGCCAGGCCATTCGGCCAGAGCACAGGGTCGGGCGCAACGATCTCGTCGACCTCGCAGAACAGGACCAGTTCGTAGCTCTGTAGGAGAAACGTCTGGAAGCACATGACCACGTCGCGAAGCCATCCGTGATTGAAACTCTCGCTGCGATGCACAGGTACGCGATTGCACCTTCGGGCGATCTCGACCGTCACAGCATCCGTGCTGTCGTGGTCGAGCACGAACAGGTCACCCTCCGGAACATGCCGCCGATAGTACCGAGACCAGACTGGAAGGAAGATGGGCTCGTTCTGAACAATCGTGAACACGGCGATTCTGCGCTTCATGTCATTTTCCCCTCACCACCTGCGTCGTTGAGCACCTTCACGATTGGCGCGTGGTCAGGAGAAGCCACTGCTGACCAGTGGGATGTTGCCATTCGATCGGCCGGCAATCCAGGCTGTGCTCCAGCGTGAGCTGCACCATCAGTTCTAATGTGTACGGCGCGCAGCTCACCCAATCGTCTCCGTCGTAGCACTCCGCACCGAGCACGAAAGAGGCGGCGAAGATAGAGCCAGGTCGCATCACTTGCCAGTTAGGCGCTTGAATAGCCGAAGCGTTCGAGGACCGCGCCACCCACTCGCTTCAGCTCTGCCACTTCCTCGGAAGGCTGGTCCTGCCAGCGACCGAGCGTCGCCGGCGGTGTAATCTGCTGGAGTCCTGACTGTGCCAGGAATACCGGATCAGGAGACTTCAAGAACTGCCCGAGCTCCTGGCAGACTCGCGCCGGCTCTGCACACAGATCCTCGAACCGTATTCTCAAGTAGCGTGGAGCCAGCTCCCCCTCGCCGTAGTTCGCTGCCGACGCGTTGACCCTTCGCCAATAGGCCATAGATTGCAGTCGCTCGTCATATTGGCGTTCCTCATCGGTCAAAACCAGATCGCCAACCATATTGAGCTGCCACCGATCGTCAGAGTAGGCCATATCCAGCCCGCTGCGAATCAGGTGAACGAACTTGAATCGGGGAAAACGCTGCTGCCAAAAGCCGAGCATGAGAATGCTGCGCGGTACCTTGACTCCCCACGTCGCCGCCGGGTCGTCGAGCCCCGCCAGGTGCTCCTCCAGACAGGCATCGAATTGCCGCTTCGCGGCCATCGACTCCGCTGCGTCGAAGACTCCGTCTCGCTCCAAATAGCGACGCAGCCAAGATTCATAGAACTCCATGATGGGTTCAGAGTCTTCGGCCCAATTCAACCGTGAGCCCATGAACGCTCCGCCAGCGCGGGCCAGGCGGGCTATTACCCGTGTCCCGGACCCGCCGAGGGCTCCTATGACGACCGGATCGTCCCTCACGGCCCGGCCAGAGACAGGTGAAGGTAACGTCCGTCCCTTACGGGGCGATAGCCGAGCAGCGAGCGAGCCTTGGCGATGCTCAGAAGACTCTCATTCCCGGTGGTGTGATTCGGAACCTCAGGCCATTGTTGTCGAATGAACTCCTGGACGTCGACGATTTCTGGATCCACCTCGCCGTCGGCCAGGTTCACGGATTCAAATCCAAAGCTCATCGGTGCCTCCAGCGCGCCGACAAACCCCGCTACTACGTTCTCGATGGACGTGCTGATGAAAAAGTTGGCGGGCGAGCGCGACAGGAGCCCAGGAAACTCCAAGCGAATAGCAATGCCCTGCGTCGTTCCATTCGTCGCCGCCTGCTCCATGTACCGCTCGAACTCGACCTTCAACCAGCCGTATAGGTTCTGCCCCTCTTCGAGGACCGGACAGTAGTTCGACTCCAAGATTGGCAGCTGGTCGATTCGCACCGGATCGTTGATGCCGTAAACCTGTCCCGACGACGCAAAGATAAACTTCGAGACCCCGGCATCGCGGGCGGCTTCGAATACGTTCAACGAGCCCTCGTAGTTGATCCGCCGAAAATCCGCCTCGATCGCGCCTGGCATTCTCGGGTGCGGAATCCCGGCGAGGTGGACGACTGCATAGCTGCCCCGCAAGCGCTCTGCCATTCGGCTGCGGAAATCCAGGATGTCGTCCCCCGAGGGGCGGAGCACACGAGATTGGACCAACGCGGGCTCTGCCCATCGCTGGAGACTTCTGATTTGCTGCGCACACTTCACTCCCAGCGAACTCTGCGAGGTGCCAAGGTACCGTCGCCGGAGGAGATTTACCATTCCTCCTCGCATCCGGTCGAACACGCGAACGTCGTAGCCGGACTCCGCCAATCCCACCCGCAGGAGTTGCCCGACAAAGCCGCTCCCTCCTGTAATCGTGACGGTTTTCGCGCTCATGCCGGTTTGGACCAGCCTGACCACCGCACCGTCGGTATCGAGAGCCCGCGGGTCGAATCGAGCCCGAGCCCCGCCCGAGCAGAGTCGGTCATTGTCAACTCTCTGAACACGCGGGTAAGCATAGCTGCATACTTTGCGGGAGTCCAAGAGATCCAGCACGCCCGCCAAGATCTTGCCACCTGATTCTTTTCAGGCGATCCCTGAGCACAACCCGGGATTCGTTCAACAGGCTCGGGTGTTGGCGCATCGATTCACGACGATCGACAGATCTGGATCGCTGGACACAAACCGACGAGAGAGTTACTGGGATTTGATCTGGGAATGGAGCTGCTCAGCCTTGATTTGGTGATGCAGCCGGTCAACCTCGGTCGAGGTGATCACCGATTCCAACGCCGCCGACAACTCGAGTGATTCGATGACGGGGGCAAGGTCTCTCCGGTGACTGGCTGGACATAGGATCCCCAATCCATGCAGAACCGGGAGATGTACATAGGTCAACTCCGTCGGGACCGAGCTGACGAAGTCTTCGACAGCGGTTAGCACGCCGTTGCGTGCACCACCCTCATGGTTCGCATTAATAGACTGCGAGTTGAGGCCTCCGCCATCTTCCACTAGTTCGGACTGCCCAGGTCTCATACCCTTGCGCGAGCTGAATTGTCGATACTCGACTGGAACAGTCGAGGGGTCCCAGTATGAGTCCCGTCTGCCGTAGGGCCAGCCCACGTCGTGGAGCATCACTACTGGAAATGGGTGACTGTCTCTCTTGGCGTTGGCGGCCAGAATTTGAAGCTCGCCACGGACGGTGTAGTAATTATGATCGCCGTCGATCAGGGCCACATCGATCCGAGATATTTCAGGTAGCGCATCGTGACTGAGCGCGCGGTGGAATACGAAGGATGCTACTTCACGTCGTTCGAACTGAGGCTCGGGATCAATACTGTGCACGACGGCGCCATGCTCAATGCCATAGTCGATGAGCTTGTTCGTCATCGCACCCGCCAAGGCGCCTATCTCCACGATGACCTTCGGCCTCAGCGCCTGCAATGCAGGTGCTACCACTGCTTCAAAGAACCGGTGCATGAGCCGAACAGCCTGTAAATTGAATAGATGGACCTATCCTGCCTTGAAGCGATGGGCCGTGTGAATCCGGCCACCTGCCGGTGCTCGACCTGAACCTCGATCCGGACCTCGGGACCCGATTCGAAGATACTCCCGACAATCCCCGTGTCTCCTTCGAAGGGCATTGGTTCGCGAAATATATCACCGCACTCGCCGCCAGACCGGTCAGGTCGAACTCGCTCTCACCGTAGGGCAGCATCTCGAGCGCTACCACCTATCCGAGCATTGACGTGAGCGCTCGCCGTGGCCGGCTGTCGGCACGAGCCCCCTACAACCGCTTTACTTCCAGTGGATCCTGAGTGAGATCACAGGCAAGTGCAAGGTCAACTCACTAGCGAGTGAGGCTCCGCAATCCTTCCACCTGGAGTTGGATCACGTACGGCGTGACACTCTCCAGATCGAAAACCGTGGTGACGCCGGAGTAGTGAAAGGCACTCAGATAACTTTGACAACCAAGTAGCTTCAAACCGATTCAGGCGCTACGGCGTGTACCAGATCGGTGCGGTGTAGGCACGCTCCTGGTGGACGGTTTCAGCGCCTTCGGGTATTTCGACGCCGAAACGAAACGCGTCGCAGACAATCCAGCGTGGCGTCGGGATCTCCAGCCAGCCGAGCGGGCGACCGAGTTTCGCCGGCTGATCGCCGTTGGTGTCGATGGTCCAGATTCGGGAGTCAGTGTGCGATGAGTGTGCCGCGGCAGCGAGCACAGTCATCTCACCCGAGAAGCCAAGCCGGCCAGCTGCTCACTACGCGGCGTCCGCACGATCACGGGCTCGTACACCTGAGCCGGAAGGGAACATGATCTACTACGACCTGGCAAGCGCCAAGTGGTGCGCTGGCAGACCGGTGGGGGGCCTGCCTAGGGGAATGACTTTTGAAGCTGACCAAAGCGACGACCGGTACCCTCTCACCGTGACCAGTGGAGTCCCAGAACGGGAGCTCGAATGAACGCCACCGACACGGTCATTGTCGCTCCAGTCACGTGGGATGAACCGATCCGCGCCGAGCTCTTCAGCATCGAGCGCCTCGAGCAGCACGCCGCGAGTCTGGCGGCGGCACAACGCACCATCGAAGGTCCCTCCAAAGGACGGAATCTCCTCCCCAGGGTCCGCGACAACGCCCAGGCGCTTCTGGCCGCGTACCGAAGCATCGCCGAGACGGTCCGGGAGAAGGGCGAGATCACGCCCGCAGCGGAGTGGCTCCTCGACAACTTCTACATTGTGGAGGAACAGATCCGTGGGATCCGGGACCATCTTCCGGGGAGTTACTACCGCCTGTTGCCGAAGATCGCCACTGGCCACCTGGCGGGATACCCGCGGGTCTATGGACTGGCCTGGGCCTACGTGGCCCATACCGACAGCCGGTTCGAGCTGGAGACACTGCAGCGATTCGTCCGCGCCTACCAGGGTGTCCAGCCGCTCACCATTGGAGAGCTGTGGGCGGTCGCCATCCACCTGCGCGTCGCCCTGGTGGAAAACCTGCGGCGGCTGTCGCAGCTGATCGTTCGCTCCCGGCAGGCGCGAGCCCAAGCCGATGAGCTGGCGGACCGCCTGCTCGGCCTGAGCGGTCAACCAACTGAGCACGCGGACGAGGTTCTGGGGCCTCTGGATGGCACCCGGCTGCGACGCCCGTTCGCCGTGCAGCTCGTCCAGCGACTCCGTGACCAGGGACCTTCGATCATGCCGGCCCTGGTCTGGCTCGACGAGAAGCTGAGCGCTCAAGGGACGTCGGCCGATGAGTTGGTGTCTCAGGAACTCCGGGCGCAGGCCGCGGCAAGTGCTACCGTCCGCAACATCATCACCAGCATGCGTTGGATGTCCTCCATCGACTGGCTCGAGTTTTTCGAAGGCGTCAGCCTGGTGGACGAAGTCCTCCGTACCGCTCCCGGGTTCGCGGCCTTCGATTTCGCGACGCGAGACGACTACCGAGCTCAGATCGAGGTGCTCTCCCGGGGTTCGGGGCGATCGGAGATCGAGGTGGCACGGGAGAGTGTCCTCATGGCCGGGAACGCAGCCCGGGGGAACCTGCCAGCGGCTGACGCAGGAGTGGAGACCGGCTCTCATAAGAGCGAGCCGGGGCTTCCAGCCGTTCCCGAGCGTGCCGAGGAGGACCCGGGGTACTACCTTCTTTCCCGGGGCAGGCCGGCATTCGAGAGGCATCTGGGTTTTCACGTTCCGCTGCGAAACCGGCTTCGCCGCTTCCATCGCGCCCATGCGACCGCCGGATACCTGGGATCGATTGCACTCCTCACCGCCCTGCTGCTCTCCGGCCTATTGTTCTGGACCTGGACGGCCGGGGCTGGCTTCTCGGTCCTCGTCCTGCTGGGAATTCTGGGTCTGGTGCCGGCCTCGGAGATCGCGGTGTCCCTCGTCCACCGCTTTGTTCCGTTTCTCATTCAACCCAAATTGCTTCCCAAGCTCGAGCTCCTTCAAGGCGTGCCCCCAGAGCTTCGAACCGTGGTCGTCGTGCCGATGCTGCTCACTAGCCACGACGACATTGAAGAGCAGGTCGAGCGGCTCGAGGTGCACTACCTGGCAAATCCCGAAGGCTATCTGCACTATGCCCTGCTGAGCGACTGGGCGGACGCGCCCCGCGAGCACATGCCTGGCGACGAGGATCTCCTCGCCGCGCTGGCCGCAGGCATCGCCCGCCTCAACCAGAAATACGAGGGTCCGCCCGGAAGCAGCAGCCGTTTCCTCTTGTTGCATCGTCGGCGTCTCTGGAACGAGAAGGAGAGCAAGTGGATCGGTTGGGAAAGAAAGCGAGGCAAGCTCCACGAGCTGAACCGGCTTCTTCGCGGTGCCAAGGACACCACCTTCATTCCAGTCTGCGGACAGCCGCCCTCGGTGCCCCAGGGGATCCGCTACGTCATTACCCTGGATGCCGACACCCGGCTTCCCAAGGCGAGCGCCTACCGCCTCGTTGGGACAGCAGCGCACCCGTTGAACCGACCGCGTTTCGACCCCCGGAAAGGACGCGTTGTCGAGGGCTACGCGGTCTTGCAGCCCCGGATTGCACCGTCCCTGCCGACAGGCCCGGCAAGCACGGTCTACCAGCGGATCGTCTCGGGGCCCGGCGGCGTGGACCCGTACGCGGCGGCGGTCTCCGATGTCTATCAGGACCTCTTCGAGGAAGGGTCCTACACCGGAAAAGGGCTTTACGATGTCGACGCTTTCGAGGCAGCGCTCGAGGACAAGGTCCCCGAGAACGCGCTCCTCAGCCACGATCTTTTCGAGGGCTCGTTTGCGCGCGCCGGGTTGGCGACCGACGTCGATTTCTTCGAGGAGTTTCCCACCAACTACGAGGTGGCCGCCCGCCGCAACCATCGCTGGGTGCGGGGCGACTGGCAGCTCCTACCCTGGATTCTGGGCCGGGCTCGCGACGCCGCGGGGCGGAAGCAGAGGGCTCGCATTCCCACACGAAGCCGATGGAAGATGGTGGACAATCTCCGCCGAAGTCTCGTCGCGCCGTTATCGTTTCTGGTAGCGGTGGCTGGCTGGATCCTCCCCGCCGTTCCGCCCCTCCTCTGGACCGGCCTGTTCGTCGGAGCCGTCGCTGTGCCGAACTTCATCCCGGTTCTCGACGGCCTCCTCCCCGGGCGATGGGGGATCTCCAAGCGCAGCCACCTACGCGCCGTCGGGCGGGACATCTCCGTGGCCCTGTCGCAGACGCTCCTGGCCATCGCCATGCTGGCCCACCAGGCCTGGCTCATGGTGGATGCCGTGGCGCGCACGCTCGGGCGGCTCTACGTCACGAAGCGGAGCCTTCTCGAGTGGGTGACGGCTGCGCAGTCGGGCTACGGGGTCGACCTGAGGCTTCGTGTCTTCTACTGGCACCTTCGCTGGGGTGTGGTCCTCGCAGTCGTAGCCGGCTTGCTTGTCGTTGTCCTCAAGCCCGAAGCCTGGCCCGTGGTCGCGCCCTTCGTTCTCCTCTGGGTGCTGGCGCCCGTCCTCGCATGGCGGATCAGCGTCCCAGCGAAGATCGCGAAGTCGCAGATTCTCTCCCCCCAGGAGAAGCTCTCTTTGCGGCTTATCGCCCGCCGGACCTGGCGCTTCTTCGAGACCTTTGTGGATGAGGAGGAGCATGCCCTCCCGCCGGACAACTTTCAAGAAGACCCTGAGCCTGTCGAGGCCCACCGCACCTCGCCGACGAACCTGGGTCTGTATCTCCTGAGCACGGTAGTCGCCCATGACTTCGGCTGGATTGGGATTCTGGACATGGTGGAACGGCTCGAAGCCACGCTGGAGACCATGGCTAAGCTGCGCCGCGTCCGAGGTCACTTCTGCAACTGGTACGACACCCGGGATCTCCGGCCCCTGGAGCCCGTCTACGTTTCCACCGTGGACAGCGGCAATCTGGCCGGAGACCTGATCGCCTTGTCTCAAGCATGCCGCGAGCTCGTCCATCGCCCCCCTTTCGGCCCAGAGATCCTGGAGGGAGTCTGCGACGCTCTCGAGTTGGTTCTCGATTCCGTGGAGAAAGCCGAGCACGCCCAGCGCACTCGGATAGTCACGGCGGTGCGGCTGCGCGAGGCCGCGGCGGCGATATCGGCCACTCTAAAGGGTCCTCCGACGTCCCTTGCCGAATGGGTCGAACGGCTCGAGGAGTTGGAGACCCAGACAGAGACTCTTCTGGACATTGCCAGAACGTTCTCGGCCGACAGCGTGGACGTGACTCGATCCGAGGTCCTGACCTGGACCGAGGCGGTTCGGGACGCCGTCCAGAGCCACGTCCGCGATCTCGAGACGTGCTTGCCCGAGGCAGCGACGACCCTCGACCACCGTCTCTCCGCCCTCGCACTGCTCGCCGAAGGAATGTTCCAAGCCATGGACTTTCGGTTCCTCTTCGACTCCTCGCGACGGCTGTTTTCCATCGGCTACCGCGTGACCGACGGCACGCTCGATCCCAGCTGCTACGACTTGCTGGCCTCCGAGGCGAGGTTGGCAAGCTTCGTGGCCGTCGCCAAGGGCGACGTTTCGCCCCGGCACTGGTTCCTCCTCGGCCGGTCTCTCACGCCGGTGGGGCGTGGTGCGGCCCTCGTCTCCTGGTCTGGATCCATGTTCGAATACCTGATGCCGCACCTTGTAATGCGGCAGCCCGCCCACAGCCTTCTGGATCTCACCTGTCGCCTCGTAGTGGGGCGCCAGATCCGATACGGCGCGGAGCGGAAGGTCCCGTGGGGAGTTTCGGAATCAGCCTACAACGTTCGCGACGTGCAGCTCACGTATCAGTACTCGGCGTTCGGCGTGCCCGGCTTGGGGCTCAAGCGAGGGCTATTCGAGGACGTGGTGGTGGCTCCCTACGCCACCGCCCTCGCGGCCATGGTGAATCCCACGGCCGCCCTGAACAACTTCGCCCGCCTCGAGGAAGCCGGTGCCCTAGGCGCCTACGGGTTCTACGAAGCCCTCGATTACACCCCTTCGCGGTTGCCGGAGCAAGCCAGGGTCGCCGTGGTCCGGGCATACATGGCCCATCACCAGGGGATGACCCTCGTCGCCCTGGGTAACGTGCTTCACGACGGCCTCACCCGGAAGCGTTTTCACGCTCATCCCTTGGTCCAGGCGGCGGAGCTCCTGCTCCAGGAGCGGACACCGCGTGCGGTGGCCGTGGCCCGACCCCGGGGCGAGGAAGTGCGGGAAGCCGCGCTCGTACGCGACCTCGTTCCCGCCACGCTGCGGCGATTCGAATCACCGCACGACATCACTCCCCGCACCCATCTCCTGTCCAACGGCCGCTATACGGTCATGGTCACGGCGGCGGGCTCCGGATTCAGCCGGTGCGGGGGTCTTGCCGTCACCCGCTGGCGGGAGGACACAACGCGAGACTGCTGGGGCTCGTTCCTCTTCTTGCGAGACGCCGAGACCGGTGACGTCTGGTCCGCCGGATTTCAGCCCAGCGGAACCGAGGCGGACGCATACGACGTCGTCTATTCCGAAGACCGGGCCAAGATCCTGCAGCGGCACGGCTCCCTCTTGATCGCCCTAGAGATCGTGGTCTCCCCCGAGGACGACGCAGAGCTTCGCCGGCTGACGGTAACGAATCTCGAGAACCATGACCGTGAGATTGACGTCACGTCCTATGCCGAGGTCGTGCTGGCTCCGCAGGGGGCGGACGAGGCCCACCCCGCGTTCTCGAACCTCTTCGTAGAAACGGAGTTCGTCCCCAAGCTCGGGACCCTGCTGGCTACACGGCGCCCTCGTTCGGCAGTCGATCCCCAAGTCTGGCTCGCCCATCTGGCCGCGGTCGAGGGGGAAACGGTCGGACAGTTGCAGTACGAGAGCGACCGCACACGCTTTCTGGGCCGGGGCCGAGGGATTCGGAGGCCTCGCTCCGTGGTTGACGGGGTGGGACTTTCGAACACGGCAGGTACGGTTCTGGATCCGATTGTGAGCCTCCGTCACCGCATGGCGATTCCCGCGCTCGGGACGGTCAATCTGGTGTTCACGATGCTCGTGGCTCCCTCCCGGGAAGAGGCTCTCGAGGTTGCGGAGAAGTACTGCCAGCCGGCAACGTTCGAGCGAGAAAGCTCGTTGGCCTGGACTCAGGCCTCTGTTCAGCTGCACCACCTCCGGATCAACCGGGACGAAGCGCATCTCTTCCAGCGTCTGGCTAATCGCCTGCTCTACGTCGATCAGACGCTGCGTGCGGCGCCTCAGGACCTGGCCAGGAGCCACAGCGGTCCGTCCGGGCTCTGGGCCTACGGCATCTCTGGCGATCTTCCGATCGCTCTATTGCGCATCGAAACGGAGGAGGATCTGGGGCTCGCAAGGCAGCTCCTGCGGGCGCATGAGTACTGGTACCGAAAAGGGATCGCCGCCGACCTGGTGATCCTGAATGCGCAAGGCACCTCCTACGCACCAGGACTCCAAGACTCAATCGAAGCAATGGTGCAGGCGATCCAGTCCGCGGCCGGTCACGAAGACCATCCCGAGCATGGAGGCGTATTTCTGCTCAGGGCCGACCTCGTGCCATCGCGGGACCAGATCCTGCTGCGTGCTGCAGCGCGAGTGGTGATTCTGGCGCGCCGGGGTACGCTGTCTGAGCAAGTGGTACGTCTGCAGCAGTTGAGGCCGGCGCCGGGGCCGGCGCCACTCCGCTCGTCGCGCAAGACAGCCAAGACCGTTTCTCCTCCGCTCCCTGGATCAACGTGGTGGCCAACCCGGGGTTCGGTTTCCAGGTTTCCGAGTCGGGCTCGGGCTATACCTGGTCCGAGAACAGTCGGGAGAACAAGCTCACGCCATGGTCGAACGACCCCGTCAGCGACCCTCCGGGCGAGACGTTCTATGTGCGCGATGAGGACAGTGGTCTGCTCTGGGGACCGACCAGTCTCCCCATTCGCGAAGAAGCCTGGCCCTATGTCATCCGGCACGGTCAAGGCTACAGTCGATTCGAGCACATATCCCACGGCATCGCACTGGATCTCCTGCAGTTCGTACCGCTGCGTGACCCGATCAAGATCTCTCGCCTCACTCTGGAGAATTGGTCCGGCCACAAACGGCGACTCTCGGTGACGGCCTATGCGGAGTGGGTGCTGGGTGTTGGGCGTTCGGGCTCCGCGCCTTTCGTGGTCACCGAAATCGATCCCGTGACTGGAGCCATGTTTGCGCGCAACGCTTGGAACGGAGAGTTCGCGGATCGGATTGCTTTCGCCGACCTGGGCGGGCGTCAGACCTCGTGCACCGGCGACCGCCTCGAGTTCCTGGGAAGGAACGCCAGCCTCGACCATCCCGCCTCGCTGGAAAACGGCGCGCAGTTTACGGGCAAGGTCGGAGCCGGATTGGATCCGTGCGCCGCCCTGCAGACCGCAGTGGAGCTCGAACCGGGGCAGCGGACCGAGGTGCTGTTCTTCCTAGGACAGGGGGACGGCCACGAGCAGGCGCGATCCCTGGTCGATCGCTACCGCACGATGAGTTGCGCTGCGCTTCTCCGCGAGGTCGAGCAGCACTGGGACCGGGTGCTCGGTGCCGTCCAGGTCAAGACTCCCGACCCCTCCATGGACCTTCTCCTCAATCGGTGGCTTCTCTATCAGACGCTGTCCTGTCGAATCTGGGGCCGCTCCGCGTTCTACCAGTCCGGAGGGGCGTACGGATTCCGTGACCAGCTGCAGGACGTCATGGCCCTTGTGGTGGCGGAGCCTGAGATCGCGCGCCAACACCTGCTGAGGGCCTCGGCCCGGCAATTTCCTGAAGGCGATGTCCAGCACTGGTGGCATCCCCCCACTGGCCGCGGGGTCCGGACTCGGATCTCCGACGACCGCCTCTGGCTACCGTATGCGGTGACACACTATCTAGAGACGACCGAGGATCGGACGGTGCTCGACGCGGAGATTCCGTGGCTCGAGGGGGAGGCCCTCGAAGCGGGCCAGCAAGAAGCCTACTTCGAGCCCACCGGGTCGGAGGATCGGGCAACGCTCTACGAGCATTGCGCCCGGGCCCTGGACCGGAGTCTCGAGGTGGGCAGCCACGGCCTCCCCTTGATGGGAGCCGGGGATTGGAACGATGGCATGAACCGTGTCGGACACGAAGGCCGGGGAGAAAGCGTCTGGCTGGGCTGGTTTCTCCTCGCGAACCTGAAGGAGTTCGCCAAAATCGCCGACTCGCGTGACGAGGTGGAGCGTGCAGCACGGTGGCGGAACGTGGCCGCTTCTCTCGACGCCTCTCTAGGGCGGGAGGCGTGGGACGGCGCGTGGTACAAGCGGGCCTTTTTCGACGACGGGACGCCGCTCGGGTCGGCGGAGAACGAGGAATGCCAGATCGACTCCATTTCCCAGTCCTGGGCGGTCCTTTCGGGTGCTGGCAACGAGGTGCGGGCACGTCTGGCCATGGAGTCCGTGGAGCGACGGCTCGTCCGGCGAGAGAGCGGGCTCTTGCTGCTGTTCTCCCCACCTTTCGACCGGACTCCCCTGGACCCCGGATACATCAAGGGATACGTTCCCGGAATCCGAGAGAACGGCGGACAGTACACCCACGCCGCTATATGGTCGGTTGCGGCTTTCGCCATGCTAGGCGAGGGAGACAAGGCCGCTGATCTCTTCAACCTGCTGAACCCCATCCACCATTCGAGTGGTTGGGCGGATCTTCACCGGTACAAGGTCGAGCCGTACGCGATAGCCGCGGACGTCTACTCCGAGCCTCCTCACGAGGGCCAGGGGGGATGGACCTGGTACACGGGGGCTGCTGCCTGGTTCTACCGCGCTGGCCTTGAATGGATTCTAGGCTTCCAGAGGCGGGGCTCCGCCCTCTCTATCGATCCGTGCATCCCGAAGGATTGGAAACGCTTCGAGATTGTCTACCGTCATGGCGACACGCTCTACCGGATCACCGTCGAGAACCCGAAGGGAGTCTGCCGAGGGGTATCCCGGATCAGCCTTGACGGAACCCAGCTACCGGGAGAAACGCTGGTCCCCTTGGCCAACGACGCTCGCGAACACCACGTCCATGTGGTGCTTGGATAGGCCTTCGAGGGACTAGAGATCCCTCTCTGTTCTCGGTGGCCAGAGGACCGATAGTGGACCACCAAACCAGGGTGAAGGAGACATGGAGGCCCGGCCTATCTAGTGACCGGTGGGCCTCGACGCCGCTTCTTGGCCGGTACGAACACCTCCCTTTCGGCCGTGTCCTTCTGGACGTCCTTCATCCGATGCCTCATGCCATAGGCGTCGTTGGTCAGCCATCTTCCGAGCAGGTTCACGTAGTACGGGCTGCCCAGCACTCCACTCGCGCCTCCTGGCAACGCGGTACGACCTTCGATCCGCAGCGGTGATCGCACCACCTGGCCGACGTACCGCCGTGCCGGGCCGCTGCCGAAGCGAAAATCCTCGCTGCTGTCGGCGCGGGCATTGTGACTCGAGGCATCCGGTACGCCGAACCCGCCATCCACCGGAATACCGTCGAGATCCGGCAGAGGCGGTGGAAAGGCACCACCTGCAGGTGGAACATCAAAAGGGCCACCCAACGGATGGTCGAGCACGATCCGGTGGAGGCGCCCCCAGCGATAGTCCTGCTGATCGGTCGAGCCGCCGAAGGCCGCGTCGAAAGCCGGACCGGCCAGCAGATCCAAGGCGTCGACAAGGCTCTGCAGCAGAATGATGTCGCGACGCGAATCCGCATCAGGGACCCCCGGTACGTTGAAGAAGTTCAGCCCCGAGGCACCGACACCCTCGTTGGTATCGAAGGTGTCGAGCAGATTGCGTAGCGCCGTCATCGCCTGACTGCTCCCCGGACCGGGTAGGCCGTACAGGCCGAGAGTCGCATCGATCGTGTTGCCGATCATCTGACCGCGCCAGACCGAGTAGATCGTCGCGGCCACGCTGGCCTCGATCTCGGCCGTGCCAGGCGGGGAAGGGATGCCATCGAAGTCGCTGGCGTCGTAGCCCTCATCGAGTCCTGTCGGCGCCGTGTGATCCCAGCCGGACAGTCGTTCGATCGCCTCGACCAAGCGCGGATCGTCCGCCAGCTCCCCTAGCAGTGGATCCGCTCCCGACTGTCTAGCGTTCTCGAACGCCTCCAGAATGTAGGGCGTGAACACCTGCGCATCGAGCATCACCACGTCAGCCTGGACCGCCTCCATGTCCTCGGGAGTCACCGGGCCGGCTGCCAGCCTTTGCTCGAGCGCCTCGGTGATGCGCCCGGCCCGGGTGCCGATCGCATAGCCGGGATTCAGGTAGAAGATGCCGCCTCCCGGCCGTAGTCGATTGAAGACGTTATTGTCCAAGGTGTTGCCGGTCGGGTCATTGTTGGCGTTGACGAAGTATCCCGCCGGTGGGTTGATCAGCTTCGGCATCTCTTCGAACGGCAGGATCTCGTATGCGATGGCCTGCCCTGGCTGCGGATTCCTCACCGGCAACCATTCGTTCCCTCCCGTGCCGTTGCGGATGAAGTAGGGCGGCAACCCATCGATAAAGCCTGCCTGGAGGTCCTCGCGCACCGGCATCTCAGCGCTGGTGAAGTAGGCGATGTTGCCTCTGACATCGCCGTAGACCCAGTTCTGCGAGCCCACGTCGAAGTACTGCAGGCCGTCGATGAAATCGTCCAGATCGCGCGCGAGATTCCAGGCGCGAAAAGTGTCGGCCTCCCGGGTGGCGCTGAAGCCGGTGTACTGCAGACTGATACCTACACCGGCCGCCAAATCCAGGGCCAGGATCGGTCCGTTGTTGCGCCGCGGCACGATCAGTACTGCGGCGGGAATGAAGGTGCCGTCCACCACGCCATTCGGCGGTGCCGTAGCCAGGTTGTCCGGGATGCCGTCGGGGGGGAGAATGTTGTAGCGGAACACCTGCGGCAGCGGAATGATCGGCTCCAGATTGCCCAGGTACACGGTGCTAAAGCCGCTCGGCGAAGCCGGGTCCGGCACGATGCTCTCCTGATAGACGTCCGTCACATCCATAGGGTTGACGGTGGCACCCCAGGTGATCTTGCGGTTCTGACCGATGACGACGTACGCCGCACCGGGAAATCCACTTCCGATGACATCGAACCCGTCGGAGATCGCTCGCAGGTGGATCTGGTAGAAGGTCGACGGAGTGTTCAGCGCCAGGTGAGGATCGTTGGCCACCAGCGGCCGGCCGTTATCCGTCAGCGGACCGCTGACTGCCCACTCGTTGCTGCCCTCGAAATCCCGATTCGGGTCGAGCGCGCGCTCGAGGATCGGCAGTCCGCGGATGCTCTCGATATAGGTCCGAGCCAGATCGAGAGTCTCTTGCCGCAGGTCAGGCGCATTCCATTCCCTCGGCACTGTCGCTTGGAGGGCCGGCGCCGGCGCACTTTCAGCGGTGGGTGCCATGGCGCCCTCCATAGCGTCCGGCACGGTGGAGGCTGGATCGAAGGGAGCGCTACGGAAGAGATCCTCGAAGAACAGAGCGTTGCCGTTGAAACCTAGCGCGGCACCAGCAGCCTGATAGGTCAGCAGTACCTCGGTGAAGCCGATGTCGAGATCGAACGACAGTCCGAACGCCAGCAGCTTGGTGACGGCGACGGTGTCGAGTGCCGTCCAGGGCTCGAACTGGGTGATCTCCAAGATGCCGTACTCGGGCGGCAACGGATGTCTGGCGACCCAGGCGTTGACGCCGTCGGCGTAGGCATCCAGCGTCATCTGCAGCTCTGGGCTCAGTGCTGCAAGCGAGCGCTCAGCGGCGCGGCGCAGCCCGAAGGTGCGGAACTGGACGTCTTCTCCCAGGGCGGCACTGCCCAGAACTTCAGCCAGCGTGCCACTTGCCTGCCGGCGGCTCAAGTCCATCTGAAACAGACGATCCTGGGCGTGGACCCAGCCCTGCATCATGATCATGTCGTGCTCGTTCTGGGCGATGATGTGGGGGATGCCGTCCATATCGCGCAGGATCTTGGCAGCCGCGTGAAGACCGGGAAGCGCGGTCTGGGATAGCACTCCACTTGGCACAGCCAGCAACAGGCAAACTACGGTGAGGGTAAGTCTCTTCTTCATGATCCGCCCTCCGTGCTGAGTTCTGATTCTTATGAATGCTTCATTATAGCGATCCAGCCGATCGCTTGTCGGCGACCAGCGCCAGCGCACCTTTGACCGCACTATTCATGAACCCCACGGCATCGCGTAGGCTGTAACGCCGACTGTTGTGGTCGCTGCTGAGAGTGCTGGAGCCACAGGACCCGTGCTGCCACCGCTCGTCAGGGTTGCCATGATTCAGCCACTGCCTGTGCGAGCTTCTTCTTGGTCAGCATACCCGAGGATCAGGGCTTTTCCCCAGGTGGCGGGGGGTCGCGGAGCGCGGCAACGACTTGCGAGTGGCCGTTCTGCGTCGCAAAGCTCTCAGCGGTATCGCCGTCCACGTCCTCTAGATCCAGATTGGCTCCGTACGCCAGGAGGAGACGGACGACCTCTACCTGCCCTTCCGCGGCAGCCGTCATCAGCGCCGTGAAGCCCTCGGCGGTGCCCTGGGTGTTCACCTCAGCCCCCTTCTCAAGCAGGAGCTCCACGGTCTCAGCGAACGGACCGCTGGAGGCGTACATCAGCGCCGTCCGTCCGTTCACTTCGCGGGCGTTGATGGCAGCGCCGTTCTCCAGCAAGAGAGCGTCCACAGCGGTGTGGCCGTTGAAACTAGCCCACATCAAAGGCGTTCGGCCTTCGAGATCCCGAACATCGACGGCGGCACCCTCCTCGAGGAGGCGTGTCACTTCTTCCAGATTCCCGGCATAGGCCGCCTCGTGGAGTGGCTCTACTTGTGGCGCCGACTGCGCGCCGACGACACCGGGAATCAGGAAACTTAGGCTGATCAGCCAGGGAATGATCTTCATCGGAGAACCTCCAGCGCCGTTCGTGGGGGAAGAAGAACCTGGGGCCCAAGCTGACCTATCCAACCGCCGGCGGCGGTCCGGGCTCGCCGCGGTAACGGTAGTACTCGATGCCGAAGTCGATGAATTCCCTCTCTTCGCGCTGCCCGATGCTCTCGACCAGGAACTCCTCGCGGTGGTCGTACGTGAGTCCCGGCGAATGACCTTCATCGTGCAGCTCTCGGTACACCTCGCCGGTAAGGTCGACGTAGTAGGACAAGGCCTTGGCAAAGCCGATCTTCGCCGCCGCCTCCTGCCAGCCTCCGACGAGAGTCACCGGGATTGCTTCGGAGGCGTCGCCGCTGCCGTAGCCCACGAGCAGTATCTCCTCACCCATGAGCTCTGACCGCTCCTCGAGCGCCTCCTCCATGCCTGCTGCGAGCCAAGCGAAAAGCGCGCCGGTGTAGATGTTACCGACGTCCATCATGAGATCGGCTCCCAGACGCATCTTCTTCAGTACCAGGTCTGGATACTCCTCGGTCTTGCGGAAAGTCTTGAGCAGCTGCACGCAATTGGGGTAGATCTCCTCTCCCAGAGCGTCACGGTGCACGAGGTCCCGCACCACGGGAACAGAGTCCATCTCTACAATCACGTCGTCGATATCGACCTCGGCCAGGTCGCAGTACCTCTCCAGCTCGCCCCTCTCCCTCTCGTCGTCGTGCGCCAGCGAGAAGAGGTAGCCCATGGCCCAGCCGCTCTCTGGCATGCGGCGGTAGGGTCGGTGCAGAAAGACCGCCTTCAGGTCGCGATAGTACTGCGGCGCATGGATTGAACGCCGCGTGAACATGTCCTCGAGCGAGCGCAAAGTCGCTTCGCTGTAGCACGTCGTCGAGTACTTCCCGTTGAAGACCGGTAGGTCCTGCAATTGGCCCATGGGCCTCGGCTTCTGCCCCACAAAACGGCTCAGGGGCTTGCGGAAGTCGGGTCCTCTGTAATCCGAGGAGCTGCCGCTGCCTTCGAGATGAACCTCGACGAGTTTGGGCGCCTCCTCCACCAGCATGGCGACCGCGCCGGCGCCCTGAGTCGGCTCTCCGCTGCTGCCGCGAGCGTACTCCGCAATGTCGGAGCAGACGACGATCGCCTGTGAGCCTTGGCCGTCGGCCATCACGTAGCGCACGGCACTCTTGAGAGCGTAGACACCGCCGAGACAGGCGTGCTTGAACTCCGGCACTTCGCAACCGCGGGCCAGCGGCTCGGCTCCGCGGGCGCGCAAGGCGTCGTCGATCATGCCGCGGACAATCACGGCCCCGGCGGAATTGTCGGTACTCGATTCGGTGCCGAGAGCGAGGTATCGGACTCTGTGCGGATCCACATCGAAAGCATCGATCAGACGCAGCACCGCCGTGGCCGCCATCGTATAGGCGTTGTGCTCCGGACCGCGCATGCGGAAGCTGCTGCCGACGACGGCCTGGATCTTCCCCCAGTTGGCACCCGTCCAGTCGCACCAATCTTCGAGGCTCACCTTGTAGGGCGGCACATAGAGCGAGAGTCCGCTGATGCCTACCTGCTGTTGGCTCATGATGGTATTTCCCTCTCGGATCCCGCCGTGATCTTGGAAAGACGCGCTGCGTTCGTCGGGTGAGCTGTGATTCTGCCAGAAAGCAGCCAGCGCTGGCCACCGCGACCTCGGTGGTTCTTCGATGTTAGAGCGAGTCGCTTGCTTCGAAGGCTAGGGGATGAAGCTCGAAAGCCATAGCGGAAGGGAAGGGATTCGCACACGGTGGGTCAGGACTTGGGGCGCAGTGTAGGCGATTCACGATGTAGGGGCGGCCCTTGCGGCCGTCCTTTGGTGTAGGGGAGCCCCTTGCGGGCTCCCGCGGGAGGGGGCAAGTCCCTCCTCTACGTCCTGAAACCCACAACACCTGACAACGAAACGACGGGGTCTCTCGGGCTGAGGGGATTGTCGTGGTCGATGCTCAAGAGTGGTGGTGAGTTGCGGTCGAGGGGGCCAGGATCAATCCAATGCCAAGATGGAGTGCCCGCCGGTACCCCGTTACCTACGATGTCAGGCCAGAATGGCAACTTCCTCCTGCAATCGCTCTCCCAGATGCTGCTCCACCACCTCAAGGTCGTAGTGGGACTGGAGGTTGATCCAGAATCGGGCCGAGGTTCCGAAGTACCGACCCAGCCGAAGCGCTGTGTCTGCACTGATGGACCGCTTGCCCAGGACGATCTCGTTGATTCGCCGCGGATCGACACTGATGTCCTTCGCCAACCGATACTGCGAGATCTCCATCGGCTTGAGGAACTCCTCCAGCAGGATCTCTCCCGGGTGAATTGGTGGAAAGTCGCGCTTACTCATCTCCAGCACCTCAATCGTGATAGTCCGTGATCTCGACTTCGTAGGCATTCCCGCTCCGCCATGAAAAGCAGACTCGCCATTGATCATTGATCCGAATGCTGTACTGCCCGCCTCGATCCCCTTTCAGCTTTTCCAACCGATTCCCCGGTGGAACCCGAAGCTCCCGCACAGCTTCAGCTGCGTTCAAGATGAGGAGCTTTCGCAACGCCCGCTTTCGAAGCGAGCCCGGGAGGCCGCGAGCCCGTTGACCTCGGAAGCCCCGCTCAGAATCTGCGTCAGCAAAGCTCTTGATCACCGCATCAAATAATAGCGCGTCACACTAATAGTGTCAAACACCACTATTCTCGTCGCCTCTCTGGCGCAGCTCCCCGAGTGTGGCCCAACCGGCGGAGCTGATCATCCGGCGGGATCGCCGATCACCGCGCGGCCAACCTGAGCGGGATCAGCAGGCGTTCCACCAAGCGGCCGCCGTGGGAGTCGACCAAGAACGACAAGGCTCAATGCCACGGTTAGCATCGCTCCGACGCACCAAGCCCACGAGATCGACCAACGCTGCGCCACCGTGCCCATCACCAGGGAGCCGAGCGGGAAGAACGAGCCGAACACGAAGGCCCAGATGCCCATTACGCGGCCGCGTAGCTCGTCGGGCACACTCTCCTGGACCAGCCCGTTCGAGGTGGCCATGAAGCCGACCTGGCAGAAGCCGGCGCCGACGAGGAGCGGGACGGCCGCGTACACATTGGAGCTGAGCCCGAGGAGGAACACGGCAATCGCGCCGGCCCATACGAGCCCGAACACGACGTAGCGATTCGAGCGCCGCGCTCTCACCTGTCCCGCAACCCAGAGCGCACCGATGAGGGCGCCCAGGCCGGGTGCCGCCATAAGCAGCGAGTACCCGCTCTCGTTCATGCCCAAATGGTCCTTCGCATAGGCCGGCATCTGGGTCTGGTAGGTCCACGTGAAGACAAGCGTGATGGCGAGGAGCAGCATCAACGTGCGCGTGCGGCGATGGCCGTGCACGTAGCGAAAGCCCTCGAGAAGCTCCTTGATTGGACCCGCGTGCATGCGATCCGCGTTCGTGGACTCGAGCCGGATGCCAGCGAGTGCGATCACCATGATCAGATTCATGGCGGCCGCGATGATGAAGCAGGGGCCCACGCCCAACAGCCAAAGGAGCGGCGCGCCGAGGGCGGGACCCACCACGCGAGCGACGTTGAACCCCGCGCTGTTGAGCGCGATTGCGTTCCTGAGATCGGTCCGACCAGCCAGGTTGCTGACGAAGGCGTTCCGCACCGGGATCTCTACTGCCCGCGCGGCACCGATGAGGATAGCGGCAGCGAACACATGGCCGATCAGCACCTGCTCGGTCAGCACCAGGATGCCGAGCACCACATTTGCCGTAATGGCGACCCACGGCAGTGCCATGAGGAGCTTGCGCCGATCGACGCGATCGGCCAGGACCCCACCGAAGGGGCTGAGGACCAGGAGCGGCAGGAGTCCCGCCGCCGTAACGTAGCCCAGGGTGTCGCGTCGGCCAGTCAGTTCGTAGACGAGCCAGCCCTGAACGATGACCCGGATCCAGAATCCGAGCAGGGAGAGGACGTGGCCGACGAAGTAACGGCGAAACGCGGGCCGCCTCAGGGAGGCGAACGTGGCGCGGACGAGCCCGTCCTCGCCGGGCCCCGCGTCTTCCGGCCTCATGCGTCGTCCTCGAGCTCCTCTGTGGCCGGCCGTTCCACGAGATCGCTCTCGGCCGCCACCACCAGCGAGGCGAGGCACTCCTCGAATGCGGGTTCCTTGGACTTCTCCCAGCCGGCCATCTCGGGAGGCTAGCACGCCGCCGCCTCGGCTGGGAGGAGACCACGGAGGGGCAGGTGCGGGGGTGCAGTGCCGGCGATTCACGATGTAGGGGCGGCCCTTGCGGCCGCCCGCGAGAGGGGGCAAGCCCCTCACCTACATCCTGAAACCCACAACACCTGACATCGAAGCGACGTGAATCAGAATAGTGACAGGAGTAGAATTCCGGGGGAGCGAGATCCGACGAGGCGTTGTGACGTCGCGGGTACACCCGCTGAGAGGGGAACATGAACGAGAGGAGTCTCAAGATTCTCGAAGAGGGTGTCGGCGACCTGCTGACGCCCATCGACCTCGAGGCCTTCCGCGCTCACAACCGGGCCAAGGAGAAAGGCCTGGTGGACAAGCGGATGAGCGAGAAGGAGGCCATCCGGCGATTCGTCGACGAAGGCGACTACGTCGGAGTGGAGCTCTACGGCACGGTGCGCTGCCCAATGTCGCTGACCCGCGAGCTCATCCGAGCGGGTTACCGCAGCCTGCGCGGCGTGGGTCAAGGGGTCTACGAATCGGATCTCTTTGCCGCCGCCGATTCATTCAAGGCCCTGGACTGGACCTATATCGGTCTCGAGGTCTACGGTGTGTCGTCAAACCTCCGGCGGGCCGTCGAATCGGGCTATGTGGAGAACATCGTCGAATGGTCCAACGCCGCCCTGGCCTGGAGATTCAAGGCAGCGGCCATGGGGGTGCCCTTCATACCGACACGCTCCATGCTGGGGACCGACACCTTCAAGTTCTCGGCCGCCAAAGTGGTGGAGTGCCCTTTCACCGGCGAGCCAATCTGCCTGCTGCCGGCGTTGATCCTCGATGTGGGCGTCATCCACGTGAATCGCGCGGACAAGCATGGCAACTGCCAGATCGACGGCATCTCGGGTTTTGCAGCCGAGATGGCCTGTGCTTCGAGGAGGGTCATCGTCTCGGCCGAGGAGATCGTCGACACCGAGACCATTCGACGGGCACCCGACCGCACCATCATTCCCTGGTACGTGGTCGACGCCGTCGTCGAAGCACCCTTCGGCTCCCACCCCGGGGAGATGGGCGGCATGTACGAGCGCGACGAGGAGCATATCCGCTCCTATTTCGAGAGCACCAAAGACGTCGAGAAGGTGAAGGCCTATCTCGACAAATGGGTCTACGGGGTGGAGAGTCACGAAGCCTACCTCGATCTGGTGGGTAGAGAACGGCTGGAAGAGCTGAGGATCCAAGGGGACTGAGATGGCAGACGAACGCTACAGCAGCACCGAGTTGATGATCTGCCTGGCCAGCCGCACCATGGCCGACAGTGCGACTGCGTTCATCGGCACCGGCATTCCCATGCTGGCGGCATCGCTGGCGCAGAGGATGCACGCCAAGAACCTGACGCCGGTCTTCGAGTTCGGGGGCACCGGAGCGATCCTGGAGAAGCTGCCTCTGGCGGTGGGGGACATGCGCACCTATAACAAGGGCCTCCACGCCGCCGGCATTTGCACCGCCATGGAGGCTGCGCAACGCGGCTTCATCGAGTATGGGTTTCTCGGTGGCGCTCAGATCGACACCTACGGCAACCTCAACAGCACGGTAATCGGCGAGCAGCCGTCGCCGAAGGTGCGGCTGCCGGGATCGGGAGGCGGCAACGATGTCGGCTCCGCCTGCTGGCGCACCATCGTCATCATGCGGCAGTCGCCCCGGACTTTTGTCTCCGCGGTCGATTTTCTCACCACTCCCGGCTATCTCGACGGGCCCGGAGCGCGGGAACGCGCCGGCCTACCGGCTGACACCGGTCCCTTCCGAGTCGTCACCGATCTCTGCACCCTCGACTTCGAAGAGAAGAGCAAGCGGATGCGCCTGCTGGCGCTCAATCCGGGAGTCGAGCCCGAGCAGGCACAAGCCGCCACCGGCTTCGAGCTCATCCTGCCCGAAGAGATCGGCCGCAACGCGGAGCCCAGCGCCGAAGAGCTTCGCCTCTTGCGCGATGAGATCGACAAGGATCGCCTCTACATCTGACGCCGTTCCACGACACGGAAGCGAGCGATGTTGTTGGGCACCCTTGCGCAAGCGTCTACTGAGAACCAACCCCGTCCACCACACCGGAGAAGCATCACAGGTCGACAAGGAGATCGACCTCGCAGGCGGTTGTTCCTAGACAGCGGCCGCTCGTGGTGGGTGATTAGAGCCTCGGAGCCGAAGAGCAGAGCGGGACTACTTCTAGATGAAGTCCAGAACTCTGGATATGATGACCCTGTGATTGAAGAGGCCGAGTCAGCAACAAGAACCGAGCAATATCTCAAACCCAGAGTCACTAACCCATAAGAAGGAAAGATCAGGAGCACCCACATGTCAGAGAGTATGAAAAGCGCAGGCAAGTGCCCCATCTTGCACGGACCCCACTCACAGACGGCGGTTACGAGCACGGCGAACCAACACTGGTGGCCGAATCAGTTGAACCTGGAGATTCTGCACCAACACTCACCGCTATCCGATCCAACCGACCAGGAGTACAAGTACGCCGAGGAGTTCATGTCCCTCGACCTCGCTGCCGTGAAGAAGGACCTCGAGACGCTGATGACGACGTCGCAGGACTGGTGGCCGGCCGACTACGGCCACTATGGGGGGCTCTTCATTCGAATGGCGTGGCACAGTGCGGGCACGTACCGCATCAGCGACGGTCGGGGCGGCGCAGGCTCCGGCACGCAACGCTTTGCGCCGCTCAACAGCTGGCCCGACAACGTAAACCTCGACAAGGCGCGCCGGTTGCTCTGGCCGATCAAACAGAAGTACGGCCGCAAGATCTCCTGGGCCGACCTGATGGTGCTGGCTGGCAACGTTGCCCTCGAATCGATGGGATTCAAGACCTTCGGTTTCGCTGGCGGGCGCGAGGACGTCTGGGAGCCCGAAGAGGACATCTACTGGGGCCCTGAGACCGAGTGGCTTGGGGACGAGCGCTACACCGGCGACCGGGATCTCGAGGACCCGCTCGGCGCCGTTCAGATGGGTCTGATCTACGTCAATCCGGAAGGGCCGAACGGCAATCCGGATCCGGTTGCGTCCGGCCAGGACGTTCGAGAGACGTTCGCGCGAATGGCAATGAATGACGAGGAAACCGTTGCGCTCACCGCCGGAGGACACACCTTCGGTAAATGCCATGGTGCCGGCGATGCCGCCCTTGTCGGTCCCGAGCCCGAAGGCGCCGGCATCGAAGAGCAGGGCCTCGGCTGGAAGAGCAGCTTCGGCAGCGGCAAGGGAACCGATGCCATCAGCAGCGGCCTGGAAGGCGCCTGGACCCCGAATCCAACCCAGTGGGACATGGGCTATTTCGACGTGTTGTTTGGTTACGAGTGGGAACTCGTCAAGAGCCCCGCGGGTGCCTGGCAGTGGACGCCCAAGGACCTGAAGCAAGAGGACATGGCTCCCGACGCCGGGGACCCGTCCAAACGCATGCCGATCATCATGACCACCGCCGACATGTCAATGCGGATGGATCCCATCTATGAGCCGATTTCGCGGCGCTTCCACGAAAACCCAGAGGAGTTCGCAGATGCGTTCGCCCGGGCGTGGTTCAAGCTGACGCACCGCGACATGGGCCCGACCTCGCGCTACCTCGGCCCGGAGGTCCCGGACGAGGAGCTGTTGTGGCAAGACCCCGTCCCCGCGGTCGATCACGAGCTGATCGGGGATGCCGATATTGCTGCCCTCAAGGCCAAAATCCTCGATTCCGGGCTGTCGATTTCCCAGCTGGTCTCGACCGCCTGGGCGTCGGCGGCAACGTTCCGCGGTTCAGACAAGCGAGGTGGAGCGAATGGAGCGCGTATTCGCCTGGCCCCGCACAGGAACTGGGAAGTGAATCAACCAGACCAGCTCGAGGGCGTGCTCGAGACCCTCGAATCGATCCAAGAGGACTTCAACAGCGCACAGACCGGCGGCAAGCAGGTTTCGCTCGCCGACCTGATCGTTCTGGGTGGCTGCGCAGCCGTCGAGCAGGCCGCGAAGGATGCCGGACACGACGTGAATGTTCCTTTCGCACCGGGTCGCACGGATGCAATGCAGGAGCAGACCGACGTGGACTCCTTTGCTCCACTCGAACCGACGGCGGACGGGTTCCGCAACTACCTCCGGAACGGACGCAGCCGTTCGGCGGAGGACCTGCTGGTGGACCGGGCTCAGCTGCTGACGCTGACCGCTCCGGAGATGACGGTTCTCATCGGTGGAATGCGAGTCCTGAATGCTAACTTCGGGCAGTCCGATCTCGGTGTCTTCACCGACCGTCGCGAGACGCTGACCAACGACTTCTTTACGAATCTGATCGACATGAGCACAGAGTGGAAGCCGTCTTCCACCTCCGAGAACGTGTTCGAGGGACGCAACCGCCAGACGGGAGACCTCAAGTGGACCGCTAGCCGCGTCGATCTCGTCTTCGGTTGGAACTCCCAACTCCGAGCCATCGCGGAGGTGTATGCATGTGACGACTCGAAAGAGAAGTTCGTGCGTGACTTCGTGGCTGCGTGGGACAAGGTGATGAATCTCGATCGCTTCGACCTTGCCTGATCTCAACGGATAGCTCTTCCGTCGAGGGCTTTTCGATCAAGATCCGACGGCCACGCGCTGTGTGAGGGGGGTCCCGAAACAAGAAGCGGCCGGCCACTTCGGTTCTCTTGTGGCGGAGAGTAAGGGGTGGGTTCTCGGGTGGTAGGTAGTATCTGGATGGCGAGCTCCTCTTCACGCGGTTTCCCGACCCCATTTCACAGCGCCTTCATACACGCCCGCACCCACGATCATCGCGATCGGAAACTCGATGGTGACGAACACGGCCTCGATCAGGCCGATCCGGGCAGGGATCAGTCCCAGGTTGATGAAACTGAGGAACAATGAGAACAACAAGCTGACGCCGAACGCGCTGGTGATGAGCGCCGTCCTCGTCCCAACACCGTACATGGGGCGCAACGAGGCATAGAGCCAGATCAGAATCGTGCAGCTCAAAAGACCGATGGCGTTGTTGATGACAATGTTCAAAGCACTCCAATCACTCAGGTCGATCGTCGGGTACCACATCTCGAGCGAGGTCTGCGCAAGCAGGATCGGAGCAACCACCAGTTCAACAAGAAACTCGACCGCGGCCCACATGAGAAACATGGCCAGACCAGCGAGAAGCATCCGTTTGACTCTGATCTCGTTCATCCGATTCTCCTGGTTGAATGCAACAGCAAAGCAATGGGATCTCTAGCCAGATTCCGCTTTTTTCTCTGTGACGACTTCGTACTGAAAGACATCCTCCACGCCGACACCGAAAACTCCGGCGATCTTGAATGCGAGCTCCAGTGAAGGTCCGTACTTTGCCGCTTCGATCGCGTTGATCGTCTGCCGAGTGCAGCCCGAGCGACTCGCCAACTCCCGTTGCGTCATCTCACCGTTTTCGAAGCGAAGCCAGCGAATTCGATTCGAAATTACCTTTCCCATCCATAGTGTCCTCGATATCAAGAGTAAAGTATTTCTTACATAGAGTACACTCCACCTTACCTTATGTCAAACACTTCATACTTCGAGTATCCCCAGAAGACCATACCGAGACGTTCCGAGCACTCCACCCCTCCCTGCATCCTCCAATTCACATCGGCGGACAACGAATCGAAGGGGTTTCGCGGGAAAGGCCGATGGTTGTGGCCGGTTGTGGTCTAGGAAGTCGGGAGTCGACCAAGGGCGCTAGAGTCCGTTGGAAACTTCTGGGGCGGATCAAGGAAGGAGGGGAGCGCCTCGAAGCGTGATCGGGAGGCCAACGAAGAGTAGACTGGTACAGAGCCTCGACAAGGCCTGTCCCTGAAGCACAAGCTCGCGTTTCTCCTTCTGTTCATGCTGCTACTACTGTTGGCGGTTACCCCTTTTCTTGCCTGCGGGGGCAGCAGCAGCTCCACGGGCCCAATTGGACCCGTGGATCCCGGTGACATCCTCGGTTCCGGCAACGTGGTAGAGGACTCCCGATCGGTGAGCGGGTTCTCGTCCGTCGATCATTCTGGAGAAGGCAAGCTGATCATCGAGCAAACCGGTCCCCAGTCCCTGGTTGTTCGCGCCGAAGACAACCTCCTTCAGTACATTCAAACAGTAGTCGTCGGTGACGACCTCGAAATCCGCACGGAACCTGGTGTCGACATTCAGCCAACCCAGTCCATAGAGTATCTCCTGACTGTCGACGACCAGACGGGCGCCGAACTGAAGGGCGTCGGCAGGATCGAGTGCGACGGCCTTTCCACGAACAGGCTGGATCTCGACTTCAGCGGCGTGGGTGGGGTGCTCTTCACTGACCTCGACGCTCAAGCGTAGGATCTCCGCATGAGCGGCATTGGTGACGTCCAATTCACGGGAAGCGTGACGGAGCAAGAAGTTCGAATTACGGGAGTTGGCGACTACAAGGGCAATGGTCTGTCGAGCTCTCGGGCCTGTGTGGAGATCACTGGAGACAGCTCGGCTATTGTGCGAGTCAGTAATCACCTCGAAGTCCAGATCGTAGGAAGTGGTTGCGTCTACTGCATCGGCAGTCCGATCATCGAAAGCAGCATCACAGGTTCAGGCTGCGTCGAGAAGTTCTCTGGATAGGTACAGGCACCCCAGATGCAATCACTTGAGAGGAACTCCGGCCGGCCGAGAATACCTAGCCTGGCAAACAGCCAATGGACCACCCACGGACCGCGTGTCCGATCGCCCCGCAGCGGACGAACCGAGCATCCGCGGCGCCAAGGCCGATCAGGCTGCGTTCATTGACGCCATGGAAGTGGCCAGCCGCCACGCCGCCGCGAAGGTGGTGGCCACCTCGATATTCGCCAGCCGCTTCCGTGGTGCCGAGATGGGGGTTCTCGCCCTCATCGTCGACTTCGCCACCGCCAGGGCGATCCGCCGTAGCATCAAGCCTTCCGCCCAAGAGCCCGAGCCGCTGTTTCCATCGCCCGGGCGCAGCCTCCCGGCGCGAACGAGGTATTCTTGGGGTTCAGATTAGGAGGGGCCTCGAGATCGACGCGGACCCCTCCAGATCCACGTCGTCGCCAAGGAGCGGGTGAAATGCCAGTGTATGAGTACAAGTGCAAGAAGTGTGGCGAGTTCTTCGAGCGAATCGAGACAGTAAGCGAGCACGACCCGGCGAAAGCGCGCTGCCCCGAATGCAAGAGCAAGCGGGTGGAGCGGCGCTGGAGTCCGGTGTTCGCGGTGACCTCGAAAAAGAGCTGAGCTGAGACTCGGCTCGGCTCCTCATCCGATCTACTCCCCCGACTGACGGCCGGGAGGGTACTGTCAACTTGATCTCGGGCAGCATGGGCTCGCGACTCTGAGTGGACTGGGCCACAGCAGAGCGCAGTGACGGCTCCGTAGACTGGGACCATACAGGGAGGATCTGTCATGCGTTACTGCAACGCTCTGGCGAGCCTTGCCTATCTCAGCTTGGTCCTGTTGGCATTGCCGGTTATCGGATCGCCGCTCGAGTCGATTGCCGTCACCAACGTTCAAAGTGGGGAAGGTGATTGGCAATGCCCCGGCGCTGAGGGCACATTCATCGCCTTCCTGGTGCCCGGCAACGGCACGGTCTTGGTCGCAACGAAACCGTTTCCCGGCGGGCAGCGGGCCGGTTCGGTCGAAGGCAGCCGACTGCGGTTCGAGCTTGCCGGTCTGGCCACTCAGGAGCTCCGGACCGAGAGCACCCATTCGGGGTCCCTACCGATCTGGGGAATGGTGGATCGAAGTCTCAAGGTCGGGCAACGGTCGGGCTGCTTCAGTTTTGGTGCAAGGGACTTCAGCTCGGAGGACGACCTCAAGACGTACCTACACTGGATTCTACGAGACGTCTTCTTTCGCTTGCGGACCGAGGACAACGCGGACCCGCTGGCCTTGCGCCTGGCCAATCGCACCATAACCCTCGAGGTGTCGGCGCCGGGGCACTCGCCGGCGCGATTGAGCGTGACGGAGGCAGGGACGGTCGGTCTCCGCCTCCCCGAAGCGGAGAACGTCTACTATTTCCAGCCCCTCATTCTGGACGAAGACGCCGGACGGGTGGCAGTCAAGGTGCTGCTCAAGAAGGGATCGTTCTTCGGCGAGGGAACGGCTCGAGAGATCGCATTCGTGATCGCCGGGCGTGAGGCTCCTGGCGTGACACCCGGCGAGCCCGTGCTCGAGATTCGCACCATGGCTATCGACTGAGGTGGAGAACATGAGAGGCGTCGTGACCCTCGGACTCTCGCTCTCGCTATGCGCCGCGGCCGCTTCCCCTCAGCTTGGCGATTGGCTGGAGAAACTGGGGCTGGAAGAGATCGAGAGCGTGGCTGAACCCGACGTGATCGCGGGTCTGAAAGAGGCCCTGGAGATCGGGACCGACAACGCCGTCCGGCTGACTGGGCAATCGGACGGCTACTTCAGGAACGAAACCATCAAGATCCTGATGCCCGAGAAGCTTCAGACCCTCGAGAAGGGCCTGCGCGTGATCGGCCAGGGCGATCGGATCGATGAGTTCGTCCTGAGCATGAACCGAGCCGCAGAGGCGGCGGCGCCCTATGCCAAGGAGATCTTCTGGGAGGCGATCAAGCAGATGAACTTCGACGATGCGCGCGCGATCCTCACCGGCGGGGAGACCGCCGCGACCGATTTCTTCAGAGCGACTACCGGCGATCGACTCGCTGCAGCGTTCCTGCCCGTGGTCGAACAAGCGACCGACGCGGTCGGCGTAACGCGTCAATACAAAGCTTTGGTGGGTCGTTACGAGTCCGTTCCCTTCGCCCAGAGCATCGCCTTCGATGTCGACCAATACGTGGTGGAGAAGGGGCTCGACGGCCTCTTCTTCATGCTGGCGGAAGAAGAGCGAAAGATCCGCACCGACCCTGCTGCCCGGGTGACGGAGCTACTCAGAAGAGTGTTCACCTAGTGCAGGTCATCATCTCGATGAATGCTGTGGTCGATGCTGAGAGTGGCGGAGAGTGGCGGTCTAGGGGACCGCAGGCATGGAGTGGGCTCTTGATGTAGGGGCGTCCCTTGCGGGCGCCCGTCGAGTCCTCCAGCCTGGCCGCCGTGGACTAGGAGGCGGCAACCCAGCTTGATGAGCCGACAGAGAGCTATGGGCTGCTTGGAAGTGCGTAATCGAACTCGTAGAAGCGCTTACCGTCCTCGATCTCGATCGACATGGTGCCAGCGATGCCCTCAAGCTCACCGGTACCCGAGCCGTGGACCACGGTGATCGTTGACTTCTGTGACGTCGGCGTCATCGTGCCGGAGTGTTGTAGCAGGAAACTGCCGCTCCGGTTTTGAAGGGCGCCGGTCACCCTCTCGATTGCGACGTAACCGGCCGAGCCTTCCGCCGGCGAGCCGCCCGAGAGCATCTCGCCTTGGCTGGTGCCGACGAGGTCTCCTGCAAACGTCTTGTCGATCGACATGCGGCCGATCTTCGCGTCCGCCGCCTGATTGTAGGTCTCCAACGGAGTGAGTTTGACTTCGAAGGTGCCTTTCGCTCGCATGGTTGTGAGGGTCTCCTCGACCGTCTCGGTCTGTATCGCGCTACCTTGCCCCGAGTCGGCCGCGATACAGAGGACGAAAGCGAGGATGAACACCAGAGCGACAGCGTGGCTCGCTAGTTCTTGTACGGACGGGGCTGGCGCCATACGCGCTTCTTTCGATCGATTCTCTGCAAGGCTGATTCTTGCACGACATACCGTCTTCCTGGCAGCGCTCCGCTATCTGCACTCGCTCTCACTAGCGCCCTCTGAAAGCGCCGGTTTAGGACACTGGTGTTTTCAAGCCTCGACGCCGGTTTTCAAGACCTCCGATCTCCCCACAACTGACAACACTCCACAGCAACTGACAACGAGGCGGGGCTCGGTACCAGGCCTGCAAGATGGCATCGTGCAGAGGTCGGTCCTGAGAATCTTCAATATGGATCTTGCAGGCCTGGCACCGTTTGACGATTGTTGTGGTCGATGCTGAGGGTGGTGGTCAGTTGTGGTCCAGGGGACCGAGAGTGGACCACGCGCTGTAGAACGGGGCGATCTTCTCGATCACATCTCGAGAGTCCGGGGACTCGCCCCGAGCGGAAGAGCTAGTGCCTTCTGCTCCACCAGTAACTTGACGCGCTGTGGTCCTTGGGGAAACATGACTGGATGCGCCTCGAAGATCTTGGTTGGGATCCGGTCTGGGAGTATCACGCCACGGAAGCAGGCGGTCCGACGCGTGTACCAGGTCGGGTGGCGACAGTGGATCGGGGGCGCGCTGTGGTGCTGACCGACGAGGGCGCCATTCCAGCTTCATGGCATTTCCCCGTTTCGGTGCTCGGGGAGCGGGCAGGAGTCATGCCGGCGGTGGGCGATTGGGCCATGATCACGAATGCCGGTGAGGTGCGCACCCTTGCGACCCTGATACCTCGACGGAGTCTGCTGGCCAGGGGAATCACAGGCGGTGCTCGCGTGGCTCAACCTCTGGCAGCCAATGTGGACCTGGTCATGGTGGTCACGGGTCTGGACGGCGATTTCAGCTTGCGCCGCATCGAGCGTTTTCTGACGCTTGCCCGCAGCGGTAGCGTTCGGGCCCTCGTGGTGCTCAGCAAACTGGACCTGATCGAAGATCCCGATGAAGCGATTCGGCAGGCCCGGAAGGCTACTCCTGGTTTGGATGTAGTCACGGTCAGCTCCGTAACTGGTGACGGATTGACAGAGCTCAGGAACGAGGTCAAGCCAGGGCAAACCGTGGTTCTTGTGGGTTCGTCGGGAGTGGGTAAGTCGACCTTGATCAATCGCCTGCTAGGCGAAGAGCGCCTGCGCACCGGGGCGGTTCGGGAGTCCGATGACCGGGGACGTCATGTGACAACGCGTCGCGAACTCCTCCAGCTTCCCGGTGGTGGGCTGGTCATCGATACTCCTGGTCTGCGTGAGGTAGGGCTGCTAGCGAGTGAAGAGGCTGTACTGGAGGTCTTCCCAGAGATTGCTGCTCTTTCTGAGCAGTGCCGCTTCATGGACTGCAGTCACGTCGAAGAGCCTGATTGCGCCGTTCGGGATGCCGTCCAGAAAGGCGAGCTCAAAGCCGATCGATTAGCTGGTTTCCACCGTCTCGTCCGGGAGCAGGCCAGCGCTACCCGCCGTGCCACCGAACACGAGCGGCGAGCTCACGACCGAGCCCTGGCAGGCCATTATCGTAAGACCCTCCGCGCCTCTCTTCGAATCAAGGGTCGAGAGAACTAGGGGCGTCTTGTAAGGAGTAGAGTGCCAATCGGCCCGCAGCTCAAGCGGCCTCGTCTATTTCAACCTACGGTACCGGGTCCTCTGCAAGGTTGGCGGAGGGGGTGGGATTCGAACCCACGGACCGCGTGAACGGTCGCCGGTTTTCAAGACCGGTGCTTTCGACCACTCAGCCACCCCTCCGCGAGTGGTGAGCCCCAAGAGCTTACTTGGATCCACGGCAGCTGTGTAGTCGTCGTCTCAATCTGCGCAAGCTCTACTTGGACTTGTCTTTCATGCTGCGGGTATCCCAGCCGAACACGTTGTAGGCGAGGCAGCTGCCGGTCAAACCGGTGATCAACGGAATCAACCCGATCCAGCCCCACACGGTCTTTGGTCCCACGAAAACTAGGGAAATGAGGACCAACCCAAAGATCACCCTCAGGGCGCGATCCACGGTGCCTTCATTGCGCGTGAACAGCTTGGCCATCTTTCAAGCCTCCTTATTCTCAATGGACTGGTTTCTCGAACAATAGCAGGGAAGGCGCATCCAAAGACAACCGGTCAGCTGTGGGTGTGATTCTTCCAGACCTGAGGGGTGCCAGAGGTGCGGCCGGG
>CAMYLC010000049.1 GCA_947259195.1 Thermoanaerobaculia bacterium | reverse complement strand
TTATCACCGACTCGTCAGTTACCTCATGCGGGTTTGTCCAGGATGCGGTCGTGCCAGACCCCTGCGCGTTGCAGTGTCTGGCTCAGGTCGATCGTGGTCAGGGCCCGGTTTTTCAGCACCTGCCGCCCGTTGATCCAAACATGCCGCACCTGTTCCCGTCCGCCGGCGTAAACGATCTGTGAAACAGGATTGAAGACCGGCTGGGTTTCCGGCTGAGACAGGTCCACCGCTACGATGTCCGCCGATTTCCCGACCCGCAGTGAACCCGTCTCATGGTTGATGCCCAGTGCACATGCACCATTCAGACTGGCCATCTGCAGTGCCTGATCGGCGGGCAGGGCGCAGGCGTCGGCAGTCATCCCCTTGGCCTGCAGGGCGGCCGACCGCATCTCGCCCAGCATGTCGAGATCGTTGTTGCTGGCCGCGCCGTCGGTGCCGAGCGCCACGTTGATGCCCGCATCCTGCAGGCGCTCAACCGGACAGTATCCTGAAGCCAGTTTGAGATTCGATTCCGGACAGTGAACCACCTGGGCGCCGTTGGCGGCGAATAACTCGATTTCCTCGGGTTCGACCTGGGTCATATGCACCGCCAGCAGTGCGGGATTGATCAGGTCGAGCTGACGGAGACGCTCGATCGGGCGGTGTCCGGTTCGTTCCAGTCCGCCCCTGACCTCTGCGGCCGTCTCATGGAGATGGATGTGGATCGGTAGTTCGAGCTCGTTGGCCAACACCCCCACGCGCCTCAGGGGGCTGTCAGAGACGGAGTAGGGCGCGTGAGGCGCAAATGCCGTGCCGACGAGGGGATCGTTGCGAAACTGGTCGTGCACCGCGATCGCACGATCAAAGTAGCGACGAAGTTCTGTGGCCTTCGCCTGCGTCGTCTCAAAAGAAGTGCCTGGCACCTATTTAGCGACGGGGGAGAATTGTGTACCCCTGGACGCCGCTCCTACCGCCATGATCCGGTCCCCATCGATCAAAAGCGCCGCGTTCTCGATTGGCTCTGCTCCTGTCTCATCGATTAGACGGTCCGCCTTGATCACAATGACCTCGGCCACCAAGCCGCTTGCCACCAACAACACGACGATGCTCGACATCCAGATGCGCCAGATTCTCATGGTTGCTCCCTCTCTCTGTCCCGTTCCATTCTGCGCGTTGACCGACACCAGCTTCAGCGTCCGACCACAGGGTGTTTCGATCAGGGCCTCTGCCGCAACACCCATCGGGGTGGGACGGTGCTCGACCCTGAGCTGGCTCGACTTGACGGACCGCCCGCGAGAGCCTAGTGTTCTAGACGTCCGAAACAACCTGGCTGGCCGAGCAACCGGGGTCATTTCCCCGTGAACGTGTTTCCCTGGGAAGGAGATCGATGATGCGGAAGACATATGCGTTCTTGATTCTGCTGAGTGTGGCCGTGGTGGCCGTGCTCGCACTGAGACCGAGCTGTAGCAGGGCCGAGGAGCCACGGGCCAAGGTGGACTCAGCCCCCGAGGCCACGAGCACCGAAGGAGCTGCCGTCATCTACGCAAAACCGACGAAGGTGACGATCCACATACAGCGAAACAGAAGGAACATCTTCACTACACCCCACTACGTCTCCATCTGTGAAGATCCTGTCTTCTGTGACGGAAGCAGTATCGACTGGGTGATCGCCGGCAAGCTGAGCGAGGGCGAGACGCTGACGATCGCCAGTGCCCCGGGCTACCCAGACTGCTTCCCGCGGTCCCTGCCGGTTGCGATCCAGACTCCGAACGATGGTGCCGAGAGTGGGCCGCCGGACGAGTCCTGCCAAGAGGAGAAGTACGGCACCTTCTGGCCGTACGTTATCGAGATGACGCTGGCCGATGGTACAAAGTTCGGTACCGACCCCGGTGGCATCATTCATCGAAGGAAATAGACAGACAAGGCGCTGTCAGCCCGGGCCGGCAGCTACGCTGCCGACAGTCCCGACCTATTCCGGACTTACGTTGCTGCCGGTCAGAGCCTTGAACTCTGGATCGTCCTGGAGCGAGGCGAACTCGTCCTCCTGGCTCAGTAGCTCGGGGCTGATCCCCAGGTCGATCGCCTCGCGCACAGCTCCCAGCGCCAGGTCCCGGTCGCCACAGAGGGCGAAAACATAGGCGAAATCGTGAGCGCTGAAGGCGGTCCGGGGCTGGCCGCCCTGCAACGTCACTGCCTCGCGAACTGCAAGCTCACAATCGCCGGCCTTGGCCGAATACATGGCGTGCCGCCGCTGCAGATCTGAATTGCCTGGATTGACTACCAGCTCCGCGTCCATCAGGGCTATTGCCCGGCGGTATTCCGACTCGGCCGCCGCGGCATCTCCGAGGCGCAACAGCACATCACCATAGTTGCGACGCAGCTCGGCTTCCATCGGATCCAGCTCCACAGCCATGGCGAAGTACTCGACAGCCTTGTCCATGTCGCCCTGGAAGAAGTACGCCGTGGCCATGTTGCTGGCCAGAAGAGCGTACGGGATCGGCTCGGGGATCCTCTCGTAGGTCTCGATCGCCGCCTCGTAGTCGGCCTCGAAAAGATAGATCGTCCCGAGGTTCTCGAGCGGTCGATAGATGTGGTCTGGCGCCACGTCTACGGCATGCTGGAAAGCGTCGCGCGCCTCGTCGTAGCGCCCGAGCTTGGCCAGGAGCGCACCGAGCCAGTTCCAGTTCAACCAGTCCGCTTCATTGAGTGCTGTCGCCGTCCTGAGGTACCTTTCCGCCTCCTCCAGCTCTCCGATCCGCTCGTAACTGTCCGCCAGCTCTCGGTAAGCGTGGTCTGGGTTGGGATGCCCGCTGAGGGCCTCCTCCAGAGCTTCGATCGAAGCCGAGACCTGACCGGTGTCGCGAAGCACACGAGCCAGGGCGACATGAGCGGCGGGTAGATCCGGATCCTGTTCGAGGGCCAGGCGAGCCTGCTCCTCAGACTGTTCGAGATCCTCCGGTTCCAGATCCCGATGGTAGATCTGCCAAAGTGCTTCACTCAATCCCGCGCGGGCAACCGCGAACGCCGGATGCAGCCGAATCGCCTGCCGGAAGTTGTCTGCCGCCGATTCCGGTCCGCTCGGGTTGTCGGCCTGATCCAAGAACCCCTGGCCCCGAACGTAATGGGCATAGGCCCGTGTCAGGGCCGCGGGATCCTCGGCCAGCCGGTGGCGCTCCTTGGGACTCAACGGAATCGACAACAAAGCCTCGAGGTCTCGGGCAACGTCCTCCTGTAGCCACTGGAGCTCGGAGGGTTTCGCCGTGTAGGGCTCCGACCAAAGAACGTAGCCTGTGGCGGTATCCGTCAGCCTGACGACGACACGCTGCCGCCCAGCCTCGTCGAGGATTTCACCCTCGACGACCGAGCCGACATGCAGGCGTTCGCCGATCTCGGAGGCACCCACCTGCTCCTCGCTGAGCCTCGCCACCTCCGATCGACCCACCATCTGAACGCCATAGAGATTGGACAGCTTGTACATCAGACCGCTCGAAAAGACCTCCCCGAGGTGATCGTTCTCGAGGTCGCCCGTCAGATTCGCGAATGGCAGCACGGCCAGGGTTCGCAGGTCCTGGGGCTGTGGCGCCCGATTGCGCCACCACAGGAAACCTCCGACGGCCACGAACAACAATGCCGCGATCGCCGCGAAGCTCATCCAGAGATTCTGTCTCTTCCTGGGCTCGGCCGGGAAAAGAGATGCGGAGCTTACCGGTGCCGTTCCGCCGGACACCTCCTCTCGGAGCCCAACGAGCTCGTTGCGCACATCGAGCGCCGTCTGGAATCGCTGCGACGGTTCCTTTTCCAGACAGTGCCGGATGACGCGGGCCAAATGGCGCGGTATGCCTTCCTTGATTTCCGTCACTGGTGGCGGATTGGCGGTGAGGATCGCAGAGATGACGTCGACAGAGGTGTCGCGACCGAATGGATGGCTACCGGTCGACATCCAATAGAGGAGGATCCCAAGGGAGAAAATGTCTGACCGCGCGTCAAGGGGACGACCCCGGAGCTGCTCCGGAGACATATAGGGAGTGGTACCGACCACCTTGCCCTCACCCGTCAGGACTTCCGTTGGCTCCGTCGAGTCGGGATCGGTGCCGTCCAGTGCCTTGGTCGGCAGCAGCTTGGCCAGTCCGAAGTCGAGCACTCGAATCCGCCCGTCCTGATCCACCATGACGTTGCGGGGCTTGAGGTCGCGATGGATGATCCCTTTCTCGTGGGCCTTGCTCAGCGCATCCGACAAGGCGATCCCGATTTCGAAGAACCGCTGCAGATGGAGGCCGCTGTCGGGTACCGCATCCGAGAGGGTTCTACCTTCGACGTACTCCATCGTCAGGAAGTGGAGGCCATCGACCTCCTCGACCGAGTAGATGGTGACGATGTTGGGGTGGTTCAGAGCAGCGACTGCTTTGGCTTCGCGACGGAAGCGCTCGAGTCTCTCCTGATTTCCAGCGGCTTGTGGCGGCAGAACCTTCAGCGCAACCTTGCGACCCAGCTTCTCGTCCCGCGCGAGGAACACCTCACCCATGCCGCCCTTGCCGAGCTTGCGAAGAATCTTGTAGTGCGCTATCGCATCGCCGATCATCGAGCCCCTCCCTCGCGGCTCCTGCTGGACGATCTCGATCAGTCTATTTGGCTTCGCTGGGATTCTACACGGTGCGTCACCGCCAGCGAGAGAACGTTGAGGCTCCACAGTGTCACCTGCGGGGCCCTGGTAATCTCGAAATCGAAGTGAGTAGGCTCGGGTTCCGTCATTGTAGGTTTCGAATCACCCTCCTGGTCCTGATCGCCGGCCTGCTCGGAGCCGGTGCGCTCGCCGCAGTCGAGCCCTACTGTCAGCAGAACCCGGCCGTATATTGCAACGACTTCGAGACGCACTCCTGGGCGGGCATGGAGCACGAAGACGACGCGACGCTCGTCACCGCCGGGGTGCCGGGCGTGCAAACATTTCGCGGCAGCGGCTCGATCGAGGCGGTCCTGGATACCGACAACACCGGAGCGAGCTTCGGTTATCGGTTCTTCGGCGAGGAGCGCGTCTACGTGCGCTTCTACATGAAATGGGACGCCGCCTGGGACCGGCCAATGCACCACTTCTTCGCCATCCACGGCGACCAGGACAACGATCCATGGTCCTGCCACGGTACTGCCGGCTGCCGACCCAACGGCATCAAGTGTCTGAACGGTGCGACGGTGGACAGCCGCGAAACGGTGGCAGACGAGCTGCCGGGCGAGCCATTCTTCTACAGCTACTTTCCCGATATGAGCTGCGACCCGGGGAATGTCTGTGACCGGTACAACGATGCCGACGCCGTCTGCCAGGGGTGCGCCAATCGGGGGCTGCCCTGCACCAACGGTCCGGAGTGCTGCTGGGGCAACCACTTCAATCTGAACCAGGGAACCCCTGTCTCCATGGAGCAGGACCGCTGGTACTCCGTCGAGACCATGATTCAGGCCAATTCGGTCTTGCTCGGGGCCGGCAACTACGACGGCGAGATGGCGCTATGGATCGACGGTGAGCTGGTGGCCCATCACACCGGCATGTTGTGGCGGCACGCGGAGGAGCTGCTCCTCAACCACCTCATCGTTTGGAACTACTTTCCCGAAGCCACCAAGAGCTACCGCATCTGGTTCGACAATCTGGTCATCAGCACGACGCCCATCGGAGTGCTCGGAGGAATGGTCTTCCAAGACGGCTTCGAGGCCGGCGACACCTCGGCCTGGACTGCTGCGACTCCCTGATCGGGCTAGGGGCCGGCTTCGCTGATCAACGGGGTGACGTGTTCGAGAATCTGGTCGCGGCGCCCCAGGAGTGCCTCGATCTGGTCGGCGGAGAGCAGTTTACCCAGGTCCTGCTCGAGAGCGTCCTGCTCGAGATCTTCGAGAGCGGCAATCAGGCTGGGCTCGATCGACACCGTCCTTCCCGCCTCCCAACCGATGTCCTTCGAGGTCGAGAAGGCTTTCGAGTGGTCGACAAGGAACAGCTTGTCACCGGCGACCGGACAGAGAATGTCGTCGGCACCCCGATCGCTGTTGCCGATCAGAGCATCGAAAACCACGCCTTCGGCAATCCGCGCTTTGACCCAATCCCGGTCGAAGAGCTCCAGCTCGTAGACCGTGGCCGACTCCTGATCGACGGCGTCCTCGACCCAGGCCTGAAGCGAGCCCTGCTCCCCGTCCAGTTCGCGTAGGACACAAACCGGCACCAGGCCCAGCTCGAGCTTCCGATCCACCAGGTAAGCCGCGACCTCGTGCTCATAGCGATCTGCCGGGCTCTCGGGAACCAACTCGCCATCGGTCGACACCGTCTTGAAAATTCCGCGCTGCTTCTTGCCTTCCAGCTCCATCTCCAGGAGCCGCGGCCGGGTGCTACCTCGGCCCAGGTCGCGAGAGGCGACGACCTCTGCCTGCGCCAGAAACGACTCCAGGTCGCCGTCCGACCATGCTTCAGCGGCCAGGGGATCGAGCTTGCCGATAGGTAGCTCCATTGGCGCCTCGATCGCTCGCCCGGTCGAGGCGTCCAAGACCATGATGTCGTCGCCCTCGACCACCAGGGCCTGCAGAGCCTCGCTGGAGCTGATGTCGTGATCGATGCGGAACAACCGGTTCTGAAACCGCGAGGTGATCTCCCTGCCCGCCGTCGGACTGTGGGCGACCACGATCGCCCTGACGTTCATGAGCTCGAGCGTGCGCTCCAGGCTGTCGCGCTCGATTCGCTCGTCTTCGTGGGAGCCGCCCCGATACCACAAGGGGCCTCTTTCTCCCAGCATCAGACTGTCGGCGGTCCCGACGAGCCCGCCAACCGCCAGGCGCAGGTCTTCCGACAGCTGGTCTGCCTGCTCCCGCCCCTGTTGTCTGACCCACAAGATGTCGACGTATTCCATCCAGGGCGCGATGATCCCCTGTCTCTCCAGCACTCCCCGAGACTCCACATGGCCCCGCAAATCTCTTTGCAGGCGCCGATTCGTCTCATCGACCCCGAGCTCCGCGATCTCCTCGGTCAAGCCGCCATGCATGTAGATCACGTTGTTGATCTTCACGATGGCGGGTAGCCCCAGGAGCCACTGCCCATACTCGCCATCGGGATTCAGGCTCTGCTGGCGGGCGAAGTAGCCAGGTGGGTATTTCTCTTCGAACTCGTTGGTCGCCACCTCCCGGTTCGACTTCTTCGGGCGACTCGCCAGATAGGACTTCAGTGCGGCCCTGCGATCTGCCTTTTTCTCTTCTTCGGCGAAGGCCTGGTAAGCCTCCGGATTCACGTAGCGGAGATCCCGCATCAGATTCATCGCTTCGTGGTTGCCGAGCAACATATGGACGTAGCCCCCTGCCGCCTGCGCCTCGTCCTGCAGCCGTCGGATCAGGTCCATCAACTCCCGGCCACCCGTGCCGCGATCCAGAACGTCACCGGTGATGACGAGATGCTCTTCGCCACCTATCCAGCGTAGATCGTCATCGATCAGGCCGGCCGCCTTGAGAATGCGCAGCGCCTTTTCATAGCTGCCATGGAGATCCCCGATGGCGACGACACGTGTGACTTCCGTCCATTCATACTGGGAAACCTGGTCGGGGGGCGGCTTCGCAGCAATCAGGCCCGGGCCGGTCAAGACAAGCAAGACGATGATGGCTGGCAAGGGGTTCGATTGTCGGTATCTCATCGGGTTCTCCGCCGAATTGGAGGTGCGATCATACCTCCTGAGCCCGCCGGGGTCTTCTTGCGGCTGTCTGCTTTCGGGACTGTGCATCCCGGGATCGAACAGCAACGTGAGGCTGAACGACCCCCAGACGCCTGCTTCTCGTTGAAGATAACGCCTGGCACGCCCGGTGCATTCCACACCTCGGAGAGCTCTGAAGGGCTCTACGTGCTCGGTGAAGATGCGCCTATGGGGCAGCGGGTCAGCGACACGAGTAGTTGAGAGCCGCCGCCCTTGGCGGAGCTCGAGTCTGGCTAGCCGTCGAAATCGGGCAGCCTGGCCAAGGCCTCCAGCACCCGCTTGGGCGTCATCGGCAGGTGGAACAGCCGGGCGCCGGTGGCGTCGTGGATGGCGTTGGCGATCGCCCCACCCATGCAGACGATGGCCGGCTCGCCCCCTCCCTGTGGATCGAGCTCGTCGTTGCTCACCAGCACGGTCTCGATCTTGGGCACCCAGGAGAACCTCGGAATCTCATAGGTGTCGAAGTTCTTGTCCAGGATCTCGCCGCCACGGAATCGCAGGTTCTCGCTGAAGGCGTAGCCCAGCCCCATGGTGATGCAACCTTCCATCTGCATCTTGGCACCGTCGGGGTTGACGACCAGCCCCATGTCCTGCGCACAGACGACCCGCTTGACCTGCACCTTGCCGGTCGTGCGATCGACAACTACCTCGACAATGTGAGCCACGTAGGTGCCAGCATCGATACCACAGGCCACTCCGAGGCCCCGACCGCTCGGTGCGGACTGCGGCTCCCACCCGTAGGCCTCGGCCACGGCCTCGAGAACGCTCCGTAGCCTCTTGTCCTTCGTGTTGCGAAGGCGAAACTCGATCGGATCGGCGCCTGCCGCGGCGGCCATGACGTCGATCTGTGACTCCTTGGCGAAGATGTTCGTGTTCGCTCCCGGGGCCCGCCAAGCACCTGTGGCGAACGGGTGGACGCCCGGCGCCCGCCAGCCCTGGCTGTGCACGACGATCTGACTGTTCGGTACGTCGTAGAGCTGTTCGGCTCCCCGATCGCCGGCGAAGTAGACGTGATAGTCCCACAGCGAGATGCGGCCCTCGGAGTCCAGCCCCGAGTCGATCTCGATGAACGATGCCGGCTGGAAGGTGTCGTAGAAGAACTCCTCGGCCCGGGTGAAAGCCACCTGGACCGGCCGCCCGACGATTCTCGTAAGTCGCGCCGCCTCTGTGGCCTGGTGAGCCGTGGATTTTCCACCGAAGCCGCCCCCCACGTACGGGGTGATGACTCGAACCTCCGCCTTCGGTATCCCCAGGGCCTCCGCCACTGTCGCCTGATTGCCGAACGGAGACTGCGTGGAGACCCAGAGCGTTACCTTGCCGTCCTGAACGGTGGCCGTCGCTGTATGGGTCTCGATCGGGGCATGAGCCACGTAGCCATCGTGGTAGGCGTGGCTGAAGCGCTCTGCCGAGAGTTTCGCGCCCGCCTCCACGCTGCCCCTCACATCGTCGGGCTCGCCACCGGGGTCTTTGCTCCTCAGGTAATCCCAGATCGTCGTCTCATCGACGTGAGGCTCCGGAGTCTGCCAGTCGGCCTCGATGAGGCCCAGTGACAGCTCGGCCTGCTCGGGATCTTCGTGCAGGGCCGCGACCAAGCCATCCTGGTTGACGATGACGACGCCGGGCACCTCTTCGGCCTTCGAGGTGTCCACGCTTCGCAGCTCGGAGCTGTGCGCTGGAGGCCGCAGCTGGCGTGCATGGAGCATGCCCGGCAACTGGATGTCCCCGGCGTACTTGGCCTTTCCTGTGACCTTGTCGAGCGCGTCGAGCCGCTTGGTCGGCACGCCCATCGTCTTGAATTCCCGAACGCTCTTGAGAACGGCTTCGCGGTCGATCGTGTGGGCGATCGGCTCTCCGCCGGCGAGCTCCGCGTAGGTGACGATTCGAGAGCGATCAGTGAGCGAGGTGATGACGCCATCCTTCAGCTTCAGCCTGTCGATCGGCTCTCCCAGGCGCTGCGAGGCCAGGTCGAGGAGCACTTCGCGGGCTTTGGCTGCGGCGGCGCGCACAGCGGGGCCAAAAAACCGCGTGCTCATCGAGCCCCAGGTGCCGCGATCATAGGGGCACAGATCGGTGTCGCCCATGATCATATCGATGCGCTGCAGGCTGACGCCCAGTTCCTCGGCGGCCATCTGCGCCAGCGATGTCATGGTGCCCTGCCCCATCTCGATCTTGCCGGAGAAGACGGTGACCCGACCATCCTTGCCGATGCGCAGGTAGGCGTTGAAGTCCTCTGGGTAGCCCATTCCCTGGGCCTCGACGACCGAGCCGCCAGGATCACCCATGGCGACGAGGACCACGATGCCGCCACCGACGGCCTTGAGGAACTGACGCCGATCGAGGGTGCCGAGGGTAGACGGGTTCGCCTCGTCGGTGGTTGGCAATCTACCCATCTGTTCTCTGAGCATCTCTTCTGCAGAAAAGTCTCGAATCGTCATCTCTACACCCTCCTCGAGGCGGCTTCGATCGCCTCGACGATCCGTTGATGAGCACCACAGCGACAGAGGTTCTCTTCCATGCCTTCGACGATCTCACCTCGGGATGGGCGCTTATTGGCAAGCAGCAGCCCATAGGCGTTCATGATCATGCCTGGCGTGCAGAAGCCGCATTGCAGAGCCCCGCGATTGGCGAACTCCTCCTGAAGAGGATGGATAGCATTGCCCTCGGCGAGGCCCTCGATCGTGATGACCTCCTTGCCCTGAACCGCGGACATGGGGAGCTGGCAAGTTCGAACCGCCTCCCCGTCGACGATGACCGTGCACGAGCCGCAGAGGCTCTCACCGCAGCCGTACTTGGTGCCGGTCAGCCCGAGATCGGTACGCAGCACCCACAGCAGCTTGCGGTCACCGTCGGTCTTCAGCGTCTTCGGCTGGCCGTTCAATCGAAATCGGATGGTCTCTTTCATGGACACCTCGCTCTTGGGGGAATACCCGATTCTACATGCTGGTCTGCCGCGTCGTAGAATGCGGCAACTTCAACTACCCGCTGCACAGCGGCGAGGGAGGAAGAGATGTCGAGGATCGCACGAGTCGCCGCAGGACTCTCAGCGCTGGTTTTCTGTTCAACGTCGTTCCTGGCCGCGCAAGAGAAGCTGACGGAGCACACGCTGCAGCTGGCTGAAGGGTCCGCGGGGCCGCCCGCACGGGTGGCCGACTTCGCTTGGCTCGAGGGCCATTGGCAGGCCGAGGCCCTGGGTGGAACGGTCGACGAGATCTGGAGCCCACCCGCCGCCGGCACCATGGTCGGAATGTTCCGACTGATCCAGGACGGCAAGGCCGGTTTCTATGAGATCTTCACGCTCACCGAGGAGAGCTCTACTGTCCTCATACGGTTGAAGCACTTCAACCCAGACCTGACGGGCTGGGAGGAGAAGGGCGAGACCGTCGACTTTCCGCTGGTCGCCATCGAAGAGGGCCAGGCCTTCTTCGATGGCCTCACCTACCGACGCCGTGGAAAGGACGAAATGGAAGTCTTCCTGGCGATGCGCACGAAGGATGGCGGCGTGAAGGAGGTGGTCTTCGCCTACAAGCGGGTTGGCTCCGAATAAATCGGTGACAGGCACCTCATTTCGCTACATTGAGGAGGCCGACCAGCCGGAGAGGTCGCCCGTTTCGAACCCGTCACCGAAGAGATGTGCCGGCTGCCATCCCGCGAGCTCGGCGAACATCCACCACGCGGCACGGGCCTTGAGGATGCAGTTCAGCGTCGCATCTGTCGGTGAGGCGGAATGGGCGCAGCTGCTGAGTCCAGCGTATCCGTCGACACCGTCGCCGGTCGTGAGCTGATCGAGCTGCGAGCCGGGGTTCGCATCGATCCACTCCACCGCCCAGTTGCCGACGTTGTAGTCGAGGTTGTCGTACATGTCGAGATCCCAGAAATAGGTCTCGTCGGGGTCGTAGGCTTCGATGTCGGCGAAGTCGAAAAGAATGCGGCCGTGGGTCTGCGTGTGCTGACGGATGAGCTGGTTGTTGAAGTGCACGCTGTCGGGGGTCATATCCTCGCCCTGGCCCTCGGCGTGGCCGGTCATGAAGACGAAGTGGACGTCCGGGTACTCGGCGACCAGGATCTCCATGTTGTCGACATATCGCTGTGCGTCGTGCCCATTGATGCTGCACCATGACCACATGATGACGTTGATATGGGCGTTGGCGGGCAAGTCCAGGAAATCCCGTGTGCACGTCACCCACGGGGTGACCCCGTTGGCGTCGATGTAGTCGCCCTGGCTGAGATCGGGAGCGGCGCACGACGGAATCCCGTAGTCGTCCAGGTCGAGCCCCGCCGAGCCGTCATCCGACCACTGGTAGGTACCGCCATAGTCCGGAAAGCTCTCGAGCGCGGACATCCCGCTGATGAGCTGACTGCCATGGCTGGTGTGGTTGTAGGCGATGTGAAGATCCGTAACCGCCTGGGTGATCGCAGACCCGGGCACCTGGTTCAGATCAGTGCAGGTGTGGTCGACAAGCACCTCGCCTGTTGCGAGTGGAGTCCAGAGAAGGAAGATCAGCACTGCCGCTGGAACTACAACTGGCACTGCGTGGAGACGAACCCGTAGTCTGAGCATCGCGTACCCTCCTGCGAGCGGCGCGGTTGTCAGAATCGTCAACCTGTCGAGATCCATTGTCGCAAAGGGTTTCGAGAGTCCACTGTGAAGGAAGTCACGCCAGAATTGACACCATCTCCGCGGCCTCGGTAACCTGCTGCCCAGGGTGGAGCCCCTGCTCCATCGCATCTTCGCGACACTCTCTCCCCCGACCTCCCATGTCCTGGTCGACCTGCCCGAGCCTGACAATTCTCGCCACGCTCTTCGGGCTAGTCACCCCCATTCCGTCAGAGACCACGGCCCAGCCAGCTCGCATCTCCGAAGAGACACGGACACTGGAGACCTATCCGTTCTCCGAACCGAATCCGGTTCCGATCCTGACGAAGGACCCTCGCCTTTATCCCTACAACTCTTTCGAGGGCTACTCGGTCACCTCTGAGCCACGGGTGTGGAAAATCGTCCGCCTGGAGAACGACTACATCGAGGTGTTCGTGCTGCCGGAGGTTGGCGGCAAGGTCTGGGGTGCCGTCGTCAAGGAGACCGGCCACGAGTTCATCTACCGCAACGAGGTGATGAAATTCCGGAATATCGCATTGCGCGGCCCCTGGACCTCCGGTGGGATCGAGTTCAACTTCGGCGTCATCGGTCATACGCCGGCCACAGCCACACCGGTGGACTACCTCCTGCGGGAGAACGAAGACAGCAGCGTGAGCTGTTTCGTGGGCGGAATGGACCTGCCTTCGCGAACCCATTGGCGAGTGGAGATTCGCCTTCCCGCGGACAGGGCCTACTTCGAGACCAACGTCGTCTGGTACAACCCGACCCCTCTGGAGCAGCCCTACTACAACTGGATGACGGCGGCGGCCTTCGCCCGGGACGACCTCGAGATGGCCATCCCCGGCGACGCCTACCTGAAACACTCGGGCGCCGAGCGCAGCTGGCCGGTCGATGATCAGGGCCGGTTCTTGCCTCTCTATCGCAACAACACCTTCGAGAGCCACAAGTCCTACCACGTCGTCGGTGAGCTGAACGACTTCTTCGGCGGCTACTACCTGGACGAGGACTACGGCTTCGGCCACTGGTCCCGGCACGAGGAGATGCCCGGCCAGAAGCTCTGGCTCTGGGCACTTTCCCGGGAGGGAGGAGTGTGGGAAGAGCTCCTCACGGACACCGACGGCCAGTACGTGGAGTTCCAGGCCGGGCGGCTCTTCGTGCAGTACTCCCCCACCGAAGACGTGAACCCCATAACCCAGGCACGCTTCGACCCCATGTCGGCGAGCCGGTGGTCGGAGACTTGGTTTCCGTTGGAGGGAATCGGGGGACTGACCGATGCCTCCCGGGACGGCGCCATGCACGTCGCGGTCGAGGATGGACAGCTCGAAGCGAGTGTGATCGCGTTCCGTGCCGTCACCGACACTCTGCGAATCTGGGTGGGCGACGAGATCGCGGCGGAGATCCCGGCGGAGCTGGGCCCATTGGATCAGGTGCACACGACCGTCGATTTGGCGCGCGCCGATCGGTATCGGGTCCAGGTGGTCGAGCTGGGCCTGGACTACGACTCGGACCCATCGGCTCGGCTACTAGCCCGGCCGTTTTCCACCGATGCGAGTGCCGTCCCGAGCATTCCCGAAGCCGACCGCCAGGTGTTCCGGGCTCGGGAGCTCGTGAAGGGCCGGCGGTACGTCCAGGCTCGAGAGCTCTTCCAGGCGGCTTTGAAGGCCGAACCCTGGCACCGCGAAGCGTTGTTGGGCCTGGCGGACCTCTCCTACCGTGCAGGCTTGTACGACGTCGGCTTGGAAAGCGTCAACCGAGCCCTTCAGCTCGACGCCTACGACGCGGAAGCCAACTTTCTGGCGGGTACGCTCTACCGTGCCGTCGGCCAGACCGCCGACGCGCACGACGCGCTCGGATGGGCCGCTCGAGCCACGGCCTATCGCTCCGCAGCCTATGCGCAGTTGGCAGAGCTGATGATCGAAGAAGGGAACTTCGCCGAAGCTGCACGATACGCGCGGCTGGCGATCGACTTCGACCGCCACAGCATCCCCGGATGGAGAGCGCTGGCCGTCATCGGTCGAAAATCAAGGCACACAATACTGATTTCCGAGGCGCTTCAAGAGTTACGGGCCGTCGATCCTCTGCACCACTTCGCCTTCGCCGAAGAGTACCTGCAGACTCCGACCCCAGCAGCCGCCGAGGCACTAGTCTCCTCCCTTGGGGGTGAGTATCCGGACCAGAGCCTGCTGGAGCTGGCCGTCGGCTATTTCAACCTCGGCTTGCCCGAAGACGCACTGGCGATACTGAACGTTCCAGAGACTGAACTCGGCGCGATTCACCTGGCTTGGAAGGCATTCCTTCGACAAGACCCGACTGCACTTCCCGGGGACCCGAACCCTGACTTCCAGTTCCCCTTCCGCCGGGAGTCCCTGCCGGTTCTCGCTTGGGCCGATGAGCACAGCGACGCCTGGGCCTGGAGTTACTTTCGAGCCCTGAACCTCTGGGCCGTCGACCGATCCGAGGAGGCGGCTCACCTGATGACCGACCTCGGCAAACTGCCGGACTTCGCTCCGTTCTACGTCGCCAGGAGCCTCCTCCCCCACCAGACCCAGGGGCCGCACCGGACAGCGGATCTCCGGCGCGCGGTGACTCTCGATCCCGGCACACGGGTGCTGCACGTCTACCTGATTCGACAGCTGCAAGATCGTGGCGAGTGGGACGCGTCCCTAGCCGCAGTGAGAGAGGCCCGGAGCCGCTTTCCCGACGACTTCAACCTGGCACTGCTCGAGGCTCGATCCCTCATCAACGTCGAGCTGGCAGGAGAGGCAATCGAGATTCTGTCGAACACACAGGTCCTACCCTCGGAGAACGCGCGGGACAGCCACCTCCTCTGGGAGCACGCGCATACGCAGGTGGCCCTGAAGGCTCTCGCTGCCCAGGACTACGGGTTGGCCGTCGAGCACTTGCGGGCAGCCTTGGAGTGGCCGGAGTCCCTGGGTCAGGGGCGACCCTACGCGCCAGAGGAAAGCCATGTGCGTTTCCTCTTGGGCCTAGCGGAGAACCGGATGGTCCCTTGGGGCCCGACAGTATGGAGGTAGGGCAATGAACTCGGCAACAACCCGCTCGCGATTCGGCCTCGTGGCCGTCCTGATTCTGGTTGGCTGTGGCAACGAAGGCCAGCAGTCTGTCGAGCTCTACAGAGCCCCGGCCATCTCCAACACCGTGGACGGTGTGGTATTCGAGGCAGGGAATTGGGAGCCCCACCTGGCCGCCGGCGAGGAAGGCAGCTCCTGGGGCAATCACCGTGCCGTCGTCGTGGTAGCGGACCCCTCAGTGGAAGCGGTTACGGTCACCATCCCCTGGCGACGCAGGGATGCCGACCCGTTCGCCAAGTCCGTTGTGGTGCTCGACGCTTCGACGGGCGAGCCCGTTCCGAACGCGCTGGCCACTCGCATCGAGAACGCCTCGGGCGACGTGATCTTTCAGCCCAACCCGGGATCGAGCACCTATCACGTCTACTACATGCCGTGGCACTCGACGGGCAGCTACTACCCCACCATCACCTACCCCGACATGGCGCCCGAAGCCGAGGCGGCATGGGCCGATGCGGTGCAGGTAGCTGGCGGCCTTCCCAATGCCAGAACCACCCACATCCAATCCGTGGATGATTTCCACAGCTTTTTCCCCATGGAGGTCATCGCCACCCCGGAGGAGACAGCCGCCTTCATGGACGGCTCCAGCCCAAGCTGGAAACTCGCGACGGAGCACCGGGACTTCCCCGTCCGAATGCGCCACTTCATACCCTGGCAATGGACCACTCGTGCCGACATGGATGTCCTTCGGAGCCGGGCCCTCAGAGACGAGGCCTTCACTTTCCAGGTCGTGGTTATCGCCGCCGAGGAGGGCCTGACCGACCTCGAGGTCTCCTTCGAGGGCTTCCCCGAAAAATGGCGCGAGGCACTGACCTGCTTCAACTGCGGGGGTATCAACGAGAAGGGCGAGCCTTTCGAAAACGAGATCGCGGTGCCGGCGGCCACCATACAGCCCCTTTGGATCGGGGTCCAGATCCCAGAGAACCAGCCGGCAGGGACGGTTGAAGGCATGGTGCGCGTGACCACCGCCAACGCCAGCAGCCGTTCAGTTCGCGTCGAGCTGGAGGTCCTGGAGGCCCGAGCCAACAATGGCGGCGACAACGAGCCGGACCTCATGACCCGTCTCGCCTGGCTCGACTCGACAGTGGGCACCGACCCGGACTTCATCATCGCGCCGTTCGAGTCGGTAACCGTCGACGGCCGTTCGATCTCCATCCTCGGCCGCAAGGTGGAGCTCAGCGCGACAGGCCTGCCGGATCAGATCCTCAGCTTCTTCACTCCCGAGCTTGGCCTTGGCGACGAGGCCCAGCCGATTCTCGCCCGGTCCATAGACCTCGATGTCGTCGTTGCCGAACAAAGTGGTTCGTCCGAGACCGACACCTTCCAATCGGCGGCTTTCGAGATCGAGCAGAGCTCCCGCGGCCGAGCCCAATGGACCGTTGAGAGCACATCCGAACGCTTTTCCATGACGGTAGAGGGCGGCCTCGAGTACGACGGGATGCTCGACTATCGGATTTCCCTGACGGCGCTGGCCGATGTCGACGTCGAGGACATCGCGCTCCCGATCCACTATGAGCCTTCTGCCGCCACCTTCATGTTGGGTCTTGGACGCATGGGCGGCAGGCGTCCGCCCACTTTAGACTGGACCTGGGCCTTCGAGAACCATCACGAGGGCCTCTGGTTGGGGGGAATCAACGAAGGCCTACAGTACGTGCTGCGGGACGATAACTACGCGAGACCCCTGAACACCAACTTCTACCGGAACCAGCCCCTGCGCATGCCTCCGTCATGGTTCAACGAGGGCCGCGGCGGGATCCGCATCCGTGAGGAAGAGGACGCCGTCGTGGCGCACAACTACTCAGGGCCGCGTAGCATTTCCGCCGGCGACACGCTGCACTTCAATGTGAGATTCCTCATTACACCCTTCAAGCCCATCGATACCGAGAAGCACTTCGAGACCCGATTCGTGCACCAGTACGAGCCCGTGGACCAGGTGAAGGCGTGGGGTGGCACGGTGGTGAACATCCACCACGCCAATGAGATCAACCCTTACATCAACTACCCCTTCTTCAATCTGGACAGACAAGCCGCCTACATCGATGAGGCCCATGAGCTGGGGATCAAATTCAAGCTCTACTACACGATTCGGGAGCTGACATACAAGGCGCACGAGATGTTCGCCCTGCGCAGCCTGGGTGACGAGATCCTCAACGACGGCGATGGCGGCGGCCACTCCTGGTTGCAGGAGCACCTGGAGGACCACTACCACTCGGCATGGCATGCCTTCCGCGTTGACGACGCCGCGATTCTCAACAAGGGCACCTCGAGGTGGACGAACTACTACATCGCGGGGCTCGCCTGGTTGGCCGAGAACCAGCACATCGACGGGCTCTACCTGGACGACATCGCCTTCAGCCGTGAGACAGTCAAGCGCCTCGTCACCGTGTTGCACGAGCATCGGGACGAGGTCATCATCGACCTCCACTCGGCCAATCAGTTCAATGAGCGCGACGGCTTCATCAACAGCGCCATGCTGTACATGGAGCACTTTCCCTACATCTCGCGGCTCTGGTTCGGCGAGTACTTCGACTACGACCAGGGCCCGGACTACTGGATGACCGAGGTCGCCGGCCTGCCGTTCGGCCTCATGGGCGAGATGCTCCAGGACGGTGGGCATCCATACCGGGGCATGCTCTATGGGATGACCGCACGGAAATACGGCGACGTCGATCCTCGCCCCGTCTGGGGCATGATGAACGACTTTGGGATCGCCGAGAGCCGCATGCTCGGGTACTGGCTGGAGGACGCTCCGGTCCAGACGGGCAACCCCCAGGTCCTGGCCACAACCTATGCCCGGCCCGACGGAGTGCTCATCGCGCTCGCGTCGTGGTCGGAGACGGACGAGGTGATCGACCTGAAGGTGGACTTCGAAGCCATCGGCCTCGAGAATGAAGTCCGGGCTTATGCTCCATCGGTCGGGGGCTTGCAGGAGGCCACCGAGGTGGACCTGTCAGCCGTGGAGGTGCCCGCTGAAATGGGCGTGTTTCTACTGCTTGGAGACGTTTCATGAGCATCATTCGCAAAGTGACGAAGACTCTTCTCTGGATCGCTGGACTCACCGTCGTTCTCTATGGCCTCGCTCTGATCGCGATTCCGTTCCTGGTCAAACCCGACGGCATCGAGCACAGGATCCTGCCCGAACGGGATCTCGGGCTTCTGGCTGAAGCCATCGGGTGGTACGAAATCGAGCCCGGTGTCTGTGCTCTCTTGACCTACGCCGCAAACGGCGGCTTGGCCTTCGTTTCTGCCGAAGATGATCTCTTCCTCCAACGCTTCGAGATTGTGGAACCGGCTAGGTTCGTGTGGAGCCCCGGCCCTGAGGAGCGCGGTCGTGACGTAGGCCTGGCGAGAGGAGACGAGGGCGAGGTCATCGCCCTCGAATGGACGGACGAAGACAACGAGCACAAGCAGGCACCAAGATGTGTCGGCCCGTACGAGCCCCGGGACGCTTCCTTCGCCAACGGTGACGTCGAGCTCTCCGGCACTCTCTTCGTGCCGACGAGTGCCGGCCCTCATCCGGCCGCCCTCATGATCCATGGCTCGGGCAACAGCAACCGCGACAACCTCTGGTACCTGCAGATTGTCCACCACCTCGCTTCACGTGATATCGCCGTCCTGCTTCCCGACAAGAGAGGTAGCGGCCTCTCCTCGGGCGAATGGCGCCTGGCCGGCTTCGAGGACTTCGCCGCCGACACGGCAGCGGGCGTCGAGTTCGTGCGAAGCCAGCCGGAGATCAACCCCGAGCGCGTCGGTCTCGTCGGAATCAGCCAGGGTGGCAGCTGGATTGCCCCGATGGCGGCCGCAGACAGGAACGATCTACCATTCGTGGTCTCGCTCTCGGGAGCAACGGTCACGCCAAACCAGCAACTCGCCCACGAGAGCACCCAGACCCTGGTACAGCAGGGGTTCCCGAAGCTTGTTGCGATGGCCTTGCAGCCAATCGCCAGTGCCGTGCCCAAGCAGCGCCGCGATGTCTGGTGGGAGAAGAACGGCGACGTCGACCCGATCCCTTACTGGGAGCGCGTCGAGGCACCCGTTCTCGTGCTCTACGGGAGAGGAGACGAGCAGGACAACGTCCCCGTCCAGACCAGCGTCGATCGGCTTGCACCCCTACAGGCTCAAAGGGGCCCTGACTTCACGGTAGAAGTCTTCGATGGCGTCGGCCACGGCTTCCGGGAGCCAGGCAGCCGACAGATCCGCCCCGACGTCCTGGGCCTGCTCGGCGACTGGATAGCGCAACACGTCCAGCCCCGCTAGAACCTCGAAAGGTGCCTGGCACCCATGCTCGCTACCCACCGGTGGCGATGGAGTCCGGGGCCTCTACTCGGGGGGCTCAACGACCAGGACGCTCGATCCGAGGTCTTCGGAGACCCGCTCCTCGAGACCATCTCCTTCGGAGCGCAGCCGTCGCAATTCAAGCGGCTTTATTGCTTTGGGCAGCTTGCCGAGATTGCAGACCGGCTCGCCTGGGCTGATCGCGGGCAGCGTCGTCATGCCGATGACGGCGGCCGCGAACGGAGAGTGCAGCACGCTCCGCTCGCGGCCCAGAATCGTCGTGTTCGTGGCGATCGGCTGGTCCTTGTCGATGATGTCGCCCGGCTGCACGTGAAACCGCAAAAAGCCGCCTCGTTCGGCCCGAATCCACTTCGACTTTGCGATCACGACCTGATACTCGGGGCTTTCCAGATCGCCGTCGAGCATGTCGAGGCTGCGAAGAACATTTCTGATCCCTCGTGCGGCGGATTCGACGATGCTGGGTTCGACCTTCCAGACCTCGCCTCCTTCCATGATGATGGTCGGGCAACCGGCGCGGCAGGCGGCGCGCCGAAAGGCTCCCTTGGGACCGATACCGTTGATGATGATCTCCGAACCGAAGGCCTCAGCGAGTCGGCGCACCTCGGGATCGCCCATGTCGGCTCGGACATTCGGATAGTTCGTGCGACGAACGGCCGCGGTATGCAGGTCGATACCATAATCAGACCGCGAGACGATCTCATCGAAAATCGTCCGTGCCATGCGGCTGGCGAGACTTCCTGTTGACGATCCCGGAAACGAGCGGTTCAAGTCTCGCCGATCGGGAAGGTAGCGGGAGTGCCGGTCGAAGGCGGGCAGGTTCAGCACCGGCACGAGGATGACCGATCCGCGCTGCAGCTGAAATCCTTCGTCCTCGATCAATCGGCGAATTGCCCCGGTACCGTTGATCTCATCCCCATGCAGGGCGGCCGTCACGAAAACGATCGGGCCGGGCTCGACCGCACGGCGGATGTGAATCGGAATCCGCACCGTCATGCTGCTGTAGCTTTCGCCCACGGCGAGATAGACATCGCGTGATTCACCCGCTGGAATCGCGCTGCCGTTCCACTCGTCGATTGGCTTTCGCTCGCGGGACTTGGTCATGACGATTTCAGCTCGCGCCGGGTGAGTCCGCATCGGCAGGCGAAGCACTCGAGGTCGCCAGGACCTCGTCGGCTACCGGCAGGTCGGGCAGTTCCTGCGTCTTCACGCGTCGACTGCGACGCACCCTGGCTGGAATCAGATCCCGCATCAGGTCGAGCTTGCCGAAGCAGAGCAGCCGGTCACCCGCTTCCAGTTGCCGAGTTGATCGCGGGTTGGGAATGACGCTCGTGCCACGGTTGAGCGTCAGCACGTTGATGTCCTTGTCGCGCAAACCCGATTCATTGATCTGCTTGCCGACGTACTCCGAGCCTTCGGGAACATGGATCTCGGTAACTCCATAACCGCGACTCACCGTCAGTCGTTGGCGCAGGTCGATCTCCGGGAAGTCGACCTGAGCTGCGATGTAGTCGATGATGGCCCCAGCCACGTCGAGTTGCGTTGCCCCCTCGATGCCTTCCAGGCCAGGTGAGGAGTTCACTTCCATGATCTGGGGTCCATCCCGGCCCTCGAGCATATCCACGCCAGCGACTCGCAGCCCCATGATCTGAGCAGCTCTGACGGCCGTTTCACTGTAGGTCTCATCGAGTGTCAGGGGCTCGGTCCGACCGCCACGATGGACGTTGCTGCGGAACTCCTGCCCCTGAGCGACCCGGCGCATGGCGGCGACCACCTGGTCGCCCACCACGAAGGCTCGAATATCTCGGCCCTTGCTCTCGGCGACGAACTTCTGAATCAGCACGTTCTGTTTCTGCATTTGCAGCACTTCGATGATGCCCTCGGCCGAGCTCGCGGACTCGGCGAGCAGCACGCCTACCCCTTGCGTGCCTTCCAGAAGCTTGATGACGACCGGCGCCCCTCCGACTCTCTCGATGGCCGGCAACACGTCTCTCTTGTCACGGACGAAAGTCGTTTCGGGGATGCCAATGTGGTGCCGACTCAGGATCTGGAGGCTGCGAAGCTTGTCTCGCGAGTTGGTGATGCCAGCCGAGGAGTTCGCAGAGAAGACATCCATCTGCTCGAACTGGCGTACCACAGCCGTGCCGAAGTAGGTGATCGAAGCCCCGATTCTCGGCAGCACCGCGTCATAGTGAGACAGGTGCTTCTGCTGGAACAAGAGATCCGGAGAGCCTTGACGCAGGTCGATCGCGAACTTCAGCGTGTTGAGAACCTTGATCTGATGCCCCCGTTGCTCCGCCGCTTCGCGGAGCCGTCGCGTGCTGTAGCAGTTGGGGCTGCACGACAGGATTCCGAGTTTCATAGTTACTCCCTATCTCGATGGTTCAACTGCGGTCGCCAACCGCAATCCCGGGTTTCGACTTCCTTCGTTTGGGCTTGCCGCCGTAGTAGGACCTCCCGGCGTCGACGAGGAACCGCTGCCGGAAGGCCTGGCGGCCCAGCAGCATCCGAAAGCCCATGGCATCGCGGTTGGCGAGCGTCAGCTCGACAGGCCAGGCGTAGCCAAGCATTTCGATATTGGTGACGATCACCGGCCGCATCGTGACCTTACCGCTCGAGCTGCGCACCGATCGAAAGTCGAGAACCGCCGCCTCCGCCTGCACGATCTTGTCGCTGTTCCGCTGAAGAGGATGAACCCTGAAGCGCACCCAGTTCACACCTCCCCTGTCGAAGTGCTGCAGGTCGTAGGCATGAAGCGACGATGAGCGAGCGCCGGTGTCGACCTTCGCCTTGATCCTGTCGACTCCCAGGTCGGGCAGACTGACCCACTCACGCCAGCCGATAACCAGCCCACCGGGCGTTTCTTCTTTCGCCATTTCTGAGGTCTCTTTCGCGGCCTCTGCCGCACAGGGCTCATAGCTTACACTTGATGACCGACTCCGGACTCGAGAAAGCAAGAGCGAGAGGACCGCAGTCTGGGATCCGTCGGCTAGCTGAGAAGAAACGAGGCAGGGTCGATCCGTCGGATCTGGCTCAGACCATCGAAATCCTGATCCGTCGACAAGAGATACACGAGGCCGCCGCTCTCCATGGTCGCCACATGGATGGG
>CAMYLC010000048.1:2802-76129 GCA_947259195.1 Thermoanaerobaculia bacterium | reverse complement strand
CGATCGACGTCGGTGAGCTGCGACAGCTCCTCTTCGTGCCGGTTGGCGACAACGACAGCAAGCGTGTTGCCGCGCATCATGTCCTCGTCCGTTCCTGAGCCTCCGGCAGCCAGGATCTTCTCGACCGGAATGTCCCAGTGTTCGGCAAACCATCGCACCGCAAACCCCTTCGAGGCGCGAATCGGGGTGAGATCCAGATACTGACCGAACGACAGGAAGGCGTTCACCGTCTGATCCCTCTGCCGCAAGATACTCAGGATCTCTTCGTACGACGGCGCCTTCTTCGCATCGTAGTAGTAGCTCAACTTGAAGCGGCTGCGTTCTCTTCTGGGCTGCAGCTCGAGGCCGGGGAGCTCAGTCAGAATCCGGCGCACGGTTCTCGGCGTCCATAGGTGATTGATGTGCTCGGACCATGCCGTATCGAGCGTCATGCGTGGCGCGTAGTGAATCTCGGTACCGACCGATGTGATGAGCACATCCGGCTGCGGGATTCCGTATCTCCGCATCATCTTGAGAGCCGAATCGAGCCGGCGTCCGGTGGCGATGCCGAAAGTGGCGCTCTTGCGGTTTGCTCTCAACAAGGAGACGAGCTCCGCCAGGGACTCCCGATCCCCGAGAAGGTTCTGATCCAGATCCGTAAACAGCGCCAGGTCGTGGTGGATCATCGGCCGACGCCGGAGCTTTGGCACCTGTCTCGGCTCGGCCCTCGCCAGGATCGGTCGCAGCTCGGAGAGATAACGATCGGCGTGGCCGGGCCACGAGTAGTGCTCGCGCGCGCCCGCGAGGCCGTTCTCCGACAGTTGTCTCCAACGCTCGCCGCCTGTAAGCACCTCGAGCATGGCCGAAATCATTGCCTCGGAGTCCAGGGGATCGACAAGTAGACCGTTCGAGCAGTTGGCGATGATGTCGCTCGGTCCGCCGTCCTCGGTGGCGACGATCGGCAACCCACTTGCCGCCGCTTCAATCAGAGTGAGGCCAAACGGCTCGGTCAGAGCCGGGTTGATGAACAGCCCACCGCTCAACGCAGCCAGACGATAGAGATGAGCAACATCATCCGGAGTGAGCCGCTTCGGAAACGCAACCTTGCCATGAAGATCGTTCGAGTCGATGCCGAGGAGAATATCGAGCTGCACCTGCGCTGCCGCATCCTCCATCTCCCGCAGGTCTTCGCGAGTACCGGCGACAATCACCAGGTTGGCCTCCTGCTGAAGCCGCTCCGATTCTCCGTACGCTTCGACCAGACCGACCAGGTTCTTCCTCTCATCTGGCCGAGCCAGGGCCAGCACCATCGGTTTGTCCGGCTCCCTCAGAAACCGACAGAGCACCTTATAGATTGGTTGTTCGCGCTCACTTCCATCCGGAGCCCTGAAGCGCCCGAGGTCTGTACCTGGAGGCACGACCCGCATCTGCTCCGGTTGGTAGTGATCGTAGAGCTCGTACTGCTCCTCGATCTCATTGGCGGTCGAGACGATCACCAGCTCCGCGGCAGCCAAAGTCTCCTCTTCGGCGTCGATGCGACGCGTCATGTTGTATCGCTGCTCGATCGACTCGGCGGTGAGACCCGACGCCAGGAGCCGCCGGCGCTTGACGCGGCCCAAAGAGTGGCCGGTGTGAATCAGGGGCAAGCCGAGAAGGCTCGAAAGCCTGACGCCCGCGTAGCCCGCGTCCGCATAGTGGCTGTGAACGACATCCGGAGGGCGCTCCTCGTCCGCATAGAACGCCATCGCGTTGTCGACAAACGTGTCCAGGTGATCCCACAGCTCTTCCTTGCGAAGGTACTCTTCAGGGCCGCAATCGATACGCACGATACGGGCCTTCCCGCCGAGGTCTTCGATCGGCTGCGCGTAGACGTCACCGACGCTCGAGTCCGCGACTCGCCGGGTAAGCAGGTCGACCTGAGCTATGTCGGACCGCTCGGCAAGCGCTCGGGCCAACTCCACCACGTACAGCGTTTGACCGCCCGTGTCGGAATCTCGGCCGAGCTCGAGTTCATGCCCTCGAATGAGGCCGTGAATGCTGATCAGCGCTACGTGCAGCCCTCCGCTGCGCTGCACAACTCGCTTCGACTCAGAGGAAGTCATAGATAGTTACCGTAACACTGTCTCCTCCGAGGGCGCGAACGCAGTTCGGCCTGTTGTATTAGCCTAGCGATTGTGTCCGGGTCAACCGCCGAGCGATCCTGTCCCCCATGTAGAGGATTGCAGTGAACAGTAGGGAGCCCGTCCTATCCGAAAATAGGACCGTGTCTCAAAGAGTAAGCATAGAAGGGAGTTCCGCGCAGGTGGAACGAGCCAACCGAGCCACTACTCGAGTCTCAGAGTAGCCGCAACCTCTGTTGGGCCGATCTCGCTCAGGTTGTGCCCAAAACAGGCTCACGGTAAGAGTCGTTAGAAATGGCCAGTTTGTCGTCGGTTCTGAAGGGACCGATGCATGAGGACGGCAGCAGGCACCGCCCTTCCTGCGAAGCTGGCGGTTGGGGGCTCACCCAAGAGCGCTCACGAGATCCGGGTCCTTGGCTTCATGCCCCGCATCCTGGTCCTGACGACCCTTCCCCACAGCCGACCGAGGACTTGTCGGTTCGAGAGAATCAATGGACGCTATTCCCTGCGCCTCGAGGCGCGCCGATCGATCGGCCTTCCCTACGGTCTCTATCCCCGCCTCATCCTCATCTATCTAACCACCCAGGCTGTCAGCCCGAAAAGCCCCGAGATCGATCTTGGACGCACCCCCAACGACTTGGCTCACAGGCTCGGTCTGACGCCCATTAGCGGACCACGAGGCACTGCCAAGCGACTCCACGACCAACTTCACCGTCTCGTCTCCACCCGATTCCACTGGCAATTCTCCTAGGACTTCCGAACGCAAGAGAGCGGTCGCTGCCTGATCACGTCCAGCGACCCCACTCTCGAGCTCCTCAAGGCTTGCTTCCAAGGGCAACGGCCAACCTGGAATCCAGAACTCGTCCTCAGCCGCCAGTTCTTCCACGAAATCACCCGCTCCGCCGTACCGGTCCATCTCCGAGCCATAGAACGACTGAAGGGATCTCCACTGGCGATCGACACCTACATCTGGCTCACCTACCGGATGAGCTACCTCCGGAGGCCGTGCCTGATTCCATGGAAAGCCTTGGAGCACCAATTCGGTGCCACCTACTCTCGCTCTCGCGATTTTCGCCGAAGTTTCTGCGCCCACCTTCATGAAGTCGTAGGCGTCTACCCTGCTGTCCGCCTCAGGCAGTCGCCCACCGGCCTGCTGCTTTACCCTTCTCCACCCCACGTTCAAGCCCGACCTCGCACGAATGTTCGGGGCAGTCTTCGGCAGCTCGCTTCAGGTCGATCCAAAGTCCAAAGGGTGCGATAGCTGGGCCGCGTGAGCTCGTGGGCCGATTATTGGCACCCTTCGGGGGACCGGTATCCGTGGTAGCTCGGCGCTTTGGCGCTCATCGGCGTAGTCTGCCAGTCAGCGCCTCAACTTGACAGTACCAATCGGTCGGCTGCTGAAGGGCGAGCCACCCCTCAGAGCAGGTCCGTAAGGTCGACCCCGACCGCGAGCGAGTCGCCCTGGTGGGCGACGGCGCCCTTGATCTGCGCACCGGCGCCGGTCGGGATTATGTGGACGACGCCGAAGTTGAAGGTGTTGACGACGTGCCTGAGCTTTGAGCGTATCCCCGGCGCCACCTTGAAGTCCTCGTCCAAGAAGACACCCAGGATCAGCTTTGAACCGGACTCCTTGCTGATCCCGGACGAGATCAGAGATGTGGCTTCGAATCTGGGCTTAGAGCAGGTGATGTCGTAGATCCCGCCAACGTGAATGTCCCCGGAGAGGAAAACGAGCCCGCGCGGCGCGCCGGCGGGGCGATTGCTCAAACGTGCCCCCCCGGCCTTGCGAATCAGATCTTCCTGCTCTGGACGACTCAACCGATGAGACCATTGATCGCGGGCCTCGTCAATGGCGCCACGCTTGAAGCCCCCCAGGTTCAGCTGTTGGCCGGTCAGCCTCGACAGGCGCGGATTGAGCGCTGTGAGAACTATATCCTCGGGATCACCGCTCGCTTTGAACTCGACCAGGCCCTCGAGATCGCCGCGTTTGAACCGTTCGACGTCGTCGGTGCGATCTCCGAAGACCTTCTGTGCCTGGCCTTCCGGGTCCATCGAGGCGATGGGTGTCGGCGTGACCACCGCCAGTGCATCGACCGATGCCGGCAGATTCTCGAACACGTGATTGATGAAGTCCCATTGCTCTTGCCCCAGCACCGGGTACTCCTCCCGGAACACATCGCGTTCGCCACGGCTGTCGCACACCAAGACGACGATGCGGCCGCAACGAAACGCGTACGGCATCGCGCGTCGTTCGCTCGAGGCGGGCGGGCCGCCGATGTAGTTCGGCAGCGCCGGGTCCTGAGCGGGGAAGGGAAGTGGGTTGTGGCAGCCCTGAAAATGCCAGTAGACGTCGCGCGCATCCTCGAAGTACGCGTTGAAGCGATCGAAGATGTTCTGGCTGCCGGAGAACTTCGCCACCAGCGTCGGGCTGTCAGGCGCGAAGGATCCCCAACCGTCCCGGATCTCGTGATCGTCCCAGATCATGTAGGTTGGGACATTGGCGAGGACACGGCGCACTGGCTCGCGCTGCCAGTTGAGCCGGTACTTCTCTGCCAGCGCCTTGCGACGCACCTCGGAGCGTGAATCGAAGTGCTCGTCGAAGACGTCCGGTGGGTCGTCGTCGATGTAGACCTGATCGCCCATCATGAGCAGGAAGCGCGGCTGGGAATCCTCCACGAAGGCCGCGAAGCGCTCCCACTCGCCGTCCACCTTCAGGGAGTTGCAGGAGATGGCCGCGAAGAGGACATCGCTCATCGAGGAGGGGTCGGGCATGGTCCGGAAGCGGCCCCGCGCCCTCGGGATGAAGCGGCCACGGCGGAAGATTCGATACGTGTGGATGCGATCGGGACGCAGCCCGTCCGCCGTGGCGATCGCCGTGCGGAACTCCAGCGCATTCACTTCGGTCGAGACGAACCGAAACGACCCGACGCCCTGAATCCTGAGCGTATACAGACCGGGGTCGTCGAAGACCTGGATCCAGACGCGTGTCGATGTCGCGTCGGTGTGCCCGACGACAGGCCCGAGTTGCAAGCGATTGATCGACCGGCGAGGCCGCGGCATGGCTACTTGCGGCGCCGCGTCGGGTTCTTCTTGGGTCGCCGCGGCGGCGGCTTGTAGCCACCGCGGAGAGCCTTGGCGACGGCGTTCCGTATGTCCGTCACGTTGCTCTCGGACAGCGGGAACTCGATCGAATCCGGCGGGGCGATCAACGGACGGCGACGCGTCAAGGCATTGCCCTTGTCGGCCGCGTACTCCTCCCGGAAACGCTCCGTTTCCGCGTTCTGTAGGTCGATTGCAGGAGCCGCCGCGAGCGCCTGGGCGATTCCTCGCAGATCACGCGCCCCCGCCTCGCCGAGCCGGCGCTTGTGATCGGCACTGAGACCCAGCATTTTCACCGCTTCGTCGAGGGGGAGGTTGCGCTCGTCCTCGGGCGCTATCTTCGCCAACCGGGCGATCAGCACACTTGCAACGCGCTTGGCCTCCAGCGGCGAGCCACCGTCCGGTACATCATCGAGGTCGGTGAGGAAGGCGTTGAGCCGCCGTTCGATTGCGTTCCAGCGAGTGATTGTCTGGAGCGCGCGCGAGCGAACGCTGGTGGCGACCTCGAGATCGGCTATCTCCGCATCGACGGTGAAGTCGAGGTCGATCGGGACCAGGGGCGTGACCGACCTCGAGCTGCTGGAGACGCTGAGGCTGCCATCTTCCCCCGCCGCAAAGCAAGTGTTGAGAGCTCTGTTCTCACCCAGCACGGCACCGCGCTCCAAAGGCGATCTCCTGAGCTCCTGCTCGTACTCCGCGCGCAAGGTCTCGAGCCAGACCTCGAGCATGTGCTTGTAGTTGACATTGGCCGCTTCCGCGAGGCCGGCCGCGTCTCCCGGCGAAGCGACGATTGCCTCGATGACCTGGCTGCCGAGCCGAAAGGCCCAGAGCCGCACGACTGGTCGGCGGAAGTCCTTTGCGGGGGTGAGCTGGCTGACCAGGTCGATGTCCAGCTCGTCGAGCGGCGTGCCCTTCGGAAAAAGGTCGTAGATGTAACGGGCCATGCGGGCGAGCTGAAAGAAATCCGGCGTGAAACTCTCGTTGAAGTTGGGAGGCCCCGGCGGGTCGTCGAGCAAGCAGACACGGCGCAGGCGAGCGTTTACGCAGAAGTCCATGTCACGGGGGACGACGACGACGGCGGTGAACTCCTGGATCCCCTCGATTCCGCTGGAGCGTTGGCGCAGCAACTGGCTGAACCAGAGGTTGGGATCCGACGGATCGATGGAAAGTAGCTGCAGTGGCCGCGGAAAGAGCGAGAAGCGTAGATAGGGCGTTCCGAGATGCTTGGCGGTCAGCAGCGTGATGACGTTCTCGACGTTGGTCGTGTGGCTGACCAGCTCGCGGCGCTCCTGCGACGCTTCCCGCGTCGTCGTATCGACCATCTGATCGACGTTTCGTGTGCTGGAAACGTCGGTGCCGGTCGTTTGGGCCGAGGCGCCGACGCCGATGGACGTGAAGGGAATGGTGAACGAAGCACCTCCGCCGAAGCTCGTCGTACGCGACGAAGAATCGACGCTCTCGTAGAGCTGGCTGCCGCTCTTGCCAAAGAACTGCCCATCGGAAGCGCCTTCGACCAGGTCATTGCCGACGACTCCGGTCTCGATGAACCTGCGGTGCAAGGGCTGCGCGCCGTGGAAATAGGGACGGATGCTACCGGTCTCGCCGGAGGCCGGAGAGACGTCCAGGTCGAGCTGCAGGTGGAGTACCGGCAAGTTGCCGGCGAGAAACGCCGAGGCAAGCTCGGAATCGGTCGGCTCGAAGCGGCAGGGCGAAACCGACGCCGTGACCTTGAAATAGACGAGCTTGTCGTCCGCTTCTGAATCGGTCAGCGTCTCCTCGTCCGGCTCATGGAAGAAGAGGGAGATCGTCGTCTCGACGGGGCCGCCGGCTTCGAACACCTGAGTGGTCGAGGCCAACTTCCACGGAATCTCGATCGGAGGGGCAAGCTCCTCATCGGCCATGATGCATCCTCCCCTGGTAAGCGACTTGGTGGAGTGCCCGGTACGCCCGAGAGCCGGCAAGGCGGCACCGGCTCGTCTCGGCCTGCACAGGAACGCTTTGTTGTCGGTTCTTAGTCTGTGAACAGTCTAGCACGCAGAGCCAGCGGCACGAGAGCCTCTACCGTGGCGAGAGAAAAGCAGAAAAGCAGGCACTGTCAACTTAGGGCCTGCCGAGCGAGGCCTGGGCCGAAATGACGAGTCGTTTCTGGACCAGTCACGCGCACGTCACCTCAGACCAAACAAGGAAAAAGCGCTCTCGCAATATCCGGTAGTTGGCTGGCCGCAGCAGATGCCCGTCCTACCCGAAAACAGGATCGTGTCGCAGAGAGTACTGATGGCAAGAAGCTCGGAGCAGATAGAACGAGCCAACTCAGCCATCACCTGAGTCTCAGCATAGCCGCGACCTCCGGAGGGCCGATTTCGCTGCTCATAGGCCCTCCGGACGCCGGCAAGGCCATCATGGCGCGAAGACTGGCTCCGCTGCTACCCAGCCCCAGACCCGCACCGAAACGATTCACCATCGTGACCTCGACACTCGTTATCAAGCCTCATCCGGAGGCAGCCTAAAGTGCCAGCACATGCCTACCCAATAGAGTAGGTTCAAACTCCCTTATCGGGGCGTTGCGGCGCCTGGCCTCAGGTGTCACAGTCACGCTTGGGATCTCCACTGAGGGAGAGACCCTAGGAGGACGATTGTCATGAAGATTCGTGATCAAGAAGCGCTCGACTACCACTCGAAGGGGCGACCCGGAAAGCTGGAGGTCATCTCGAGCAAACCCTGTATCACCCAGCGGGATCTGTCCCTCGCCTATACGCCAGGGGTAGCGGTGCCCTGTCTCAGGATTCACGAGTCGCCGGAAGACGCCTATCGCTACACCGGCAGAGGCAATCTCGTAGCGGTGATCTCCAACGGTACGGCCGTTCTGGGGCTGGGCGACATCGGCGCCCTCGCCGGCAAGCCGGTCATGGAGGGCAAAGGCGTACTGTTCAAGAGGTTCGCCGACGTGGATGTCTTCGACATCGAGATCGACAGCCACGATCCGGATGAGATCATCAAGGCCTGCGAGCTGCTGGAACCCACGTTCGGCGGCATCAATCTAGAAGACATCAAGGCGCCCGAGTGCTTCGCCATCGAGGAGGCTCTCAAGAAGAAACTCTCGATTCCAGTTTTCCACGACGACCAGCACGGCACTGCGATCATCTCCGGCGCCGCGCTGCTGAATGCCCTGGAATTGGTCGGCAAGGACATCGGCAAAGCACGCGTCGTGTTCAATGGCGCCGGGGCCAGTGGCATCGCCTGCGCCAACTTCTACGTCAGTCTCGGAGTCAAACCGAAGAACCTCGTCCTTTGCGACAGCAAGGGAGTGGTCTACAAGGGCCGCAAAGAGGGTATGAACCCTTACAAGGAGAAGCTCGCGAACGACACCGATGCCAGGACTCTGGCCGACACCATCGCTGGCGCGGACGTCTTCGTGGGCCTGTCGAAAGCGGATCAGGTCAGCCAGGACATGGTGCGCAGCATGGCGGAGAATCCGATCATCTTCGCCATGGCCAATCCCGATCCGGAGATCACATACGACGACGCCAAGGCGGCTCGCTCCGACGTGATCATGGCCACCGGCCGGTCCGACTATCCCAATCAGGTCAACAACGTCCTGGGCTTCCCCTTCATCTTCAGGGGTGCTCTGGATGTGCGTGCCACGACCATCAACGAAGCGATGAAGTTGGCGGCAACCAGGGCGCTGGCCGATCTCGCCAAGCAGGATGTTCCCGACTCGGTAATGAACGCCTATGGAGTGGATACTCTCCATTTCGGACGGGAGTACCTGATCCCGAAGCCCTTCGATCATCGCGTTCTGATCTGGGAGGCCGCAGCCGTGGCGCAGGCCGCCATGGACAGTGGCGTGGCGCAGCATCCCGTCGACATCGAGGAGTACAGGGAGGAGCTGGAAAGGCGTCTCGGCAAAGCCCAGCACGTGATGCGCATCATCATCAACCGCGCCAAGATCGCACCCAAGCGGCTGGTCCTTCCCGAAGGGGCCGACCGAAAGATCCTCCGGGCGGCGCAGGTCATCGTCGACGAGGGTTTCGCGGAGCCCATCCTGCTCGGCAACGAGGAACGTATCCGCAGACGGATCGAGGAGCTGGAACTCCACCTCGACAACGTCGTCATCGAAGAACCGACGGTCGACAACGAGCGATGGAAGCGCTATACGGAGGCTCTCTTCGACCTACGCCACCGCAAGGGCATCACCAAAGCGGACGCTCGCAAGGCACTTCGCGATCCCATGGCCTGGGGAGCCATGATGCTGAGATTGGGCGACGCCGACGCTCTGGTGGGGGGCATCAGTCATCACTACCCGGAGACGCTGCGGACCTTCCTCAAGGTCATCGGGCCACGGCCCGATCTATCGATCGTCGCCAGCGTCTTCATGATGATCGTCAAGGACAGGGTCTATTTCTTCGCCGATCCGACCGTCAACATCAACCCTACCGCCGAACAGTTGGCCGACATCGCCCTGAGCAGCGCCGAGGTCGCCGAGCATTTCCATGTCGAGCCCCGCGTCGCAATGCTCTCGTTCTCCAACTTCGGGAGCGTCTCTCATCCAGAGGTCAAGAAAGTCCAGAAGGCCACCGAACTAGTCCGCCTGCGTCGGCCCGATCTCATGGTTGACGGCGAGATGCAGGCCGACACCGCAGTCGAACCGTCGCTGATCGAGGAGTTCTACCCCTTCAGCAACCTGAAGCGCCGTGCAAACGTGCTCGTCTTCCCGGAGATTCAGTCGGCGAATGTCGCCTTCAAGTTGGTCCAGCGACTGGGTGGGGCCGAGGCGATCGGCCCGATCCTCACCGGTATGAACCTGCCGGTTCACCTGCTGCAATACGGCTGCGAAGCCAAGGATGTGGTGAACATGGCCGCCATCGCGGTCGTCGACGCCCAAGAAGCCAGCGACCTGGAACTGCCACCAATGGCAGAGCTGGAAGAACCGGAGACCGTACCGGTCAGCTAGGCTAGCCGGCGAGAGCAATCAAGGCCGCCGACTCAGCAGGGACGGCGGCCTTTCCTTTGCTCACTGGACATACCCCAGCTCTTTGAGGGCCTCGACAGCTTCGTCGTCGTCCACGGCATCTGGCAGCTCGAGACCTTGCCTGGCCGCTCGCGCCGCTGACAGGTAGGCCTCATAGACCTTCATCAGATCTTCCGTGAGGCGGGCATTCTCGACCTCTAGATGCTCCTCGGGGCCCCGAGACTGCCACAGCTCCGAGTCCCCTGATTCGAGGTCGATCACCAGCTTGTAGTCTCCCTGACGGATGCTCGCCAGTTCCGGGCCGTAGAGTTGATAGTCGGCAAAATGGAACCTCTCGGTGGAGGCCGGAGGCTGCAGAAGAGACTCGCCGGAAAAGGTGGCGTTGTCGTAGGACACGCCGGCGACGTCTAGGATGGTGGGAGTCAGGTCCGCGAGGGATACCGATCTCTTCGCTGCCGCCGCGTTCGGCCCAGCCTCGGGCGGATATCTCACGACCAGAGGCACTTTCAAGAGTAGATCGCTCATGCTGTTGCCGTGCCCAAGGAGATCGTCCTCCAGCAGATGCTCACCATGATCGGACCAGAACACGATCAGGGTCTCATCGCCGCGGCTTCGAGCCCAGGTTCTGAGCAGCATGCCGAGGGCTCTGTCACCCTTCGCCACCGCCATTGTGTAGGCCTCGCGCACCCCTGCAGGATCGTTGCTCGGGTCGGCATCCGAGCCGAATAGGTCGACGTAGCGGTCTTCCCATTCGTGCGGATCCATATAGTGCACCAGCAAGAAGAGCGGTACGTCGGGGTCCGATGACAGGAGCAGTCGTTTGGCCAGTTGGGTGATTCTGGGGCCTGGAGCAACCCCGGCTCTCACCGCCATTTCGAAACCATCTCGCGCCAGCCCCGACAGAAAATAGAGCGGATTGCTGGCCACCATCTTGGTCGAGTAACCGGCCTCCAGAAGTCTTTCAGGTAGGCTCTGGAGGTCTGACGGGTAGGTTCTCAAGAACCGCTTTCCCTCGGTGGACTTGAAGCTGAAATGACCGGGAGGAGGACCGCTAGCGATGCCGGGCGCCCGCTCTCCAGTTCCATGGAAACGAGGATACAGCCCGGTCAAGGCCGTCGTTATGGCGGGCATTGTCCAGCTCGCGGTACTGAAGGCGCCAGGATACGAAACCACATCGCCTCGCAGCCGGGCGAGAGCCGGCATGAGCTGAGAGCCGCCGGGGCCGACCGAGGAGTCCCATCGCAGTGTGTCGGAGCAGACCATGAGGATGTCTGGCGCACGGTCGGGGCTATCCGGGACTGGTCGCAGGCGAGGGAGGCCGACGATCCCCTGCCGGTCCCCGGTGGCATCAGTCAAGCGAACGACGACCTGAACCGTCCGTCCCCTGAAGGCTGACAGGTCGACACTCACTGGTCGCAGCGAGTCGACGAGGTACCGGCCGATCTCCCTCTCCGCCACTCCTTCGACGACGGCGATCTCTTTCTCGCGCCCATCTGATCGGACGAGTATCGAGAAGTTCGCAGGACTGTGCTTGCCCGTGACGATGGGTAGGAACTCCAGAATGTAGTCGTCCCGTAGCTCCAGCGGATCCGACTCCCAGTCTCCGACAACCGCTCGGCCGATCATGGTGAGCTCCGCTCGACCCTTCTTGAGAGTCACCACATCCTGTGTGAGCAAGACGCTGTGAGGTTCGGACGGTTTCTGGCACCCGGTACCAGCGACCAGCACCAGGAGGAGTGCCAACAGGCTTGAGAATCGTCCGCGCATGACAGGGCGTGGCAACCCTATCGCACCCTGTCGGCCGAAACTCAATCGAAGATCATCTCGTAGCTGTAGACCCCTTCGGAGAGCTTGCTGCGGGTCTTGCAGTTACTGTGATCGAAGACCGCCTGCATGGCCCGGTTCTGGGCCAGAACCTCGGCCGTGAAGCCACGGATGCCGTTGCGCCTGGCAATCTTCATCAGATGGTTGAAGAGGAACTTGCCAATACCCTTGCCCTGCCAGTCGTCCAGCACGACGAAAGCGACCTCCGCCAGGTTCGTCGTCGGATCCAGGAAGTACCTGCCTATGGAGACGATTCGTTCTCCATCGGCTTCCGGCACGGTACCGACCACCGCGATGTCGTTGCGATGGTCGATGTAGACGAAATCCTGGATCTGCTTTCGCGGTAGTCGTTTCAGGTCACTCATGAAACGGTAGTAGATCGTCTGCTGGGAGAGCTCGTAGAACAGGTTTCTCATCCGATGCTCATCGGTGGGATGAATGGGACGGAACCCGATCTGGGTCCCATCGGTGAGCAGCATGGTCGTGGACAGCTCTTTCGGTCCGATGACGATCTTGCCTTCGACATCGGCGAAATCGGCCGACAGGTAGCGTGCCTCGATGGCATCGCGGAGCAGCTCGGCTCGAAAGTCCGGATGTGCCACCGAGATCAGGGCCAAAGCCCTCTCCTGCACGCTCTTGCCGTGGAGGTAGGCAGCACCATACTCAGTCACCACATAGTGGACGTCCGCCCTCGTGGTGACGACCCCAGCCCCCGGGCTCAGATAGGTCACGATGCGCGACAGGCTGCCGCCTTTGGCAGTGGAGGGTAGGGCAATGATCGCCTTTCCCCTCTGGGATCTGGCGGCACCTCGATTGAAGTCCACCTGCCCACCGACGCCAGAGAAGAACTTGGTGCCGATGGAATCGGCGCAGACCTGCCCTGTCAGATCCACTTCCAACGCGACGTTGATGGCCACCATCTTGTGGTGCTGACTGATCACAAAGGGGTCGTTCACGTACTCCGTGGGCTGGAAGCTGAACAAGGGATTGTCGTCGATGTAGTCGTAGAGCTTGCGGGTTCCAAGACAGAAGCTGGCAACGATCTTGCCCCGGTCGAGAGTCTTCCGGGTGCCCGTGATGACCCCCGCTTCGATCAGGTCGACGATACCGTCGGTAATCATCTCGGTGTGGATGCCGAGGTTCTTCTTGCCTTCGAGAAACGACAGCAGTGCATGAGGAATGCGTCCGATGCCGACTTCGATCGTCGAGCCATCCTCGACCAGAGCCGCGACGTATTCGGCGATCTGACGGGTGTCTTCGGTGGCTTCCGCGTAGGTGGTCTCCAGGATCGGCTCATCGCTGGGAACAAGCACATCCAGGTCGAAGACGTGAACCTGAGAGGTACCATGAGTCCAAGGCATGTTGGGATTGACTTGGGCAATCACCAGGGAGGCATTCTCTGCCGCGCTCCTGACGATGTCTACCGAGACCCCGAGGCTGCACATGCCATTCTCATCGGGCGGAGTCACCTGGATGAGCGCGGCATCCAGAGGCAGTTGACCGCTACTGAACAGGCGTGGAATGTCCGATAGGAAGACGGGGGTGTAGTCCCCAAGGCCCTCCTGAATGATCTCCCGAACGTTGTCGGCGATAAAGAAGCTGTTGATGCGAAAGTAGCGAGTCATCTCCCGGTAAGCGTAGGGTGCCTCGCCGAAAGTCAACAGATGCACGATCTCGGTATCCGGCAACTCCTGAGAGCGCTTGGTGAGCGCTCGCACCAACTCCAGGGGCTCCGCACAACCTGTACCGATGAAGACCCTCTGTCCGGGCCGAAGACTGGCAACGGCTTCGTCGGCGGTGCCGATCATGTCGGCGTACTTCTGCTGCCACGCAGGATCGAAGCGGCTCATTTCGCCACCTCCTGGGGCCTCAAGGCCATGCGGGCATCGGCAACATAGGATTCTCCGCCCACCGGCCCGACGATGAAGGGATTCAGATCCAGCTCGGCGATCTCAGGGTAGTCCGTGGACAGTTGACTGATGCGTTGCAGACCGCCAGCGATCGCCTCCAGATCCACTGCAGACTCGCCGCGGACTCCGGTCAGAAGAGCATAGGAGCGTGTTGCTTTGAGCATCTGCATGGCTTCGTCGGCCGTGATGGGAGCCAAATGGAAGGTCACATCCTTCATGACTTCGACGAAGATCCCACCGAGGCCGAACATCAGCATCGGTCCGAACTGGGGATCCCGGGTCATGCCCAGAATCACCTCTCGGCCCCTCCTGCCCATCGCCTCGACGTACACACCGCGGACGCGAGCATCGGGTAGGCTGCGGGTCGACCGGAGCATCAGGAGATCGAAGGCGTCTCTGACCTGATCGGACGTCGCCAGGTTGAGCCGCACACCACCCACATCCGACTTGTGAATGATGTCCGGCGAGACGATCTTCATCACCACCGGATAGCCGATCTGATTGGCTGCCTCCACGGCCTGGGAGGAGCTCTCCACAAGCCTGCCCCGCGGAATCGTGAAGTCATAGGCCCGCAGGATTTCCTTGCCTTCCACCTCGCCGATCTGACTGAGCTTCATCCTCCGATGCCAGCGGATGACCCTGTCGACCCGCCGGCGATTCACCGGGAACCGCGTGACCACCCTGGGGGGCCTGTTGCGCCAGGCAGCGTAGTCCACCATCCCCCTGAGAGCCCGTACCGCCCTCTCCGGCGAGGAGTAGCAAGGGATGTTCAAGGAGGTCAGGATGCGGCGCGCCTCTTCGACCTCATCGCCGCCCAGAAACGCAGCCACCAGAGGCTTCTCGCCATCGTGAGCCTGTGCCAGCCGATGGGCCAACTCCGCCGGGCGGGTCATGTTCTGCGGTGTGGCGATGAGCAGAGTCGCGTCGTTGAAATCTCCCGCCTGGATCGTCTCGAAAGCGGCCATGTATCGATCCGGATCCGCGTCACCGATGACGTCGACTGGATTTCCCACAGCCGCCTCGGGCGGCAGCACCGCCCGCAAGGCATCTTGGGTAGCCTCATCCGGGCTCATCAACTCGAGGCCCGAACCTTCCGCTGCGTCGGCAGCCATGATGCCTGGACCTCCGGCGTTGGTGATCACCGCCAATCGCCTGCCTTCGGGTAGCGGCTGCATGGCGAAAGCCTGCGCGTAGTCGAAGAGCGACTCGAAAGTCTCGGCTCGAATCACTCCAGCTCGCTTGAAAGCCGCCCAGTAGGCGATATCGGCCCCGGCCAGACTTCCGGTGTGTGAGGAAGCGGCCTTCGCGCCGGCAGCGGTCACCCCGACCTTGAGGATGACCACCGGCTTGATGTCTGCCGCCTCCTGCGCCGCTGTCAGAAACCTCTCGCCATCGTCGATGCTCTCCAGATAGCCGGTGATGACGCGGGTTTCGTCATCCTCGGCCAAGGCCTCCAAGAAATCCACCTCGTTGAGGTCGGCTTTGTTGCCGAAGCTGACGGTGGTGCCCAAGCCGATACCCTGACTCGCCGCCCAATCCAGAATGGCGACGCACAGGGCGCCCGACTGGGAGATCACCGAGATGCCGCCAGGCGGCGGCATGACCGGTGCAAAGGTAGCGTTCAACTTGTGGTGGGCGTTGATCAGACCGACAGAATTCGGACCCATGAGTCGGACGCGGTGCTGCCGACAGAGGTCCGAAATTCTCGCTTCCAGCTCTGCTCCGTCCTCCCCGACCTCCTTGAAGCCCGCGGTCAGGATTACCATGGCCCCGACGTTGGCCGCCAGCGCCTGTTTGACCGCCGCCTCCACCTTGCTTACGGGCAGAGCGACAAGACAGAGGTCCACTGGCTCGCCGATGGAAGCGAGATCGGGGTAGCACCGCAGGCCGAGGATCTCCTCGGCCCCCGGATTGACCGGGTAGATCGCCCCTTCGAACCCGCCCTGAATCAGGTTGACCATTACCTCGTGGCCAACCTTCCCGGCACTACGAGAGACGCCGAGTACGGCCACCGATTGGGGCTTCAGTAACGAATCAAGCATCGCTCATATCTGCCCCATCCACGGGCCTCCTCGACAATGCCCAGACCACGACCGACGATGCAGCGGCGAGGAAACAGAGGACCCCGGCGAACAGGAAGGCCAGGATGTAGTCCTGGGTCGCGTCGAACAGGACGCCTCCCACCGCCGGTCCGAGAATGCCGGCCACACCGTAGGCCGTGAAGATCCAACCATAGTTCATGCCGAGATTCTTGGTGCCGAAATAGTCGGCCGTGGCCGACGGAAAGAGGGCGAAGTTGCCACCGAAGTTGAGGCCGACCCAAGCCGAAGCCAGAAATACCGCCAACACCGAATCGATTCCAGCCAACAGCATGAACACCAGCCCCTGTCCCAGAAACATGATCATCATGGCTCGCGGGCGATCGATGATGTCACTGATCTTGCCCCAGAAGATCCGGCCAATGGCGTTGAAGATGGCCAGGATCCCGACCGGCTCGACGAATCGTCCGAAACTGCCCATCCACTCGGGAGCGAAGGTGCGACCACCAAGAATCGTGCCCATCATCGGCTTCCACTGACCGATAGCGAGGAGGCCTGAAGTGGCACCGAAGATGAACGTGATCCACAGCATGCAGGCCAGAGGTCGATTGAGCATCTCGTGCCATTCCACGTCCCGCTGGACTCTCACGATCGCTGGATCCTCACTCCAGCCGGGTGGCTTCCAGCCCTCGGGCGGATTTCTCAACAGGGACGCACCGAGCAGCACTCCGACACCTGCGACCAGGCCGTGCAATATGAAGAAGGACCGCCAGCCGATACCGAAACCAATCCCCTCAGAGAAACCCGTGCCGATCATGAGGATCTGGAGCAAGCTCAGTCCTTCTTCTCCACCTCCAGGCGCCTGCAGCAGAACCGATGCCGGGCCGGCGAAGAAGAGTGCTCCCGCGCCGAAACCGGCCACCGCCAGTCCCGTGATCAGCCCTTTCTTGTCAGGGAACCACTTGACCGCGGCTGCAATGGGGCAGACATAGGCGAAACCGATTCCGGCGCCACCGATCAGTCCATAGGTCAGATAGAGGGCCCAGGGTCGCTCGGGAGAAACCAGGACGGCTCCAGCCAGGAATGAGATGCCGAGCAAGATGCCGCCGATCGAGGCGACCTTGCGGGGTCCGATTCGGTCCTGCAGGCGGCCCGCCGGGATCATCACGATAGCGAACGTCGCCAGCGTGACCGAGAAGGCCCACTGGGTAGTAGCCCGGTCCCAGCCCATCTGTGCCTCCAGTGGACCGACGAAAACACTGAAGGCGTACACGGTGCCGAGGATGATCTGAACGATCAGACCCCCGAGGATTACGGTCCAGCGATTGCCGGCAGATTCGCTGCTCATACTGTCCCTCCGAGCTGTTATGTATGGGTGAAACGAAGAGGATATTTCGCCAGTAGAAGGGTCGGCAAGCTACCCCGCTTTCGGCAGCCCCGAGCACTCCGTAGAAAGTAGCATTGTTCGCTGCGAATTCAACGCCCTCAAGGGGTAGGCGGCGTCCTACCCCGGAGGGTGTTCCTCCGAACGAGCCTCGCTGCAACACTAGGATGAGGTTCACGGCTCCTCTTTGGGGAGAGCGTCCTACTCCGGAATCCTGGAGCCGCAAATCCTGGAGTCGCAGTACTCGCAGCCAGTCGATCCACAACGGAGTGAATTCGGGTACAGTGGTCGACTCCTGCAACTCGCAGACTCGCTTCGAAATATCCAAAATCACGATGAGGTTTCGGATCCACTCATGGACAGCCTAGGGAGATCAGCACAATCATGGAAACCAAAGACAAATCCATCGAATCTCTGATGACCGAGAAACGGACCTTCCCTCCGTCGGAGGAGGTCCGCACCAGGGCGCACATCTCGAGCCCGGAAGAGTTCGAGACGATGTGGCGCATGTCGATCGAGCAGCCCGACGAGTTCTGGCTCGAGCAGGCAAAAAGCCTCACCTGGTTCACGGAGCCCACCAAGACGCTCGAATACGTCTGGGACACCGCCAACCGGCGCATCGACCACACCTGGTTTGCCGATGGGGCCCTCAACGTGTCGTACAACTGCCTCGACCGGCATATGGGGACTCCCACCGAGAACAAGACCGCGATCCTCTGGCAGGGAGAGGAGGAAGATGCGGTCAAGCACATCACCTATCGCGAGCTCTACGATGAGGTTCGCCGTTTCGCCAACGTTCTCAAGGCCGAAGGCATCCAGAAGGGTGATCGTGTCGCCATCTACCTGGGCATGGTTCCCGAGCTGGCGGTCGCCATGCTGGCCTGCACTCGCATCGGTGCCATCCACTCCGTGATCTTTGGTGGCTTCAGTGCCGAGGCCATCCGCGGCCGGGTCAATGACTCCGACTGCAAGATGATTGTCACGGCCAACATCCTTCGCCGATCCGGCAAGCAAATCCACCTCAAGGACATCGTCGACGAAGCGGTCACGGACACTCCCTCGGTCGACACGGTGATCGTCGTCAAGGTCAACGACGAGCCCTGCAAGATGCAGGAGGGCAGGGATGTCTGGTATGGCGAGGAGATGGCCAAGGTCGACTCTGAGTGCGATGCGGAGCCCATGAACGCCGAGGACAAGCTCTTCATCCTCTACACCTCCGGTTCCACGGGCAAGCCGAAGGGCGTCGTTCACACGACCGGTGGCTACCTTCTACATACCAGCCTTTCGCACAAGCTCATCTTCGACATTCATGACGACGACATCTACTGGTGCACCGCCGACATCGGCTGGGTGACGGGCCACAGCTACATCGTCTACGGGCCGCTGGCCAATGGCGCTACTTCCCTCATGTTCGAAGGCGTCCCTACCTACCCAGACGCCGGCCGCTTCTGGCAGATCTGCGACAAGTTCGGCGTTACTGTCTTCTATACGGCACCGACCGCTCTGCGGGCTCTGATGCGGCTGGGCGATGAGTGGCCCGCCAAGTACAAGCTGGACACGCTTCGCGTGCTCGGCACAGTGGGTGAGCCAATCAACCCCGAGGCCTGGATGTGGTACTTCGACAAGATCGGTCACGGTCGCTGTCCAATCGTCGATACCTGGTGGCAGACCGAGACCGGAGGCTTCATGATCACGCCCTTCCCCGGTGCCCATACCCTGAAGCCCGGCAGCGCATCCCGTCCCTTCTTCGGCGTCGACGCAGTCGTTCTGCGAGACGACGGAACCGAGTGCGAAGCCAACGAGGGTGGCAAGCTATGCGTGCGCCGGCCCTGGCCAGGCATGATGCGGACCATGTGGGGCGACCATGACCGATTCATCGACACCTACTTCACGATGTACTCTGACCAGTACTTCACTGCCGACGGCTGTCGGGTGGATGAGGATGGCGACTTCTGGCTCATGGGACGGATCGACGACGTCGTCAACGTCTCGGGCCATCGGCTGGGAACTGCCGAAATCGAGAGTGCCCTGGTGAGTCATCCGTCGGTCGCCGAAGCGGCAGTCACGCCGGTCCCGCACGACATCAAGGGGCAGGGCCTCTACGCATTCGTCACCCCGGTCGAGGGAGTCGAGCCCAACGAGGAGCTGCGAATGGAGTTGGTGAAGCATGTCCGCTCCGAGATCGGGCCGATCGCCACACCGGAAGCCATCCAGTTTGCACCGGCTCTACCCAAGACGAGATCAGGCAAGATCATGCGACGAATTCTTCGCAAGGTCGCCGAGAAGGACACCGGTAACCTGGGTGACACCTCGACCCTGGCCGATCCGTCCGTGGTCGAGAGCCTGATCGAGGGACGGGGCTGACGACGATCGATTCCGGCCCGAGCCATGCCCGACACCGCTGAGGGTGGAGCAAGGCGAACGGCTGGATCAGGACTTGTACGGTGGAGTCGACAGGTCGCCCGAGCGGCATCCGTCGACTCCACCGTCACACCTTGACAGCTTTCACGGCCAAAGTAGAATAGGCCTCGATCGGGCCAATCTCTTCTGGGGGGAAGAACCTGGTGGCCTTGACTCTTGTCGGATTGTCATGGGACTGAAGCACCACACCATCATCTTGGTGCCGCATTCGCGCGCCAAGTTCCGCAAGTGGACCGTCAGCACTCGTCAGCTGCTGGTCGCGGGCTTGGCGACGCTCGTGCTGCTGCTCTTGGCTGTGGCATCGACCTGGTCCTTCTTCTTCACCACGATCGACAAGGCCCAACTCTCTCAGCTCGAAGCGGAGAACCTCCGCCTGCGAGAGGTCAACCAGGACTTCGAGACCAGCGTCCGCGAGCTCAACCGACAGCTGGTCGATTTCGAGGATCGTACGCGCCAGCTGGCGATCGTAGCCGGGGTCGATGGTCTGGGACTCGAGCAGGAACCCGGTATCGGAGGCGAGGATCTACTCCTTTCCGACCCGGCGGCGCTCAGCCAATTGCGCGATCGGGCCGAATTCCTGGACCGGGGGCTCGAAAGTGTTGGAGCCGAGTTGGCCGAACAGCTGCAACAGGCCGCCGCCACTCCTTCGATCTCTCCTGTTCGCGGCCTGTTGACCAGCGGCTACGGCTATCGCAGCGATCCGGTCACCGGACAGCGGGCCCTGCATCGAGCGATCGACATTTCCACCTCCCCAGGTCAGCCAGTCAAGGCAACAGCCGATGGTGTCGTGTTGAGGGCTAGGCGCAATGGTCGCCTGGGCAACTCCGTCGATCTCTCGCACGGCTATGGGGTGATGACACGCTACGGGCACCTGGCGAGCTACAACGTCGAGCCTGGGCAGCGAGTCCGCAGAGGTGACGTGATCGGCTTCGTAGGCAACACGGGGCGCACGACGGGGTTCCATCTGCACTACGAGGTTCGGCTTGATGGGCAGCCAAGAAACCCGCTCACCTACATCCTGGACAAACGGCCGAGCAGCTCCTGACCGCGACGGGATCCTTCAAAGCCGGACCGCAGGGCCCTGGTGCACGACCAGGAGCCCAGATGGAATCTTTGTTACACTGACCTTGTTAACGCCTGTCGGGGCGCCGCCGCCCCTACCCCAGCCCAAGTGAGAGTTACGAAATGCTCAATCGAGCCCTGACCAAAGTCTTCGGCAGCAAGCACGAGCGCGACATCAAGCGGATGAAGCCGCTCGTCGAAGCGATCAACGCTCTCGAGCCCGAAATCCAAGCGCTTTCCGATGCGGCCCTGCGGGCCAAGACTTCAGAGTTCCGCCAGCAGATTCAACAGGGCACTGCAGTCGACGATCTCCTTGTGCCGGCATTCGCCGTGACACGTGAAGCCGCCATCAGGTCGGTGGGGATGCGGCCCTTCGACGTCCAGCTCGTCGGCGGCATCGTCTTGCACCAGGGAATGATCGCCGAGATGAAGACCGGTGAAGGCAAGACACTCGTCGCCACGATGCCGGTCTACCTCAATGCCCTGGAAAGCCAAGGGGTCCATGTGGTTACGGTCAACGACTACCTCGCTCGGCGAGACGCCGAGTGGATGGGTGAGATCTACCGCTTCCTGGGTCTGACCGTGGGAATCATCCAACACGACATGCCCGACGCGGATCGCCACGCCGCCTACGCCGCTGACGTGACCTACGGTACCAACAACGAGTTCGGCTTCGACTACCTGCGCGACAACATGAAGTTCGATCTCGAATCGATGGTGCAACGAGGACATCACTTCGCCATCGTCGATGAGGTCGACTCCATTCTTGTCGACGAAGCCAGAACCCCCTTGATCATCTCGGGTCCATCCGAGGACTCGGTCGAGAAATACACCCATGTCGACCGCATCATCCCCAGGCTGAAGCGCGGTGAGGAAATCGAGGAACCGGACGGCAGGAAGTACACAACAGGTGACTTCCTGGTGGATGAAAAGGCCCACACCGTCACCCTGACCGAGGAAGGCAGCAGCCGTGCCGAGAAGCTACTCGGCATCGAAAACCTTTACGACATCGAGAACATGGATCTTCTGCACGGCATCAATCAGGGCCTGCGAGCTCACAACCTGTTCAAGCGAGACGTAGACTATCTGGTCAAAGACAATCAGGTTGTCATCGTGGACGAGTTCACGGGGCGCATGATGCCGGGCCGGCGGTGGTCGGACGGCCTCCACCAGGCCGTAGAGGCCAAGGAAGGCGTGCGCATCGAGCGCGAGAACCAGACGCTTGCAACGATTACGTTCCAGAACTACTTTCGCATGTACGACAAGCTCAGTGGCATGACGGGTACCGCGGAAACCGAGGCTACCGAATTCGGAGAAATCTACGATCTCGACGTGGTGGTGATCCCCACGAACCAGGACATGATTCGCGATGACCGACCCGACTTCGTCTACCGCTCGGCGAAGGAAAAGTGGACCGCGGTGGCCGAGGAGCTTGCCGATTGTCACCATCGCGGCCAGCCCACCCTTGTTGGCACGATTTCCATCGAGACCAGCGAGTTGCTTTCTCGTTTGCTCAAGCGCAAGGGGATTCCCCACGTCGTGCTCAACGCCAAGTTCCACGAGAGAGAAGCCGCAATCGTGGCCCAGGCCGGGCGCAAGGGAGCCGTGACCCTGGCCACGAACATGGCCGGACGCGGCACCGACATCGTTCTCGGGGGCAACCCGGTCGCCCTGGCCCGCAGCGAGGTCGACCCGGCTGAAGACCCGGAGGCCTACGAGGCAGCTCTCGAACGCTACAAGGAGCCCTGCGCAGCGGAGCGCGATGAGGTGTTGGCGGCCGGCGGTCTTCACATCCTGGGCACAGAGCGACACGAGTCCCGTCGCATCGACAATCAACTCAGGGGTCGTTCGGGAAGGCAGGGTGATCCGGGCTCTTCACGCTTCTATCTGTCGCTCGAAGACGATCTGATGCGGATTTTCGGCTCGGAACGCATGAAGGGATTCATCGGCCGAGGCATGGTCGAGGGCGAGCCCATCGAGCACGGAATGGTGACCAAGGCCATCGAGAGGGCTCAGAAGCAGGTCGAAGGGCGCAACTTCGAGGTCCGCAAGCACCTGCTGGAGTATGACGACGTGATGAACAAGCAGCGCGAGGCCATCTACGATCTGCGGAAGGGCATTCTGAGCGGTCGAGAGGGCAAGGAATACGTACTGCGCACGGCCGAGGACATCATCGGCTACTACGTCCATACCCACTGCCCGGAAAAGGCCGATCCGCGGGACTGGAATCTGTCGGGGATCCGCACCGACACGCTGGCCTACTTCGGCATCGACTTGAATGAGTCGAACCTGGATCTCGAGGCGATGGGAGTCGAGGAGATCGAGGAGGTCCTGGTCGAAGCCGTCAAAGCCAAGTACGGCGACAGAGAGGAACGCCACGGCGAGGAGGTCATGCACACCTTCGAGCGCTACATCCTGCTGCGCGAGGTGGATCAGGCCTGGAAAGACCACCTTCTGGCTCTCGACCACCTGAAGGAGGGGATCGGTCTCCGAGGCTACGGCCAACGAGACCCAAAGCAGGAATACAAGAAGGAGAGCTACGAGATCTTCCAACAGATGAAAGAGCACATCGAAGACTCAGTGGTCAAGAAGCTCTTTCTGTTCGAGCCGGTCTCGGCCCAACAGCTGGCCGAGAGGCACCGGCAACGCCAGGCGGCACCGGCCGACATGCGGTTCTCCGCCCCATTCAAGTCCGCCCAGAGACAAAAGCCGCAGACCATGGTCCGCAAGGGAGAGAAGGTGGGTCGCAATGACCCCTGTCCATGTGGATCGGGCAAGAAGTACAAGAAGTGCTGCGGCAGTGCCGCACGGGTAGTCGGCTGACCCCGACTGGCGTTCGAGCCCCACTGCCTCACTGCTTCACTGCCCCACTGCTTCAGCAGCTTCTGATACGCTTGCCACGGCCGGCCCCTGCGGGGGCCTTCTCTTCACTACAACCGTTTGAGTCCATCATGAGCCAGCAAAACAAGCTGCCGGAAGAAGCCCTAACTTTCGACGATGTCCTGATCGTTCCGGGCCACTCGGAGGTTCATCCCAACGACGTGGATTTGAAGACTCGTCTGTGTCGCGGCATCGAGATGAACATACCCGTGACCACGGCTGCTATGGACACGGTCACGGAATCGCGACTGGCGATCGCCGTCGCCCAGGCCGGCGGCGTCGGCGTCATCCACAAGAACCTGCCCAGCCAGGCCCAGGCCGAAGAGGTCGACAAGGTCAAGCGGAGTGAGGCCGGGATGATCGTCGATCCCGTCACGATGCGGCCCGAACAGCGGATCGGCGAGGCTCTGGAGGTCATGGCCCGCTACAAGATCTCAGGGGTGCCGGTGACCTCGGACGGGGGGCGACTGGTGGGAATTCTCACCAACCGCGACCTCAGATTCGAAAGGGACCTGGAGAAGCGAATCGATGATTTGATGACCAAGGAGAACCTGGTCACGGTTGCCGAGGGTACGACGCTGGAAGAGGCCAAGGCCCTGCTGCATCTACACAAAATCGAGAAACTCCTGGTGGTGGACGCCGCGGGTAGCTTGAAGGGGCTGATTACAGTCAAGGACATTCAAAAGGCCATCGAGTTTCCCAAGGCCTGCAAGGATGAACTGGGTCGCCTGCGTGTGGGTGCGGCGATCGGCGCCTCAGTCGACAGCCTGCAAAGAGCCGCGGCTCTCATCGACGCCGGTGCGGACTTCCTTCTTCTGGACTCGTCACACGCTCATAGCGCTGGGGTCTTGTCAGCCGTCGCTACTCTCAGGGAGAGGTACCCGGATATCAAGCTGATTGCCGGTAACGTCGCGACCCGAGCAGGAGCTCAGGCCCTGATCGACCGGGATGTGGACGCCGTCAAAGTCGGCATCGGCCCCGGATCCATCTGCACGACGCGAGTCGTCACTGGCGCCGGCATGCCGCAGATCACCGCCATCCAGCAGGTTTGCGAGGCGGCGGCGGAGCGAGATATTCCCGTGATTGCCGATGGCGGCATCAAGTTCTCGGGGGATATCAGCAAAGCGATCGCCGCCGGCGCCCACTCGGTAATGATCGGCTCACTGTTCGCCGGAACCGAGGAGAGCCCTGGCGAGACCATCCTCTATCAGGGACGAACCTACAAGGCCTATCGTGGAATGGGTTCGCTCTCGGCGATGGCCAAGGGCAGTGCCGATCGCTACTTTCAAGAGGCCAACGGGGAGCTCGGCAAGATGGTGCCGGAGGGCATCGAGGGCATCGTCCCCTACAAGGGCAGCGTGCATCAAATGCTGCCGCAGCTCACTGGCGGTCTGCGATCGGGGATGGGTCTGGCCGGGTGTGGCGACATCGAGCAACTCAGGGTCGATGCGCGGTTCGTCAGGGTCACGTCGGCAGGACTCAAGGAGAGCCACGCTCACGACGTACTGATCACCAAGGAAGCTCCCAACTACTGGGTCGAGCGGCAGCGCTGACCCGCCCGCAGCAGTGCCACCCAGTGGCCGACTGCCGGTTTGCGAACCTGGCGCCTAGTCAGTGACCCAGAGCAGGCTGACCGACTGGACGTCCACATCGGTCCGACGCGGTTGGATGGTCACCGGGTCGAGCTTCGCGCTCAGCGGATCCAGATCACGGCTCAGCTCCTGAAGCCGTTCCTCCAGTTCTGCTTCCAGCTTCTCCAGCTGGTCGTTGAGATCCTCGAGCGAAGTGCGCGCCTCCACGACGTCTTCGGACTGACGTGATGATTCTCTTGCATCACGTACCGATGATCCGGCACGGTTGATGGTGGTTTGGCTCAGTCTCCGGCGACCGGTGAGCACCGACAAGAGGGTCGTACCTATCGAGACCGCAGTTTCCAGCTTGGCCCGACTCGCCTGATCCTTCTCCTTCGACAGCTGGCGCTCAGCCTTGTCGATGCGATCCTCGAGCTTGCGGCGTCGCGTGTCAAAAGAGCTCCTCAGCGCTTCGAGTCTGCGGTCGCGCTCGGCCCGGGCCAGATCGGCGAGACGGATTCGGAAATCACGCTCCGACTCTCTCGGCAGCGAGATCGCCTCGAGGGCAGTGCTCTGGAACATCTCGAGCCGCCGCTGCCGATAGAGGAAATCCTCCAACTCCTTCCTCCAGCGCGTGTAGCTCGTGGGACGCTCGGCTGCTTCGGGCAGCGGAGCCCAAGTGGCCTCAGGGTCGGGTTCTCGGGCCAGCTCATCCTCACCCACATCGAGCACCTCGGCCGCGGTCCAGTCGATCGCACTCTGCCCGGGCCTGAGAGGCAGGATCAACTTCGCTTCGTCGGTAGCCAGAACCTCTCTGGTCTTCCGGTCGACAAATTCGACCTTGCCGAGCCCCAACAGGTAGGGCTCGTAGTGTGGCTGATCCTTGCCAGCAGTAGACCGGCTGCAGAAGAACTGTGAAAGACCTTTCTCGAGCCCAGGGAGCTTGTCGACCGCAGTCGACGAAGCATCATCAGGCTCGCCCTTCGACACCTCGCCAGGAGCCATGGCGGCTGTCTCTTGCGCCTCTGGATCGTCTCCTTCAGGCACCTCTGGCGACCTCCATTCGGCTCTCCGTTCAGCCATCAGGGTGCGAATCTGGTCTCGGGTCAAGGGTCCCCTCAGGTACGACATGACCCATCTCGTCTGGAAGACCTCCGGCCGCTCCTCGTTCACGTTGTGGAGGAGAAAGGTCCGCTTCTTCAAGCCAGAGAGCAGTCGATCCAGTTCCTGGCGGCTGAGACCACCATCGACCGTCACTCCTTTGAGCCCCTCCAACACTTTCTCCTTGTCTCGCTCTGCCTGCAGCCGACCCAGGAACCAGGTGCCGATATTCGCCAGCCCCTTGTAGTCCAGGTCTCCTGGATTCTGAGTCGCCAGCACGACTCCCAGGCCGTAGGCCCTCGCCTGCTTGAGCAGTGTCAGCAGCGGCTTCTTCGATGGCGGCTCGGCGACCGGCGGCAGATAGCCGAAGATCTCGTCCATGTAGAGGAGAGCCCGCAAGCTGTTGGTACCGGGTCGTCGCCGAATCCAGCTGAGCGTTTCATTGAGCAGCAGGGTCACGAAGAACATCCGCTGCTGGTCGGAGAGGTGAGCGATCGAGAAGATGGCGACCCGAGGGCGGCCGGTCTCTGAGTAGAGCAGCTCTTCCAGATCCAGGGGTGCGCCTTCGAGCCAACCTTGAAAGCTGGGCGCAGCCAGCAGGTTGTTCAACTTGATGGCCAGACGGGTCCGCTTGGTGGTCGAGAAGAACGTCTCCAGGTCGAAGGCCCCGACGCGATCGAAGGGGGGTTCCTGGATGCCCCGGATGAGCTCGGCCAGACCCACGTCCGCGCCAGCCCGCCAGAAATGCGACAGCAGATTCGACAGCAGGATGTGCTCGGGGCTCTGGATCGGGTCAGCCTCGACGCCCAGAAGGCTCAGGAGGCCGGTAACGGTGGACTCGATCCGATCGCGAATCAGGTCGGCGTCTTCCCAATCGAGGCTCGACGGTGCCTTGAACGAATCCAGGACCGAAATCGGCAGCCCGGCTTCGCTGCCCGGAGTGAAGATCGCGAAATCGGCCGCATCCCGCAGCCGGCCGATCCTCTCGCCAGTCTGTCCCCACTCTGCCAGGCCCTGGGTCCACAGCCCGGCCTGCTTCTCGGCAAACTGCTCGACGCTGAGACCCTGCTGGCTCGCCTCTTCCCGGTTGACCCAGGGCTGGAAGTCGCTGGGTCGCAGCTCGGGGAATGTCAGCAGGAGGTTGCCCAGGTCACCTTTTGGATCGACAATGATGGCTGGGATCCCATCGATCGCAGCCTCTTCGATCAGTCCAATACAGAGTCCGGTCTTGCCGCTCCCGGTCATGCCGACGCACACAGCATGCGTCAGTAGGTCCTTGGACTCGTACAGCAGCAAAGGCTGCTCGCCGTCGCCGGCATCCGTGGCTTTGGACCGGCCGAGGTAGAACAGCCCGAGTTTTTCGTAGTGCTTCATCACTCGCAGAATTGTCGCAGCATGAGATCTGGAGGCGGGCCCTGGTCAGAGATCGACTCGACCTCTCAGGGGACACCCACAGAGACCGTGCTCAGGTGTGGCGCTCGATCAGCTGTTCGAAGGCGCTCTTGGGCATCGCACCGGTCATGCGGTCCGCCACCTGACCGTCCTTGAACAGAATGAAGGTCGGAATGCCCCTGACCTGGTACTGGGCGGCAATTGCCTGGTTCTCATCGACATTGAGCTTGGCTACACGCACTTTCTCACCCATCTCGACGGCCAGCTCATCGAGGACAGGGGCCACCATCTTGCAGGGCCCGCACCAGGCGGCCCAGAAATCTACCAGGACGGGGAGATCGGACTTCAGCACATCGTCTTCCCAGCTCTCGGAGCTGACTGTCGTAACGTTGTCTGCCATGGATTCCTTCCTTTTTCTCGTTGAAGAAGCTAAACCGAGGGTGTTCATACCCTGGACTTCATGCCGTGGGCATCAGTTGCCGATAGTCGGCACGAACTCTAAACAGTTCTCTTGCTGCAAGTATTCTCGCGCCCTCCCTGCATCCTTCTCGATCTGGCTGATGAGGGCTTCGGCCGAGGGAAAAGCCTGCTCCCCGCGCAGCCTTTCGAGGAAGCACAATTCTACTCCTTTGCCGTAGATCTCCCCATCGAAGCCGAAGAGATGGCTTTCGACCACCTTCCGGTCGCCGTCGGGGAAGGTCGGGCGCGACCCGACGTTGGTCACGGCATCGAAGACTCCATCGAGCTCGGGAAGCCAGACCTTCGAGGCATAGACACCATCCTGTGGCAGCACCTCGTGAGCCGTAGCGACGTTGGTTGTCGGCCATCCCAGCTTTTTTCCCCGTCCGTCTCCTCGCACCACCGACCCACAGATCGAGTAGGCGCGGCCCAGCATTGCTCCGGCATCTGCGACCTCTCCCGCCTGTATCGCCCGGCGAATACGGGTGCTCGACACCGGCGCCCCACCGAATGCCACTTCCTCGACACCAAATACCTCGAAACCAAGAGCTCGCCCGATCTCGCGGAGGAGCGGCAGGTCGCCTTCCTTGCGCCGTCCGAAGACGAATCGCGACCCGACGTAGACCTCTGCCGCCTGGAGCTTCTCGTGCAGGAAGGCCTCCACAAAATGCTGCGCTGTGGTCTCGGCAAACGACTCGTCGAACCGCACCTCGGCAATCGTGCCGACCCCCATTCGCTCGACCAGGGCTCGCTTCTGGTCGCGGGTCGTGAGGCGCGGCGGCGGTTGTTTCGGCTGCAGCACCGACTGCGGGTGAGGCTCGAAAGTCACCATGATCGAGTCGATGCCAATAGCCTGCCCGCGATCCACAAGCCGTTGGAGTATCGCCTGCTGCCCCGTGTGAACCCCATCGAAGTTGCCAATAGTGACGACACTGGGGCCGAGAGTCGCCGGCGAGCGCCAGGCATCTTCGATAACCACCATGGCAACACCGTCGTCCGTCATATAGCAGCGACCTGAATCCCGGGCAAGGAGCGGGGACCTACGATGCGCCCGACCAGATCATCAGGGAAGGCCTCGGTGATCTCGACCTCGACCATCTCGCCGGCAGGCGCCAGTCCGTCATTGATCAGCAATCTGCCATCGATGTCCGGGGCCATGCCGTAGTGGCGCCCCTCCAGGAGATGCTCGGACTCTTCGCATGGGCCTTCGACGAGGACCTGGAGGCGGCGGCCAATCAATCGCTGCCGACTGGCCAGGGAAATGGGGCGTTGGCGCTCCAGAAGCTGGTCATACCGACTTCTGGCCAGCGGTCTCGCTACCCGGTTCTTCAATTCTGCCGCCGGCGTCTCTTCCTCCGGGCTGTAGGCAAAAGCACCCAGATGATCGAACCGAGCCCGGTCCACGAAGTCCAGGAGATGCCGGAAGTGAGCCTCCTCTTCGCCAGGGAATCCTACGATGAAGGTGGAACGCAAGAAGACATCAGGCACCAGCTCTCGAATCGTTTCCAACAGGTCCAGATAGGCCTCGCCCGTACCCCCTCGTCGCATGGCTCGGAGAATCTCTCGATGGCTGTGCTGTAGGGGCATGTCCACATACGAGACGAACCGCTCCTCCCTGCCCATGAGCTCCAGTAGCTGCAGATCCAGGGTTGTCGGGTAGGCATAGAGAAACCGAATCCAGGAGTAGCTGGTAGAGCTCAAGAGCTCCTCAACCAACCGCAACAGGCCGTGACGGCCCAAGTCGATGTCCTCTCCATAGCGAGTCGTATCTTGGGCAATGAGGCACAGCTCGCGAGCCCCTTCGCGCTCCAGGTTCTGGGCCTCTTCCACCAGGCTGGCGATCGTGCGGCTGCGGAATCGTCCTCGCCACAGCGGGATCGCACAGAATGTGCAGGGATTGTCACACCCTTCAGCCACCTTCAAGTAGGCGTAGCCGCGAGTCGTCAACAGCCTTTCAGCCAGATGGTCGAAGACGACATGCGAGGGCGATGGCGGCTGCGGCCCTGCGCCACCCAACTGCACGAGCTCATCGACGTCACGCAAGTCGTCCAGGCCGATGAATCCGTCAATCTCCGGAATCTCCCGTGCCAGCTCCAGAGCGTCTCGATTGGCCATACAACCAGCCACGAGCACCTGTTTCACACCGCTCTGCTTGGCCGCGACGACCTCTAGAATCGTATCGATCGACTCCTGTTTCGCCTCCTCGACGAAGCCACAGGTATTCACGATGACGGTTTCCGCATCACCGATCTCGTTGACGACTCTGTGCCCACGTTTGCGCAGCTCACCGAGCATGATCTCGCTGTCGACCCGGTTCTTCGGGCAGCCCAAACTGATCATGCCCACCCGCTGGGCTGGTTTCTTGGGTCTCATGAGCGCCGCAGAGTCTAGCAAACCTCAGACCTCGACCCCACCGTCGTGTCCTAACCCGGATTGATCATGAGCCCCGATTTGCCTCTGCCAGCGAGCGACAGCTACGATCAACGCCGAAAAGCCATGCCTACTCTCATCGAGATCCTGAAAGCCACCTGGGGGGTCTTCCTGGTTGCCAGCCCCTACGTGATATTGGGCCTGGGGGCCGCGGGCCTGATGACGGTCCTCATCCCATCGGAGAAGATCTCGAGATGGCTCGGCCAGCCAGGCTTCGGAGCCACCTTTCGCGCCGCCTGCCTCGGCATTCCTCTGCCGCTCTGTTCTTGCGCTGTCGTCCCCGTGACCATCGAGCTTTCCAGGAAGGGCGCCAGTCGTGAAGCCAGCCTGGCTTTTCTCGTCTCCACGCCGGAGACCGGCGTCGATTCGATCCTACTCACCTGGGGTCTCATGGGTCCCCTGATGGCCATTCTGCGGCCCATAGCCGCTCTGGTGACCAGTCTGGTTGCGGCCGTTTCCTCGTTACTCGCGGCGAAGGACCCTGAAGAGGGCTCGACCATCGATCCGAACGACAACTCTGAAAGGGACCCGTCAGCTTCGACTTCGGATCGTTCCGAGGGGCCTGGCGCGCTCTCCAGGCGGGCCCTCCGCTACGGCTTCGTCACCATGGTGGACGAAATCGGGTTCTGGCTGGTGAGCGGCTTTCTGCTGACCGGAGTCATTACTGCCCTGGTGCCGGACAATCTCGTAGAGGCCGCGGTGGGCCAAGGCCCTCGAGCCCTCCTCACCATGCTGCTGATGGGCATTCCGCTCTATATGTGCGCCTCGGCCAGCACGCCGGTTGCCGCTGCCCTGATGCTCAAGGGAATCAGTCCCGGAGCGGCATTGGTCTTCCTGCTGGCTGGACCCGCCACCAACGCCTCTTCCCTGGTGGTGATCGCGCGAGTCTTCGGCCGGCGGTTCGTCGCCATCTACCTGGGTAGCGTCATCGTAACCGCGCTCGGAATGGGTTACATGCTCGACCTCGCCCTCGATCGTCTGGGCATCACGCTGCGGCCGCCAATGTCGCTCGCCGCCACCGAATCTGCAGGGATCTTAGAAACGGTTTGCGCAGTCCTCCTGGCAGCGCTCCTCCTCTGGAGCATGGCCAGAGGCTCTTGGGCGTCGGCTCTCAAGGAGCTGGCCCGGGACCTGAGGACCTGGAAGACCCTCCTGGGCCGCGCCGGCAGTGATACTCCGGGGTCCTGAGCGTCACCACCATCTCGAAGGTCAGCTGTGGGGATCCAACCCGGCCCTGCACAGTACAACTGCCGCGATGCCGAACCGCAGCGCCACGCCGGTGAAAGGCGGAAGTCCCCGCAGGCCTACTCGGATGACCGCCCACGTGGTACCCCAGATCAGGATCAGTACCGCCAGGGCGGCGTAGGTTAGGGAGCGAGAGGTTTCGAACAAGTCAGGGATAGATCTTGTTCAGCATACGTGGATACGGAATCGTCTCGCGCAGGTGCTTCAGGCCGCACACCCATGCCACGAACCTCTCGATACCCATGCCGAAGCCACTGTGAGGGAACGTCCCGTACCGCCGCACATCCAGATACCACTGAAAGGCCTCGAGCGGCAACTCGTGCTCTTCGAGCCGTCGCTTGAGTAGGTCATGATCGTGGATCCTCTGGCTTCCACCGATGATCTCGCCGTAGCCCTCTGGAGCCAGCACATCGAGAGCCAGGGCCAGCTCAGGATTGTCCGGATCCGGCTCCATATAGAATGCCTTGAGGGCGGTAGGATAGTGAGTCACCAGCACGGGCCGGTCGAACTGCTCGGCCAGGATCGTCTCGTCATCGCCGCCGAAGTCCTCACCCCACTCGATCGATACCGCCGACTTCTGCAGCGTCTCGATAGCTTCCGTATAGGTAATCCTGGGAAAGGGACTGGTTGCCGCCTCGAGCTTGGAAGTCTCCCTCTCCAGTACCTTCAACTCTTCGGCGCAACGATCGAGCACGCGAGCCACCAGATAACTGATGAACTCCTCGGCCAGGTCACACAAGCCTGCGAACTCCAGAAACGCGACCTCGGGCTCCACCATCCAGAACTCCATGAGATGGCGCCTGGTCTTCGACTTCTCTGCCCTGAAGGTCGGACCAAAGCAGTAGACCTTGCCGAAGACAGCCGCAGCGGGCTCGAGGTAGAGCTGCCCCGACTGACTCAGGTAGGCCTGGTCACCGAAGTAGTCGGTTTCGAACAGAGTTGAAGTTCCTTCACAAGCGGCCGGAGTCAGGATGGGTGAGTCGATGAGAACGAAGTCCCGCTCGTAGTGAAAATCCCGGATCGCCTGCGACACCTCGCTTCTGACCTTGAGCGCCGCTCTCTGTCGGCTGGAGCGAAGCCAGAGGTGCCGGTGGTCCATCAGGAAGCCGGTACCATGCTCCTTCTTGGTGATCGGGAACTCTTCCGACAAGTGCTCGACGGCGAGATCGAGCAAGTGGATTTCGACGCCGCTCGGGGAGCGAGGGTCCTCACTCACGGTGCCGGTCAGCCGGAGAGCAGATTCTTGAGTGATCTTCTGCACGTCCTCCCAGGCACGCTCCGAAAGCTCTGCCCGACTGGCGACTGCCTGTACGACTCCGCTACCGTCCCTGACCTGGAGGAAGGCTATCTTGCCGCTCGAGCGGGCGTTCATCAGCCAGCCGCGCAGAACGACTTCTTCGCCGATTCGCTTCGGGAGCTCCTTGATCCTCTGCATATCGCTGTCCTATTGCTATCCACTCACCAGGTGGTCGTTTCTCATTGAAGAGCGTTGTCGCTCTCTTGTGAATCATCTTCCAGCGCAGCAAGAGCCACTCGGGCCGCCCGTTGCTCCGCCTGCTTCTTGGTGCTGCCGTCGCCTTCACCCAGGAAGAGGCCGTCGATCCAGCACTCGACATGAAATCGTTTCTTGTGGTCCGGTCCTTCTTCGGCCACATGGCGATACTCCGGCAGGCTCCCACCTCTGGCCTGGGCTGCTTCCTGAAGGGCTGTCTTGGGGTCCCGCAGCTCGGAGATCTCGACTCGCTCGCCCAGCGTCGATTCCAGGAGCTGCAGAGCGACTCCCCTAGCCGCTTCGAGCCCGCCATCCTGGTACACCGCCCCAAGAATGGCCTCCATGGCATCGGCCAGCAACGATCGCTTCTCGCGTCCCCCGGACCGACTCTCACCAACCCCCAGACGCAGGTACTCCCCAAGACGGAGGTGCTCGGCATGTTCTGCGAGTACAGACTCACTCACGACATAGCTCTTGAGCTTTGACAGCTCCCCTTCGTCCAGATCCGGACGACGATCGTAGAGCCAGCTGGCCGCCACGGCCCCCAGAATGGCATCGCCGAGGAACTCCAGCCTCTCGTAGTCGTCTTCAACCCCCTGTTCGTTGGCCCAGGAGGTATGAGTGAGCGCTGCTTCGAGAAGCCTCGGCTGTCGGAAGCGGTAGCGGAGCCGCTCCTCGAGCCCGGTCAGGGATATGAGGTTCTCCAACATCGCGCGCCATGCTAGCACTGCCCCACCGCCGCTGCGACACTCGCGGGGCGTCTGCTTCTCACCGACGGCCGAACCGACGCTCCAGCTCGATATCCGCCATCTTCAGGACGATGGGTCTGCCGTGAGGACAGGCGAAGGGCTGGCCCGCCGCGAAGAGCTCGGTCATTAAGGATTCCATCTCCTCGGCAGACAGCTGATGATGCATCTTCACCGCCGCACGGCAGGACTGGCTGGCAGCCAGGGCTTGCAGCAAGCGCTCCTTGAGGTCTTCCGCCGTCGCTTCTCCGTCGCTGGTCTCACTTGCCAGGTTGGCCAGCATCTGCTCGGCCAGCCCAGGGGTCAGGACGGCAGGTGTGGCCGTTACGGCCATGACATTGCCCGACATCTCACTGAGTGAGAAGCCCAGCTGCTCCAGATCTGGGCCCATTTCGGCCAGCCTCATCGCTTCTGCCGGGGCCAGCTGCATGAGGATTGGCTCCAGGAGTTGCTGACTTCGGACCACGGTCTCGGTCAGCTGGCGCCGGAATCGCTCGTACAAGACCCTCTCGTGGGCCACGTGCTGATCAATGAGGTACAGGCCGTCAGGCCCCTCGAGCAGAATGAGGGTTCCCTTGTACTGGCCGAGAAGCCGAAAGGGACGCGATTCGCCCGATCGGCCACTCAACGGAACCGCTGCCCTGGCGAGGGGTGCAAAAGCCACATCGGCCAATCTTCCGACCGGTTCGCCCGGCCGGCTCATGTCGAGCTCCCTGATCTCGCTCGAGTCGATTTGCCCACCTCCAGACCCGAGCCAGCCCTCGGATCGCTGACCGAGGCCCTGCCAGGCAAGGGGAGCACTGGGCAAACCGTGAGGCTCCACCAAGGGGGCTGGTTCCTCACCCCTTGCTCGCTCCAGCGCCTCCTGCAATGACGACGAGAGTCTGCCGAAGAATCGTCCATCCCGGAAACGAACCTCGGCCTTCTGGGGGTGTACGTTGACATCCACCTCTTCGGGAGGAATATCCAGAAAGAGGAAGAGGCCAGGAAAGTCCTCGCTGCGCCAGGACTCCCGCACCGTGCGATAGAAGGCGGCGATCACGGTCCGATCCCTCAGGAGTCGACGATTGACGAAAGTGAATATCCGCCGACCGCGACCCTGTTTGCGGTTGCCCACGAACCCCCAGATCCGCTCCCCTCCGGGCCCCTGACGAGAGAACTCCACCAACTCTCGACTCGCCGGAGCGCCGAACAGCTCACCGATTCGACGCCTTGCCGCATCGAGGTCGTCCCCGGCAGGTGAGACCTCCAAGAGGGTGCGGCCTTCATGCGTCAGAGTGAAGCCGATCTCAGGCCTCGCCAAAGCGTAGCCCTGGATAACCTCCGTAGCTCGGCGCAACTCCGTGCGAACGGTCTTGAGGAACTTGCGGCGCGCCGGAACGTTGAAGAACAGCGATCGGACCTCGACCACTGTACCCCTTGGGTGAGCTGTCGGCTCCACCGACCGGATGTGCCCTCCATCGATGCGGATGCTATGACCTTCGCCCGGCTCCGCAGCCGTGGTCATCTCGACACGGGCCACGGCCGCGATCGCGGCGAGCGCCTCGCCACGAAACCCCAGAGTCGCAATTCCCTGCAGGTCATCGAAGCTGACGATCTTGCTCGTGGCGTGGCGGTCGAAGGCCAGCAGCGCATCGTTGCGTTCCATACCGAGCCCATCATCCACGACGCGAATGGAGCGCTTGCCACCGGCTTCGAGATCGACTCGAATCGATCGGGCGCCGGCGTCGATAGAGTTCTCCACCAACTCCTTGACGACCGATGCCGGGCGTTCGACGACCTCCCCGGCAGCTATCTGACTGATCAGCCGATCGTCGAGGATCTGGATCGTTGTCACGAGGCGTCCTCCTCCGTCGGACCTTGGTTACCCCGGCGGGGGCGTCTGAATAGCCCTGGGCTCGGCACCGCTACTCTCGCTTCGAACCCGATTTCGCGACAACCAGTGGCATATACGCCCGATCAGTGTACTCACGAACCATCCTGCTGGCCGTGAAGCGGGCTCCGATCGAGGCGATCGAACGCTTCATCATATCGATCCACAGCACTGGCAATCCCCGCTCATCGCGCTCGTAGTATCTGGGCAGGATCTGATCCTCGAGCGTCGAGTAGAGCGAGTTGGCGTCCTGTCGATCCTGTACCCATTCTTCTGCCGCAGTCTCGCCACCGCCGATCACCCAGCCGTTCTCGCCGTCGAAGCCTTCCGGCCACCAGCCATCCAGGATGCTGCAGTTGAGCACACCGTTTACCGCCGCCTTCTGGCCGCTGGTGCCACTCGCCTCGAGCGGACGTCGCGGTGTGTTCAGCCACACGTCTACGCCCTGGACGAGCATGCGGCCCACCCGCATGTTGTAGTTCTCGATGAAGGCGACCCGACCCTCGAGATCGGGCTCCCGGCTGAGCATGAAGAGGTGCTGGATGAGCTCCTGGGCCGGCCGATCCGCAGGATGGGCCTTGCCAGCAAGCAGAATGCGCACAGGTCGATCGGTGCTGCGGACGATGCCTCTCAAGCGGTGCAGGTCACTGAACAGCAGGCCCGCTCTCTTGTAGGTGGCGAACCTGCGGGCAAAGCCGATCGTCAGGGCCTCGCCCTCGAAGAAGGCCGTCACCTCTCTGAGCTTGGACGGCGATCTCCCATGCCGCGCGTATTGCTCTAGAAGACGCGATCTCGAGAATCGCAGCAGTCGCTCCTTCTGAGACTGATGCGCCGCCCAGAGGTCTTCATTGGAGATCTCGTAGACGAACTCCCAGGCTTCAGGATCCAGCAGCTTCTCCTGCCACTCCGATCCGAGCTGCAGCGCAAACAGGTTCTGCAGCTCGACTCCCAACCAGGTCGGCAGATGAATCCCGTTGGTGATGGGCTGCACCACCGGCTCCTCGACGGGAGTCTCGCGAAACAGATGTCGCCACATGCGGTCCGCGACCTCCGCATTCAAGCGACTCACGCCGTTGGCGAAGCTGCTGGTGCGCAGAGCGAAGGCCGTCAAGTTGAACGGCTGGTCAGGTTCGCCGTGGTCTGGATTGCCTTCTTTGAGCAGACGCTCCGAGCTCGTCTTCAGGGGCTCGGACCAGAGATTCAGGTAGGTGGTGGCGAGCTCAGGGTCGAATTGCTCGTTGCCTGCCGCCACGGGAGTATGGGTGGTGAAGGCGACATTTCGGCCGACCATGCCGAGAGCCGTCTCGAAGTCGAGCCCCTCGGTCGCCATTATCTTTCTCATTCGTTCCAGCTGCAGAAGAACACTGTGCCCTTCGTTGATATGCCAGAGGGCAGGCGCGATGCCCAGGGCCCCAAGTGCCTTCACGCCGCCAACACCCAGAACCATCTCCTGCACCAGCCTCATCTCTCGGCCGCGCACGTACAGCACCTTGGCGATGGGTCGATCCGAGGGATCGTTGGCCGGCAGATCGGTATCGAGAAGCAGGATGGGAACTCGGCCGACCTGTGCCACCCAGACCCTGGCCTTGACCTCTCGGCCAGGTAGTGGCACGACGACGACGACGTCTCTACCCCTCTCATCCATAGCCGGTCTGACCGGCAGGCGGTTGAAGTCGTAGTCGGGGTAAATGTGCTGTTGGAAACCATCGGCATCGATGGCCTGGAGGAAGTACCCTGAACGGTAGAGAAGACCGACGCCGACGAAAGGCAACCCCAAGTCGCTGGCGCTCTTGCAGTGATCCCCACTGAGCACCCCGAGCCCACCCGAGTAGATGGCCAGGGAAGTGTCCAGACCGTACTCCATGGAGAAGTACGCCATGGTGCCCCCTTCATGATCCGGATAGCGCCGGTCGAACCAGGTCTCGACCGCGCCGTTCATGTACCTGTCGAAATCGTGGATGACCCGCGAATACGATCCCATGAAGGCATCGCTGCTGACGAGCTGCTCCCACTGGGTGCGATCTACGTTGAGAAGAAGATCCACCGGGTTGCGATAACGGGCCCAGGACTCCACGTCGATCGAGGAAAAGAGCTGTCGGGCGCGTGGCATCCAGCTCCACCATAAGTTATAGGCCAGGTCGTACAGTCGGTCTACTTCTCGGGGAAGCTCGATGTCGGCCACCTGGCGACACGGTATCTTGATACGTTGCTTTCTTGCGGACAAATCCAACACCTCGCGATAGGGTCTAGAATTCTTGAGGACACGGGGAAATACTCATCACCCCCGGGGAATTTCAGCGCGTCAGGTTATCATCCCGCCCATGACTCGACGAGCCTCGGGCATTCTTCTACACCCCACCTCCCTGCCGGGGCCCTACGGTATAGGCGATCTCGGACAGAATGCCCACCTCTTTCTACACTGGCTGCAGGAGGCCGGCCAGACGATCTGGCAGATGCTGCCTCTGGTTCCACCCGGTGCCAACCACTCGCCCTACGACGGGTCATCGGCCTATGCCGGCAACCCGATCCTGATTTCTCCCCTCGACCTCGTAGAAGCCGGTTTTCTGAATGCCGGTGATCTGGATGCACCAGATTTCGCCACTGCGAGTGTCCAGTTCGGCAAGGTTGTAGCCTGGAAGACCGGGCTGCTGAGGCTTGCGTGGCATCGGTTTCAAGAGTCCGGTTCGGCTCGACAGCGAGAGCAAATCGAAGTCTGGTCTGGCGAACCCGAGCAGGCTTCGTGGCTCGAGGACTGGGCCTTATTCGCGTCTCTCAAGTATCACTTCAACGGCAAGCCGTGGTCCGAGTGGCCAGCCGATCTCCGAGCGCGAGAGGCAGCCGGCCTTGCCGCTGCCAGGGGGCAGCTGCAGCAGGAGCTCGGCTACCACAAGTTCGTCCAGTATCTCTTCGCTTCCCAGTGGTCTCGCCTAAAGGAAGCTGCCGCGCGGGTCGGTGTACGCGTGCTCGGAGACATGCCCTTCTACGTCGCCCTGGACAGCGCCGATGTCTGGGCGCATCGTGACTTGTTCAAGGTGAATGCCGAGGGGCAGCCAACCTTCGTGGCTGGTGTGCCGCCGGACTACTTCAGCGCGACCGGTCAGCGTTGGGGCAACCCGGTCTTTCAATGGCAGCGTCACGAGGCGGACGGATATCAATGGTGGATCGAGCGTCTGAGTTTCAGTCTGACCCTCTACGACATGGTCCGCATCGACCACTTTCGAGCGTTCTCCAGCTACTGGGAGATCGATGCTTGCGAGCCGACGGCGGTCCACGGACGCTGGGAGCCAGGTCCCGGTCCGGGCCTGTTCGAGAGACTCCGAGAGGTCCTGGGTGAGCTGCCTCTCGTGGCTGAGGATCTGGGTCTCATCACTTCCGAGGTCAGGGACTTGAAGCGGCAGCTCGGACTGCCCGGCATGAAGGTCCTGCAGTTCGGATTCGATTCCCATGATAGCGAGCATCTACCCCACAATTACAGTCGAGACACTGTTGCCTACACCGGGACCCATGACAACAACACTGCGGCTGGCTGGCTCGACAAGCTGGCTCCTGAAGAGTACAGATCTGTCGTCGACTACGTGGGCGGAGATCGCTCCGAGACTCACTGGGACCTGATTCGCGTCATTCTCAATTCGGTCGCCGACCTCGCGATCTTCCCCATGCAGGACGTCCTGGGCCTCGGTAGTCAGGCGCGCATGAATACTCCGGGCTCCAGCGAGGGCAATTGGGGTTGGCGGCTGCAGCAGGATATGGCAGATACCGAGACCGCGGCGCGGCTGCGACGGCTCGCGGTCTTGTCCGGGCGCCTCGATGCCGAGTCTCAGGAGCCGAGACCGTGAAGGACTTCGAACCATGGCTGTTCCCGGTGCCCGGCGCCATCTGGAACGGTAACGGGACACAGTTCAGCCTCAGGTCGGCCAACGCAACAGCCGTCGAGCTTTGCCTGTTCGAAACCACTGATCCAGCGCGGGAGTCGGACCGGGTGAGCCTGCAGCGCGTCTCCCCGGACCTATGGACATGCTCACTCCCGGATGTCGGACCCGGTCAGCCGTACGGTTTTCGGGTCGACGGCCCCTGGGAGCCGGCAGCCGGGCACCGTTTCAATACCGGGAAGCTGCTGGTCGATCCGGCAGCTCGCGCCCTGTCAGGAGAGCTTCACTGGCACCCCTCCCTCTTCGGCTCACACCGCTTCGAAAGCGACGACTTGCCGAACCTCGAGGACAGCGCGCCTCACGTTCCCCGCTCCGTCGTCGTCGATCCGAGCTTCGACTGGCGGGACGACAAGCCTCCGTCGACGCCCTGGGAGGAGACCTTCATCTACGAGTGTCACGTCAAGGGCATGACCCGGCTACATCCGGGCGTACCTGAGCCTCTGCGCGGCACATACCTCGGCTTGATCCAGAAGCCGGTCATCGAGCATCTCGAGAGCCTGGGTGTCACGGCTGTCGAGCTGCTACCGGTGCACCAGATCGCCACGGAAGAACACCTGGCGCGTCGGGGGCTCACCAACTATTTCGGATACAACCCCCTGGGGCTTTTCGCTCCTCACTCAGGGTACGCCACAGCAGATGACGGCACGCAGGTCCGGGAGTTCAAGGAAATGGTCCGGGGGCTGCACACCGCCGGCATCGAAGTGCTGCTGGATGTGGTGTTCAATCACACCGCCGAGGGCAACCATCTCGGTCCGACCCTGGCGTTTCGCGGCCTGGACAACTCCATCTACTACCGGCTACAGCCTGATGAGCCACGCTACTACCAGGACTTCACGGGCTGTGGAAACACGCTCGACACCGGTCAACCTGTCGTCGTCCGATTTCTACTCGACTGCCTCCGATATTGGGTCACGGAGATGCGCGTCGACGGCTTCCGTTTCGACTTGGCTGCGAGCCTCGGTCGCACCGAAAAGGACTTCGACCCAGCCTCCCCTTTCTTTGCGGCGATCGAGTCCGATCCCGTGCTGTCGAAGGTCAAGTTGATCGCCGAGCCGTGGGACCTCGGACCCGAGGGCTACCGTCTGGGCCAGTTCCCACGCAGCTGGTCAGAGTGGAACGACAGGTATCGGGACAGAGTCCGCGCATTCTGGCGCTCCGATCCGGCAACAACCCGGGGATTCGCCGATTCCGTCGCGGGTAGCCCTGTGATCTTCGAGGCAGCGGACAGGCCTGCCAGGGCCAGCGTCAACTTCGTGACCAGCCACGACGGATACACGCTGGAGGACCTGGTCAGCTACGAGGAGAAACACAATTGGTCCAACGGCGAGGAGAACCGCGATGGGCACAACCACAACCTGAGTCGCAACTGGGGCGTCGAGGGACCCACGCAGTCAGAGCCCATCCGGCTCCTGCGGCTCAGCATCAAGCGTTGTTTTCTGGCCTCACTCGCGCTGTCGCAGGGGGTTCCCATGCTCAGTCATGGAGATGAGCTCGGACGCAGCCAACAGGGCAACAACAACGCCTACTGCCACGACAGTCCGGGTACCTGGGTCGACTGGGATCTCGACCCGGACAGGCTGGAGACCTTGGAGTTCACGCGTCAGGCTTTCGCCGCTAGGCGAGACCTGGACTTACCCCTCGCTGAAGGGATCTCGGCGAACCAGAAGCTCGTCTGGATCTCGATCGACGGTTCCGAGATGACCCAGGCTGATTGGAACCGTCATCGTCCCGAGCCGTTCGGCCTCCTGTGGCCGGCAGCCAGGAAGGCCACACTGGCGGTGTTCAACAGCGACGGTCGCATCCACCTGTTCGAGCTACCGGAGACGAAATCCTTCGGGCACTGGAGGCAGATTCTCAATACCTCGAGCCTTCGTACCCGTCGGATTCGAGGTCACGCTCTCAGGCTCGCCCCACATTCGGTGGTTCTCTTGGTATTCGAACCGGCCTCCTGAACCTCTGGCGAGTATCGGCCGGGATCCGTCCGGGTAGTTCGAAAGGACCTGGGCTCAGGACCAAAGCAAGAGACCACAATCTATGAGGGGTCCGACGCGGGGCCCCCAGGGGGCTATCCTCCCTTCCACAGCAACCAACCCCCTGGAGGTCCCCCCGCCGGACCCTCACCCGTTGGAGAGACCTCTCACCTGAGATCCTTGGTTCCCCCTGCACACCCCGGCCGGCACGGGGTCCGGCCGCTGCAAGCTCCTGTGGTACCTCTAGGCCAATACGGCCAATGGCCCTCTTGCCTCCATTGGTGCCGGAGGTTCGTTCGGGTGGTTCGACAGGGGGGCTCTCGACAAGCGCAGCGCAAGAGCCATCATGGTGCACCTCAGATCCGGCGCGCCGGAGAGCGCAGGTGGCGGCCCGCCCGTCGCAGTCTGAGTAGCCGCCGCCGTCCCCCTGCGAACCACCCGGACGGACCTCAAAAAGATGATGGCTATCTGCCTAGGACCCCAAGCCCCCAGAGACCGGCCGGGGCGAAGCGCCGGCCGCCTCAACCCTCAGGGTTGGCGGGTGGTTCGGATTCCCTTTCGCTCGATCTTTCTACTCGATCGAGAATGTCCGAAACCCTGTAGTCAGAGGCCTGGGCCACATCGGAAATTTCGTTGACCAACTCCCACCAGGCTTCGATCCGAGCTACCTGACCTGCATCGTCTGGGCTGGCGCCAACCTCCTCATGAAGCAGGGCCTGAAGGAACTTCCAGCCCAGGAGGAACTCGAGTCCCTCCTTTCTCAAGTACTCCTCGGTTTCGTATCGATGGACGTCTAGGATCTGCCGGACCTCGTCATCGGCCAACCAGCCACCCAGCAGCTCGAGAGGTGTCGCCGGGGACTCTGGTGGCTGCCACGGCCGGCGCAACGTGAAGCTCAGCGTTTGCGACAATCCACGGGCCCTGACAAGCGGAACACCCAGCGAGATCAATTGGTCCTCGACCCCCCATGAGGGCTGCCAGTCACCGATTAGATCCCGGTTGGCAATCGAGCGTTGAAGGATTTTCGAAGCCGCCTGAACCAGAATCCAGGCGCACAATCCCACCAGTATCTCTGGGGACTCCCGGAGGGTTCGGGCGGCTTTCGAACCAATCTGGTCGTCCTCTTCCGCATCCTCTCCGTCCTGATTCTCCATCTCGGGCTCTTCAGGCTCCTCCAGTAGGCAAAACGCCGCTCTGAGCCAGGCCTCGCCGTTGGCTACCTCGGTTTCGTGGCCGTGCGACAGGCTCCAACGGCGCGCGATCCAATCCAGCAGCCCTCCGAGTCCAGCTTGCAACTGCTGTTCGCACTGTCGGCTCTGCAGCCCGGTGCCGGCTTCGGGCAGCTCCAGTAAGCGGCTCATCAGTTCGGTCGGCAGAGCCTCCTCGAAGGCCATCCGCAGCGGCTCCAGCTCCAGGTCCCGGAGGGCGGCCTCGAGACTGCCGACTCCGCGGCCTGCCAAGCGAGAAGCCAGAGGTCCCCATCGGCCCTGCTGATCCCAGATGTCGGAGAATTTCTCGTACACCCGACACTGAAAAGGACCCAGCTCCACCTTGAGGCCCCAGGAATCCAGATCCTGGGATCGAACCACGAACTCCTCACCCGAAATCCGGTCGTGAAAACGCACCATGAGGCGCTGGTCTGTACCTGCCCCAAGGCCTTCGCTGAGTCTTGCTGTTCGCACCGAACCCGCGCCGGCTCCCGAGGCGGTATCGCGGAAGGGTGCCGACTCGTGCAGGCGAACTCTGGTCGCAGTCTCGCTGTTGTTGAACAACACGACAACCCGTTCCTCGTCGCTCCCGTTGGCAAAGGCGAAAACGTCCTCGTTGACCCTACCCCTGCTGTCGAGACAATCGAAGAACAAGAACCTCTCGACCCCGGCGAAGAGCTCTCGACGGTGCAGCAAGGGGGCTATCTGCGATTGATGGCGCGCCATCATCGCCCCATCAGGCTGCTCGTCCTGGTAGGCCTGGGCGTACTCCATGCCGTACTTCTCGCCCAGGCCCTCGACCTGGCCGTGGCCGAACATGGGCAGGCCGGGCAGTGTCGCCATCAAGGTACACACACCGAAGTAGAGATCTTGCCGCCCAAACTGCTCGACCGCCGTCGCCTCGTCCGGATTGCTCATGAAGTTGACATAGCGTCCGAGGATCCGCGGATCGTGCTCCAGGGTCTCCTTGACGAGCGCTCTGTACTCTGCGTTCTTCCGGTCCCTGAGCATGTTCATGAAGGCACTGTTGTAGACGCGGTGCATGCCGAGTGAGCGGACGAAGTAGCCCTCCATCAACCAGAAGGCCTCGGCCATGAGCAGGGTGTCGGGTGCTTCGACGGTGACCCGGTCCACGACTTCGCGCCAGAACTCCCTCGGCATGTAGCGGTCGAACTCGGCACTCGACAGTCCTCGCTCGGCGCGCGAAGGAATGGCACCCGAGTCACCCGGAGCCGGGAACCACAAGCGGTGAAATTGCTTTTTCGCCAAAGTCATGGCCGCATCGAAGCGAATTACCGGGAACCTGCGCGCCACGCCGACGATGGTGTTGATCACCACTTGCCGCAGCTCGGCGTTGAGATAGTCCAGCTGGGCCGTGTCATTCCAAGGCATCGAGGTTCCGTCGTTGCCGTGGTAGATGAACTGACTCTCGCCGTTGCTGCGATCGAGGCGCTTGAAGACCACCGCGGCATCGCTGCGGTCCCAGTAGTGGTCTTCCAGGAAGATCCCGACTCCAGGCGAAGGCGAAAGATCCGGACCCTGGAAGCTGTAGCCTGGAAAGGGGCAGGTCGCTTCGCCCAAGAACCAGTCAGGGTGGTCCAGGAGCCAATCGGAGTCGATTCCCGTATGGTTCGGGACCATATCGGCCGCGAGTCGGATCCCATGCCTCGCGGCACGGTCCTTCAGCATATCCAGCGCAGTATCGCCACCGAGGTTCTCGGCGACCTGGTATCGCCTCAAGGAATAGGCCGAGGCCATGGCCTCGGGATTGCCCGCCTGGCGCTTGATGCGCTCGGAAGCGAGGCTGCGTTCCCAGATGCCGATCAACCAAAGACCGGTAAAACCAGAGCGGGCCAGGCTCTCCAGAGCTTGGTCAGGGACCTCGTCGAGCCGGTGGATCGGCCGGCCATGAGACTTGGAGATCTGATCGAGCCAGACGAAGACGTTCTTGGCGATCAGCACCAGCTCCGGCATCCAGTCTCTGTCCTGGCTGTAGCTCGCCTGACTTTCATCCGACTCGGCGGGCAGCGAGGGCGCCTGACTCGGACCGGCACTGCCTGCGAACCTGGGAACCTCTTCCTCCGTGAGGACGTCGATGCCCAACTGAATCTGAGCTTCGAGACCACTCAGCAGCCGGCCCCATCGAGCCAGCAACATGCGGAGCTGCTGACCGATGGAGTCGGGAGCTGCGCGATATGGGGCCAACAGCATGCCGAGCAGGCTCCCGTCCTGCTCGTCGAGACCCGGGAGGCTGGCAAGAAACTCCTGCACGGCTGACGTGAAGCTCTCGAATAGGGGACCGTGAACGAAGTCGCAGTCATGCAGCAGTCCTATCTGAGGCTGGACTGCAGGATTCGAGTGGATCAACCAGAAGATCAGCAGCTCCCTGAAGACCTCCTGGCGCTCGCTACCCTGCCGGCCGGCGGCCCAGCCGAATCCTCCATCCACCTCGGTCTCTGCGTCCAGGGCCAGAAAGTCCGCGGCAAATCGGTCGAGCACCTGCTGCAGTGCGTCGTCGCCCAACTGCAGCGCCAAGATTTCGAGAGCCCGATGGAAGAACCTCGAATCTCGGCTCTGCAAATAGCGTCCCATCAACCTCTGCCAGACCTCTTCCAGAAGAGCCAGGCCGTGGAGCGTGCCGCCACTGGGCGCCGCGGCGGAGGCACCCTTGTCCCTGGCGATCAACTTCAATCGATACGCCAGATCGCGGCTGTCCTGCGCTGTGCGAAGCTCGACTCCACCTTTGAAGCCCGCTAACCCGGAGTCGAATCCGAGCTGCCGACGCATAAGATCAGACAGCAAGAGCTTCATCGCCGAGCGATATCAGATCACCGTCCCATTGGGTATCGAAGCGCCCCTTGGAATGACGATGACTCCGCCCCGAATCGCGAAATCTTCCTCGATCACCTCATCGCGACCGGCTTCGTTGATCAGCTGAACTCCGTCTCCGATGCTCGAATCCAGATCGATGATCGCATTGCGAATCGTGCAGTTGCGACCGACGCCGACCAAGGGAGTGTCTGGAGTGTCGGACTCCCATTCATAGAAGTTCGCACCCATCATTACGGTGCTGTCGATGACCGTCCCTTCACGGATCATCGACCGGATACCGACAATCGAGTTGCTGACGCTCGCACCCGAGACGACACTGCCCTCGCAGATCACCGAGTGGTGGACTGAGCAGTCCTCGATCTTGGTGCCTGGCAAGAACCTGGGATGGGTATAGAACGGTGTTGTCGGGCTGTAGAGATCCAGGGGTGGCACACTCTGTGTCAGCTCGAGGTTGGCGTGGTGAAAGGCCGGGATCGTACCGATGTCGCGCCAGTATCCTGAATAGCCAAACGCGAAGACCCTCAGATCGGGTACTGCGGTCGGTATCACCTCGTGCCCGAAATCGGTTGCCGATGTACCGTCCAGTAGCGCCTTCAGGACGGCCGGCTTGAAGACATAGATCCCCATGCTGGCCAGACACTGGTCCGGATCGGGAGGGAATCCGAGGCGCTCGAGCGTCTGTGTCGGAACCACCAGCTCCTCGACCTGAGCCGAATCCTGGGGCTTCTCGACAAAATCGATGATCTGTCCCTGGGAATCGATCTTCATCACACCGAAGGCGTGGGCTTCTTCACGTGGCACTGCCTTGACCGCCACGGTGAGGTCCGCCAGGTTGGCCCGGTGCCATTCGACAAAGCTGCGCAGAGCCATGAGGTAGAGCTGATCGCCCGACAGCACCAGAACTTCCGACGGCCTCTTGTAGATCAGTCGCGGGAGATTCTGGCGCACAGCGTCGGCAGTGCCTTGATACCAATCTCGATTCGAGACACTCTGCTCGGCTGCCAGAATATTCACGAAACCGCTGCTGAAGACATCGAATCGGTAGGACTGGGCGATATGACGATGCAATGAGGCGCTGTTGAACTGCGTCAGAACGTAGATCCGGTCAATTCCGGCGTGCAGGCTGTTGCTAATGGGAATATCGATGAGACGGAACTTGCCCGCCACCGGAACCGCCGGCTTGGCGCGGTAACGAGTGAGAGGTGCCAGTCGAGAACCCTGTCCACCACCGAGAATCGCGGTCACCACCTTGTCCATACCACTACCTCCGGCTTCCTGTGATTGACGACACTGCTCGTCCGCAGCGCGCCAGGTGATCAAGCGTCCCTGACAATCGGCCTGCTATTCCTATCGATTCCCGGCCATCTCAGCCATCGATCTCCATCAGCCGCTCCATCAGATCCACAACCCGATTCGAGTAGCCCCACTCGTTGTCATACCAGGAGACTACCTTGGCGAATCCCTCGCCCTGTGTAGCCGTGGACAGGGCGTCGAAGATCGACGAGTGCGGGTTGCCGATGATGTCGCTGGAAACCAAAGGCACTTCGCTGTACTCGACGACCCTCTTCATCGGACCTTCGGCAGCCTCCCGGACAGCGGCATTGATCTCTTCACGGGAGGGCGTGGCAGCGAAGCGGCAGACAAAATCCACGATGGAGCCATCCGGCACCGGCACTCTCATGGCCATGCCGTCGAGCTTGCCGTCCAGATGAGGCAGCACCTTGCCTACGGCCCGCGCTGCGCCTGTAGTCGTCGGAATAATGTTCTCCGCCGCGGCGCGACTCCGCCGCCGATCCTTGTGCGGTACATCGGCCAACCGCTGGTCGTTGGTATAGGCATGGACCGTGGTCAGGAACCCCTCCTCGAGCCCGAAGGAGTCATCGAGAATCTTGGCAATGGGTGCCAGACAATTCGTCGTGCAGGAGGCGTTGGAGACGATCCGATCCGTCGGGTCGAGATCCTCGTCGTTGACCCCCATGACGATGGTGGCGTCGATCTCGTCCTTCGGTGGGACAGTGAGAATGACTTTCTTGGCCCCCGCCTCCAGGTGCTTCTGCAACTGCTCTCGCGAACGGAAGACACCTGTAGATTCGACGACAACGTCGATCCCCAGATCGGCCCACGGCAGATCAGCGGGGTCCATCTCATCGATCATCGCGATTCGGTCTCCATCGACGAACATCTGATCGCCGTCGATCGAGACCTCCTTGTCCAGCACTCCCATGACAGTGTCGTACTTCAAGAGGTAGGCCAACTGCTGATTCTCGTACAGATCGTTGACTGCCACCACCTCGATATCGTCCCGATCGCTGAGGATCCGGAAGACGCTCCTGCCGATACGACCGAAGCCGTTGATGCCTACGCGCAGTGCCATCAGGCAACCTCCTTTTCTTCTTGTTGCAGACCCATCCAACAGCGAATCAGGTCCACCACCCTGTGGGCATAGCCCCAACCGTTGTCATACCAGGAGAGAGTCTTTGACACCTCACCTTTCAAGACCATGGTGGCAAGGGAATCGAAGGTGCTGGAGAAGGGACTTCGGATGATGTCCGTTGAGACAATCGGATCGTCTTCGTAGTGCAGAATCTCGGCCCAATGTGAGGAGGACGCAGCCGTCCGGATTACTTCGTTGACGGCCATAACCGAAACCGGTTTCTCATGCCAGCAGACCAGGTCAACGCAAGAACCATTCGGCACCGGGACATTCATCGCTTCACCGATGACCCGGCCTTCGAGCTCCGGGATCAGGCCCATGATCATCTGCGCCGAGTTGGTGCGTTGCGGGATGATGTTCTCCGCTGCCGCTCTGCCGCGACGCGGATCTTTGGCCGGCACATCCGCCAGGCGCTGCTGGTTGGTGTAGGCGTGAACCGTGTTCAGAAAGGCCCTCTCGATCCCGAATGCCTCGTGCAGGATCTTGATCACCGGTGCCGCGCAGTGAGCCGTACATGAAGCGTTGGAGATGATCCGATCCTCGAGTCGGAGGTTCTGATCATTGACGCCCATGACGATGGTGATGTCGGGTGGGTCCTTTGGAGGGGCGCAGAGGATCACCGCCTTGGCGCCGGCTTCCAGGTGTCCCTCCAACTCCTCGCGGGTGCGCTGTTGCCCGGTCGCCTCGACGACGACGTCGATCCCGAGGGCGCCCCAGGGGACATCGCCCGGGCGCTGTCCCGAGAACATAGGGATCTGTTGGCCGTGGACATAGAGGTTGCCTTCCTTGACGCTCAACTCCTCTGGAAAGCGACCGAAGATCGTGTCGAACCGAATGAGGTACTCGAGCGCCGCATGGTCGGCTGTATCGCTGATGGCGCTGATTCGAACGTCAGGGTTTTTGTAAAGGATCCGAAACAGGTTTCGACCGATCCTGCCAAAACCCGCAAGACCCACTCGAATGGGATGCATATGTTTGACTCCTTCCTATTGTCGAGATCCGCCGGGCAGCAACCACAAGCCCTGCTGGACCCGCTCTTATCAAGCGTTGTACCACAACCGCACCACAGGCGGCGTACTGTCGGCCAGTTGTCACACTCCATTCACACAATCCGAAACCAACAATCCGCTCCAGGCCGACTATCAAAGGCCCGTTGGTTCCGCACCTCAGCCGCAACGGTCAGGTCTGGCTCATCCTGGCGCGGGCCGCTGCGAGACGGGCTATCGGCACCCGGTAGGGCGAGCAGGAAACGTAGTCGAGTCCACACGTCTCGAAAAAGTCGATGGAGTGCGATTCACCACCATGCTCGCCACAGATGCCAATCTTGAGGTCGCTCTGGGTTTGACGTCCCCGCTCGCAGGCCAAGGAGACCAACTGCCCGACACCCTCGACATCCAACCGTTCGAACGGATCCGTCGACAGAATCCCCGATTCGAGATAGTCGGGCAAGAAGCGGCTCGCGTCGTCGCGTGAGAAACCGTAGGCCATCTGCGTCAGGTCGTTGGTGCCGAACGAAAAGAAGTCGGCGAAGAGGGCGATCCGGTCCGCCACCAGGGCGGCACGTGGAACCTCGATCATCGTGCCGATGGGTATTTCCAGCTCTGCCCCGAGCTCTTCCTTGACCCGTTGGACGACTCCTTCGATACGCTCTCGCAGTCGGGCCATCTCCTCTTCGCTGCCAACCAGGGGGACCATGATCTCCGGTCGTGGGTCCCGGCCCTGCCCACTCAAGGCGCAGGCGGCGCGCACGATGGCTTCTACCTGCATGTCGTAGATCTCCGGTGAGGTCAGGCCGAGGCGACACCCCCGATGACCCAGCATGGGATTGAACTCGCTGAGTGCCTCCGACTTCGCCTTCACGTCGGCGGGCGAGATCCCCATCTGGTCGGCAACCTGTTCGATCGCCTTGGGATCGTGGGGCAGAAACTCGTGCAACGGAGGATCGAGCAATCGAACTGTTACCGGCAGACCGTTCATGGCCTCGAAGATGCCGACGAAGTCCTCCTGCTGTACCGGCAGCAGATGAGCCAGCGCGGCGTCTCTCTGTTCCTCCTCCTGCGCCAAGATCAACTGTCTGACCCACGGCAGCCGGTCCTCTTCGAAGAACATGTGCTCCGTCCGGCACAGGCCGATTCCCTCGGCGCCCAGTGAGCGCGCCACCTGCGCATCGTGCGGTGTATCGGCGTTGGCCCGCACCTTCATTCTTCGTTCCTCATCCGCCCATGTCAGTATCTCGGTAAAGGCATGGACAGTAGGCGATTCGGCTTCCTTGCCCTCCAACAAGACTCGCAGCACCTCGGAGGGACGTGGCGCCAGTTTGCCAGCGATGACCTCTCCCGTCGTGCCATCGATGGAGAGCTCATCGCCTTCTCTGAAGAGCTGGCCGCCGACACTGAGCTCACCCTTGTCCTCGTGGACGGTGAGCGCCCCGGCACCGACGATGCAAGGCTTGCCAAGGCCGCGAGCCACCACCGCCGCATGAGACGTCATACCTCCGCGACTGGTCAGAATGCCCGCCGAAGCGTGCATGCCGACGATGTCCTCGGGTGAGGTCTCATCGCGGACCAACAGCACCGGTCCGGTACCGGCCATCTCGGCCGCTCGGTCGGCGGAAAGGGCGATCCGGCCCGAGGCCGCGCCCGGCCCGGCCGCGAGGCCCTTGGCGAGCAGTCGGTCACCGGACACCGCCTGCTGCTTTTCCTCCGGATCGAACACTGGTGCCAGAAGTTGGTTCAGTTGCTCCGGCACCACTCTCGACAGTGCTTCCTGCTGACTGATACTCCCTTCCTCCTCCATCTCCACAGCGACAAGAACTGCTGCCGCTCCGGTACGCTTGCCGTCCCGCGTTTGCAGCATGTACAGCTTGCCGTGCTCGATGGTGAACTCCACGTCCTGCATGTCCCGGCGATGGTCCTCCAGGCTGGCACAGACCTGCTTCAAGGTCGCGTAGGCCTCGGGAAAATCGTCACCCAGGCCAGCCGACCCGTCGCGAGGAGCAATGGCATGGGGTGTGCGGGTTCCGGCCACGACATCCTCTCCCTGGGCGTTGACCAGGTACTCGCCATAGATCCTGTTCTCGCCGGTCGCCGGGTCACGCGTGAAGGCCACCCCGGTTGCACAGTCGGGACCGAGATTACCGAACACCATCGTCTGCACGTTGACACCTGTGCCCGAGTCTTCGGGCAGACCGTGGAGACGACGATAGTCCCGCGCCCTTTGGACATTCCAGCTATCGAAAACCGCTCGAACGCCACCCCAGAGCTGGTCTATCGGCTCTTTCGGGAAGGGTCTGCCGTGGCGCTCGATGATCTCTTCGAAGGCGCCGACAATCCGCTCCAGACCGTCAGCCGAGATCTCGTAGTCCGTCTCGACCCCCTCCTCCCGGCGAGCTTCGGCCAGCACTTCTTCGAAGAGCGCATGGGGGACCCCGAGGACCACATCACCATACATGGTCAGTAGACGTCGGTAGCAGTCACGGATGAATCGGGGATCGACACCCGCAGCTATCTGGGCGTCGACGATCTCGCGATTCAGGCCCAGATTCAGCACAGTGTCCATCATGCCTGGCATGGATACGGGGCCACCAGATCGAACGGATAGCAGAAGAGGATTCTGTGGATCGCCGAATTTGCGCTCCTGTAGCTCCTCCAAGCGGTGCAGATGCTCCGCGAACTGCGACTCCAGGCCTGGCGGGTAGTTCTTGTCGCTGGCGTGGTAGCGGATACAGGCTTCGGTCGTCAGCGTAAAACCCGGCGGCACCGGAATCCCGAGACCGCTCATTTCGGCCAGACCGGCGCCCTTGCCACCCAGCAGCTCCTTTTGATCACCACTACCTTCGGCACTTCCATCGCCAAAGAAATAGATCCACTTCTCACTCATGATTTCCCTCTCGCTTCAGTTGACGGAAAAAATAGACCTTCGTGCGACGCTAATCGGACGACTTGGACTCCCCTCGATCGCGGTGCTCGCTCTTGTCCACCACCACTTCGGTCAGGCGTGCTGTACGCGAGATCATTCGCTGGATCGCTTGCAGGAGCGCGATGCGGTTGTTCCTCAATTCGCGATTCTCATCCATGACCAGTACTTCGACGAAGAACCTGTCCAGCGGCTCTGAGAGCTTGGCAATAGCTCGCAGGCACTGCTCGTAATCTGCCTGTTTCTCGGCCCGGTCGATATCGTTGCGCAGGGCGTTGGCTGCCTCGTGAAGATCCCGCTCGGCCGGCTCCTTCAGCCGGACTTTCTCCAGGTCCTCATCCGGAGCTTCGCGCAGGATGTTCGCGATGCGCTTGGCTGCCAGCACCACCGACAGGAAGTCCGACTCTTCCCGAACCTTGTGGACGGCATCGACCCTTGCCAGCAGGTCGGGCAGATTGGAACTGCCAGCGGCCAACGCCGACTCGATGGTGTCGTAGGCGTAGCCCCGAAGGCCCAGCAGGTGACGAACCCTGTCCTGGAGAAAGAGGCGAAGATCCGACAGGATCTCCTGACCGCTGCGGTCCAGTAAATCGCCAAACAGCAGCACGCTCTTCGCCACAATCAGATCCAGGTCCAGGGGCATCTCTGACTCCAGGACGATTCGCACCACCCCCTGGCCTGCTCGTCGCAAACCGAACGGGTCGCGACTGCCACTCGGAATCAGACCGAGCCCGAACATTCCCACGAGAGTGTCGATGCGATCCGCCAGAGCCGTCGCTTGACCGACTCGTCCTCGCGGTATCGCATCCTCGGTGGAGGCGGGCAGATACTGGTCGTAGATCGCCTGCCACACCTCGGCTGGATACTGCTCTCGCTCGGCGTACAAACCACCTACGATGCCTTGCAGGGACGTGAACTCCTTGACCATCTCCGAGGTCAGGTCCACCTTCAAGAGGTTCGAGGCCGTACTCGCGTCCTCGACCAGTTCGCTCCAGCCCTGCGAGTCGCAGATCTCCTTCGTCAGCTCGGCTATTCGCTCAGTCTTGGCGGCATAGGTGCCGAGCTTGGCATGGAACGTGAGATGCTCCAGCTTCTCCCGTCGTTGCTCGAGGCTCGTTTTGCCATCTTCGTTGAAGAAGAACCGGGCATCTTCGAGGCGTGCCGCGACGACCCACTCATTGCCCGCCCGGACGCGGCCCTTCGGGTCGTCGGGGCGATCCATCACCGTGATGAAGCTCGGCAGCAGCATGCCTCCCGACTCCAGCGTGAAGGCGCTCTGATGGTCCCGCAGGCTGGTGATCAGCACCTCACGCGGCAGGGAAAGGAAAGCAGGCTCGAACCTGCCCACCACCGTACCTGGAATCTCGCACATCGCCGTCAGCCGATCCAACAGATCCTGATCCTCAACCAGTTCGCTACCGAGACTCTGCGCCGCCGCCTCGAGTTGATCCTGGATTCTCTGACGACGCTCTTCGAACCGCACGACGATCTGACGTCGGGCCATCTTTCGACGGTAGTCGGAGACGCCTCTGATGGCGAAGGGACGAGGCGAGAGCACAGGATGTCCATAGGTCTCTCTCCCGGACTCGACATCGAAGACGCGACAGGGCACCACCTCGCCATCGCACAGCGCCACGACGCCGTGAATGGGTCGCACCCACGGTCCCTCACCGACACCCCAACGCATGGTTCTGGCCCAGCCGAGCCCCTCGACGAGGGGCGGCACCATCTGCGCTAGTACCTCGGAAACGGCCCTCCCCACTACTTTGCGAGAAGCTGCCAGATACTCGCCTTTGTCGGTTTCGACCCGCTGCAGAGCTTCGACTTCGACGCCGCACTTGCGGGCGAACCCCTCCGCGGCCCGTGTCGGGAGACCCTGTGTGTCGAATGCAGCCCTGACGGGAGGTCCGACGAACTCTTCTTCGCGGTCGGCCTCTCGAGAGGGTAGGCCTTTGAGCATGAGAATCAGCCGGCGGGGAGTGAAGCCGGTCTCCATGTTTGCCGGCGCCAGATTCAACTCCATGAGCTCTGCGAACAGGCGGGTCGCCAGCTCCTGAATGGCCGGCTGCAGCAGCCTGGCCGGGATCTCTTCACTGCGTACCTCGAGGAGAAACTCACTCCCGGCCATTGTTCACCTCCTTCTTCTCGAGAGGTGATTCCCCGGTTGTCGCGAGGAGTGGAAATCCGAGCTTCTCGCGACTGACCACGTACTCACCAGCACAGGCGACAGCCAGGTTGCGCACCCGCTTGATCAGGGCAACCCGTTCGGTGACCGAGACCGCTCCCCGTGCATCCATCACGTTGAACAAGTGCGAGCACTTCAGCGCGCACTCATAGGCGGGCAGCACCAAATCAGCCTCCAGACAGCGCTTGGCTTCCGTCTCATAACCGTCGAACTGAGCTTTCAGGAAGCCCACATCAGCTACTTCGAAGTAGTACTTGGAGAATTCCACTTCGTCCTGATGGCGCACGAGGCCGTAGTCCACGCCACCCGGTACCCAATCGACATCGTAGACGCTTCGCGACAGCCCCAGGAACATGGTGATTCGCTCGAGACCATACGTGATCTCGGCGCTGATCGGCTCCAGCTCGATGCCCCCAGCCTGCTGAAAGTAGGTGAATTGGGTTATCTCCATGCCGTCCAGCATGACCTGCCAGCCCACTCCCCAGGCGCCGAGGGTGGGGGCTTCCCAGTTGTCCTCCTCGAACCGCAGGTCGTGAATTGCGAGATCGACACCGAGTGCCCGGAGACTGTCGATATAGACCGCTTGCACGTCCTTGGGCGAAGGCTTCAGGACGACCTGAAGCTGAAAGTGCTTGGCAAGCCGGAACGGGTTCTCTCCGTACCGGGCGTCGGCTGGGCGCCTCGAGGGTTGAACGTAGGCAACGTTCCACGGCTCGGGCCCAAGAACCCGCAGGAAGGTATCGGGGTGCATGGTGCCTGCCCCGACTTCCAGGTCGTACGGCTGCTGCACGACGCATCCGCGCTCTGCCCAGAAGGCCTGCAGTCGAAGAATCAATTCTTGAAAACTCTGCACGTTCTTGATTTCCACTCAAAAATCCTCGGTGGGGAGAGCCGGGTTGCCGGGCAACCCCGAGATCGTCTCACGGATCACTTGATAACTCCTCAGCTCTTTCTGCAGAAAACTCCTCCGCACCTTGGTGCAGATCTGCTCGACTTCGTTCAGCGTCGAGATGGCTGGCCGAACGTCATCCAGGTCTACCAGCTTCACTCCATCGATGCGGCGGAGAAACTCAACAGCTTGGGGTGAGACGTTTCTGGCCCTCGGCTCCGTCCGCGCGCAGGATCTGCAAACCAGGGACTCACCACTGGCGAGCAGCACCACCCCAGAGACCTCCAGAACCAGGCCGCACTGCGGACAGCTCTCCGGGGCGGGGAAGATCCCAGCTAGCCGGAGTACCCAGGCCTCAAAGTATCGCGTTGCCAGGTGACGATCCACCCCCCCGGCCAATGCCTGTACCGTGGAGTCCAACAATCGGAAGAACAAATCACTCGCCTCGTTCTCCTGCACGAACTCCTGAATATGGTCAGCCAGATAGGCGCTCAATAGGAGCCCTTCGAGATCCTGTTGCAGGTGACGCGCGCTCCTTTGGAGCTCGACTGACGAGATTCTCACGAGGTCCCGGTTGTCCTTTTCCATCCAGTCCACACGAGCTTTGCCAAGGGGCTGCAGCTGGCCCCCGAATCGACTGTGCTTCCGGCGCGCCCCTTTTGCTACCCCTCGCTTCTTGCCCCACTCACGAGTCAAGAAAGTCACGATGCGATCGTAGTCGTGGAGATCCACGACATCCAGTAGAAGCGCCTCTGCGCTGCGCAGCTCCATCTCTCGTTCCAGTAGTTGCGAATCCCGCGAAGTGAGGCTCGGCCTACCTCACCAGGAGCTCGATGAACATCGAAGCGAGGCCGAAGAAGATGAGAATACCGGTAATGTCGTTCGAAGTGGTCACCAAGGGGCCGGCCGCCACCGCCGGATCCACTCCCAACCGTTCGAAGAGTATTGGAATCATTGCACCGTTGACCGAGGCGAGCATCAAGACGAGAAACAAAGAAAGACCGACAACTAGGCCGTAGGCGGAGTTCGCTCCCCAGATCATGGCGCCGACGCCGATCAGGACAGAGCAGACCACTGCCAGGACAGAGCCGACTTTGAACTGCTGCCAGAGAAAGCGACGGACGGACTCGCCGATCACGATTCGGCCGGTGGCCAGACCCCGCACTGCGATCGTGGAAGTCTGCGAGCCTATGTTTCCGCCCATGCCCATCACGACGGGCACGAAGGTCACCAGCAAAGCAGCTTCCTTCCAGGTCACCTCGAACATGCCGATCAGAGCTCCGGCCAACAACAGGCCGGTCATGTTGATCAACAACCAGGGTAGGCGGAAACCGGCCACCTTGAAGGAGCGATCCTGGTACACCAGCTCGTCATCGGTGGTGCCCACCATCTTGAAGAAATCCTCGTTCGCCTCCTCTTCGACGACATCGATGATGTCGTCCAGGGTCACGATCCCGGCAAGATGGTTGGAGTCGTCGGTGACCGGCATTGCCAGCAGGTTGTACCGGGCCGCAAGTTGTGCAACCTCCTCCTGATCGGTATCGGTATGCACCTTGATGACCGACCGGGTCATCACTTCCCCCAGCGTCCTCTCCGGCCGGCAGAGCAGCAACTGTCTCAAAGACGTCACCCCTACGAGGTGGTGCTCGCCATCCACGATGTAGAGATAGAAAACGTTGTCGAGCTCGGACGATCTCTGCACCTCGCCAATCGCTTCGGCGACAGTCAAAGTCTCCTCGAGCGCCAGAAACGCGGTGTCCATCAAACGCCCAGCCGTGTCGTCGCCGAAGGTCAGATGGGTCTGAAGCTCAGCTAGGTTGCGGAGATCGACGATCTCGAGCAGCTTGTCCCTGAGATCTGGCGGCAGCGCGTCGACCAGCGAGACGGCATCGTCGACAGACATGTCCGACAGGACTCGCGCGATCTTCTGCCGGTCCAGCGCCTCGAGCACCGCCTGTTGCTGTTGCGGCTCCAACTCGATGAGAACTGCTCCGGCACTGTCCGGGTAGTCTTCGATCAGGATCTCGAAGACCTCGAGCTGCTCGGCCGGTGTCAAGCGGGGAAACTGGAGTGCAACGTCCTCAGGCCTCGTCTTTCCCAGGAGCTTCGACAGATGAGTCTTCGCCCCACGACGCACGAATCGTCGCAGAGTCTCGCCAATCAACTCGTTTCGCCGAGGTCCATTCATGGCTTGCACCGAGCCGCTGATCGTAACATAGGGCCAGCCGCTGGATGGTGACTCAGGCAGGCAATGCACGCATTCCGGATGTCGTTATCCGTGAGGCCTCCAGACCCGCTTCCACCCGCACCAGCGATCAATGATATCGGCTACAATCCCGGAAGAATCGACCGACTCGGATAAGCCAGCAAAGACTCGCCTAGGCCCGCTATTGCACCGATCCATGGTTCCTCGTCCGTCCTGTTGCCGCAATCGATCCACGATCTTTCTGGCGCTGGCCTTGATCGGCCCGTTGTCTAGCGCCGCAGCTCAGACGGCGGTGCCTGGTGGAGCAGAGGATCTAGACCCTCTTGTGGCACCCTTCGTTTCCAGGGCCTTTATCGAGGCGATCGTCGAGGACCTCGCGCAGCTTCAGATCGAGGAAGAGAGGGTCGATGGCGTCTACCTGGATCCGAGCACCGGGTTCCTCTGGGCGACCCAAGACAACGGTCGCGACATTGATTGGCGTCGCGCTGCAACCTACTGCGATGGTCTCTTGCTCGCTGGCTACGACGACTGGGCTCTGCCGAGCCTCGAAGCGCTCGAGTCGCTGCTGCGGCCGATGGCCAAGGGTGCCTACAATCTACCGGTCAAATTTCAGCTTACCGCTTGCTGCCCATGGAGCTCGACGAGCAAGGACGAAAAGTCCGCATGGAACTTCAACTTCCAGTTCAGCAAGCCCTTCTCAGGTGCGTTCTCTTACACCTACGACCATCGGGCCCTGTGCATGAGAACACCACTGGAAGAGGAGCGACTCCTGATCGAGGGCCTGCAAAAGGAGGCACGCAAGAAGTGATCGAGCCGAGCCCGGAAAGTGACCGCAGGGAGTGGTAGACCCAAGACAGGACGCGGCTGAGCGACTCCGCACTTCCTTGCGTTGGCTCCAGAGTCACGACAAGCGTCTCGCCATTCAGAAACGGTCCCTTCAAGATCAGCTGGCAGAGGTCGAAATCGCCATCGAGCGATTGAGGTTGGAGATCAAGCAAGCCAACAGGCGCCTGCAGGACCTTCAGGAAGGCTGACGGGTTCTGACACCTGAATTGTGATCACCTTCTTCAGGACCGTGGTTCCCCCTGCACACCCCGGCCGGCACGGGGTCCGGCCGCTTCAACCTCTTTCGGCAACTCTGGGCCCTTACGCCCCTAAGCCCTTGCGCCCTTCAGTGTCTCAGGGCAGCGACTCCGCGAAGGCCCGGGCTTCGGGAGGGTTTCTGGGGACTCGGTGCTCGAAGACGATTTTCTCCGGGAAGATACGTTCGCCGTAGTAGCTCTCGATAGCCTTCTGATCGGGAGCCAGATGACTTCCTTGAAGTGAGACTCCGGCGAACAGTCCCCGAGCTCTGGCGTAGGAGTAGACGTCCGCATTGACGTTCGGGTCCGAATTGGGCTGCGTCTCCCTGCCGACCGGCCCAGCTGCCACGCTGGCGTCACCTCCGAGGGTGAACTTGCTGGTCATCAGCGAGCGGGCAGCCTCTTCGGACATGAAGAAGAGCACCAGATCGCTGGCTTGCCCACCGACCTGCAAACCCAGGCTGACGCCTTTGATCTCGATGAAGACGGGTGGGCTCCAAACGCCCGCGTCATTGCGGCAGCTCATCACCCCGTTGCCGTGACGTCCCCCGACCAGAAATCCACCCTTGACGACATGAGGAATGACGGCGACGCACTTGGCATCCGCCCTGAGAGAGGGCGGGACACCCCCTTCCCGTTCGTCGATCATCTCCTCATACACGAGCCTGGCGTTCTCCAGCTTGATGGCCTGTTTTTCCTGCGCACCCGCAGACGAGCCGAATGAGCCGACTGCCATGGCGGCCAAGGCCAGGATCTTGATGACTCGAGTCAGCACAGCAGATCTTCCGCCAGAGGTCGTTGACGGCGGAAGTATACGGGATCTCTTCAGTCCGCCTCAGTGCTGGAGCTGTTTGGGGGCTCTTGCCGGTCGACCGCTCTCGAGTTCGCTGAACAGGAGCTTGCCGTCTTCGAATGAGCCACCCTGAATGGCGGGCCCCAACACCTCACCCAGCTCTTCGACCGCGATGACCTCCAGGCGGTCCTTGACGTCATCCGGCAGGTCATCGAGATCCGTTTCGTTGTCGGCCGGCAGGACAATCCGATAGATACCGGCCCGAACTGCCCCCAACACCTTTTCCTTGACCCCGCCGATGGGTAGCACCCTGCCGGAGAGCGTGATCTCGCCGGTCATTGCTATGTCGTGCCTGGCGGAGCGGCCAGAGAGCGCCGACACCAGCGCCGTGGCCATCGTGACACCAGCCGAAGGGCCATCCTTCGGAATCGCACCCGCCGGACAGTGGATGTGGGCATCCATCTGCTCGAAGATCTCCTCGGCAATACCGAGCTCCGAGGCGTGGGATCGAGCGTAGCTCCAGGCGGCCCTGGCCGACTCCTTCATCACATCACCCAGCTGACCCGTCAAAACCAGCTCACCCTTGCCACGCATGGTGCTGACCTCGACGAACATGATGTCGCCGCCGACTGGTGTATAGAACATACCTGTCGCCACTCCGACCTGGTCCTCGCGTGACATCTTCTCGGGATGGATCTTCGACCGGCCCAGCAGATCGCTGACGATTGTCGGTTCCACCTTGAAAGTCTCGACTTCGTTGGTCGCGATCTTGCGAGCCACCTTGCGAGCCAGTCGACCGATCTCCCTTTCGAGCTGCCGCACACCCGCCTCGCGGGTGTAGTGCGCAATGACCTCCGCCAACGCCTCGTCGGAGATGGTCAGATTGTCCTCGTCCAGGGCATTGCCAATCAACTGTCGAGGCACCAGGTAGCGCTTGGCGATCTCCAGCTTCTCGCGCTCCGTGTAGCCGGTGAATTCGACCACTTCCATGCGGTCCAGAAGAGGACCCGGGATGTTCTGGATGAAATTTGCGGTAGTGACGAACAGCACCTCTGAAAGGTCGAAGGGAACGCCGAGATAGTGGTCGACGAAGCTGTCGTTCTGCGCCGGGTCCAGAACCTCGAGCAGGGCGCTGGCTGGGTCACCCTGGTAGGAAACCCCCAGCTTGTCGACTTCGTCGAGGAGAAAGACCGGATTCTTCGTACCCGCTTGCTTCATTCCTTTGAGGATTCGACCCGGCATGGCCCCAACATAGGTCCGGCGGTGGCCCCGAATGTCTGCCTCGTCGCGCGCACCCCCCAATGAGATGCGAACGTATTTCCTTCCCATGGCTCGTGCGATCGACCTCGCAATCGAGGTCTTGCCGACGCCTGGTGGGCCGACAAACAGCAGGATCGGGCCTTTGGAGCTGTTGTCCTCCTCGGGTGGGCGACGAGGGCCCGAGGCCGACTCGTCGTCGATTTCTTGGTCAACCGTCAAAGCCGAAAGAGCGTCCGCCTCACTCTCCGCCGAATCAGTGAAAACCGCCGGCTCGTCGTCACTTTCGACGACCACCGATGCGAGCAGATCCCGTTCGGATTGCAGCTGACGAACCGCCAGGAACTCCAACACCCGATCCTTGACATCCTGCAGGCCGTAGTGGTCCTCATCGAGGATGTCGGCCGCGCGGTGGAGATCCAGATCGTCTTCGCTGCGAGTGTTCCAGGGCAGCTCGGCGATGTTCTCGAGGTAGGTGCGAATGACCTGGTACTCCATCGATTCCCGGTTCATCCGCTCCAACCGATCGAGCTCGCGGTCCACCTCCTTCTGGGCTTCCGCGGGAAGATCCAAAGCATCCAGGCCCTTCTTGAGCTCCCCGAGACCAGGGTCCCCGTCGGTCTCACCCAGTTCGTCCTGTATCGCCTTGAGCTGCTCGCGAAGCACCATCTCGCGCTGCCGGTCACCCAGCTCACGCTGCACCTTGCTCTTGATGTCCTGCTGCGCGTCGAGCACCCCGATTTGTCGCTGAACCTGCAGCAGCACCTGGCGCAGTCGCTCCTCGACCGAGAGTGTCTCGAGGAGCATCTGCCGCTCCAGGTGCGGCACTTCCAGGTAAGCCGCGACCAGATCGGCGAGGCGGGCCGGGTTTTCGGCCGAGGTCAGGACCTGTTTGACGACGTCCTCAGGAAACCCCGCCTTCTGCCCCAGCTCGAGGGCCCTTTCGCGTACCTCTCGCTGCAACCCCAGGAAGGCCGCGTCAGCCGGATCGCTGGGTGACATCTCTTCCGCCTGACGGACGATAGCCTCCAGGTATTCACCATTGGCATCGCTGATCCTCAAGGCGATACCTCGGTACTCTCCATGCAGGAGAAACTGCACTCCGCCGGTGACTCTCTGCAGCTGACCGATCCGCGCCACTGTGCCGATGGTGTGGAGACGATCCGGAGTCACCGTCTCGCGGTTCTCCCGCTGGGACACCGCGAAGACCAGCTTCTCTTTCGAGCTGGAGACGGCCTGAATTGCGCGCAGGGTACCGGGACGCCCGGCACCGATAGGTGTCGTAACCCCAGGGAACACGACAGTGTCCCTGAGAGGAAGTACTGGCAACGTCAACGTATCCGACATGACTCTCCTTTGTGACGTAAGGTACTGCGGCAGGGGATTTGTCGAATGAAAACCTGACCCCGTCCTTCTCCCCGGTGTCGATGGGAACCCTGCCGGAGCCAGGAAAGACTCACCTCTTCAAACGCCTGTAAATCGCGGGAAAATTCCCGACCCTCAATGAAGCCAGGGACCAGGACGGTCATCGTCGTCGCGCACGACGTGGATGCCGCGTTTCTTTCGCATCCACTTCAGCCTGAGACTGAGCCACTGCTGCTGCAGGCCCAACCTGGTTCTTCGGACCCAGTTCTGGGTTCGCCACCCAGTCAGAGCGCCGTAGGTGAAACCCACCGCTACACACAGACCGATGAACCCAGCCAGATCATGAGTGGAGAGGAAGCCGAGAAAGGCGAAGAGGATCTCGAGCAGCAGGAACCAGCGCGCCTGGATCGGCAGCACGAAGAACAGCAGGATCGTGGCGTTCTGGTTCATCGTTGCGAAGGCCGCGATCAGGATCGTCAGCACCATTCGTTGGCCCTGCATGAGAACCAGGGTCGTCGCAGGGGGTGGTCCCGGGCCCGCCATCACATCCGCCAGCACGCCGATCAGCACCGCGGCGATTCCTGCTGCCAGAGTCGCGGACATCAAGAGCTTCCAGAATCCGCGGCTACCGAGTCGGCTGAGAACGCTTCGTCCGAACAGAAACAGGATGAGCAGCTCCAGCACGAACCAGAAATTGGGTGCCCCAGTGCCGATGAAGGGATAGGTCACCAACTGCCAGAGGAATCCACCGCGCCAGACGAGGGGCGTGAGGCGAAGCAGCCGAGGCAACCACTCGGTAATCTGAAAGAACTGGAGGGTGAAGGTACCGAAGATCACCCCGAGCAGAATCCACAGGTCCCTCGGCACCGGCCCGGTGAGGCCGGCGAAATCGCCGCCGAAGCCAGCGCCTCTGCCGCCCTGAAAAGGATTTCCGCCTCTCATTTCGGGCTACCGATACACGTCCGACCGTGAATCCAGATTCTCATTCGACTCCAGAGCGCACGGCAACGCCGGCGAGCAACGAATCACGCTTGCTCCGCAGGGTATCCAACAGGCTATCGAAAGGCATCGCGAACTTATCGAGCCCCTCTTGCTGGAGCTCTTCGGTGGCGGCCTGCAGATCGATCCCGAGGGAGTCGAGCTCGTCGATCTGCCGGCTGGCACCGCTCAAGTCCTCGAGAAGTGTCGGCCCTACCTTGCCGTGATCCCGGAACGCCTCCAGGGTCTCGGGTGGAATCGTGTTGACTGTCGCGGGACCAATGAGCTCCTCGACGTAGATCACATCGCGATAGGCGGGGTTCTTGGTACTGGTGCTGGCCCATAGGACTCTCTGCGGGGCAGCTCCGCGATCACGCATCGACCGGAAGGAGTCACCTTCGAAAAGCTCCTGATAGCGAGCATAGGTCAGCTTGGAGTTGGCGATCGCGATCTTGCCCAGGAGGTCGAGGGCCGCCTCACCACCGAGGTTCTCCAATATTTCATCCACTTTCGTGTCGACCCGACTGACGAAGAACGAGGCCACCGACGCCAACCGCTGTGGGCTCTGACATCGCTCCAGACCTCGCAAGTAGGCTCCGGCAACAGCCTCGTAGTGGGCCATGGAGAACATCAGCGTCACGTTGACGTTGATTCCCTCCGCGAGCAGTTCCTCGACAGCTGGCGTGCACTCGGTGGTGGCCGGAACCTTGATCATCAGGTTGGGCCGCTCGACTCTCTGCCAGAGGTGCCGAGCTTCTGCCAGGGTGCCGTCGGCATCGCGAGCCAGGTGCGGAGACACCTCGAGGCTGACGAAACCATCGCGACCGTTCGTGCCTTCGAAGACCGATAGCAATATGTCCGCTGCCAGGCGTATGTCCTCGACGACCAGAGCTTCGTAGAGACCTTCGACCTGCCCCTGCGGTTCCGCTGTCAGGTAGTCCTGGATTGCCTGATCGTAGAGCTCGCTCTCCCCAATCGCTTTCTGGAATATGGCTGGATTGCTGGTAACACCGCTGACTCCATCCTCGTCCACCATCCGGCGGAGCGAACCGTCGAGCAAAATGTCCCGCCGAATGTAGTCCAGCCATACAGCCTGCCCCTGAGCCTGGAGTTCTCGCAAAGGATTCATGGTTCCTCCCGAAATTCGCGCCAATCGTATCAGGACAGCCCTGCCGACGGGGGCGCGCCTCCTCGACCAGGATGGCTTGTCCAAGCGCCTCGCTGAGGGTAAGCTGCCTGGAGCAGTGAGCGAACAGGTTTGCCTCCCATTGACGCGATCGAAGGGGGATACGATGCATCACCACCGCCGCCTGGCCTTGGTTGCCGGCCTTCTTGCACTGGCCACCATTCTGCCCGCCCGGGCTCAATCCTGGCGAGGAACCGAAGCCATAGGGATCCAGGCCAACGACTCGAAGGGCAAGCCCATTGCGGGAGCCCGAGTCGTGGTCAGCTTTCAGGGGCGCGGATCGGAAGGCAATCCTCCGGAAGTGGCCACGGACCAGAAGGGACGGGCCGTAGTTGCCGGTCTCGCAACGGGCCCGTGGCAGGTCGAAGTGCAGCATCCGGAGTTCCTCACCTACGTAGCTGTGTTCGACCTGCAACAGGGAAAGAAACCTTCGATCAACGCTTCCTTCCTCGAGGCCGGGGGCCGGTCCCTGACGCCGATGAAGGTCAAGCTCTCCAAGGGGAAACCCGGGGACGCCAGTCCTCCTCTGCCTGACCGAGAAGCCCGCTCCCAGGCTCCGGCGCCGTTGGAGCCGGATCGAACGACCATCGAAGCCGCGCCGACGCCACCACCTGTGGAGGCCACCCGAGCTCCAGCCGCGACGATCAGCGAAGAACCGAGCCGACAGGAGGAGGCGAAACCCAAACCCGAGGCAGAGCTTGTGGAGGCCACCCGAGCTCCAGAGGCGGCCATCACCGAAGAATCCAGCCAACGGGAAGAGGCGAAGCCCGAACCGGCGCCAGAGCCCGTGGAAGCCACCCGAGCTCCAGAGGCGGCCATCGCCGAAGAATCCAGCCAACGGGACGAAGCGAAGCCCGAACCGGCGCCAGAGGTGGAGATCCAGGTCGCCGAGCCTTCGCCGGTGCCTGTTCCCAAACCGGAACAGGAACAGCTGCCGGCACCACAGCAGGCGAGCCCTTCGACGGTGGAGCCACCAGCACCCACCCCGCCGCAGCCCGCGCTCCAATCCGAGCCCACCGTGGAAGCGACCACCGCAGCCCCGGAACCGGAGAGCCAATCGGACATCTCTGTAGAGCCCGCGGCCAGCGAAGAGGCACCCGCAGAGCCCGAGTCGAGACAGGTCGTCGAGGTAGTCGACGAAATCCCCGCGGCTCAGGCGCCGCCGCCGACCGAGCCGGAATCCATCGCCCCAGAGCCGGTCGAGGAGGCGCCCGCTATCGAGGTCAAGCAGGTCGTGGAAGCACCTCCGGCCCCGCCCGCGGGGACCGCAAGCCCAGACGACATGCCCAGTATCTCCTCCTATCATGATGGCAGTTGCTCGGAGTGCAGAATCGGTGAATGGGCGGTCACTTCCACTCAGACGGTCGCCGCGGGCACCGTTCCGTGTCCGGCCGCTGCGACCCAGGCCGCCCGAGATGCTGCCGAGAGCCTGGGGAACTCCACCCAATTGGAGCTCTCGGGTTTCGTCGGCCCAGGAGCCGACGGCTCGAGCACAGAGGCGCTGGCTTCTGTGGAGCCCGCGATCTCACAGGCGATCCGGCAGCAGCTGGCCGCCTTCCTGGGAGGGACCAGTAACTGTCAAATGGTATCGGTGGTGCTACCGAAGTCGGTCCGATTCGCCGGGTATCGCTACGAGGCCTTCGACGGAGCCGGTGGCGGAGAATGCGCTCCGGACCGTGACTGTCTTCAGTCGGGGGCGCAGTGGCTGGCCAATCCGGTCGTGCAGCGCGGTTACAACGCAACCGTGGTGTGGGGGATCTTCGAGAACACGGCTGAAGACGAGCAGCGGTTTGCGAGGCTCAAGGTCTATTTCCGGCCGCCAAGCGCCCAGTGGAAGCCACCTACCCGGTAGGTACTTCGAGGTGTAGCTGCCCCGTGAGAATCGTCACGGCCTGACCAGCGAGACAGACTCGATCCCCGTGCATCCGGGTGCGCACCACTCCACCACGTCGTGAGGCCTGGAACCCCACCAACTCGTCTCTGGCCAGTCGCTCCGTCCAGAAGGGCGCCAGACAGCAATGTGCAGATCCGGTGACCGGGTCCTCATCGACCCCGACGGCCGGCGCGAAGAAGCGTGAGACGAAGTCAAAGTCCGCCTCGTCAGCAACGCTGGTGACCATGACGCCACGTTCGCAGACCTCGGCCAGGAGCTTGAAGTCCGGCCGCACCGAGCGAAGGACTGTCTCGGACTCGACCTCGACGATGTAATCAGAGCGGTTCTTGCCGACATAGTTGGCTTCGACTCCCAGGGCACTGAGCACATCCGGAGCGTCCGCCACGGCCTGGGCAGGGGCGGCTGGAAAGTCCATCTCGATCCATTCCTGCCGTTGCTCAGCGGTCAGCCAGCCGCTAAGGGTATGGAATCGCGCCGGCTCATCCGATTCCAGAACTCCCTCCTGCCACAGAAACTGTGCACTGGCGAGAGTGGCATGGCCGCACAGCTCAACCTCCACCTCGGGGGTGAACCAACGCAATTCGAAGCCTTCTTCCCGGCGTTTCAGAAACGCGGTCTCCGACAGATTCATCTCTCTGGCGACCGAGAGCAGCCATTCGTTGCCGGGGTATTCCGACAGCAGGCAGACGGCAGCAGGGTTTCCACTGAACGGGCGCGACGCGAAGGCATCGATTTGAACGATCTTCAAACTCATGGGTTTCTCCTCGATGTGAAGCACTTCACTGCGACTCGACTCCTGCAAGGCGAAGAATAGCGCTCTAGTCGGTCAATCAGCAGGGCGCAAAGGAGAGGGGTTTCCATCATGGAGTCGACGAAAAAAATCCTCGCTATCATGACTCAGGACCCGGTCTTCGCGAAGATGGAACCCATCTTCAAGAGGGCTTCGATGGAAGTCACCAGAGCTACCACTGGCACCCGAAGCCTGATCCTGGCCACTAACGTTCGCTACGACCTGATAGTAGCCGAGTATCCGTTGCCCGACCTGAGCATCGTCGACTTTCTCGAAATTCTCCAGTCACCCACCCTCGCCAACGCCCATTCGCCCGTCGTTTTGTTGACCAAGGACGACTACGCCGAAGACCTCGGCGCCCAGATCGACAGCGAGCGGGTCGAGGTGCTGCCCATTGGTGGCTCGACCGAGGCCCTGCAGCGACACGTGGCGGCCAGCCTCGGCGTGGCTCAACGGAAGGCGGACCGCCTCCTGGTTCAGCTGCAGCTCGCCGTCGAGACCGGCAACCTGCTCCGAGCCTGTCAGACTTCAAACGTCTCGGAGTCCGGCATGCTGATCCACACGAGCCGCAGGGCGCCAGTGGGCAGTGAAGTCGAGGTGACCTTTCATCTGCCAGGAGATCCACGTCCCATCGACGGTGTGGTCAAAGTCGTTCGTCACACCAGTCCCGGCACCGAGAAGACCCAGGGCATGGGAGTGACCTTCGTGCGGCTTCCCGAGGGCGGGCGAGAGCGCCTCCGCGACTATGTTCAGGGCCGGATGGTATTTCGAGAGGAAGAACTTCTCCCCCTGAATCTCGACCATTTGCCAGCTGCCCCCTGATTCTTCCTGGCGCCGCAAAACCGCAGCTTCGAACAACCTCGCTCGAGCCAGAGCTTGACAGATCGGGTGCATCTGCCAAGATCTCGGAGATCGCGACGCAGTTCGCAGAGTACTTGGTCGCCGGGCTGCTGACTCCAGGAGTCGAGCCGGTCTACCCGGACTCGCCGGATGTACCGTTGCTCGACGAGCACCGGACCGCGTCTTCCGATCTACCACAGTGAGGCTGCCATGTCGGAGAGAGACACAATCCTGGAGATGACGGTCAACGGCGAGAAGAAGACCGTCTCTTTCCCCACTCATCACACCCTGCTCGAGGTCCTGCGCGAGCAACTGCGACTCACCGGGACCAAGCACGGGTGCGAGTTGGGTGAGTGCGGCGCCTGCACGGTGCTGGTTGATGGTCGACCCGTGCTGTCCTGCCTGGTCTTGGCGGCGCAACTGGCCGGCAGCGAAATCCTCACCGTCGAGGGCGTGCAGGAGGCCAACGAGCTTCACCCTCTGCAGACCACCATGGCCGATCTCAATGCGGCGCAATGCGGCTATTGCACTCCTGGCATCCTGATGGCTTCGATTGCGCTCCTGCGAGAGGAAAAAGCGCCAAGCAGGAAACAGATCGAAGAGACGCTGGCAGGCAATCTCTGCCGCTGCACCGGCTATCACAAGATCGTTCAGGCCGTGGAGGCGGCTGCGGCTCTCTTGCGGGGCGAAGACGGTCCCTACTCGCCCGAGATCCTCCATGGGACTCCTCCGCCCTCCTCCGATGCCAGCTGAAATCACCAAGCAAGGATCTCGAAAAGAACTGCGATAGAGCGATGGAAGATTCCAAGACTCGCAAGGTAGGCGCAGCCTACGACTCCACTTCCGGTCGATACGTGGGCCGACCGTTCCGCCGGGTCGATGGCAGAGACAAGGTCACCGGAGTCACCCGCTTCGCCGACGACCTCGATTTCCCTCGCCTGTGTCACCTCCGGCTGGTGCGCTCCAGGATCCCACACGGCAGGATCACCTCCATCGACTTCACTCAGGCCCAGCGAGTCGAGGGGTTTCTCGGAAGCCTGGTCGGCTCCGCGATGCCCGAGACTTTCGGTATCCTGCCGGTCTCCCAGGATGAGCACGCTCTCTGCCTCGAACGGGTCCGGTTCGTCGGCGACCCGGTGGCAGCGGTGGCGGCGACTTCTGAAGATGCGGCGTACGAGGCCGCACTTCGGGTCGAGGTCGACTACGAGCCGCTACCGACCATCGCTTCGGTCGAAGAGGCGCTATCCAACCCTGAGCCTCGCATCCACGACTACGGTTCCGAGGGCAACATCCACAAGAGTGTGTCTCTTAGATTCGGCAACCTCGGGGGCGGCTTCGACGAGGCCGACATGATTCTGGAGGATCACTTCTTCTATGAAGGCAACAACCATCTGGCACTGGAGCAGCATGCGACTGTGGCGGTACCGGAAGATGTCGATCGCATCACCGTCTACTCTTCGACCCAGACGCCTCACTACCTGCACCGCGCCCTAACCCGGGTCCTCGGGCTTGCCGCTTCGCGCATCCGAGTGATCGCCTGTCCCAACGGTGGCGGATTCGGCGGCAAGAGCGATCCCTTCAACCACGAGATCGTCGCCGCGAAGATGGCCCTCGAGCTGGGAAGACCGACCAAGATCACCCTCGACCGCGAGGAGGTCTTCTATTGCCACAGGGGGCGCCATCCGGTGTCGATGAAGATCCGAACCGGCTTTTCGAAAGATGGCGCAATCACGGCCCAACACCTCCAGACCGCTCTCGACGGCGGCGCCTACGGTAGCTATGGAGTGGCCTCCACCTACTACACGGGAGCCCTTCAGACGGTCACGTACTCGCTTCCTCGCTATCAGTTCGATGGCGTCCGGTGCTTCACGAACAAGCCCCCCTGCGGTCCCAAGCGAGGTCATGGCACACCGCAACCACGCTTCGGGTTCGAAGTTCACCTGGACAAGGCGGCGGAACGGCTGGGCCTCGACCCGGCGGACCTGAGACTGGCCCATCTCGCCACTGCGGGCCAGGTGACCGCCAACTGGCTGCGGCTGGGCACGATCGCTTTGCAGCGCTGCATCGAAGCGGTCGTAGACGGCAGCGGCTGGCGCCAGCGCCGAGGCAAGCTGCCACAGGGTCGCGGCCTCGGGTTGGCCTGTGGCGCGTACATGTGTGGCGCCGGGCTTCCCATCTACTGGAACCACCTTCCGCAGTCTGCAGTTCAGCTCAAGCTCGACCGCTCTGGTGGCATCGCGTTGTTCTGCGGTGAGACAGAAATCGGACAGGGCTCCGATTCGGTGCTGGCTGCGCTGGTGGCCGATGTTCTGGGAGTTGACCTCAAGGACATTCGGCTCTGTGTGGCTGACACCGATCTGACGCCGGTGGATCTGGGCAGCTACTCGTCCAGGGTAACTCTGATGGCCGGCAAGGCAGCGCTCCAGGCCGCTACGCGAGCTCGCGATCTCATCGCCACGGCAGTCGCCGAGCGCTTGGAGACGGCTCCAGAGAACCTGGTCTTCGCCAATCGCCAGGTCTTCGATTCGTCGGATCCGGAGAATGGCCTGAGCTTCGAGGATGCGGTGATCACAGCCGAGGCCCGATTCGGGACGCTGGGTACGGTCGGCTCGTACATACCACCGCGCTCGCCTGGAAAGTACCGCGGCGCAGGCGTCGGGCCATCGCCCACCTACTCCTATTCGGCAGCCGTCATCGAGGTGGAAGTGGACCCGTCGAGCGGCATCTATCGCCCCGTTCACGTCTGGCTGGCCCATGACATCGGCCGGGCCATCAATCCGACGCTCGTCCTGGGCCAGATCGAAGGCTCCGTCTACATGGGCCTGGGTGAAGCCATGATGGAAGAGCAGGCCTTTCGCAGATTGCCTCGGCACCTTTCCAACGCCCTGGTTCACAAGATGCCTTCGATGCTCGAATACAAGAGTCCCACCTTTCTCGAAATGCCCGAAGTGACGAGCTACCTGATCGAGGATCCCGACCCGGAAGGTCCCCACGGCGCCAAGGAAGTGGGACAGGGTCCACTCCTGCCAGTACCCCCGGCACTGGCCAACGCCATCTACGACGCGGTTGGTGTGCGCATCGATCAGGTGCCGATTCAGCCCCACATGATCCTCCAAGCCTTGATGGCAAAGGACAAAGGGGAAGAGGCGCGTTTCGGCCCTGCGGGTTTTCCTCAGGTGGACTTCGGGAAGACCCTACTGGTGCCGACACCCGACGAGGGTGGAGATGGCAGGGCCACCAACGACTCGAAGAAAAAGCGCTCATCCAAGATGCGCGGCGACACCGGGACCATGTCCGAGCGCACCGAGGCCTTGAAGCGCAAGGATGGGGCTCTGACGACAAAATGACTCGATGTCTACCCCAAGGAGATGCACCCTAGAGGGGTGAAGAGGGACCACCGATGCTCCGTCTGCCCCGGTTTCACTTCCACATTCCGGATTCGACACGGGAGGCCGCGTCGATTCTCGCCGCCGAAGGACCCGACGCTCGCCTGGTCGCAGGCGGCACCGACTTGTGGCCGAACATGAAGCGGCGCCACCAGAAGCCGGCAACCGTGGTCAGCCTCATGTCCATCAGAGACCTGCAGGGGATCGACCTCGCTGAGCCTTCAGCAGAGGCTCGAATCGGTGCCACCACCCTGCTGGGAGACCTGGTTCGCAGCTCAGCACTGAGGGAACGCTTCCCTGCCTTGGCGCGGGCCATCTCTTCGATCTCCTCGCCCCCCTTGCGACAGATGGGCACGCTGGGTGGCAACATCTGCCTCGACACCCGCTGCACGTACTACAACCAGACCGAGGATTGGCGGCGGGCGATCGACTACTGCATGAAGGAGGATGGCTCGGTCTGTTGGGTTGCTCCGAGCTCATCGCGCTGCTGGGCGCACGCGGCATCCGATTCGGCCCCAATCCTCGCCGCTCTCGGCGCCAGGGTGCGATTGCAGTCTGCCGAGGGCGAGAGAGTCCTCGCCCTCACCGAGCTCTATCGCGACGACGGGATCGACTATCTGGCGAAACGCCCTGACGAGATCGTCACGGATGTCCTCCTGCCCGGCGCAAGTGACAGCCAAACCTGCCAATCGAGCTTCTGGAAGTTACGCCGACGGGGATCCATCGACTTCGCCGTGCTGTCGGTCGCCGCGGCCGTGTGGACTGACGGCAAAGGCATCGTTTCCGATGCCAGGATCTTCCTCGGCGCGGTGGGCTCGCGGCCCGTGCCCGTGGCGGGCGCCACCGAGATCCTGCGGGGCCGGTCGTTGACAGAGGACGGCATCGCGGAAGTTGCTGGGCTGGCACGCCAGCTGGCCACACCCATGGACAACACGGACTTCAAGGCCCAATGGCGTGGCCTGATGACGGCTCGCTATGCGGAAGCAGCATTGCGAGAGATCGCCGGCCTGGAGACTCAGATCCCGCCTCCTCACCACAGCCTGCAACCCTGAACGATCCGTTACGCCAGAAAAAGAGACGCCCCGGAATCCAAGTGGACTCCGGGGACGAGAGGGAGGCTGCGTCTGGGTCAGATCCGCAGACGGTAGCTGACGAGGAAGTTCCGCCGCGGCTGCGGGCGGAAGAAGGTGGCGTTCGAGAACTCCGAGTAGAGCTCGTCGGTAAAGTTGTCGATCACCAGGGTCAGACTGTGCTGCTGGCTGCCTCTTTGAAAGAGCAGTACTCCGCCACTCAGGGTGTGGATGGTAAACGCTGGAAGGGTCTCACCGACCGCCGGGATCGGCGCATCGGGATCGTTCACCGCATCGGCACTGCCGTTGTTGCGCAGGCGATACTCGACCCAATATTTCCCGGTGGGACGATCATAGCGGGTATTGAAGTTGAACTTGTTGGTGTAGGAATCACCGGTCGGAGTACCCGTATCGACCCGTTCGGAATCGAGGTAGGTGTAGTTAGCGCCAATCGAAACTCCGTTGTTGGCCCGCCAACCGATCATGGCCTCGACTCCCTCGAAGCGCAGCTTGCTCACGTTCTGCTGCTGGACGACGACGTTGGCACCGGAGTCCTCGATCTCTTGCTGCACAGCGGGCGGCAGCTGGGAGATCTGCTCGGGGCTCAAGAACTCCTGCACGATGCCATCCTTGATCTCGTTGCGGAAGATCATGAGCTCGAAGATGGCGTTCATCCGCCTGTATTTCATGCCCAGGTCGAAGTTGGTGCTGTTCTCGGACTTCAGATCCGGATTGAGAATCTGATAACCGCTGCCCTCAGGCGTCAGGCCATTGAAGAGCCGCTCCACGATGTTGGGCGCACGGAAAGCAGTGCCGTAGGTGCCGACGACATTGAGGTTGCTCGTCACCTGATAGACGGCGCTGACCGCCCCGACGAAGTCGTCATCCGAGAAATCCAGACCCGTGGTGTCCAGACCCGGGGTCTCCTTCGCCTTGGTCTCGGTGTTGGCATAGCGGATGCCGACCGTGCCCGAAAAGCGACTGCCGACCAGGAACTGATCCTGGGCGAACAGACCCCAGGCTATGTTCTCGGCATTCGGTGTATTGGCGATGTCGTCCTCGTCCGTAAAGAAGGGTGGAGTGAAATCCTCCGGTGGCTTGGTGGGATCGGTCTGCCTCGCC
>CAMYLC010000048.1:0-2790 GCA_947259195.1 Thermoanaerobaculia bacterium | reverse complement strand
CTCGCCAGGGCACCGTAGGTAGACGAGAAGTCGGTGTTGAGTGAATCGTCGTCGTAGTACTCGCCACCATAGGAGAACAGATGGTTGTCACCCAGGATCTTGCTGGCCTCGGCACGCAGTCCCAGGGTCGACAGATCCGTAAAATTCTCGGTGTTCACGCCGATGTGAAAGAACTGTCCAGGCGGCAACGGCTGCCCGAACACCACACTGGAGTAGGCGTCGATGTTGTTGACGAGCTCACGCTGATTCTCCTGATAGAGCAGATTGACCCTTACCGTATTGGCCAGTACCGACTGCAGCGCACTGGAGTTGTACTCCATGGTGTAGCGGTCGAAATCCTGGAACGGATAAGTGATCTGAACCTTGTCCAGCTCACCCAGCAGAATCGGGTCCACCCAACCAAAGCCGGTGAAACCTGCCCGGTAGCGGTTGAACCGGAACGAGAGCAGCTGGCTGTCGGTAAAGTCGTAGGACACAAAGCCGTAGATGCTGTCGTCTTGCAGACCGGTGTCGTTGACCGGCGTGTCATCGGGCAGCGTGATGTCGCCATAGCTACCACCGGCCGCCAAGTAATCTGAGGAGTCGCGGTAGGTGGCGCCCAGATTGAAAGCCCATTTTTCCCGCCGCCCCTGAACATAGCCTTGGGCTCGGAGACCATCGCTCGCGTCCGCGTACCCGAGATCCACGGAACCGGCTGTCCAGCCGCCGTCTCCGTAGGCCGGTGACTTGGTCACCAGGTTCAGGACGCCGCCGATTGCATCGGTACCGTAGAGGACGGAGGCCGGGCCCCTCAAGACCTCGACGCTGCCGACGCTACCCATGTCGATTAGCCCCGAGATTTCGCCGAAATCAGACTGTCGCCTGGCGTTGTTGAGCCGCAACCCGTTCTCCATGAAGAGGACTCGCAGGCCCCGTTGGCCTCGAATGATGGGTCTGGCCTGATTGGGTCCCACGCCGTTGACGTCGACGCCGGGCTGAGCCCGAAAGAGGTCGACGGCGTTTTCGGGTAGCTTCCGCTCGATTTCCTCTTCGGAGATCACCGCGACCGGTGTCGCGATGCTGAAGGCATCGACGGCAGAGCCGGTAGCGGTAACCGTCGTGGCTTCAAAAAAGGAGGAAGCAGGCTCCGAAGCCTCCTCGCCTTCTTCGGTTTCAATTTCTGCTTCTTGCTCGGCCGCTGTGCTCTCATCCTGTTGGGGCGACGGCGCCGCCCAACTGGAGACTGGCATGACTACCAGTGCGAGCAGGCAGATCAAGATCGTTGTCTGTGTTGTTCTGAGCATGGTTGACAGAGTTCCTTCCAGAAGTATTTGCTGGTCGTTTCATTGAGTGCTCGGAGTCGGATCCAGGATCCGTGCGAGCAGGTTCCCTCGGACGGACACACGGGCGCCCGTTCGAGGACTCGGCGGTGTTATACACCGATATCAGCTGTAAGCTGGTGGGGGTCTCGAAGAAAGAGATGGGAGCCGCCCTCGCCTGGAGGGGTGCTCGATGCTGGCAGTCGAAACAGCCAGGAAACGCAGCGGATGCGAGCTCGCGACGGTAACCCTTGCCGCGAGCCGGCAAGTCAAGATGATCGCGGACAACAGCACGAAGAGCGCCGCTGCCGGTAGAACCAGCGCCAGACCGGCACTGGTACTCCAGTCTCCTCCGGCAACGGCTTCCTCCGACAGCGGGCCGAGAAAGCTCACGTGCAGAAGCAGCACGAGCAACCAGAAAGCCAGGGCCCTTCGCCCCCAGATCAGGGGTAGGCCGGCCGCATGCATCCGCCGCAGGCCGATCAAGAGAGCGACCGTAGCGATCCACCGCAGAGCAACGGCCGGCTGCAGCAGGCTCTGGTCGGCCAATCGCTGCCACAGGAGTACCAGATGGTAGGCCACCAGAATGGCAGCCGCGATCACCGAAGGTGCGACCGGGAGCAGGCGGCGCAACCTCAGGGGCGACTGCGAGACCGGGACAGAGGGTACAGATCCGCCCGAACGGCTGCCACCATGGCGCCGTCCCGACACGCGTGCTCTCAAAGCGATCAATGACATCCGTTCAGTTTCACTTGACCAACTCTACCGGCCAAACTCTACGTAATCACCTGCTCGAAAGGAACCTCATTAGGGGTAGTGGTCGCCAAAACACCGGGGTAGCTCGAAGCTATCCAAAAAGGTAGCACTCTCGCCTAGCCAAGGAAAGGAGCCATGAAGACATACCACTATGGCTATCGGAGGCCTATGAACTTGTGCATTTGTACGGAAAGTCCCCATTGCGGGTTCTCCTTGACCAGCCGGACGCACCAGTCGAGGGTCCCGGAATCGACGCGATCGCCTTCGAAGGCAGGAGAGATCCAGTAGTGATCGGCCTTGACCGTGGTCTCGGGCAGCGCCTGTCCGTGCCGTAGAACGTACTTCACTTCGTCGGCGACCCTCTGCCGGATGGCGTCCTCGGGCACTTTCGGGCTGACCGTCACCCAATCCAGGCCCTCCGGTAGCTCGATGGTGCCGTTGGTCTCGATGGCCAGCCGGTAGCCGGCCTCGCGCAGTGCTCCGATCAACTCCGCATCGACCTGGAGAGCTGGTTCTCCTCCTGTCAACACCACCCACCTGCACCCCCGTCTCAGAGACCGCAACTCGATGAGAATCTCATCGACGGTCAGGTCTGTTCCGGATTCGAATTCGGTGTCGCAGTCGAAGCCATGAGTCTCGACCCTGCAGCTCAAGTTGCACTTGGAGAACCTCAAGAACAGGCTTGCCTGTCCGACACGTGCTCCTTCTCCCTGCAGGCTGAAGAACATCTCGTTGA
>CAMYLC010000047.1 GCA_947259195.1 Thermoanaerobaculia bacterium | reverse complement strand
GCCATCGGGTGAGATGAGATCGAGCCGGTCGAGTTGGTTGAGCGCACGCTTGCTCGCATTGAACTCGACCGGAAGGGTCAAGAAAGTGAGCAGGATCGCTCCGACATAGGCCAGAGTCCCGATCTGCACCATCGCCGTCGATCCATACATGGATCCAAAGATGGCCAACGGTATCCCGAACCGGGACCCGAGATTGGCGATTGGGACCATGGCCGTTCGAAACTCCATCGGCCGATAGTCGTCGGCATCCTGCAGGGCGTGGCCACACTCGTGCGCCGAGACCGCAGTGGCGGCGACGCTGTTGCCGACATAGTTCTCCCTGGCAAGGCGCAGCAGCTTGTGACGAGGGTCGTAGTGGTCGGTGAGCTTGCCCTGAACGGGCTCGACCGGCACGGCCTGGAGTCGATTGGAGTCGAGGATGATCCGAGCCACCTGAGCGCCCGGTTTCCCGGTAGCGCTGCGAATCTGACTCCAGCGACTGTACGTCGATTTCAGATGCTGGCGGACACCGAGCGAGAATAGGAAGACCAGCCCAGCGATGACATAGAACAGAGTCGTATCCATGGCTATACCTCAGATTCCGGCGTCACCCCGGCCCGCTCGAGGAAATTCCGAGTGGCGACGACTTCGTGTTTGGCGTCAATACTCATCGGGATCCAGTGCCTCCTTGACCAACTCTTCAGCACCCTCGGCGCAGTCGATGCACAGCGTGGCGTAGGGTAGGGCCTCGAGTCTCATCTCGCCGATCTCATCGCCGCACGATTTGCAGAAGCCATACCCGCCGGCGTCGAGCCGGGCGAGCGCCTCGTTGACCTGGTTGAGCTCTTCGGCGGCCTCGTCGTCCAAGCCGTCTCGGACTTCCGAGACTTCCCACAACTGAGCGTTGGAGTCCAGGCCCTCTTCGACCTCGTGTCCCTCGGTCGCCTGGGTCGCCTTCAGTCGACCGGAGAGCTCCTGCTGTTTGTCGAGTAGCTTGGCCTTGATCTCTGAATAGTCGGTCATCGGCTACTCCTCAGCCTCCTCGGAGGCACCCCATGTGGTCTCTAAAAGAACCGTCGACCACAGTACCATCAGTCAGTGCCCTAGCCTTCGATCTCTTCAACGGCTCTCGCCAGCAGGTCGTCGACTCCCAAGATCTCGGATCGAGACCGAAGGTAGTCGAGATTCAGTCGGTCATCCTGCGTGCGTAGTATGCCGAGAACATCCCCCCATTGGCGATCGGAGACCTCTCCACCGAGGCGATACCACTCGAACTTTCGCAGGATCGTGTCCTCGGCCGTCTTGACAGGGACTGCTCGGGGTGGCTCACCCAGCTCCAGCATCTGGCTACGCTCGAGCTCCTCGCTGTCATAGCGATCGCTGCCCTTTGGAAAGATGTCGATCTTGACTCCCGTCTTCAGGTGCACGAGATTGAACGAGAAGCGTTTTGAGATGGCCTGGGCCATGCGATCTCGATCGCAATAGAATTCTTCGGCGATTTCAGTCGCCAAACACTCAGCATCGCCTGGCTTCAAGTCGCAAACGATGTCGATGTCTTGAGTTTGCCTCGGTATGCCGTGAATCGAGCTGGCATAGGAGCCCCCCAGGTGGTATCGACGACCGAGTGAGTCGAGCACGTCGAACACCAGGAAGGCGACCTGCAGGGCCTCCGGATCGTTGGGTGTCATTGAACTGCCGGACCTGAGTTGGAACCATAGACCTGTTCGGCCAGCTCTTTGCCCAGTACCAGATCCATCAATTGGCGTTGCTGCTGCTCAACTGACAGCTCCGGATGGCGAGCCCTGATTCCGGCAAGTGCCAGAAGACGACTGGTCCGATTCGCGTCTTCGACCAACTCGACCTTGCGGTTGGGAGGCATCTCCCGAAGGATTCTGATGCGAACCAACTCGGAGCTCGGGTCGGTGTCGGAGAGCGCTTCTCGCAACTTGCTCATGACTGGAATCAGGCTATCACGCGGTCGACAGCTTGAAGTCCTCAGGCAGACTCGAAATCACTGCTTCTGGATCTCTATCACCGGCATGCCACCTGGATCGAACCCGAGGCGCTCAGAGAGCCGGTCTCCCGCGACCCGAGCGACGACTGGGTCCTGGCCACCGCTCTCTCCAGCCAAGCAACCTTGATCATCACCGGAGACGACGACCTTCTCAGCCTCGGGTCTTTCGCAGGCGTTGAGATCGTCACACCAAGACAATTCCTCGAGCGCTACCTATCGGACGAAGATGCTCCTTGATTCCGCAGCTCACGATCACCAACCTACCCAAGTGCCCGCCGCTACCCGAATCGGCTGGCACCTAGCCCTCGGGTTGGTACGGTGTGTAGCCCGCCGGTCGCTCGAAGTTGGTGCGATCCCAGTCCGCGAGATCTGCGGCGGCCTCGTAGGTTGACTCGAGAAAGGCCGTCAGCATCGCATCCGGATCGTCCGAGGTTCGCACCACCTCGTAGGGCAGCGCGAACTCGCCCAGGTCAGCCAACCAGAAGGCGCCTTCGGGCTGCACCACATGCTCGGCAAAGCCCTCTGGGGGCGGATAGGCATACGAATAGAAGATTGGGTCCGGCGCACCGGCGTTGCCGGGCCAGAAGCCACAGCTCGAGACCTCTTTCGAGTAGGCCTCCACGGTGACCACATCCGGTAGATAGGGGATTCCTCCAGGGTGCTTGGGCGCAGGTCGCCCCGAGAACCGTGTCACCGCCAGATCGAAGCTGCCCCAGAAGAGATGAACGGGGCTGCACTTGCCAATGAACCGGGCCCGAAAGGCCTCGAAAACACGTGCCAACTGGACCAACGCACGCCAAAAGAGATGCACCTGCTCGGGTTCGTACGAGGAATGCACCTGATCCTCCTGGAAGGGAATCGGGTTTTCGAGCTCGTTGGGCATGGTGTGGATGCTGACGTTGATCCCGAGAGAATCGAGTGCAGCCATGAGGTCGCGGTAGAATTCCGCTACGGTCTGGGGTCGCAGTTGCGAGGTTACGATCAATCCATCACTGGTAGCGACCAGGAGTTTGTGGTCGACGAAATCGAAGTCGATCTGAAACGACTTTCCACCATAGGGAATTGGGGAGGTCGAAAGACCACGAGACGTCACATACAGGGTCGCTGTCCACGAGTGGTTGATCCAGGGCGAAAGCTCCAAGCGCACCTTCCCGACGATTTGTGTCCATAGATGGAGCGTGGCCAGGGTGTCCGTCCATTCGGTATTGGGTAGTCGCGGCCAGGCGTTCGGCAGCGCTGCGGGCTGTTTCATGAATCAACCTCCGGGACTGTTCGCTTCGGTTCGAGTTACGGGCGTCTTTCGGCGCCACTCTCTGTTACCAACTGCTCCAGAGTGTCGTAGGGCTGGGCCCCGACTATACCCCGATCATTGATCACAAAGGTCGGAACACCGGTGATGCTCAACTCGGAGGCTCGGCGCCAATCGCCGTCGACGCTGGCTGCAAAGGAACGGCTCTCGAGCACCTCGCGAGCCCCCTCTTCCGATAGACCGACCGAGCCCGCAATCTGCACCAGCTTGTCGACCCGGGCCAGATTGACCCCGTCGACAAAATAGGCTCTGAACAGAGCATCGTGAATGGATTCACCGCCCGGCTGGATCTCGGCCCATTTCGCCAGCTCCTGCGCCAGCCGGCTGTTGTAGGTGTGGGTACGCCTGCCGTACGGCAGTCCCTGTTCCGCCATCAAGGCCACGAGCCGTTCCTGTGCTGCCTCGAGGTCGAACGACCGACCGCTGAAGAGCTGCTCCAGGGTCATCCCTTCGGGAGGTGTCTCCGGATGTAGTGGAAACTGGGTGAACTTGACTTCGAGGTCGAAGGTCTCGCGGATCCGGTCAATACGCACGGTACTGAGGTAGCACCACGGTCATATGTAATCGGAGAACACCTCGAACACCTGTGTCGTCATTGTGGGAAACTCTCCTCGGCCCGAAGGGGACCGCCATCCTACACTGCAGATTCGCCTGGCACCCATTTTGGTCGCGCTGTGGCACGAAAAGGCCGGACCTTGCTTGCTTGGTTTGTTAGTGTCCCACCTCTGCCTACGATCCAGCGTTCCTGAAGAGGTGCCAGCTGTTGATTCGGCAGAGAAGGGCAAGAAGATATCGAGGGATTGACATAAGCCGAAGCATCTTGTCAGCAGACCTACAAGCGATTCAGGGAATCAAAGAACAGACAAAGAGAAGAAGGATGAATCAGTTCAAGAACAAGAACTCCCAGTTCGCACTTGCGATCGGCGTTGCTTTGGTGGCGCTGCAGTTTGTTGGCGTCGCCGAGGCTTCGGCGCAGGATGGAGATTTTCGCTGGATCCTCCGTGGTCACCTGGTGCACGTCTGGTCTTGCTCCGACTCCGTGACCTTCGAGAACCCTCCCGGCGAGAACCCGCCGATCAACAGCAAGTTCTGGGTTGATGGCGGCAATGGCTTCAATGTCGAGTCCGAATACATGTTCCGGCCGAACATCGGCGCCTATGTCGGTCTCACTTTTGCCAACATGAAGACCAACATGAGCTTCCAACAGGGTCCGTTGTCGGCAGAGTCCGATGACCGGGTCGATATGCGGCAGGTGAACCTGGGCGGCAACTACCACTTCACGCCGGAGAGCCGGTTCGACTTCTACGCCGGCGTCCTGGTGTCCTGGGTTGGCTACAGCTCATCGACCTTCAATTTCGGCCCGCGCGACTACCAGGTCAAGTACGACAGCGAGTTGGCCTGGGGCCTCAACGCAGGTTCCGACTTCTCCTTCGGGGAAGACAGCCCCTGGTGCGCATCTGTGCAGGTGCGGTACATGCTGCTGGCCTTGGAGGGAGACTCGAACGTCCAGCATCTGACGGTCGATCCGGTGCAGGGCTACTTCGGCTTTGGCTATCGCTGGTAGAAGGGCAAGTCTCAGACGGCAAACTGACGGTTGACTATGCGGCGCTGGATCTGCAGCCCACGAAGACGGTCGATGTCGGCTACTTCGAATGTGACCACGCCAGGGATCTGCAGGCGAAGTTCCACGAGCTGCACAAGCAGGTCAAGAAGGGCATGTAGTCGGCGGTCATGATCGGCCAGACAGCGGGGACAGGCACCATTTTCTCTTGAAAGAGGTGCCTGTCCCCGCTTTTCTTTTCACCCCGCCGGCAGAGGTCGTCGAACGGCTCGGTAGAACTCCCTGATCTCTCGCGTTTTGGCGACTCCCTCGGCAACTACCCAGGTATCGATCTCGTCCCAGTCGATGTTGTCGGTCTGATGTGTCGCCACCAGCACCGCCTGTTCGAGGGATGGTGCATCCTGCCAGGAGGCCGCTGCGCTGAGCCGATCCATGATCGAGTGCGTGGCAGTGATGATGCGCACCTTGCCCGTCGGGGTCGATAACACCGCACACCGAGAGACATCGACGTACGTTCCACCGAAGCTGAGCGGCGCGGGAGGAAACTCCAAATACCACTTCGTGGCGGGGTGCTCGAACACAGAGAGCCGCGGACTTCCCTTGTGCGCGAACCCCAAGCGCTCGAGAACCGGTTTGAGCTCGTCCAGCAAGGCTGACGTGACGAAGTCCAGGTCCTCGGACTGGTATCGATTCTCGGTATAGACAGACACAGCGCTGCCCCCCGAAAGCGTTGCGAAAATGCCTGCCGCTTCCAACTCCTCGGAGACCCGAGCGGCCAGCTCGATCATCGTGGTCTCTTCAGTGATACTCGTTCGACTCGTCACGAAGCTGCCTGCTCGCCCTCTCCGATCCCTCTACCTCTTGTCGTGCCGTCTAGGCCTCTTGCGCTCCCGATAGAACTTCTGAATCGTCGCATCCGGCAGACGATCGAGTACCGAGCGAAGGAACTCACGGAGCGTGTCGGCGATCGGATTACGATTGAAATAGTAGACGCGGGCTGTACCCTCTTTCCGACTGACAAACAGACCGAGCTCCTCAAACTTGCGAAGCTGGTTCTGAACCTGGCTTAGCGACATGCCGAATGCTCTGGCGATCTCGGCCGCGTAGCCCTGACCGTAGTTCTCGAGATACATCAGAACCTGATAGGCGGCTTTGCTTCCGAACAGCCCAAAGAGAGGCGCCTCCGAGATCGTCGCTTCTTTCACGGTGTCCATGACTCTTCAAACCGTCAACCGGGCTGTCTTTTCACCCGTTCATTAGGTGGTTATTAGGTGACTAAACCTAATTTCTGGGTATATTAACCTAGTTTTT
>CAMYLC010000046.1 GCA_947259195.1 Thermoanaerobaculia bacterium | reverse complement strand
CTACGTCGATGAGTTCGTCATCGGCTACGACCGGCAGGTATCGAACCGCTTGGTTGCACGGAGCCACTTTCGATTCCGCGAAGGCAAGAATTTCTGGGAAGACACCAACAACACCGCGCGAGTCGCCTACTCGCCGCCAGCAGGCATTCCTCGGACGCTCTACGTTCCCAATTTGGATGACATTCGGGCCGAGATCGGTGGCTCCTCCTACGTGATTGCCGAGCTGGATGACGCCTTCACCGAGTACTACGAAGTCGCTCTCGAGGCGGAGTATCGAAGCTCCAAGTGGTACGCACAGGCCGGCTATACCTGGAGCCAGTACTACGGCAACTTCGACCAGGACAACACTTCGCCTGGCAACGACGCCAACCGTTTCGTCGGCTCCTCCAACATCGCGGACAACGTTGGTCGGCAGGTCTGGGACAACAAGTACGGCTACCTGCGGGGTGATCGGCGCAATCAGCTCAAGTTGTACGGCTACTACAACCTGAACTGGAACGCGACGACGGGTGCTTTCTTTGTTTATCAGGACGGGCAACCCTGGGAGACCTGGGACGTCGAGTTCTATCGGGACCAGCTGACCTCGATCGGCTCGGGCAGTACCAGCGATACGATCCGATTCTCGGAGCCGGCGGGTTCCCGTCGATCCGACAGCCACTATCAGCTGGATCTGAACTACACCCAATTCTTCAACCTCGGCAGCCGCTATCGGATCAAATTGCTGGCTGATCTGTTCAACCTCTTCGACAACCAGACCGGGTACAACGTCGAACCCCGCAAGAATAGCGCCGGGTACGGCGAGCCGAGGAGCTTCTTCAGGCCGCGCCGGTTGCAGCTGGCAGTCGGCTTCGAGTTCTAATCTGCTGAAATCGACTGTTTCACTCTCCGGCTCCCCCAGGAATAATCCCTGGGGGAGCCGATTTTCTTCAGGGAGACCTCTTGAGCGAATCGCTGACTTGGGCAGAGATCGATCTCGCGGCCTACGGACACAACATCGCCGAGTTGCGCCGAATCACCTTCGCGGATGCTCGCCTGATGGCGGTGGTCAAGGCTGAAGGCTACGGGCACGGCGCGGTGGCGGTGGCCAGAGCGGCTCTCGATTCGGGGGCGGACTGTCTTGGCGTGGCTCGACTTCACGAAGCTGTCGAGCTTCGCGAGGCTGGAATCGCTGGGCCGATCCTGATTTTCGGCCTCACGCCGGCAGAGGATGTCGACACACTCCTGGACCTCGACCTCATCCAGGCTGTCTTCTCGCACGAGTCAGCAGAGGAACTGGCCTCTGCAGCGGCTTCGAGAGATCAGCGTCTCCGGGTCCACATCAAGGTCGACACGGGGATGGGACGGCTCGGCCTCTTGGCGGACGAGCCGAGAGCGCACGAGGCGACGGGTAGCGCGGCGAACCACCGTTTCGGAGAGGTCTCCGCAATAGCTGGTCTCCCGGGTCTCGAGGCCGAGGGTCTCTTCACCCACTTCGCCACCGCCGACCAGGCGGACAAGATGTACGCCAAGCGGCAACTGCAGCGCTTCTTGGAGCTTGTGGATCGCCTGAAGCAGCAGGGCTTGGAGTTCCCCCTGAACCATGCCGCCAACAGTGCCGCCCTCATCGACATGCCCGACTCCCATCTCGACATGGTACGGCCCGGAATCGCCACCTACGGCCTATATCCATCGGCGGAAGTGGATCAGGAGCGAGTGGAACTGAAGCCGGCCCTGGAGTGGAAGGCCAGAATCATCCAGCTCAAGAAGGTGCCAGCCGGTTTCGGGGTCAGCTACGGCATCACCTACGAGACGCCCCGGCCGACGACCCTGGCGACGGTTGCGGTGGGCTACGGCGATGGTCTGAGTCGGGGCCTTTCGTCCCGAGGCCAGATGCTCGTTGGAGGCCAAAGGGTCCCCATCGTCGGCCGTGTTTGCATGGACCTGACCCTGCTCGATGTAGGAGAAGTGCCTGGAGTGGCCGAGGGTGACGAGGCAGTGATTCTCGGCCGGCAGGGTGAGGAGCTTCTCTCGGCGGACGAGATGGCCGTCACCCTGGACACCATCAACTACGAGATCGTCTCGACCATCACCAGCCGTGTGCCCAGGGTCTACCTGCGGTAACCTGTCGACATTCCTGACTCATGAGCCGATTGAGAAAGGGGTCTTCCGCCTCTGCGGCCTCACCCAACCATGCCCCTCCGAGCCGAAAGACCCCTTCCCCGACCGGCGCGGACCGAAAGATGCTGCAAGCGAAGTCATGAAGGGTAGAACCGCAGAACCAGGATCGCGCAGGTACTGGGCGGAGATCCGCAGCCTGGAGCGGCCGGTGCTACCGGTCTCGCATCACAGTCGCTACACGCTGGCGCTGGCGTATGCCAACAGCTACCACGTCGGAATGTCGAGCCTGGCTTTCCAAAGGGTCTTCGAGCTCATCCACAGGACCCCGGATTGGAGTTGCGAGCGGTTCTTCGCCGACGGTATCGGAATGCCTCTTTCGGTGGAGGCGGCCACGCCGCTGAACAGCTTCGGCACGATCGCCTTCTCCATCTCTTTCGAGGAGGACTACGTCCATCTGCTGCAGATGCTCGACAGGGCCGGCATTGCTTTGCGCCGGAAGGACCGAGGCCCGAAGGATCCGGTCATCCTTGTCGGTGGCTCCTGCGCCATGATCAACCCCCTGACCCTGAGCGAGTTCGTCGACGTCTTCGCGCTGGGCGCGGCGGAGAACCTCCTGCCCGAGCTGCTGCCGGCATTGGCCGAGGAGCCGGCCCGTGAGGCAGTTTTAGAGAGGCTGTCGAGCGTTGACGGGTTCTATGTTCCGGCGGCTTTCCAGCCGGGCGAGGTCCCTCAACATAAGCTCAAGAAACTGGAGCTCTCCGAAGAGCAGATGCGATTGCCCGGAAACCTGCCGACGACGGCCATCGTCACCCCCAGCACCGAGTTCAGCGACAAGTTCTTGATCGAGATGTCGCGGGGCTGTCCCGAGAAATGCCGCTACTGCTGGGCGACCTTCGGGATGGGGCGCTTCCGATGGCACCCGACGGATGCGATCCTGGGCTCCCTGGAGCGAGCCCGCCCGATCACCGACCAGCTCGGCTTCGTCGCCACGGCGGTCGGGGACCACCCGGAAATCGAGCGGATTCTTCGAGAAGCCGGCGACATGGGCTTTCGCAGCGCGGTTTCCTCGGTGCGAATTCCAGCCGTCACGGAAGGCGTCCTCGATGCGCTCTACACTTCGGGTGGCCGCTCCATCACCCTGGCCCCGGAGACCGGCAGCGACGAGCTACGAGTCAAGCTGAACAAGCCGATCCCGAACTCGGTGCTGTTCGACAAGGTGCGGTTGATCTTCCGGCAGGGATTCACGGGCTTGAAGCTCTACTTCATCATCGGTCTGCCCGAGGAAACGCAAGAGGATGTGCGGTCGATTCTCGAAGTGGCGGCCCAGTGTCGCGCGATCATGCTGGAAGAGCTCGTCCCGACGGGCGTCATTGGCCAGATCCACCTCGGGGCCAACATCCTGATCCCCAAGCCCTACACCGGCTACCAGCGCGAGCACATGGAAGACGCCGACTCCCTGAAAAGCAAGATCTCGACGCTGAAGCGCGGTGTAGCGTCTCTCGACAACATCAGCTTGGGAACCATGTCGGTGCGCCAAGCGATTTGGCAGGCCTACCTCAGCAAGGCGGACGGCACGGCAACCGAGCCCCTCGAAAAGGCAGCCCAGGGGGTCACGACCGCGAACCTGCTGCGCGAATTCCGCGACCGGATCGACCCACTCGTCTTCGAGTCCCCCAGCGGTCCCCTCCCCTGGCAGTTCCTCCGCACTGCGTAACCGGGGGGCTGAGGCAGCCGGCCACCCCCTGTCGAGCCACCCGAACGAACCTCTGGCACCGGTGAAGGCCTTGAGGCACTGGGGCACTGAGGCCTTGAGGGAAAGACGTGCATGGTTGTGTGCGGGTGTTCAGGGTTCGGCGTGGGGACCTCCATGGGGGTTCTTGCAGCGGAAGGGAGGATAGCCCCATGGGGGCCCCACGTCGAACCCCTACCAGATCGTGGTCATCTGCCCAGGACCTCAAGCCCTCAAAGACGGGCCGGAGGTACCACGGACACCTCAACCCTCACACCCCCCAAGACACTAATCTTGCGGGGTGACGTCCTTCATGGGTGGCTTGTCGCCCGGGGTGGTGATCTCGGGTGGGTTGGTCTTGCGCCACGTGCCGAATAGGAGCGTGATCAGGCCGAGCAGTACCTCGTCGGCGAACGGGATCAGGTCGGGAACGAGGAGGTCGAGAAGGAAGAGGGCCCCGGTAAAGAGAAACAGCTGTGGAAATCGCAGGCGGCCAGCGAAGCGGGCGATCAGAGCGGGCAGCATTCCTCGGGGTGACCCAGCCATCGCTAGGATCTTAATGCGAGGAGGAGAATCGCACCAGGGCGGGCTTCAAGAAGTATCGATCGGTGGGTCCACAAGGATCATCGATTGCGTTGCTGTTCGAGCTCCTCGAGGTTCTTCGGCCAGTCCTTCTTGAGCAGACGCGACAACGCTCGGTCGGCCAGGATGCGTCCTTCCGTCTGGCACCTGGCGCAGTAGTTGGCTGCTGTCTCGGCGTAGAGGATGCGCTGGACCGGCGCCTCGCAGTCGGGGCAGGGCTTGTCGCAGCGGCCATGTACTGCCATCTCCGGCCGGAAGGCCGTGACCTTCTCGGGGAAGCAGTCTCCGACTTCTATCTTCAGACGCTCGGTCCATTCCTCGAGCGTCGTCCGGGTAGCGTCGAACAGGCGCTCGCTATCTTCGGAAGAAAGACTGTCGGAGAGCTTGAACGGAGAGAGCCGCGCGCGGTGCAGGACCAGGAAAAGTTCTTCTTCCAGGGCGCATACAAGCCGCTTGCCAAGGCGCCGGAGGCCAACCACTTGCCTGCCGTTAGCCTCTTTGAGGGGCGGGCTCACCGAGCGCAGAAGAAATGGGCTGGTCAGGCGTGCGCCTTCGAGTCGCGTGCCGAGGATTCTGGCCTCGAGGGCCTCTCGGTAGACCTCTAGATCTGGGAGCTCAGGCATCCTCCGCTGCCACCCGAATTCGCACGTCGAGGGCCTTGGCGCTCGCCCGGTCGGCGGCGGCGACGAAG
>CAMYLC010000045.1 GCA_947259195.1 Thermoanaerobaculia bacterium | reverse complement strand
TGGGTAGCCGAGGATCAATCGATCCTCGGAGCCCAACTGGTCGAGGAATACAACATCCAGAGCCTCCTTAGCTGTTCTGTCTGTCACCGCTAGCCGCAGTCGAAGGCACCGTAGAGAATGCAAGAGAAAGCAAAGCGCCGAGAACCTGACGCGCCTCAGCCTGCCACCGAGACCCCTGGCACCGGTCCACCTCGCCAGACACTCGAACTAAAGGAAGTGAGGCGTCGGCTGAAGAGCGCCAGCGGACCGGAGTTCTGGCGCAGCCTGGACGAGCTGGCTCGAACACCTGAATTCGAGGAGCTCCTGCACAGGGAGTTTCCCCAGCAGGCTACCGAGCTGCCCCAAGGAGTCAGCCGCCGGGGCTTCCTACACCTCATGGGTGCTTCCCTGGCGCTGGGTGGTCTGACAGGTTGCACCCGGCAGCCCCTGGAGAGGATCGTCCCATACATCGAGCAGCCTGAGAGCCTGATCCCAGGCAAACCGATGTATTTCGCCTCAGCCATGCCGCTGGACGGTTTTGCCCGCCCGTTGCTGGTCGAGAGTCACATGGGGCGACCGACCAAGGTCGAAGGCAACCCCGAGCATCCGGCCAGCCGCGGTGCGAGTGATCTCTTCGCTCAGGCCTCGGTTCTCGGTCTCTACGATCCCGAACGTTCCCAGGTCTTGAGGCACAACACCCGGATCAGCACCTGGACGATCTTTGCCGACGGGTTTCGAAATACTCTCCAGGCGCTCAGCGCCCTTGGTGAGGCACGCATTCGAATTCTCACCCGGACCGTGACTTCTCCGTCGCTGACGTCGGTGATTGCCAGGGTCAAGGAGGCCTACCCCGGCACGCGATGGCATCAGTACAGTCCTGTGAGCCGGGATACCGAGCGCCGCGGAATCGAGGCCGCATTCGGACAGACCCTTTCGGTTCGCTACGACCTGTCGCGAGCCGATGTCATCCTTAGCCTGGACTCGGATTTCCTCACGAGCGGCCCGGGCTGTCTGCAATACTCCCGCGATTTCGCCGGCCGCCGTCGTTCCCAGGACGGCACCATGAACCGCCTCTACATGGTCGAGAGTTCCCCGACGAACACCAGTACCCTCGCCGACCATCGACTGCCGGTGCGGGCCAGTGACATCGGGTCCATTGCCGCTGCCCTGGCCGCCGCATTGGGAGTTCCAGGCGCCACGGACACCGGCGATTCCAGCGCAGCGGATCGAATAGCCTGGATCACCGCGGTCGCCGAAGATCTGAAGGCCAACCGGGGACGTTGCGCCGTGGTGCCGGGAGACTACGCCTCCAGCGAGGTGCACATCCTCGCCCACGCCATGAACGAGTGGCTCAACAATCTCGGCAGCACTGTGATCCTCGCCGAGCCGGTCGAAGAACGCCCGGAAGACGAGTCGGAGTCCATGCGCCAACTGGTGCAGGATATGGCGGCAGGCGAGGTCGACCTGCTGCTGATTCTCGGCTGTAATCCGATCTACGAGACACCGGCTGACCTCGACTTCAAGGCAGCCATGACCGAAGTCGGATATCGGGTTCATCTGGGACTCTACGAGGATGAGACAGCCGAATACTGCCACTGGCACATTCCGGAGGCTCACTACCTCGAGAGTTGGGGAGACTGCCGATCCTTCGATGGCAGCATCTGCTTGACGCAACCTCTCATCGAGCCCCTCTTTGGCGGCAAGAGCGCCAGCGAGGTCTTGAGCTTGATGACCGCCGATGGAGAGAGCTCTGGGCTGGATCTCCTGACGGAGTATTGGCGCAAGAGGATGGGCACCGAGCCGTTCGAAGGTACCTGGAGGAAATGGCTACACGACGGCTTCGTGTCCAACCAGGAGGCTCGCGACGTCGCAGCCACCCTCGCCCAAGGCGAGGTCGCGAAGGCATGCCGGAGCATCGCCGAGGTCAGCGGCTCGGAATCGGGCATCGAGCTCATCTTCAGACCCGACCCCACAACCTATGACGGCACCTTCAACAACAACGGTTGGCTTCAAGAGTGCCCGAAACCGCTCAGCAAACTGACCTGGGACAATGCCGCGCTGGTTGGCCCGGCCCTGGCCCAACGTGAAGGCCTGGCAAACCAACAGGTGATCGAGCTGACAGTAGGCGAGCAGTCGCTCGAGCTCCCGGTGTGGATCTTGCCAGGGCATCCGGACGGCTGCTTGACGCTTCATCTGGGCTATGGCCGATCTCGCGTCGGAAGGGTTGGCACCGGCACCGGCTTCAACGCCTACCAGCTGCGTGACAGTCACTCGCCTTGGCTGGCTGCCGAAGTCCGCATTCAGAAGACAGATCGATCCCACAGCCTGGCGAGCACTCAGCTTCACAGCAATATCGAGCTCGAATCCCGGGAATCCGAGAAGCGCCACCTGGTGCGGGTCGGCACCCTCGAGATGTTCGAGCACGAGCCCGATTTCGCGCAGCACATGGGCCACGCTCCCTCTTCGGAGCTGAGCCTGTTTCCGCCGATCGAGTACAACGGCAATGCCTGGGGCATGTCCGTCGACTTGAACGCCTGCACCGGCTGCAACGCATGCGTGCTCGCTTGTCAGGCGGAGAACAACATTCCGATCGTCGGCAAGGAGATGGTGGCCATGGGCCGCGAGATGCACTGGATGCGCATCGACCGGTACTTCGAGGGCGATTTGGACGAGCCTCACATCCACCATCAGCCTGTGATGTGCATGCACTGCGAGAAGGCCCCGTGTGAAGTCGTCTGCCCTGTCCAGGCCACCGTGCACAGCGACGAAGGCCTCAACGACATGGTCTACAACCGCTGCGTCGGGACGCGTTACTGCTCCAACAACTGTCCCTACAAGGTGAGGCGATTCAACTTCTTCAAGTACAACGACACCGAAACTCCAGTTCTCGAGATGTCGAGGAACCCAGATGTCACGGTGCGGACCCGCGGCGTCATGGAGAAGTGCACCTACTGCGTGCAACGCATCAATCACGGCCGCATCGAGGCCAAAAAGGAGGACCGGGAGATCCGCGACGGTGAAGTCAAGACCGCCTGCCAGCAGGTCTGCCCGGCCGAAGCCATCGTCTTCGGGAACATCAACGACCCCGAGGCGAAAGTCACCAAGCTGAAGGCCAGTCCACTGAACTACAGCATTCTCGCCGAATTGGGGACGGTTCCTCGGACAAGCTATCTCGCCAAGCTACGCAATCCGAACCGAGACTTGGAGAAGGCAGGCGATGAAGTCGTCTGAAGGATTCCAGACCTCCGCGGTCAAGCCGTCGCAGCCACCCATCGTGGCGCCGGGCCATTCCCCGGGATCGGTAACCGATCAGATCACGGCGGTGGTCCTGAGCGAGACACCTCGCTGGTGGTGGGTGGCTTTTGGGTTCTCCTTCTTGCTGGTCATGGTGCTGCTGCGCGCGCTGACGAAATTGCTGTTCGAGGGCACGGGAATATGGGGGCTCAACATTCCTGTGGGATGGGGATTCGCCATCATCAACTTCGTCTGGTGGATCGGTATCGGACATGCCGGAACCCTCATCTCGGCCATCCTACTGCTGGTACGGCAGGAGTGGCGAACTTCGATCAACCGATTCGCCGAGGCCATGACACTGTTCGCCGTGGCTTGCGCCGGGATCTTCCCGCTGATTCATGTCGGCCGGCCCTGGCTCGCCTATTGGCTGCTGCCCTATCCCAACACGATGGATCTGTGGCCGCAGTTCAGGAGCCCTTTGGTCTGGGACGTCTTTGCGGTCTCGACCTATGCCACAGTCTCTCTGCTCTTCTGGTACGTCGGGTTGATTCCCGACATGGCGACCTTGCGAGACCGTGCTCAGGGCCAGTTTGCCAAGATTGCCTACGGCTTTCTCTCCATGGGTTGGCGCGGATCGGCGACCCACTGGCACAACTACGAGACCGCCTATTTGCTCCTGGCGGGGCTGGCTACACCCTTGGTGGTCTCGGTTCACACGGTGGTGAGCTTCGACTTCGCGGTCGCACAGCTTCCAGGCTGGCACGCCACGATCTTTCCCCCTTACTTCGTAGCCGGAGCCATCTTCGCCGGATTCGCGATGGTCATCACCTTGGCCGTGCCCCTGAGATCGTTGTTCGGGCTGAAGGATTTCATCACCACCCGCCATTTGCAGAACATGGGCAAGATCCTACTGGCCACCGGCCTGATCGTCGCGTACGGCTACTTGGTCGAGATCTTCATGGCCTGGTACAGCGGCAACTGGTTCGAGCAGTTCATGATTCTCAACCGGATCCAAGGCCCCTACCAGAAGCAGTGGATGGCCCTCTTGCTGTGCAACGTCTTGGTGCCTCAGTTGCTGTGGTTCCGCCGGGTTCGTAGCTCACCAATACTGCTCTTTCTCGTGGCCATGTTCGTCAACGTCGGCATGTGGCTGGAGCGCTTCGTCATCGTCGTGACCAGCCTGCATCGCGACTTCCTGCCCTCCTCATGGGGCATGTACTCCGGCACGGTCTGGGACTGGGCGACGTTCGTCGGCACGATCGGGCTGTTTCTGGCGCTGTTGTTCCTGTTCATCCGGTTCCTACCGATCATCTCGATCTTCGAGATGCGGACCATTGTTCCCAAGCAGGCCACAGACACGACTGAGGAGACTGCGCAGTGAGCACACCAGCCACCAGCAAGAGGCCTTTCGCCTTGATGGCGGAGTTCCGCTCCTCCAAGGAGCTGCTCCATGCGATCCGCGAAGCCCGAGGAGCTGGATACACCCAACTCGAGGCCTACACTCCCTATCCGATCGAAGAGATCTGGGAGGAGCTCGGGCACCATCGCTCCTGGCTACCACTGGTCGTATTGATTGGCGGAATCTTCGGTGCATGCTTCGGTTTCTTCATGCAGTATTGGGTCTCGGTGATCAACTACCCCATGAATGTCGGTGGCAGGCCGCTCAATAGCTGGGTCGCCTTCATTCCGGTCACTTTCGAGACGACCATCCTATTTGCTGCCGGAGCCGCGGTTCTGGGCATGTTCGCCCTCAACAAGCTGCCCATGCCATACCACCCGGTGTTCAACGTCGAGCGTTTCGCTCTGGCATCGCGAGATCGCTATTTCCTGGCTATCGCCCGCTGGGATCCCAAGTACGACCGCCAGGCAACAGAGGAGTTTCTCCATCGACTCGCGCCTCAGGAGGTATCGGAAGTTGCGAGCTAACTCGACTGCGACCCTCTTGATTCTGGCGGTGGCTCTGACTTCCGGGGCCTGCCGTCAGGACATGCACGACCAGGCGAAGTACGAGCCGCTGGAAGAGAGCTCGTTCTTCGACAACGGCATGTCGTCTCGACCCCTGGTAGAAGGCACGATCGCGCGCGAGATGCCGCCGGAGAAGACCGCTCTGCACACCGGCCGCACCCCCAACGACGAGTTCGTCACCGAGCTGCCGATTGAACTGGACCGAGAGCTGCTCGAACGAGGTCACAGTCGCTTCGACGCCTTCTGCTCTCCCTGCCATGGTCAGACCGGAGACGGGCTTGGAATGATTGTCCGGCGGGGTTTCAAACAGCCGACCTCTTTTCACGATCAGCGACTCCGCGAGAGTCCTGTCGGCTACTACTTCGATGTCATGTCCAACGGCTTCGGTCAGATGTCGAGCTATGCGTCGCAGATTCCGGTGCGGGATCGGTGGGCCATCGCCGCCTACATTTCCGCCCTGCAGCTCAGCCAGAACACCCCGGTTGACAGTCTCTCCGCCGAGGAACAGCAGCAGTTGAACGAGTCGTCAGCAATCAGCGGCGAGGCACACTCGAGGGCCGGAGGGGAATGAGCTCTTCACACAGCAACTCGACCGTCGCATCGTACGAGCCGCCGGCCGACCTCGAGAGGCTGCAACGACGAGGGTGGATCGTCGGCGCAGTCGGGGTGGCAGCTTGCCTGGCTGGGTGGGCTTTGAACCCCATCCAGTTCTTCCAGTCCTATCTGGTCGCATGGCTCTTCTGGCTGGGTATCGCAGTCGGCTCCCTGGCCATCCTGATGCTCCACCATCTTACAGGGGGACGCTGGGGCCTGGTGGTCCGCCGAACACTCGAGGCCGCGACTCGAACGCTTCCCGCCTTGGGCGTTCTGTTCCTGCCCATCGTCTTCGGAATGCAGACGATCTTTCCATGGGCTCGACCCGAAGCCGCCACCGACGAGTTGATTCGACAAAAAGCCGCCTATCTGAACCCAACGAGCTTTACACTGCGCGGCTTCTTGTACCTCGCCATCTGGGCCCTGTTCGCCTTCATCCTGAGCTGGCTTTCACTCAAGCAGGATCGAACTGCGGAGCCAGGCCTTTCCCGACGCATGCGGATGGTGGCCGCACCGGGCCTGGCCATCTACTGTCTGCTGGCTACTTTCGCCTCCGTGGACTGGCTCATGTCGCTGGATCCCTACTGGTACTCGAGCGTGTTCGGTGTGTACTTCCTCGTCGGACAGGGCCTGTCCGCTCTGGCTTTCCTCATCGTGATGGCGGTCTACCTGTCGAAGCGGGAGCCCTTGGAGGCGGTGTTCAAACCGCTCTACTTCCACGACTACGGCAAACTGATGCTGGCCTTCGTCATGATTTGGGCCTACATCGCCTTCTCTCAGTTGCTCATCATTTGGTCGGCGAATCTGCCGGAAGAAGTGGGTTGGTACCTAGAGAGAAGCTACGGAGCCTGGAAGTACGTTGCGATCCTGCTGGCTCTCTTCCATTTCTTGCTGCCGTTCGTGCTGCTGCTCTCGAGAGATCTGAAACGCGACGCCAAGCGGCTGTCGAGGGTCGCGATACTGGTGCTGTGCATGCGGTTTGTCGACCTCTACTGGCTGGCTGCACCCTCCTTCGGCCATGAGGGCCTTTCATTTCACTGGCTCGACCTGGCGACGGTTCTCGCTGTCGGAGGGGTCTGGCTCGCCCTCTTCACGGGTCAGTTGAGACGACGTCCTCTCCTGCCGATCAACGATCCCCTTCTCGAGGAGGCGCTGGCAGATGACTGAAGCACAGCATCCCCATTCGAGCTCGGAGAAGGACCCGATTCTCGACGGCGAGCTGAATGTTCGAAGCCTTTCCTGGTTGACGACAGGTCTGTTGGTCATCGTGGCGATCGCTGTCGTCGCGATGTGGTTCTTCGGCTTAGGAATCAAGGACAACCTGATCGCAGAGGATCCACCCCCGCCGGTCTTGCCGGAAGCGCGAATGGAGCACCAGCCGCCGGCCCCCAATCTGCAGGTGGACCCGAGACAGCAATTGCTCGACCTCCGAGCGGATGAAGAGGTGATCTTGACGACCTACGGCTGGGTCGACGAGAGCCGCGGCATGACGCGGGTACCGATCGAGCGGGCCATGGACATGCTGGTCGAGCAGGGCCTGCCAAATCCGGTGCCTGTCTCCAAAACCACCGAGGCGGCTTCGACAGGAATCTGAGTTGCGACGACGCCTCCATCTCTCTGCCACCCTGGTGGTTGCCGGCCTCTTGACCGGAGGTTCGAGCAGCCTCGCTCAGGAGGGCCTGCCAGGCCCATTGGCCGACGTGGGTTTCGATCAGCGCCTGGGGGAGCAGGTACCCCTCGATCTGCAGTTCACCAACGAGACTGGCCAGGCAGTGACGCTGGCACGTTACTTCGACCAACGACCCGTCGTTCTCGCCCTTGTCTACTACGAATGTCCGATGCTCTGCTCGATGGTGCTCAACGGCATGATCAGCAGCTTGAGAGCCCTGAAATTCGATGCCGGCAGCGAATTCGAAGTGGTGGTAGTGAGCTTCGACCCAAGTGAGACTCCCGAACTGGCTCGCACGGCGAAGCAGACCTATCTGGAGCGCTATGACAGGCCGGGAACCGAGGGTGGCTGGCACTTCCTGACCGGCAATGAGCAGGCGATCCGGGCTCTGACGCGAAGTGTTGGTTTCCGCTACGCTTATCTCCCTGAAGAAGATCAATTCGCCCACGCTGCAGGAATCCTGGCGCTGACCCCCGAAGGGCGGGTCGCTCGCTACTACTACGGCGTGGAATATGCACCCCGCGACGTCCGTCTCGGACTCATCGAGGCGGCCGACAACCAGATAGGATCGATGGTGGATCAGGTGCTTCTCTACTGCTTCCACTACGATCCCACAACCGGAAAGTACAGTGCCGTGGCGATGAACATTGTGCGCCTGGCAGCAGTTGTGACCATCGCCTTTCTCGGCTTCTTTCTGCTTCGGCAATGGCGGCGAGAGCGACGACACCTGTATACAGCGAAGGCATAGAGACGATGCGGAAGAACGTCCCACTTTTCCCTGAACAAGCCTCGACTCTGGCGGGCGAGGTGGACGCCCTCTACCTCACCTTTCTCGGAATCTCCGTCTTCTTCGGCTTGCTGGTCGCAGGACTCGTGATCTTTTTCGCCATCCGGTTTCGGCGGCGATCCCCGGACGAGATCGGTCGGCCTGAGAAGGCCGGAATCTTGCTAGAGATCATCTGGTCGGTCATTCCGCTCGCCATCCTTCTCATCATGTTCGCCTGGGGAGCCAAGGTCTATGTCGAGGCTTTTCGACCTCCGGGCAACGCTGTCGAGTACTTCGTTACCGCCAAGCAGTGGATGTGGAAGTTCCAGCATCCCCAGGGCAACCGCGAGATCAACGTCCTCCACGTGCCGCTCGGTCAGCCGATCCGGCTGACGATGACCTCCGAGGACGTCATTCACTCCTTCTTTGTGCCTGCCTTCCGTGTGAAGGCCGACGTCCTGCCCGGCCGCTACACGACCGTCTGGTTCGAGGCCAGTAAGGTGGGTACGTTTCATCTGTTTTGTGCGGAGTACTGCGGTGCCGAGCATTCCGTGATGGGTGGCGATATCGTCGTCATGAATCCCGCGGACTACGAGTTGTGGCTCGCTGGGCGCGACTCGGGTCCCTCCGTAGTCGCCTCTGGAGAAGAGCTGTTCCGGGTCAAGGCCTGCAACACTTGTCACCGACCGGATTCGGCGACTCTGGCCCCCATCCTGCACGGTATTTTCGGCGAAGAGGCGGAATTCCAGGACGGCAGCACCCAGATCGTGGACGAGAACTACATCCGAGAGTCCATCCTGAACCCAACAGCCAAGCTGGTGAAGGGCTACAAGCCGTTGATGCCGACCTACAAGGGTCAGCTCACGGAGGAAGAAGTCCTGCAACTCATTGGCTATATCAAATCACTTGCTTCCGATGCGACCGAAAGCCAGGGAACGGTACCCGCTAGCGGCTCACCAGCCCTGGATTCCGACGAAGGTTGATCACTATGAGTGACACCGTTACAACTCCCGCTCGCCGCAGGAACTACCTGAATGCCGACTACGGCATCAAGTCGTGGCTTCTGACGCAGGACCACAAGAGGATCGCCATCCTCTACCTGGTCTCCATCACCTTCTTCTTCGTCCTTGGTGGAGTGATGGCAGCCCTGATCCGCGTCGAGTTGGCAACACCGCTCGGTGACATGGTCGAGCCCGATACCTACAACAGGCTCTTTACGGCACATGGTGTCCTGATGGTCTTTCTCTTCCTGATTCCCTCGATCCCGGCGGTCTTGGGGAACTTCCTCATACCCCTGATGATCGGCGCCAAGGACCTGGCATTCCCAAAGCTCAATCTTGGTAGTTGGTATGTCTACAACCTGGGCGCAGTATTGATGGTGGTAGCCCTGCTGCGAGGCGGCACGGACACCGGATGGACCTTCTACACGCCCTACAGCAGCACCTTCGCCGACAGTGAGGTGATCCTGACGGCCCTGGGGGCGTTCGTGGTCGGTTTCTCCTCGATCATGACCGGTCTCAATTTCATCGTCACCATCCACCGCATGCGGGCGCCCGGTCTCACATGGTTCCGTCTACCCCTGTTTGTCTGGGCACACTACGGCACGAGCCTGATTCAGATCCTCGGCACCCCAGTCGTGGCCATCGCCATCCTGCTGGTCGCCGCCGAACGGCTCCTCCACATCGGGATCTTCGACCCTGCCCTGGGTGGTGATCCGGTGCTCTTCCAGCATCTGTTCTGGTTCTATTCCCACCCCGCGGTCTACATCATGATCCTGCCTTCGATGGGAGTGATCAGCGAGCTCATCACCGCCTTTTCGAGAAAGCGGATCTTCGGGTACAAGTTCGTCGCCTTCTCGAGCCTGGCGATCGCGGTGCTGGGCTTCCTGGTCTGGGGCCATCATCTGTTCGTCTCCAGCCAGTCGATCTATGCGGGGCTGATCTTCTCCGTTTTATCCATGTTGGTGGCCGTGCCCTCGGCCGTGAAGACCTTCAATTGGACAGCCACCCTCTACCAAGGCTCGATCTCGTGGCAGACTCCAATGATTTACGCCCTCGGGTTCATTGGCCTGTTCGTAATCGGCGGCCTGACCGGCACCATGCTGGCAACCCTTGGTATAGACATGCATGTCCACGACACCTACTTCGTGGTGGCCCACTTCCACTACATCATGGTGGGTGGAGCCATCATGGCCTACCTCGGTGGCCTGCACTTCTGGTGGCCCAAGATCACGGGCCGCATGTATTCGGTCTTCTGGTCGAGGATCTCGGCCGGGCTGATCTTCTTCGGTTTCAATCTGACCTTCTTCCCGCAATTCCTGCTCGGCTACATGGGGATGCCCCGTCGATACCATGCCTACCCAGAAGAGTTTCAGATACTCAACGTGCTGTCTTCGGCAGGTGCCACGATCCTCGGCGTTGGCTACCTGCTGCCGTTGATCTACTTCACCTGGTCCATGCGGTATGGCGAGCGGGCCTCCGACAACCCATGGGGAGCCTACGGCCTCGAGTGGGAGACCTCATCGCCGCCACCGACCTTTAATTTCGATGAGCCGCCCGTGGTAACCACCGAGGCCTACGACTATCTCGCCATGCGCGACAAGAGGGTGGCTTAGTGGAGCACCAGCAGACACTCCGTGGAGAGGACAGGATCTATGCAGGGTGAATCCAACGAAGCCTGGGGTCTGGCCCATCATTTCGACAGCTACGATCAGCAGCGCGAGGCCTCCTATCTAGGAATGTGGGTCTTCCTGGTCACGGAGATCATGTTCTTCGGCGGCCTGTTCACCGCCTACATCGTCTACCGCTCGAGCCAGGGAGCGGCGTTCGCCCTGGGGAGCCATGAACTCGACATCACCCTCGGGGCCATCAACACTGCCGTTCTCATCGGCAGCAGCCTCACAATGGCTTTGGCAGTGTGGGCAGCCCAGACCGGGCGACGCAAGGCCATCGTTGGCTTCATCCTGGCGACCATCCTGCTGGGGGGGGTCTTTCTGGGAATCAAGGTCGTCGAGTACAGCGCCAAGTTCGAGCATCACCTCGTCCCTGGGCCCAACTTCCACTGGAATGGACCCGAGGCCTCCGGGGTCGAGATGTTCTTCAATCTCTATTTCCTCATGACAGGTCTGCATGCCGCCCACATGGTGATCGGAATCGGCATCCTCCTGGTGGTGGCGGTACTGGCCTGGCGAGGTGCCTTTACACCGGAGAACCACAATCTGGTGGAGGGCGTCGGCCTCTACTGGCACTTTGTGGACATCGTATGGATCTTCCTCTTCCCACTGCTCTACTTGCTGGGCCGAAACATCCAGGTCTGAGAAGGGGTCACAATATGTCGGAGTACATCACTTCGGTTCGCACCTACCTGTTCATCTTTCTGGCACTCATGGTGCTTACCGTCATCACCGTCGCCGTGGCTTTTCTGCATCTGGGGCCCTTGAACGACATCGCGGCAATGGGTATCGCGATCACCAAGGCATGCCTCGTCATCCTCTACTTCATGCACGTCCGCCACAGTAGCCGCTTGACCAAGGTGGTCGTGGTCGCCGGGTTTCTCTGGCTTCTCTTTCTGATCGGCTTCACCATGAGTGACTACCTCACCCGCGGATTGATCTCGATGCAGAGCACCATCGGCTGAGAGACAAGACTTACGACAGCAGCTTCTCGGCGGCCGCTCGATCGAGCGGCCGCTGTGCTCCTGGACAGACCTCCGAGAGGGGGCCCAAAGTCCCGCCGGGACTCGGGTAAGATCGATCGGAGCGGAAGCGAGACAAAGGGACTGGCTCATCCAGGTGCGAGAGCAGCGATGAAGACACTGGGACTACTCGGTGGCATGAGTTGGGAGTCGACGGTTCCCTACTACAAGATCATCAACCGCACCGTCAACCAACATCTCGGTGGTCTTCACTCGGCTGAGATCCTCCTCTACAGCGTCGACTTCCAGCAGATCGAGGAGATGCAGGTGGCCGGACGGTGGACCGAGGCGGCTGAAGTTCTCACCTCGGGAGCGTGTCGATTGGAGCAGGCCGGGGCTGACCTGCTGGTGCTCTGCACCAACACCATGCACAAGGTGGCCAGCGAGATCGAGGCCGCAACCTCCATTCCGTTTCTCCACATCGCCGATGCCACTGGTGACGCCATTCGCTATCGGGGCCTGAGTGTCGTCGGTCTGCTGGGCACCCGCTTCACCATGGAAGAGACCTTCTATCGCCACCGCCTCGAGGATCGCTATGGCCTGCACGTGGTGACCCCTGAAGAGTCGGACAGGGGGCTCGTCCATCGGGTGATCTACGATGAGCTGTGCCGCGGGCAAATCCTGGAGGAGTCCCGACGGCAGTACAGGAAGATCCTCCACCGTCTCGCCGCCTCGGGTGCAGAGGGCATCATTCTGGGGTGCACGGAGATCTCCCTCCTGGTCAGGCCCGAGGACTCTCCGGTTCCTCTCTTCGACACCACCGAGATCCACGCCCGGCGTGCAGCCGAGCTGGCCCTGGAGTCGGAATCCTAGAACTCCATGGACAGGAAGCTCTTTCGAGGTTCTGGGTACTGAAGAGTCCTTTCCCCGCCTCACCATGGAACTGACCCTTTTCGGATGCGGACTGGGGTTGGCGGCGGGCTTGAGCCCCGGGCCACTCCTGACCCTGCTGGTCGCCGTCTCCATCGAAAGAGGATTCCACGCGGGCCTGCGGGTCGCCATGGCGCCACTTCTGACCGATGCACCGATCGTCGCTCTGGCTCTTCTCATCCTGAAGGACCTGCCGGAGGCGTTTCTCGGTGGTCTGACCTTCCTGGGCGGCTTGTTCGTGGCGTACCTGGGATGTCGGGGCCTGAGGCGCGAAGATCCCACACTTCCGTCAGAGGAGATCTCGTCGACGGCCACGAGGGACCTCTGGCAGGGCGCCGTCGTGAACTTTCTCAACCCTCATCCCTGGGTATTCTGGATGAGTGTCGGCGCTCCAACGCTGGTCTCGGGATGGCGTCAGAGCCCCTTCGACGCCCTTGGCTATATGGCTGGTTTCTACGGCCTCATCGTCGGCAGCAAGATAGCTGTGGCCTGGCTGGCTTCGAAGGGTGGGAGCATTCTCCACGGCCGATGGTTCCCTCGGATCCTGAGAATCTGTGGACTGCTGCTGCTCCTTCTCGGGATCCTCCTCAGCTACCGAGGTGCGAGCCAGCTCTGGGATGCAACGCATCCAACCGCGGTGACCTCGAGCTACTTGATGTAGTAGCCCGAGACTCGCCAGCTACCATCTGGATCGAGCATGGGTGTGATGGTCTCCAGGGCGTCGACTTTGTTGGAGAAGGAGGTCTTGAATCGGATGACCACATACTCTCCGTCGGGCGCTCCGGCGAGATGCGATCTGTACTTCGCTTCCAATCGCTCCCGGGAGACAACCTCGCCAAGGGGTCGACGAAAACCGCTCATTGTCTGCTGCCACTGGTTACGGTCCAGAGCATTGCGAAAATAGGCTGCTGCCTCCTCCCAGCTCTTGTCGTATTCACCCTGATCCACCAGTTCCAGCCAGGCTCTGGCGACCTCCAGTGCATCGTCGACCCTTCCGTCGTCAGCCTGCAGCCAGGCACAGCTCCCGACAACGAGCACCAGAGAGAAGACTGCTACCCACGAAATCCTGGTCGTTCTCATCATCGCCTCCTTGCATCTCGACTGCAGGGCGGGGAGCCGCAATGCTATGCACCTCGAAAAGGAGAGCCGATCCTCGTCCACCATCCACGCAGCCATTCCACAACTTCCGGGTCGGCACCCCGCCCGTCGATCGTATGGGGAGCCAGTGCCATCCCACCGATCGCGTATTGGGTCGACACCGCCATGCCACCGACCGCGAGGGACACGCCAAGAGCCATTCCGCCGAGAGCCACTCCGCCAATCGCCACACCACCCAGAGCAGCGAGACCGAGGCTGACTCCACCAAACGTCAGGCCACCAATGGAAATCCCCCCAACGGCAACCACGCCCAACGCGATATTCCCCATGGCGAAGATGCCCTTGGCGACACGGGGCCGACCGGTCGTCGGATCGACCCCCTGAGCGATGTGAACCAATGGCAGTCCCAGGAACTCTGACTTCGAACGGTACTCGTATCCCCAGTAGCCCGACGGCACGGAGGTACGCATCGAAAACCTTTGACCGGTGGCCTGCTCGGTCAGAAACTCGCCACAGAAGCGGCACTTCACGGCACTATCTTGGATCTCTTCGGCACAGTAGGGACAGCGTTTCATGCCTCCTCCTTCAACCGGCTCGAGCTCCGTCTGGGACTGTCCGCTCCGGTACGGCGAGCGCCGGAAGCACGCCATCCGCGTAGCCGATGTCGAACAGCATACCTTCCGAGAGCTCTCCCATCATCTTCCTGGGCTCCAGATTGACGACGAAAAGCGCTTGCCGACCCATCAGGTCGCTCGGTTCAGGGCGCTCCTGCTTGATGCCGGCCAGGATCGTCCGCTGGTGGTCGCCGAAATTGACGACAAGCCGCATCAGCGAACGCGAGCCTTCGATCTCTTCCACTCGCAAGATCGTGCCGACACGGATGTCGAGTCGCTGCAAATCGGCCAGGGGCACCTGCGGCTTCACGGCGGCTGGGATCATCTCCTCCATGGACCTCTCCTCCGGCATTGCTGCACGTCTCCGGCCTCGTCTCCTCGATCCGTCACTGACCAAGCGGCTTCAAATACCTCTCTCGGAGGATCTCCAGATGGTGCACGACGTGGCCGAGCAGGATGTATCCGATCGCCCGCACCGAGAGAGACGCCTCGTTCGAGATCCCCGATCGTTCCCACTCGCGCTTCCGAAAGCTCGCTACGAGATCGACCGTGGACTGTCGAAGGTGGACGAACTCTGAGACCAGGCTCTCTACCGAGCGTCGACCCAAGTCCGCCTGGCGTACGAACTCGTCTTGATCGAACCCCGGAAGGTCGGCCGGTCCACCCCGCGCGAACCAGAGTCCCCGAAAGACGAATACTCTTTCAGTATCGATGAGGTGACCCAGGACCTCCTTGACGCTCCATTTGTCGGGCGCGTAGCGGAATTCGCCCTCGGCTTCAGACAAGTCGCCAAAGAGCTCGCTCAGCTCACCTACCTGACTCCTCAGGTCGCCGATGAGATCCCCCTCCTCTACCCGGTCTATATAGGTCGAAAAATAGGCATCGTGCTCGCCGACCTCGGGTTTCGGTATTCGGCTGTCAGCCATGCTCTCGGTCCTCTTGGTCGTCGAGATCGGTTCTGTCGCTGCTTCAACTGTCGACCAATCTTACCGTCACCCGAAGACCGCACCAAAGCTCGTGTAGTAAGCTGCGACGCCCATGCAAGCCAATGGTGATCTACTCGACCTCCTTCTGGAAGTCCAGAATCTGGATCGCATCCCCAGAATGGGGTATCTCCTGAGCGGCGTCTCCGACCCGGAAAGCGTCAGCGAGCACACTTGGCATGTCGCCTTTCTGGTCTGGGTCCTGAGCGAGAGCATCTCCGACATCGACCGTCTGCGAGCCATGGAGATCGCCATGGTTCACGACCTCGCCGAGCTCAGAATCGGCGACTTCCCCCGTACCGCCTCTCGCTATCTACCCGCAGGCGCCAAGCAGGCCGCCGAAGCGGCCGCCATCGAAGAGATCCTCGCCCCCCTGCCGGCGGGAATGCGGGCTCTCTGGGCCGAGTATCAAGCCGGCGAGAGCCGCGAAGCCAGGCTGGTCAAAGCCTGCGACAAGCTCCAGATGATGTTGAAAGTGCGGCTCTACGAAAGTCAGGGCGACGAAGGGTTGAAACGCTTCTGGGACAATCCCGACAACTTCCCGAATGGGGGCTTCCCCTTGATCGAGCGGCTCTTTACGGAGCTGAAGGAGCGCCGTTCTCGCTAGACATCATCTTCGACGTTGACGCCCCGCCTGACGAGAAAACCCTTCAATCGTTCGTACAGGCTGACCCCGAGCAGCGCCGCCCCGGCACCGGAGACATCTGCCAGGACGACTCGTAGATTCTGATTGCCGCTCCAGTGCTTCACTGCCAGCGGCTCCAACTCTGCATCGAGACTGTGGCTCAACACCAGGCTGGCAAGGACGACATCGTCCAGGAAACCACCGACTCCAAGGAATGCCTCCGGAAGCATATCGACCGGAGTAAGAAAGTAGGCCAGGGCACCGACAATGAGCCGTCGTGAGGCAGGAGAGACGTCACGGTCCATGCACAGCCGGGCCAGCAGCACCAAGAGATCGGGCGCCAGCATCAAGGGTTCGGACAGGGCCCTACCGAGTCTCCCTCTCCGCTCCAGCGCCTCCACAATGCGCCGTCGAAGTCGATCGTAGGAGCTCAGCAGGCCGGTCGAGACGAGCTCGACCTCCTCGACCTGAACTCTTTCCATCTCTCTGTCGTCCACAGCCATTCGAGTCATCTCCGGAGCTCGGCTTCAACCATCATATTGCAGCCCTTTGCACAGAGTCACCCCGCTTGGGACCTTCAGCTCAGCAGCCGCGCCAATCCGACTGCCAAGAGTGCTCCCGACAGTGTGTTGAAAAAGTTCACCGCATCGTTTCCCACCCGGCCTTGGCGCTCCAAGCTCGCACCCACAGCACTCTCGAGCAGAGTGGCGACCAGGCCGGCCAAGGCTACGACCGAGATCATCGCTGCCGAGTACAGCCCGATGCCTCCCCCAAACGCCGCCACGGCCAGAGATCCCAAAGCACCAGCCATGGTGCCCATAGTAGACACACCGCCGTCGGTTCCCACCGGAACGGGCTCGAGGCTGGTGACGAGAAGCGTAGGACCACCGCATAGCTGACCGATCTCACTCTCCAGGGTGTCGGCGGTAGCAGCTGCCATCGCGCCCGCGAAGGCCACGGCGAAGAGCTCGGGAAATGGGGTGAGAAGCGAGAACAGGGCGCAGGCGGCCGCCACCGAGCCATTTGCCAAGGCGTTCCAGGCGCTCCTCCGACCCGAACTCGACTGGGCGACGCCGCGATTCGCCTTTTTTCGGTAACCAACTCGTGTCGCGAGGGTTCCCAGCAGAAAGAACAGCAAGAGAACAGAATAGCCCCTCCAGCCCAGGAATCCGAGTACCACGCTACCAATGACGCTGGCAGCGATCCACCCACTGCGGTCGAGCGCCTCCAGTTTGTACGAGACACCGGCCAAAACCACATTGACCGTCACCGCCAGCGAAAAGTGACCGACCCAGCTGAGACCGGTCAGCTGGATCCAGTACCCTTCGGTCCAGAGGCAGCAGACCAGTAGCAGTGCACCGATCAACGGCACCGCCAGATTGTCGTCCAGTCGCGATGGCATGGACTCCAGAAGCGCCGCAGCAAACGCCACCCCGAAGCTCATGGCCCAGACAAAGCGCCCATCGAAGTCGCCCGGTGCCACCCACTGAACCAGCACTCCGACGGCACCTCCACCGAGCAGCCAGTAAGCCGTCAGGCCCGCCCAACTCTTGGCTGGATTCCAGGGCAACCTTCGCCGCCCCCATGCCAGACCCGCCAGAGAGGCTGCTCCGTCACCAAAAGCCAGCAGCCCCCATCCTGCTGCCGCCACTTCGGGCCTGCGACTGAAGATCAACAGGAGCAGCAAGACGGTCAGTGGGTACAGGACGATGCCGGGAGCTCGCCGATTCCACTCCTCTTCCCGTCTCCACAGACCCAGCCCGCCGAGTCGGGGCAGGATCATGGCATTGAAGCAGAGTCCGGTCGCAGCCAGCCATGATAGATGCAGCGGACTGACCCAGCGCAGGGCCAGAGCGAGGAAGCCGGCACCGATATGAACTGTCTGACGGAAGAGTTCGCCAGCTGAGAGCCTGGCCACGGCAGCAGCGCCCTAGGATTTCGCGGTCCCCAGCCCGCCCGTCTCGTCCCAGAGATCCTGCAGGGCCTCTGCGAGCGTCTTCCTGGCCTCCCAACCGAGAGCTTGCAAGGGCTCGGTCGAAGCGACGAGAAGCGGTACATCCACCTTCCGGCATCGTTCCGGGTCCACTTCGACCTCAGGAGAGACACCCGAAATGCGGATGAGCTCATCGAGAGCTGCCCGGATGCTGTGAGCCTGCCCGCTACCAAGGTTGTAGACCTCTCCAGAATGCTCCCCTTCCAACAGGGCGCTGTAGCCTGTCACCGCGTCGTCTACATGGATGAAATCCCGGCGAGCCGAGAGGTTTCCAACCTGGATCACCGGAGCCTGATCGCCATCAGCAATCGCCCTTAGCTGGTGAGCGAATGTCGGCAGCGCAAAGATCGGTGCCTGGCCGGGCCCGCAGATGTTGAATGACCTCACTATCGTGGCCCCGTGGTAGACGGCAATCCTCTCCATCGCCGCCTTGCTCATGCCATAAGGGCTAATCGGCGCCAGATCACGGTCTTCGGTCAGTGGCTGCTCCTCTTCTGGGACAGCACCATAGACCTCGGCGCTCGAGGCCACGATGACTCTCGCTCCCTGGGCAGCATGCAGCAGGTTCTCGCTACCGAGTACGTTGACCCTGAAGTAGAGCTCTGGTCGTTGCCACGACTCACCGACATGGCTGAGGCCCGCTAGATGGATGATCTTGTCGGGTGCGGCGTCCGCAATCGCCTCCGCCAGCTTCGAAGTGTCCAACAGATCGACCGCGACCAGGTCGACTCCAGCAAGCTCTGGACTGTCGCCGATAAACGTGCCGCTCACTCGGTGGCCGCGATCCAGAAGGTGTCGGCAGAGATGCGATCCGACGAAGCCGGCGACTCCGGTGATCAGAACGTTCATGGTAGTTGCGCCTGCAAGAAGAGCTCTGCTCTATGACAGCTTCTGGCGCCAGTAGTCGAGGGTGTCCTTCAGGGTCTGCTCGAGGGGGATGGAAGGCTCCCAGCCGGTGTCGGATCGGAACTTCGAGTAATCGCCCAAGAGGATCTCGACATCGGACGGCCGCAACCGATCCGGGTCGACCTGGACTTCGACCTCGGTATCGGACAGGGCCAACAGCTGATCCAGTAGCTCTCGGATCGTCACGGCCCTGCCGCTCGCCAGGTTGTAGACCTCGCCGGGCGTCGCCTCGGACACAGCAAGCCAGTAAGCGCGCACCATATCTCGGACATCCGTGAAATCACGCTGCGCATCCAGGTTGCCGACCCGGATCACCGGCTCTCTCAGCCCTGCCTCGATGGAGGCAATCTGTTTGGCGAAGTTGGAGGTGACAAAGACCTCCCCGCGTCGGGGACCGGTGTGGTTGAAGCCACGCGTGCGAACGGTCTTGAGGCCGTAGCTTCTGAAGTACTGGTAGGCGAGAAGATCCTGCGCCACTTTCGAGACCGCATACGGCGAGAGTGGTCGCAGCGGGTTGGTTTCCTTGATCGGCACCTCGTCCGGCAGCACCAGGCCGTACTCCTCGCTCGAACCGGCGATTTGGATCACTGGATCAAGCTCCAACACCCTCACAGCCTCGAAGATGTTGGTCTGGCCGAGAATGTTGGTCATCAGGGTCTCGGAAGGCGCTCGCCAACTGGCCGGAACGAAACTCTGCGCCGCCAGGTGAAAGATGTAGTCCGGCCGGACCTCCGCCAAAACACCCTGTATCGCGGCGGGGTCTCTGAGATCACACTCCCGTAATTGGAGCCTGCCGTCCAGGTGCTCGATGTTCTCCATCCGGCTGCGCCAACGTCGGATGCCGAATATCTCCACCTCCGGCTGCTCAGCGAGTAGATAGTCGGCGAGATGGGAACCGGCAAAGCCGGTAACTCCGGTAATCAGTGCACGCATGGGAAATCTCCTGATTTCGACTGACGCAAGGACCTCTGTGGCGTATCCACCCCGCTCCGATCAGTAGCCGGGATTAAAGCCGTTGCGAGTGCCGCCCGTCAAGTCGAGAAATGTACCAATGTTCTTCAGGGTCAGTGCAAACCGAAATTCTCTATCCTGCCTGGTCACGGATTGCCAATCCCGGTATTCCAAGCGATATCCGAAGCACTGAGAGAAATACTGAAGGATGTAACGCTGGCTCTGGAGCAACGAAAGATCGAAATCGTAGTTGATCTGGGTATCCAAGCGGAGATGACTCGGCCACAGCTCCACGCCGGCATAGAAACGGACTTGATTGCCTCTCGACACTCCCGTTTCAGGATTCGAGCTCGTAAACCAGGTCAGCCCTGCACCGTGCGGCCCGAATCTCATGCCGCCCGATATCGAGGTAGAGATCAGATCGTTGAACAGCGCGCTGTAGGTCACTCTGGCTTCGACATTCGCATCTCGACTCGGATTGAACCGATAGCGCAGGTTGACCGGTCCCCGAGTCGAGGTGAGAGTCTGGTCGGCAGACGACTCAAGGAACACGTTCTCATCGAGGCTGTACAGCTGGCCGATCTCCAGCGACATGATCTCTCGGGCACCACCATGTAGCTCTTCGTCGACGGGTTTCGCCAGCAATCTGTTGACGAGGTTGACCGAGAAGACATTGGCGAAGGGAATGAAGTCGATCTCGTCGAACCTCAGGATCTGATCCGCATCTTCGAAGTCCTGGACATAGCGATAGTTCCAGCGAGGCTCGACGATGTGCTTGAACTTCCCGAATCGTCCGATCTTGCCATCGAATACACGGGAGAAAGAGGGGCCGACGATGCTGCTGTTGGCTGTCGCAATTGCCCGCGTCAGTGACTCTCCAGTCACGTCTGTTCCGTCCTCGGTCCGGGTGTCGCTGTACCAGGTGACTCGCTCACCGGCGCTCACCGATACCGAGAGCCAGGGCAGTGTACTGAGCGCCGCGGTCAGGTTCGGGAAGATGTCTGCCCGCCCCCACTTCTGATCGAATCTATCGGTCCTGGCAGACTGCAGGTAGTCCAACGAGCTCACCAGGTCCAGATAGATCGGCAAGCTGGCCAATTGCGTCGGCCGCAAGCGGTATTCCGCCTCGGGAAGCCGCCGCGCCGTGGTGATGTCGCCGGCGGTGACGAAAGTCTCGTTCTGGTCCACCAACAGGGTGAAGGACTGCTGTCCCCAGCTACCGGTCAGGAAACCTTCGGAACGCTGTCGTCGGATAGCGACGTTGCTGAAGTCCCGTTCGAAATCTCGAAAGAAGTTGAAATCGGAGAAGTTCTGATAGCGGACGACCCCGCGCAGCCCCAGCGGCAACTGATCACTGACATGCGACCAGAAGGCCTTCCACCGCAACTCATCAGAGTCCGGGTCGTCGACCACATACCCCTCGAAGATTCCCCGAGTATTCTCGCTCGGTCGGTAGCGAAACTCGTTGCCGGCGCCGATATAGCTCTCGCTGTAGAAGTCAGCATAGAAGGTCGTGTCGTAGCTTGGACCGAGCGTCAGGAAGTAGGCCAAACCCAAGAGCGCACCACGGTTTTCCGAATAACCGAGATTCGGAAATAAGAACCCCGATTTCCGATCCGAGCTGGCAGGGTAGAGAATCTGGGGGAAGTAGAGTATCGGTGCCTTCTTCACCCGAAAGCGGGCGTGCTTCGCCTTGGCCCAACCGCCCAGCTCCACGCGGCCCTTGGACAGTCGAAAGCTCCAATCGGGATTGTCGTCGATACAGGAAGTGACCATGCCGTCAGTCACCTCGTAGGTGTCCTCGGCGACTTTCTTGATGATCTTTCCTTCGAAGAAGATGTCGGGGTCGACGAAGGCCTTGGCATTGGTCACGGTGCCCGTCTTGGTCACCAGGTCGAAGACCAGCGTCTCTCCCACCAGGCGCCGAGGCCCCTGGTCGATGATCACATCGCCCTCCGCGGTGACTTGCTCGGTCTTGAGGTCGATGGTCACTCGCTGCCCCTGGAATTGCAGGTCCTGGTACTGCAGCTCTACTCCGCCGCTGGCAACGACATAGTCCTCCCGAACGTACTCCAGATTACCGGCTGTGCCGGTGGCCACTCCGCCTCCCTTGTCTTCGGGAAAGGGAATCTGGAATCGAATCCGATCCAGGCCTGGATCGGCCTCGGAGCTCTCGGGGTCTTCGAGTGGAGCCGTCGTCCCCTCTGCTTCGAGCTCCTCTTGCTGCCCCAATATCGGGTCGTCGTCGGGCCACTCATCGAGGACCTGCGCCGACGCAGCAGGTCCATGGGACCACAACAGGAGCGCAAGAAGACAACTCCAAAGCCGCTGGGTGCACTGTCGCCCGAGCCAACGGCTGGTGCTCGAAGAATTTGACCCCCTGGATTTCAAGCCTGGGTTTCCCTTTCGACGATCATGGCGGTGGCTTCTCCACCCCCAATGCAGATCGCGGCACAGCCCCGTTGCACATCGCGCTCTGCCATGGCATGCAGCAGCGTCACCAGGATTCGAGCTCCAGAAGCGCCGATGGGGTGCCCCAGTGCTACGGCCCCGCCACGAACGTTGACCCGATCTGCGGGCAGCTCCAGCTCCTCGAGAAAGGCCATGGCCACGGCCGCGAAGGCCTCGTTCACTTCCCATAGGTCGATGTCATCAGCGCTAAGTCCGGCCCTTTCCAGTGCCTTCTGGGTGGCCTTCACGGGTGCCGTGGTAAACCAGTCAGGCTCTTGAGCTGCCGAGGCCTGGGCCACCAGGCGAGCCAGCGGCCGGACCCCGAGCTGCTCGGCGTGTTGCGCCGTAGTGAGCACCAGGGCCGCAGCACCGTCGTTGATCTTGCTCGCATTCGCTGCCGTAACGGTACCATCCTTCTTGAACGCCGGTCGAAGGCCCGACATGCGCTCCAAATCGACCCTGAAGGGTTCCTCGTCCCGGTCGATGGACAGCGCATTGCCCTTGCGCTGAGGTACCTCGACCGTGACCATTTCATCTGCGACCCGACCACTTTCGGTCGCCTCTCGAGCTCGCTTGTAGCTCTCCTGGGCGAAGGCATCCTGGGCCTCACGGGTGAACTCGTAGTGACTGGCGCAAATCTCGGCGCAGTTTCCCATGTGGACGTCGCTGTAGGGGTCCCACAGACCGTCGTGAACCATGGAGTCCAAGAGCTTCCCGTGACCCAAGCGCAGGCCTTCACGCACGCCTGAAGCGAGGAAGGGAGCACTCGTCATGCTCTCCATTCCGCCAGCCGCCACTACTTGAAAATCGCCACAGCGCAGGTCGTTGGCGGCCGTCATCACGGCACGCATGGCCGACCCGCAAACCTTGCCGACGGTCACGGCACCCGTCGAGACAGGACAGCCAGCCCCAAGGGTCGCTTGCCGAGCCGGCGCCTGCCCCACGCCTGCGGTCAGTACACAGCCCATGTACACCTGCTGTAGAGCCGAAGGCTCCAACTCTGCGCGCTCGATGGCTCCCTTCAGCGCCGCGGCGCCAAGTGCATGAGCCGGCAGGGTCTTGAAGACGCCCTGGAAGGACCCGATGGGCGTACGAACAGCACTCAGAACGACTACATCTTTCATGAGCACCTCGCTCGTAGTTGGGTTTTGGTGATCCGGGTAGACACCTCAGGGACCGCCCCGAGCGTCCAGAGGGAGTCGTCGAACTGATCCCGTTTCCTGGCGCCCGGTAATCGAGAGCCCTCATGCTAGCACAGCCCCGGCCCACTTCAGACGGCCGGAATCGACCCTATAAGGAGCATTTCCGAACCCTTCGTGAAGCCCAGGGCCAGCACCATCTCGAGTCCCTGTCACAGGCCGGCGCTCGGGCATTGACTATGGGTGGTATCGTCTTCCGAGCCACCTCGAACGAGAGGTCGGGAACGAGCCATGAAACGGATCCTGGGTATCGATTTCGGCGAGAAGCGAATCGGGCTAGCCCTGTCCGATCCGGAGGGACAGTTCGCGGTACCGCTCGAGACGGTGAGGCGGACCAGTGACGCTCAGGCGATTCGCCAGATCATCGACACCGCCCTCGAACGGGAGGTCGAGTGCCTTGTCGTTGGCGAACCTCTCAATCTCGACGGGAGTCGCGGACCAGCTTCGGCTCGGGCTTCCAGCTTCGCGCGCAAGCTCGCCGCAGAGTCCGGCCTGCCTGTCGAGATGACGGATGAGACGCTGACCTCGGTGGAGGCGGAAGAAAGGCTCCGCGAGGCTGGAATCGATCCGCGGCGCCATCCCGAGAGAGTCGACGCTACGGCGGCACAGATCCTCCTGGAGCAGTATTTGAACGAGTCCTCCTCGAGGCCTGATGACTAGACGTGCCTGGCTGTGGATGGCGCTTGCCGCCCTGCTTGCGCTCGTCCTTGCGGCTGGTGGGGGCCTCGCCTGGTGGGCCTGGAAGACTCTCCATCGTCCCTACAAGGGCTACACGGAGGCTGATCTCCTGCACGAGGTGCTCCCGGGCCAGGACGCTGGCTCGATCTTGCAGGACCTGGAGGCAAGAGGGGTGCTCGACAACGCATTTCTCACCCGTCTCTACCTGGTTCAGGTACTGGAAGATCCTCCGCTCAGGGCGGGTGAGTATCGCTTCGCCGCACCTGCCACGGCTCCCGAGGTCCTCGACAAGCTCGTCAGGGGCGATGTAGTGACCTACCCCGTCACCATCGTCGAAGGCCTGACCCTGGAGGAGACCGCTGCACATCTCGCGGCTCAGGGTTTCGGCGACCAGCAAGTCTTGCTCGCAGAGATGCTCTCCCCGGACAGGATCGCGGACCTGGATCCAGATTCTCTGAACCTCGAAGGGTACCTATTCCCGGACACCTACTCCTTCGCCAAGGGCACCTCGGAAGAGCAGATCGTCACGGCCTTGGTGAACACGTTTCTGCGACTCTTCGACAACGATGTACTTCCCATCTTGTCGCCGGACGACGATCGTACCCCCAGACAGATCGTCATTCTGGCGTCCGTGGTGGAAAAGGAAGCTCGGCTGGATGAGGAGCGACCCATCATTGCGGGCGTCTACTCCAACCGCCTACGCAGGGGAATAGCTCTCTACGCCGACCCGACGGTCATCTACGCCCTCAAGCAGGAAGGGCGCTGGGACGGGAACATCCGCCGACCCGATCTGAAGCTGGATTCGCCTTACAACACCTACCTCTATCCGGGCCTTCCTCCTGGCCCCATTGCCTCCCCGGGGCTGGCAAGTCTGAAGGCGGCCGCGCGGCCGGCCGAGGTTCCCTACCTGTATTTCGTCAGCCGCAACGACGGCTCGCATGTCTTCGCCTCGACACTCAAAGAGCACAATCGCAACGTGTCCCAGTGGCAGAAGATCTACTGGCAGCAACGCTGGGCCGAGGAGAAGAAGAGGCTGGACAGCGACCCCTAGCCCGCATTGCTTCTGACGCCGCGAGCAGAATGTGGAGAGCGTCTGTTAGATCTGGTCACCCGCAGGGAGGAGCACCGGAGGCAACCTTGCAGGTTGTTGAGAAGTGACGAGCGAGGACTTCCCTGAGATGGCGGGCGATCTCCGCTAGATGCGGTGGGGCGCATGAATAATGCGGGCTAGATCTCCTCGAAGCGCGCCGTGAAATGCCGCAGCACCGGAGCCTCGTAGACCATCTTCAGACCTTTGACCTGATCCAAATGGTCGCGAATCTCCTCCAAGACATCGCAGACGTACCGCAAGTGGGTATTGGTGTAGACCCGCCGCGGCACAGCCAGGCGGACCAAGTCGAGCTCGGGATATATCTCCTGCCCGGTCTGCGGGTCTTTGCGGCCGAACATGACGCTGCCTATTTCCACGCCGCGCACAGCACCTCCACGATAGAGAGCCACCACCAGGGCCTGCCCGGGAAACGCCGCCTGCGGTAGGTGGGAGAGGAACGACCGAGCATCGATATAGACGGCATGTCCGCCTACCGGTTGGATAATCGGGACTCCCAGACTCGCCAACCGCTCGCCGAAGGCACCGACTTGTGAAACTCGAAAACGCAGGTACTCCGGGTCCATGACCTCCCAAAGCCCGCGAGCCACCGCTTCCAGATCCCTGCCTGCGAGCCCACCATAGGTGGGGAAGCCCTCGATGAGGATGAGCCTTTGCTTGATGGTCTCGAGGAGCTCGTGATCCCGGGTGGCAAGAAAGCCGCCCATGTTGGCCAGACCGTCCTTTTTGGCGCTCATGGTGCAGCCATCCGCCAGGTCGAAGATCTCTCGCACGATCTCCGGAATGCTCCGCCCCTGTTGCCCTTCCTCGCGCTGTTGAATGAAGAAGGCATTTTCGGCAAAGCGACAAGCATCGATGTAGAACGGAATACCGAATTCCCGACAGAGCTCGGAGTATCCTTGGATGTTGGCCAGTGATACCGGTTGTCCGCCACCGGAGTTGTTGGTCAGCGTCAACATGGCCAGCGGGATCCTGGCTCGCGGTGTCTCCTCGAAGAGTCGGCGAACTCTCTCGAGGTCGATATCGCCCTTGAAGGGATGCTTGGCTGCCGGGTCTCTGCCCTCTTTGATCACCAGATCGACTGCCAGGCCTCGATGGATCTCGATGTTGGCGCGCGTTGTGTCGAAGTGATTATTGTTGGGCACGATCATGTCTGGCTGGACCAGGGTCGAGAACAACAGGTTCTCCGCCACCCTGCCTTGGTGCACCGGAACGAAGTGCGAGAAGCCGAATATCTCCGTCACAGCCTCTTCAAAGCGGTAATAGTTCCTCGCACCGGCGTAGGACTCGTCTCCGAGCATCAATCCGGCCCACTGATTGTCGGACATTGCCGATGTGCCCGAGTCCGTCAACAGATCAATGAAGACCGCTTCAGCCGGCACGTCGAATAGATTGAAGCCGGCCTTCTTTAGACGCTTCTCCCGCTCTCTCTCACTCGGCAGAGAGATCGGTTCGACCACTTTGACTCGCCACGGTTCTGGTAGATTGAACGGCATCCTGTTCTCCCGATATGGGCTCGATTCCCTATAGAGGCATGTTACTACGGCACGTCTCTCGGCTAACTAGCCTGACCTTCTCACCAGCTTCGCAGCGAGAGGGCAAGGATCTTTGGGACTACAAGGCATGACAACCGAAGCCCCCGCAGGCGTACTCGGAGTACGTCGAGGAGTGATGAGGGCGGAAGACGCAGCAGGACCAGACTTCGAGCGGTGCCCGGGTATATTAGAGCTTGCAGCCGAACGCTGGTGAGACGGTCAGGCAACTTGGCAACAACATGATCGTCGTCCACGACCTTCCCGAGCTCTTGGTCATCACGCAGCCAGACCACGCTCGTCTCGCGGCCGCCCTGCTCTCCCTCTGGATCCGTGATGGGCTACCTGACCACCCCCGTCGCGAGAATCTGCTGCTCGCCACTCGCGAGCATGACAATGGCTGGCGCGAGACCGATGCGGCACCTCGCTACGATGCGGTCGGGCAGCGACCCTTTGATTTCGCCTCCTTTCCGAATTCGAACCGTTTGGAGATCTGGCAGCGTGGAATCGAGCGGTTCTCCCGGGAGCGCCCCTATGTCGCCCTTCTGATCGCTCATCACGCCGAGTCGCTGTTCCGGCACTCATCCGTGGCTCCCGACGGTTGGCAGGAGTACGTGGGCGTGCTCGAAGACTATCGGCAGGAGTGGTTCGAAAGGGCCGCAATCGACCAGGAGATACTCGACCAGGACTACCCTTTTCTTCAAACGGCTGACTTTCTTTCGTTGGCGGTCTGCGACCGCTGGCGAGAGACCATCGACACCGGCCTGGTTCGTGCCTCCGTAGCCGATACAGCTTTGCGTCTGAGCCCCTTCCCGCTGGCCGGTGCCACGACCCTCCAGGTACCATGCCGGCGGATTCCCAACCGGCCCTACCGCGGGGATGCGGACCTCGGTGGCGAGCTGGCCACTGCCCTGTGGAGTGAGCTGGCTGTCCACGTCGTCCCCGGACCGGCAGAGCCATGAATTGGGGCCACCGCCCCTTGTCGCCGGGCGAAGGGCCCGTGATACTCTCTGGCGGATGTCGGAACCGATTTCGGCGGGCGGCTCACCCACAGAGCCGCCAGTAGAGCCAACACGCATCAGGATTCCCTCCCCAATCGGTACCCTGGGCATCGAGCTCACTGGCCAGGTGCTGACTCGAGTCGTAATCGGCCCGAAGGGAAGGGTGCGCAACCAGTTTCGAGACTTTGCCAATCTCAAACCGTCGGAGCGTACCGACTTTCTGGACGAAGTTCTCGGGCGATTCTCTGAGTACTTTGCCGGCGCCAGACGTGGTCTCGACCTCGAATACGATCTCCAAGCCACTGAGCTTCCATCTTTGGCGCGCAGAGTCCTACGACAGACTGCCAAGGTTCCCTACGGCCGAACACGAACCTATGGTCAGATAGCAGAGGCCGCGGGCAAGCCCGACGCCTACCGTCAGGTGCTTTCCATTCTCCTGGTCAACCCTCTGCCAATCATCATTCCGTGCCATCGAGTCGTGACCACCAAGTCAGGACCCGGCAGTTACATCGCGGGCGAGAAGAAGAAGATCTGGCTGCTGCGGTTGGAGGAGAGGACTCGGGCCCTAGAGGACCTCGATTCCTGAGCCCCCGCGCTCCCGGCTCGGACCCCTGAAACGACTCATCTTCCGTCGCGCTGAAGGGTTACCTGCAGGCTGACGGTTTGCCCGGATTCGACCTCGAAGTCGAGTCGCTGCTCGTCGTACCCGGGTCGTACGATGCTCAGAGAGTGGGCACCCGGATCGACGATCAGGCCCGCATGGAGAGCGGCCAGCTCCTGTCCCGAGCCGAGAAGGCGCCCGTCGAGATAGACCGCGGCATCAAGAGGCTGCACCACGAGCTCGAGCTGCCCCGGGGTGGCTCTGACATCCTGCCCGATTCCCGGCGAGAAAGCCTCTTCCTGGGCCGTCGCTACCTCTTCCTGGGCTGCGGGTCCAGGCTCCACGATGGGTGCCAGGGGAGGCCTGGGCGGAGTAGACAGGCCCTGCTGGAGGCGCAGCTCCATGTCAATGATCTGACCGGTCCGAATCACGACTCGGTCGGCAAAGGTCACATAGCCATCCCGAACCAGGGTTATCTCATAGGTCCCTTCTTCCAGCCACAAATAACCCGGGTAGCCGTCGAAGTCCTTTGCCCGACCGACGAAACTGCCATCCACGTAGACCGCTGATTTTTTCGGCTTGATGACCAGATTCAGAGCCCCCAGATCGGCACCGGCCGATCGAGGACTGTAGGGAGTCCGATACATCGGATAGGCACGAGGTGGGTCGTACCAATAAGGGCCCCAGTGTCCCCAGCCCCAGCCCCAACAAGACGGCCAACCCCAGCAATAGCGGTTCCAATACCAGGGGTATCGATGTCCCCAGCCCCCGCCCCAACCCCAGGATGGGTGGTACGCACCACTTCCTCCACCGCCTCCACCACCGGACCTTCCGGGTGGCTTCCACTGGCCAGGAGGATTCTCCCGAGTATCCCGTGCCGTCGGCTGTCGCTGTGCGGCGGACGACGACGACCTCGAACTCGAGCTTGCAGACTGTTGCGGCGCCACGGCCGGCCGGGAACTGGGGCGCGTGGAACTTGCCTGCCGCCCGGAGCCCGACGAGTCAGCCGAGGGCCGTGTTCTGACGACCCGGGCTCTCTCCTCATCGGTCGCCCAGCCGATACTGGCCAAAAGCAACCACCCCAGAGTCAGCCCCAGGCCACTCAGAAGTAATCGTCGATGTCGGAATCCGGTTCTCTTGATCATGGTCGGCCTCCTCTCGCTTCCGGGCCCTCCGAGGCCTATCGGGCTGTCCGACCCTCACGACCGCGGCGCTTCGGGTCCGGAATCGTGTTGCCACGCTTTCGGACTGCAAGCTTCAGGCCAGTCAGTACAGGCAGTTACCTTTTGCCTGATTCAATTCAAATTGCCCGGCAGAGGTCACCAAAAGACCTCACCGTCCCCTCCATAGGCCATCAGAAATCAGGAATGTAGCGCCAGACGCTCGACTTCCAGGCCGCTGGCCACCGGTCTGGCACGCAGAACCCGAGCCCCAGCCGCCTCCAGGGCCTCGGCGATCCTGCGACGCCTCTCGGCTGGGCAAAGGAGCACGATGCAGCCACCGCCACCCGCTCCGCATGCCTTGCCCCCCCAGGCCCCTTCCCGATTGGCGGCAGCTAGCAGGGCCTCGATCACAGGCGTCGAGATGCCTTCAGCCAGCTGGCTGCGATAGCTCCACTCTCTTGCCACGAGCTTCCCGGCTGATTGCCAGTCACCCTTCTCCAGGGCTTCTGAAAGCTCCTGGGCAGTGTCCCGGATGCCATCGAAGAGCTCGATGATCTCCGGGTCGCCATCGAGCCGTCTGCGCACGATGCGCCAGTTGTTACCCGCCGAAAAGTGACTCTGCCCGGTGTAGGCCACCAGCATGCTGTCGCCAAGCGACTCGATATCCACTTCCAGACTGCGGACCCTCTCGCCCCCGGGCCGGTACTCGATCTCCAGCACGCCGCCCAGGAGGGCCGGAAAGTGGTCCTGAACACCGGTCGGCAGGCTCATGAGTCGCGCTTCGATATCCCGTGCCCGCCTCGCGAGTTGAGTTGCCGAGGATGGCTTCCCGCCAGCCAAGGCATCTGCAGCCGCCAGGGTTGCCACGGCCAGAGCCGAGCTAGCTCCAAGACCACCCCCCAGAGGTGAGGCGCTCTCGATTCTGAGGATCGAAGGAGGCAAGCCGACATCCAAAGCGATCTGGCCGATGAGGCCGCCGCCTGCGGACTCGGCCAGCTCCCGAGGGGAATTGGCTGCAACCTCCGAGCCGCCCTGGCGGACTCGATAGCCCATTTCGGCCAATGCGAGATCGACCTCGACTGGCAGGTCGATGGCCAGATTGACAGTACGAGAACCGGGGTGCAGGAGACCCAAGGGCCAGAGATCGAGAGTGCCACCCGCCAGGTCGACCCGACACCAGGCTCTGGTGCGAACCCTACTTGCCGAGCGCTGAGGCATGAAACGGGTCTGGGTCTTCGTCTTCGGCCAGGAGGTCATCGCTCGGCAGCTCTGGCACGACTGGGCTACGCCCCTCCTTCCGGGCAGTGCGCAGCTCGTCCCGCCAGGCGAGAAAGGCCGGCAACTGCTCCTCGGATATCGGCTCAGCCGGTTTGTTGTCCAGAGTGAGGGGATTGATCCAACGACCATCGCGCTGGATTCGATAGTCCAGATGAGATCCTGTGGCCAACCCGGTCGAGCCCACATAGGCGATCACGTCACCCTGAGAGACTCGTCGGCCAACACCGATTCCACCGGCAAACTTGGAAAGATGGAGATAGGCAGTCAGGTAGCCGTTGGGGTGGCGCACCTTGACGGTATTGCCACCACCGCGATCCCAGCCCGCGAATCTCACGACTCCGTTCGCAGTCACTCGCACAGGGGTCCCCGTCGGAGCCCCGTAGTCCACTCCGTAATGGGGCCGGTAGGTCTTGAGGACCGGGTGGAACCGCCGGCCCGTGAAACGCGACGTAATGCGGGAAAAGCGCAGAGGCGACCGCAGGAAGAGCTTTTGAAGAGGACGGCCTGCCGAATCGTAGTACCCGTTGTCCTCACCGAATCGATAGGCCTCGAGAACCTTACCGCCATTCTCGTATGTCAGCGTCAGGATACTGCCTACCCGGTAGAACTTGTCGTCCAGATACACCTCTTCGTAGAGCAGCTCGAATCGATCACCGAGTCTCAGATCGCGGTTGAAGTCGAGGTCCCACTGCAGCACATCGGCCATGACGTAGGCCACCGTGGGGTGACCCCCAGCCCGACCAATGGAGGCTTCCAGGAAGTCGTCGAGCTCGCCCTCGATCGCCTTCACCCTCGTCGTTTCAATGAAGGGCCGCCAGGCACTCTGCCATTGCCCGTCGTTCTCCCAGACAGAAACCTGGCCCTTCCCGTTCAACGTCAGTCGGAAGCCTTCGAGCCGAGACTCGGAGTCCACCATGGCGGCGTAGCGGTCTGCGGGGCGTAGTCGGCGAAGATCGACATGCTTGGCTACCTCTTCCACCAGCAAGCTAGCCTCCTGCGGCTCAAAACCCACCGCGTCCAGAGCGTCACTGAGCGTCTCACCACGTCGAAACGCAAACTCCACCGGCAAGTTCTGCCTTCCCAGCCCACCGTCTACTCGCGCCGCCCACATGGGGTGAGCCACGAGCTCGGAGGAGTAGGCCTGCGTCGGCAGGAGGCGCAGGGGTGAGGCAATGAAGGCTTCGAGGCTTCGAGTCGCAAGATAGAGGCCAGCGGCCAGCACCAACAGTAGGCTCAAAACCCCCAGGCGGACCCTGCTGCGTTTCACCTCGACTCTACCTTGCGTGGAACGACCCCTGCTCAACCCAGGGTCTGGGCGATCAGGGAATCCGGATCTGGTGGCAACTTGCCGGAGAATGCGGTGACTCCGTCCTTGAAAATCAGCAGCCCGGGCAGGTGAGTCACCGAGTATTTCTTCGAGAACCCACCGTCGCGATCGAGGAAGATCGGAGCCTTTGGACGCTTGCCTTGCAGGAAACTCTCGACAGTAGCGGCGTCCTCCTGGAAATTTACCATGATGACGCGCGCCTGAGAGCCCCAGCGATTCGCGATGTTATCGACGCGGGGCACGATATCCCTGCCGCGTGGTGACCATGACGCCCAGACCACGACTATGACTGCACCTTGATCTAGGTCCCTTTGTTGGATCTGACCTCCGGAAAGTCCCTCCAAAGTGAATCCGCGGCCCTGACCGGAAACCGGTGGTGCCATCAAGGAGGTGGCAATGAGTACAGCCATCAGAAACGCCATGACCGCCCACCCGGTCCTTCGACCCGAAGTCCTCACCTTAGCTCTAGTGATCTGCATGGCAATCGTCCTCGATTCGGGGTCAGCCTTCCCACTCCACTTCGGGATGACGCAGACTGTTCAGAATCCTCTTGCGCAGACTTTCCGGCGCTCTCGTACCCGTGCAACCCTTGCGAACGACGGTCAAGAGCCGACGCGTGTAGTCGATTCTCCGGGCACATTGAGGGCAGACAACCACATGCTCCTGGACGGACACCAGAAGCTCCTCACCCAACTCGTTGTCGGCGTAGAGGAAGATGATTTCTCTGACCCTGCTACAGTTCATCTCCGCACCTCGAGACCCTGCACACACCAAGCTCGGACGACGCGCCTGACAGGCCTCTCTCTATCTAACTGTCGTCCTGTCGGCGATATTCCTCGTAGAGCTCTCACTTCTGCTCCTTCGAGCCTTCACGCAGCTGGCTGCTGCGCATCTTGCTGGGTTCACCGGACCGCAGATATCCGTGCTCTTTGGCATAGGTGAGCATCGCCGATTCCAGGAGTTTGCGGCCCCGATACAACCGACTCATGACCGTCCCCAGAGGCAACTCCAGAATGTCCGCGATCTCCTTGTATGAAAACCCCTCGAGGTCGGCGAGAAGCACAGCCATTCGATAGTCGGGTGGCAGGTCGTCCAGAGCGCGTTGTACATCCTCGTCCAGAACGTTCTCGAGAATCTCCTCCTCGGGGCTCTTCATCTGGCCCGAGACGTCCGAGCTGAGCCTGCTCTCGAAGGCATCCTCGATCTCGGCGAAATCGCTCTGCGGTGGGGCCTGCTGTTTCTTGCGGTAGTTGTTGATGAAGGTGTTTTTCAGGATTTTGAACAGCCAGGCCTTGAAGTTGGTACCTTCCTCGAACTTGTCGTAGTAGCGATAGGCCTTGAGGTAGGTCTCCTGTACAAGATCCTCGGCATCCTGAGCATTTCGGGTCATCCGGTAGGCGGTGTTGTAGAGGCCATCGACGAAGGGCATCGCCGCCTCCTCGAAATTCCAACCCCGCTGCTGACTCGTGCTCTTACCAGGCATCTTCAGCTTCTCACAGATTCAACCTATTGCAGTCCTCGAGCTGAGCATAGACCGTGCCAGTAGTTTAGCCCGAAACCAGCAAGGCGCAAACCAGACGCAAACCGAGCGACGAGGATCGGGCTGCCCGTCCTCTGGTTGGCGAAGGAATCCTCTCAGAGAAGATTCCAGGACAGCGGCAAGATACTCGACTTGGCCAGATCTACGAAGACGCCGGGTAGAAGACCCAGAATTACCGTAACGACAGCACAGAAGCCGATGGCCGCAACCAAACCGGGAGCGCGCATGGGAATCGGCGTCGTCGCATCCGAGTCCTTCAGGTACATCTGAACCACCACGGCCATATAGTAGTAAAGCGAGATGGCGCTGGTCAGGACTCCGACCACAGCCACCCAAGTCCACCCCGCTTCGATGGCGGCCGCAAACAGATAGACCTTCCCGAAGAAGCCTCCCGTTGGTGGTAGCCCCGTCAGTGCGAGCAGGAAGATCAACATGCTGGCTGCCAAAAAGGGTGCGCGGCGAGCCAAACCGGCATAGTCGGACAGGGTCTCGCCGGCGTACTCGCGCCGCTCCAAGAGAATCACGGTGCCGAAGGCTCCCAGCGTAAAGAGACTGTAGGCCAGCAGATAGAACATCAGCGCCCAGAGTCCGGTCTCGTTTGCTGCGAGTACTCCCATCAGGATGTAGCCGGCATGGGCGATTGAGCTGTAGGCCAGCATTCGCTTGACGTTCGTCTGGGTTAGCGCCGCAATGTTGCCCCAGATCATCGACAGCGTGGCCACCGCCGCGACGACGATCTGCCAGTCGATCACCAGCGGCGCCAGGCCCTGGTAGAAGATGCGAACCAGGATAGCGAATGATGCCGCTTTCGAGGCCACCGCCAGATAGCCGGTGACCGGAGTTGGCGCGCCGACGTAGACGTCCGGTGTCCAAACGTGGAACGGCGCCGCCGAGACCTTGAAGAAGAGGCCGACCGCCAGGAGAATCCACCCCACCGCCGACAGCAGGTCGCCGTGCAGGACTGCCACAGACAGGCTTCTGGATAGGTCCGGCAAAGCCAGGGTACTAGTCGCACCGTAAAGCAGCGAGATGCCGTAGAGCAGGATGCCGCTGGACAGTGCCCCGAGAACGAAATACTTGAGCGAAGCCTCGTTCGAGCGCTGCTCATGCTTGAAGTAGCCGGCCAGGATGTAGCTCGACAGCGCCATCAATTCGAGCGAGATCCAGATCGACAGGAGATTGAAGCCGCTGACCATCAGCATCATTCCCGTCGTGGCCAGCAGCAGGAGGGAGTAGAACTCACCTGCCCGATAGCCCCCCTCTTCGATGAACCTGGCGGATAGGAATACCGTCAGGGCGGTGGCAACCAGAAACAGTACCTTCCAGTACAGTGCGAACCCATCCAGCACGAACATCCCTGCCAGAATGGGTACTCCCAGCGTCGCCTGACCCTGTGTCCAGACCACCAGGATCGTCGCCGCGCCCACTCCGACCAGTGACGCCATTGCTGCCATGCGACTACCGATGCCACGGCCCGTGGTTCCGGCAACCAGCAACGCCATACCGAAGATGGCCAGCACCATCTCTGGAAGAAGCAGCCAGAACTCCTGAGGGGCTATGGAAGTCATCGAGCTAGTCCTCGATCTCTGCCAACAGATCTGCGCCTGCGGCGGGCTCGATGCTGTCCGCTACCGCCGCGGCGTACTCGGGATCCACTTTCTGCACGATGTAGTCGACCGGTTTCTCCATGATGTCGAAGAAAGGCTTCGGGTAGAGACCGATCCAGAAGCACATGGCGACGATCGGAATGAGGTAGGCGAGCTCTCGGCCATTGAGATCCTCGAGGCCCTTGTTCTCCGGATTCTTCAGCGGCCCGAAGAAGACACGCTGATACATCCAAAGCATGTAGGCAGCTCCCAGCACGATTCCAATCACTGCCAACAGGGCCCACCACCATGTCCGATTGAAGGCGCCGACCAGAATCGTGAACTCGCCGATGAAACCGTTCAGTGTCGGCAGACCGATGGAGGACAGCGTGATGACCATGAAGATCGTCGCAAACAGAGGCATCTCGGAAGAAATCCCGCCATAGTCCGCGATCATCCGCGTATGCCGTCGCTCATAGATGACTCCAACCAGCAAGAAGAGGGCTCCTGTAGAGAGCCCATGGTTGATCATCTGCAGTACGGCACCATTGAGGCCGGCCGTGTTGAGAGCGAAAACACCCAGCATCACGAAGCCCAGATGGCTCACCGATGAATAGGCCACCAGCTTCTTCATGTCCTTCTGAGCCATCGCGACCAGGGCGCCGTACAGAATCCCAACGATGGACAACCCCGCCATCCAGGGCAGCAACTTCAAGGTTGCGTCGGGCAGGATCGGCAGCGACAAGCGGACGAAGCCATAGGTCCCCATCTTCAGCAAGACGCCAGCCAGGATGACCGAGCCTGCCGTGGGAGCTTCCACGTGAGCGTCGGGCAGCCAGGTATGGAAGGGGAACATCGGCACCTTGATGGCAAACCCGACGAAGAACACCAGGAAGATCCAGAACTGGAGGTCAGGCGGAATCTGCGAAGAGATCTCATGGAACTGTGGAATGAAGAAGCTGCGCGGATTTCCCAGACCTCCCCAACCCAGCAGTCCGGTGCTGTTGTAGAAGTACAGCGCCAGGATGCCGAGCAGCATGAGCACCGAGCCGACGAGGGTATAGAGGAAGAACTTGATGGCCGCGTAGAGCCGGCGCGGACCTCCCCAGATTCCGATCAAGAAGTACATGGGCACCAGCATGACTTCCCAGAAGACATAGAACAGGAAGAAGTCCATGGCCATGAAGACGCCCAACATGCCGGTCTGCAGGAGAAGCATGAAGATGTAGTACTCCTTCTCCCGTACCTGAATCGCACTCCAGGACGACAGGAATGCGGCCACCCCCAGAAAAGTGGTCAGCAGCACCAACAAGAGGGCGATACCGTCAATACCGAACTCGTAGCGCGCCCCGATGGCCTCGATCCAGTTGGCGCTCTCGCGAAATTGAAACAGCTCGCCCTGACGTTCGAAAGTGAACCAGAGTGGTACCGAGACAACGAAGTCAACGGCGGCCACCAGGGTGGCGAAGCGTTGGATTGCGAGAGTGCTGGTGCCTCGCATGAAGACCACGATGATCACAGCCCCTGCCAGGGGCAGATAGCAGATGATGCTGAGAATCGGAACTTGAAGCACCCAGTCGAACATGACTTACCCTCGTTTTACCTAGCTCTGCAGTGCAACAACGACATAGAAGAAGACCAAAACGAACATCCCCACTGCGATCACCATCGCGTACTGGGAGACCACTCCGGTCTGCAAGCGACGAAACACTCGCGATCCGAACTGCAGAAGCCAGCCAGTGAGATTCACCAATCCATCGACCACGTACTTGTCGAAGAAGCCCGACAGGTAGGCGGCAGCCACGGTCACATGGCGCGAGCCGTTGACCAGGAAACCATCGATGAACCCGGCGTCGAAGCGAAACAGGTTGCGGGCAGTCGACCAGGTGCCTCGCACCACCGTTCGATCGTAGAGCTCATCGACGTAGTACTTGTTGAGCAGCAGGCGATGCAGGCCAGGGAATCGGTCTGCCCACCAGGCGCCTCCTGCCAGCTCCTGCGACCCGCCATAGGTCCGCCAAGCGAGGAAGATACCGGTGCCGGCGACCGCCACGGAGAGCGCCATTAGCAGGAGCTCGAGGCCCAAGCTGGCGTGATGCGCCTCACCGTGCCCACCCACCCCATGGACGACCGGCTCCAGAAAGTGACCGAACCAGTTCCAATCCCAATCACCCAAACGGGGAAGGCCGACCCAGCCCGAGATGACCGCGCCGACGGCGAGCACAATCAGCGGCAGGGTCATGACCGGCGGCGACTCGTGAACGTGCTCCCACTCTTCCTGCGTACCCCTGAACTCGCCATGAAACGTCATGTAGAGGAGTCGGAACATGTAGAAGGCTGTCAGTCCGGCCGTGATCAAGCCAACGCCCCAGAGGATCTTGTGGCCCTCGAAAGCCGCCGCCAGGATCTGGTCCTTGCTGAAGAACCCGGCGAGGAGCGGCACACCGGCGATCGCCAAGGTTCCTGTGACGAAGGTCCAGTAGGTCACCGGCAGCCTCTTGCGCAGCCCACCCATCCGGCGCATGTCCTGCTCCCCGCCGACAGCGTGGATCACCGAGCCGGACCCCAGAAAGAGTAGGCCCTTGAAGAAGGCATGGGTCATGAGGTGGAAAACCGCCACTGAATAGGCCCCTACGCCGGCGGCCAGAAACATGTATCCCAACTGCGAAACGGTGGAGTAAGCCAGCACCCTCTTGATATCGGTCTGAGCCAGGGCGATCGTGGCAGCGAAAATCGCCGTCAAGCAGCCCACGACGGCCACGACTCCGGAGACTCCCGGTGCCAGCTGGTAGACGATGTTGGCTCTGGCAACCATGTACACACCCGCCGTCACCATGGTGGCGGCGTGGATCAGTGCGGAGACCGGGGTCGGGCCGGCCATCGCATCGGGCAACCAGACGTAGAGCGGAATCTGGGCGCTCTTGCCGGTGGCTCCGACAAAGAGGAATAGAGCCACAAAGCTCGCCAGCGTCAGACCCATCACGAACGGAGACTCGAGGAGGGAAGGATCCTCGGCCGCCCTAGAGAAGATCTCCGTGTACCGCAAGCTGCCGAATGTCGAAGCCAGGGCGAACAGGGCCATGAGGAAGCCAGCGTCGCCTATCCGGTTGACAATAAAGGCCTTACGACCGGCGTACGGAGGAAACTCTTGCCTGTAGTAGTAGCCGATCAGCAGGTAGGAACAGAGACCGACGCCCTCCCAGCCGATGAACATGACCAGGAAGTTGTTGCCCAGCACGAGCAGGAGCATCGCTCCCATGAAGAGGTTCAGATAGGTGAAGTAACGCTGGTAGCCGTCTTCGTGCCCCATGTACCCGATCGAGTAGACGTGAATCCAGAAGCCCACGAAGGTGACCACAAAGAGCATGACCGCCGAGAGCGGGTCCAGGAGAAAAGCGAAATCGATGGTCAGCTCGGCAAATACGCCACTCGTAAGCTTCAGAAATCCGGCCGGTAGCCAGACCCAGAGCACCTGCTCGAAGCCATGCCCGGCGGCATACTCGGCGCTCCGCAGGTAGCTCGGAACTACGTAGAAGAGGGCCAGAACGGTCGCCAGTCCGACGCTGCCGACGGCAACGCCCGTGATCAACCGCTTGGAAGCCCTACCTTTGAGGACTACACCGTTGAGAAAGGCCCCCAGGAAGGGCAAGAGCGGGATCAGCCAGAGCGCCTGCATCGTCCGCTACCCCTTGAGCTCCGAAGCGTGATCGAGCGAAGTGGTGCCTCGCAATCGATACAAACCAACAAGGATGGCCAGGCCGATTGCAGCCTCTCCAGCGGCCACCGCGATGACGAAGACACCCATGATTTGACCGGTAAGGTCCGAGTACTGATACGAGAAGGCCGCCAGGTTGAGATTGACCGAGTTCAACACCAACTCGATCGACATCAGGACCACGATCATGTTGCGCCGCGTGAGGATCCCGACAAGGCCGATCACGAAGAGCATGGCGCTCAACACAAGATAGTGGTTGGTGGTGATCTCAAACATTGGCATTCTCGTCTCGTTGTCTCATGGATCCGGTGGACACACTCTCCCTCTCCAGCTAATCCTTACGTGCCAGAACGACAGCACCGATCATCGCCACCAGCAGAAAGAGAGACGCAATCTCGAACGGCAAAAGGTACTGCTGAAAGAGCTGCCATGCGACTGCCTGAACATTGCCCACGACCTCGCCGTCGACGCTGACAAGAGTGGCAGGCGCGAGATTGGCCGGTGAGAACTGAACCCTGGCCACCACCCAACTCACCAGTCCGATCAACATCACCGCCAGCAGCAGCGCCGCCGGCCACTGCATGCCATAGATTTCGGCTTCCTGAATTCGGTGTAGGTTGACCAACATGATGACGAACAGGAACAGCACCATGATGCCGCCGCCGTAGACGAAGATCTGCACAACTGCCAGAAACTCCGCATGGAGCAAGAAGAACAGCGCGGCGACAGCCAGGAACGAAACCAGCAGCGCGAAAGCCGAGTACATGGGATTGCGCAGACTGACCACCAGGATTGCAGACAGCACGGCCAGTGCGGCAAACAGGTAGAACAGCAGCCCGGGGCCGTTGACCAGCAGGAATTCCATTTCAGACGCTCATCTCTCGATCAGACGACCTCTTCATCGGTATAGGCCGGGCGGACTTTCCAGTCCTCCAGTTCTCGCTTGTCCACGTACAGATTCTGCCACCGTTCATAGCTCGCCAATTCGTAGGTCTTGCTCGTCAACCAGATCGATTTCGGGTTGGTGGGGCAGGCCTCTTCGCACAGACCGCAGAACATGCACCGCTGGATGTCGATGTCGAAGCGATCCAGTAGCTTTTCCTTCTTCTCCGTCTCCGGGTTCACTTCCTGGTGCCAATCGATGTAGATGATGTCGATGGGGCAGTCCCGGGCACAGAGAGTGCACTTGATACAGCGTTCTTCGTCGAGCCGAAACATGCCACGGAAACGGTGTGCCGGCTCCCGGCGCTCTTCCGGATACTGAACCGTCACCTTCCTCTTCAGCAGGTGCCGGAAGGTGATGCCCAGACCTGAGAACAGGTCCAGCAGCATGATCTTGTCCAGGAAGCGCTTGATCCAGCTCATACGTAAGCCTAGATGAGGACCTTCCAGAGAGCAGTTGCCACGACAGACAGCAACGCGGTGGGAATCAACCACTTCCAACCGAGATCCATCAACTGGTCGAAGCGGTACCTCGGGAAAGTCCCGCGGAACCAGATGTAGACGAACAGGAAGCTGAGAAGCTTGATCAGGAACCACAGGAATCCGGCCAGGCCCGCCGGCAGGAACGCCAAATTGAGAAACGACAACCATCCGACACTCGGGAAAGGCCGCAACCAACCGCCCAGGAACATGGTTACCGCGACAGCCGAGATCACGATCATGTTGGCGTACTCACCCAGAAAGAACAGAGCGAATCGCATGCCGCTGTACTCCGTGTGGAATCCGGCCACCAGCTCGGATTCGGCCTCCGGCAAATCGAATGGGTTGCGGTTGGATTCAGCTACTCCAGCCACGAAGTAGATGAAGAAAGCCAGAAGACCGAAAGGAAAGAACCCGAAGATGAACCATCGACCCTGGGTCAGCTGAGCCTCGACGATTCCGACCAGCGAGAGGGTACCGGCCATCAGCACCGGTACGATCAGTGAGAAGCCCTGCGGGACCTCGTACGAGATCATCTGGGCGGCCGCTCGAAGCCCGCCCAACATGGAGAACTTGTTGTTGGAGGCCCAGCCTCCGAGGATCAGCCCGTACACTCCGATCGAAGCTATCGCAACAACCAGCAGTAGCCCTGCATTGACGTCGGTGATGAACCAACTGGGAATCGTGCCTTCGGCCGATGGCGGCCCATAGGGAATCACCGACAGGATGAGCAGAGCGGGTCCGACGACCAGGCACGGAGCCAGGACGTACGCCCACTTGACCGCACGATTCGGGATCACGTCCTCCTTGCCGAGGAGTTTTGCGACGTCGGCTATGGGTTGAAACAGGCCCCACGGCCCGACGCGATTCGGCCCGGTCCGGACCTGGAGGAAGCCCAGAATCTTGCGCTCGGCGAAGGTGGTATAAGCAATGATCGTAAGCACGACGATGATCGCCGCAATGATCTTGACCAGCGGCACCACCGCGTAGGTGAACAGGGTCTCGCCAAAAAACTCGACCATCAGACTCTCCACCCCGTCCTCATCGGTCTACCTCGCCCAGCACGATGTCAGTCGTACCGATGACCGCGATGAGGTCGGCGATCAGGCCGCCGACGACCATCTCGGGCAACACCTGGATGTTGTACAGCGACGGCGGCCGTACCCTGCAGCGATGCGGATTCGGCGTACCGTTTCCCACGATATAGAAGCCGATCTCGCCCTTCGGAGCTTCCACGGCATGGTAGACATCCCCTTCCTTCGGAGCCTTCAGCACGCGTGGGCGCTTGCCCATTATCGGCCCCTCGGGGAGCTTCTCGAGGCACTGCCGAACGATCCGGACGGACTGGCGCATCTCCTCGATTCGAACCAGATAGCGATCGTAGGTGTCGCAGTTGTAGAACACCGGCACGTCGAAATCCACCTGGTCGTACATTTCGTATGGCATCGCCTTGCGAACATCCAACTGAATGCCGCTACCGCGCAGCATCGGTCCGGTCACGCCATATTCCAGCGCCACCTCTGGTGTCAGGATGCCGATTCCGACTGTCCTCTTCTTCCAGATCCGGTTCTCCGTCAGCAGACCTTCGTACTCGTCGATCTTGCCGGGGAAATCCTCGATGAACTCGGCGCAGCGCTCGACCCAGCCCACGGGAAGGTCGTACGGCTGACCTCCCGGACGCATGCAATTGAGAGTCAGTCGAGCCCCGCAGTACTCCTCGAAGAGATCGAGAACGATCTCTCTCTCTCGAAACGTGTAGAAGAAGGGCGTCATCGCCCCGATGTCGATGGCGTGCGTCGCCAGCCAAATAAGATGGCTGGAGATCCGTTGCAGCTCCGACAGAAGCGTGCGGATGTAGCTCGCCCGCGGAGGCACCACCAGACCGAGCAGCTTCTCGACCGCACCAACGTAGGCCAGGTTGTTAGTGGCCGCGGCTACGTAGTCCAAGCGATCCGTATGGGGCACATTCTGAAAGAAGGGGTGCAGCTCGAACAACTTCTCGGTGCCTCGGTGCAGATACCCGATCACCGGATAGCAATCGACGATCCGCTCGCCGTCCACCTTGAGCTTCAGCCGCAGCACCCCATGGGTGGCCGGATGCTGCGGACCGAAATTGATCTCCATCTCCTCGACACCGAAAAGGGTGTCGCTGGAGAGACTCGAGCTGTCCACTTCAACCATGGCTTCTCTCGTGCCTCGCCCGGAGACCTAGGCCTCCTCGGGCGCCGGTTCCTCTTCAGATGGCTTGGGCGGTTTCCATCCGGTGCCGGTACCGGCAACCGGGCCCGCCTCTTCACCATAGAACTCGGGGTAGATCGCAGCCCCCGTGTCGATTCCCTCAACAGGGAAGTCTTTGCGCAGGGGATGGCCGTTGAAACCTTCCCACATCAGGATGCGCGTCATATCCGGGTGCCCGGCAAAACGTACGCCGTACATGTCGAAGATCTCCCTCTCCGGCCAGTTGGCTCCCTTCCAGACGTCGACGACGGTGGGCACCTCGACCCCTTCCTGGGTACCGACCTTGAGCCGGATACGGCGCGCCTGCTCGAGGTTGTACAAGTGATACACAACCTCGAGGGGAGCTTCCTCACGGTCGGGATAGTGAGCACCGCATATGTCCACCAACAGGGCGAACCCGTGCTCCTCTTTCAGGCTCCGCCCAACCTCCTGAATGGCCCGCAAATCGATATCGAACACCAATTCGCCGGCGAAGGTGCGGGCCGCCGTGACCCCCTCACCGAAGCTGCTCTTCAGGGCCTCTGCCAGGGCATCGCCTTCGGCCTCCTGCCATTCAGGGGCTACAGGATCCCGTTCCCATGGCTCTTTGGCAGCCTCCGCCTCGGCGAGAGCCTTGGCCTTGGCGGCTGCCGCCTTGGCCTTCGCCTCTGCCTCAGCCTTGGCCTTGGCCTTGGCCGCCTCCTCTGAATCGGCTTTTGCCTCGGCCGACGCGTCCGCCTTGGTCTCGTCCGGAGCTTCGGGCGTCGGCTGGGCCCCGTTCGGGTGACCCTCCTGCGGCTTGTCGTCTTCGCGTTCGCTCATTCCGCGTTACCAGCGATCTTCGAGGCCTCGTCCATCTTTGGCTTCGCCACCGTCATCCGGTCGATCTTGCGTTGCAGATGCAGGAGGCCCCACAGCAATGCCTCCGGCCTGGGCGGACAACCGGGAACGTAGACGTCGACCGGAATCACCCTGTCGACTCCCTGGGTGACGGCGTAGGTCCGGTAGGGGCCTCCGCAAGTAGCACAGGCGCCCATCGCGAGGGCCCACTTGGGCTCCGGCATCTGGTCCCACAGGCGCCGGACGATGGGCGCCATCTTCTCCGTCACTGTGCCGGCGACGATCATCAAATCGCTCTGCCTGGGGGTGCCCCGAAAAACCTCGGCACCGAATCGGCTCATATCGTGCCTCGGATCGAGCACGGCCATCATCTCGATAGCGCAACAGGCCAGGCCAAACTGCATCGGCCAGATTGCCGACCGACGGGCCCAGTTGAAGACCTTGTCGTAGGTCGTGGTGAGGATGTTGGCCTCGACGTCGTCCATCAGGCCCAATTCAACGCCCCCCGTCTCCAGACGTACACATAGCCGACCACAAGAATGGCCAAGAAGATCATCATTTCAATGAAGCCGAACAGTGCCAGTTTGTCGAACATCACAGCCCAAGGAAACAGGAAGATAGCCTCCACGTCGAAGACGACGAACAAGACCGCTATCAGGTAGTAACGAATGGAGAATCGGTGGTCGTGAGCCAGGCTGGTCGGCTCGTTGCCGCACTCGTACGGCTCGAGTAGGGTTCGACCGCCACCATGGCGCAAGAGACGCGCGGCGACCAGCACGACGATCAAGAACGCCACGGTGACCAAAAAGAAGATGAAGACTGGGAGATAGCTTTCCACAGTGCGCTCGTCTCAGGCCCAACGCCAGATGGTGGTTCCCGGTTAGCTTTTCAGCCAGTCCTCGCCCCTGGATCTCAACTCTCGATCCCACTCGGGACGGGCTTGCAGGTGTCCGATTCGAAACGCATGTTTTCTTCCGGGAAGCGAATACCGCGGTAATTGTACCGGAGGCCCAAGGGGTGTCAAGGAGCCCCTCTCGACGCTGATTTCGCCACCTGCTAGACGGTGACGATCACAGCGCTACCAACCACTAAAGCAGGTATCGGGTGTCCAGAATCTCGGCCACGTCCAGCCCACGAGCCTGCACCAGCACCCGAATCTCCTCGCCCATTCCTTCGGGGTCGAGAAGCGTCATCGCTTCCAACCGCTCCACCTGGTCGGCGTCGGCGAGGCCTTCGAAGATCCCGCAACTCGTCAACCAGGCAGCCTGACGAGTCAAAGCCACCGTCTTCAGCCCCTGCTCCTCACCTTCTTCCATCAAGGCAGTGAAGTCCACATGGGCGGTCAGATCCTGCTCACCCACATCGATCAGTGGGTCTCGGTGCACCTGCTGCTGTCGATAGCAGGCCAGGCTACCGTGGGAGCGTACCCGGCGATCCAATAGCTGCCGGCGCGGAAAGCCATAGTCGCAGGTCACCAGCAGGCCGCGGTGCAGCTTTTCGGTCATCTGTCCGTAGAGAGGCCTCCAGAGAGGCGAAAGATCGGCAATCTGGCCCGGCTCGAGCGGCTCACCCGGGCTGCCCAGCAGACTCGTGAGCGCAGGCTCCGAGACTTCGTCCTCCCGCCACGCGAAGGAACCGTCGGGCTGCAACGCGACCCATAGCTCGCCCACCCCCGCTCCCTGGCGGCCAATGAGCCGATGAATCGGAAGCGCGTCAAATAGCTCGTAAGAAAACACGACCCCCTTCAGTTGTCCGGTACCAACCTCCTCCAGGCTCTCGAGCGTCTCGATCGCTGAAGGTAGAGACCGCTGAACACGATCACAGCCCAACAACTCGCGTTCCCCCGTCGGTTCCAGGAACTCGGCCAGGCCTCGCAGGTGAGAGCCGTCCCCGTATCCGACTTCGAGAAAGCTAGCTGGATGACCGAGGGCCGCATCCATCCTGCGAAGGAGGCGCGCCGTGGCTCGCGCGAAGAGGGCAGAGTAGGAAGAGCCAGTGATGAAATCCCCGTCGACCCCGATGGGCAGGTCACTACGGGAGTAATAACCGCCCTCGCCATAGAGAGCCTCCTCCATGAAGCGAGCAAAGGTGATCGGACCCTGATCCTCGATCAGCGCGCGCAGTCGCTCCGCGACGGTCGACATGAATGGAAGTATAAAAGGCGGTGGGGGTTGAGGCGGCCGTGCGTTCCTTCCGGCCGATCTTTGAGGGCTTGGGGGTTGAGGGGGCCAGGCTTTTCTTCCAGCCCGTCCTTGGGCATTGAGGCAAGGACACCCGGGGGACCTTGGTTCAAGATCACCAGCCGTCGACGCAGGTGGGAGCCCCACGATGAACCCAAGGAGGAGTTGGCTCCGCATTCATCCACAGGCCGCGACCTCTTTCTCGGGCTTCCCGTTCCACCTCTCTGAGGCCCGAAAGATAGGCTGGAAATGCACTCTCCATACAAAGCCAGGCCCAGCCGGCCTCAAGCACTAGCCCACTCACGTCCTCATCATTCAGCAGGACCTGGCCGAATCTCTCACAATCCGGCGGGCTATCGATCCCCCGGAGTCGTACTCTGACTTGTCTGCCCAAAAGCACCTTCTCTGCGCTTCGCTTTGCTTCCGGGCCGAAGGTTTGCTCAAGTTCTGGGGCATCGACCCCCGCTAGACAAACCGAGATCGGAGTGTCCGTCCAGATTACTTCGACGGTATCCGCCGACAGCACTGCGACGACTTCGCCGGTGAACTCCTCGACATCGATCAGCATCAAGGACTCTTGCGGCTCATCCTGAGCGCCCAGAGCCAGACCGAGCCCCAATACGATCAGCGTCGAAGCCAGTACGAACCGAGTCACATCGTCATCCTACCGCTCTCGGTTCCCTGGCGCGCCCTCTGCCGACCAAGCTAGCGACTCCCGGCTCTGTCGAAGGGTCCGACGCGGGGCCCCCTGGGGCCTTACGCCCCTATGCCCCTATTGCCTTCATTGGTGCTAGAGGTTCGTGCGGGTGGCTCGACTGTGGGGCGTCGAGTCGAGCGCGGCGCAAGGTCCTCGATAGGGCACAGGAGATGGGGCGCGATTACGAGACAGGGTGGCGGACCACCCGGACGAACCTCCGCAAGACAATGGTCGTCTATTCAGGGCCCGAGCCCTGGGCCCTCAAGCCCATTCTCTTGCGTGCTAAGCTCCGCAAAATGCCCGCAGCGGAGACACTTCCGACGACGGAACGACTCTTGGATCTGGTCGACGCCATGGCCGGTCAGCCGATCCTCATGCTGGTCGATCTGGTCGCTGATCGGTTCATCTCGGGCTCTCCCAAGCGCATCAGCCGGGAGGCGCCCGTATTGATTCTGAGCTACGAAAGCGAGACGTTTTCGCCGGGCGGCGGCGCCAATGCCGTGGCCAACGTCGCCGCACTGGGAGGTGTACCTCTGCCCCTCGGGGTAGTCGGTCGAGATACCAACGGCGAGCAGCTGTTGTCGACTCTCCAAGGCTCGGGCGTGACTACCGATGGCATCCTCGTGCGCGATGGATACTCCACCGTCACCAAGACCCGGATCCTGGGTGGAGCGCGGCACTCGATCAAGCAGCAGATCGTACGCTTCGATATCGAGGAGGAAAGCGAGCTCTCTGAGGTGGAGCAGCGGGCGTTCGAGAAGCAGCTCGACAGCTGGCAGGGAAAGGCCCGGGTCGCAGTCCTCAGCGATTACGGATATGGAGCCGTACAGCCCGGTCTCATGCGACAGATTCGAAACGCACTGGCGCCGGATGGCTCGGTGCTCTGCGATTCGCGACATCGCCTGCCCGATTTCGTCGGTCTCGACGGTGCAACCCCCAACGAAGAAGAGGCTCTGGCCCTGTTGCCGGCCAGTGATGCCGAGTCGGCAGAATCGGCTCTCGCCCGCGGTTCGATACTTCTGGAGAAGCTTGGCGCCCGGTACCTTCTCATCACCCGGGGTAGCTACGGCATGACTCTCTTCGAGGGACAGGAAAGTTGTCATATTCCGGTGCACGGCACGGATCAGGTCGCCGACGTCACTGGAGCTGGCGACACCGTCATCGGCACCTTCTCCCTCGCTCTCGCCGCCGGTGCCAGCGCGCTCGAGGCTGCTCTGCTCGCCAATTACGCCGGTGGAGTCGTCGTCCTGAAACTGGGCACGGCCACCCTGACCCCGGATGAGCTTCGTGGAGCCGTAGCTTCCGATAGCCGTCTGCTGCGAGATCTCGAGTGGGCGAAATCCTGAGCCTCGAGGGCATAGTTCCTCGCGTCGCGCGGCTGAAGGCAGAAGGTAGGCGTATCGCCTTCGCCAATGGCCATTTCGACCTTCTCCACGTCGGTCACCTGCGCTATCTTCGCGCCGCGAAGCAGGAAGGCGATCTCCTCGTCGTCGCCATCAATGATGACGAATCCGTGGCTCTACTCAAGGGAGAAGGGCGACCCATTGCGCCGGAACAGGAGCGGGCCGAGCTGGTGGCCGCTCTCGAGCCGGTGGATCTCGTAGTGATCTTCAAGGGCGACTCGCCAGGGCCCCTCATGGATCGGCTGCAGCCCGACATTCACTGCAAAGGCCCAGACTACGGCACACCAGACAGGGTCCCCGAGTACGAGGTCGTGCGGCGCTACGGTGGGGATACCCGATTGGTCGGCGACCCCAAGGATCACTCGACTACCGATCTGATCGAGAAGATACGGCGACTGCCGGACTGAAAGGTAGGGGCGACTCTTTGGGCCCCAGCAGAATCCTCCTTCTACGCACCAGCGCCCTGGGAGATGTCGTTCATGCCCTGCCGGTGCTGACGGCGCTGCGGCGCAACCTACCTCACGCGACGCTCGGCTGGGTAGTGGAGTCCTCTATGGCTCCGCTGCTCGCAGGGCATCCCGACCTCGACGAGTTGCTCGTTGTCAGTCTCCGGACCTGGAGGCGGCAGCTACACCGCCGGAGCACCTGGGCGGCGATGCGCGACTTCTTCGTCGGGCTCGAACGGTTCGCGCCCGAGCTGGTGCTGGATCTGATGGGCAATCACAAGGCTGGGGCTCTGGCAGCACTGACGCTGGCCGATCGCAGGGTCGGGGTGGCACCGAGATTTCGCCGCGAACCCTCCAGCTCCATCTGGATCAACGAGCCCGTCATTCCCCAGGGCGAGCACAGCGTCGATCGGGCTCTCGCCGTGCTGGACGCTCTGGGTCTCCCACGCGAGCCGGCAGACTTCGGGGGAGGCAAGCTCCTTCGCGAGGAACCCATCGAGGCCCGCGACAGGTTGGCCTCCACCGGGGACCAGCGGGCTCTCATTCAACCGGGGGCTGGCTGGGGCAACAAGCGCTATCCCCCCGACAGGTGGGGTCAGGCGGCCCATCTCCTCGAGCGTGATCTGGGACTGCGCAGCTGGGTGGCTGCCGGCCCAGGCGAGGAGAATCTCGCAAACGAGGTCGTGGCCGCTAGCAGAGGCTCTGCAGAGGCGATCGTGGCACCGACTCTTGCCTATCTGGGCACTTTCCTACGCCACTCTCGACTCGTCATCGGTGGCGACACCGGGCCCGTTCACCTGGCTCACGCCCTGGAGACACCGGTTCTCTGCCTCATGGGCCCCACCGCACCAGAGACCAATGGTCCGTATGGCGATAAGGAAGCGGCGCTCTGGCGCCAGCTGCCCTGCAGCTTCTGTCACAAGAGATTCGACGAGGCCAAGCTCTGCCTGACGGACATTCAGCCTGCAGAGATTGCCGAACGCGCCCGATTCCTCCTCCAGCGCCACCCTGCGGCGCCAACCCCCTAGACCCTTACTCCCCTGCGCACCTGAGCCCCTACGCCCCTACTGGCTCATTGCGTCACTGCCTCACTGCCTCACTGCCCCTATGCCCTCTTGTGGTGCATGCCATTGACCCGTTTTCTACGCCGTTGTTACACTCGCTCACCGTGAATCCCCTGGCGGGAGACCACGCGCCCTTTACGGTCCGTCGTTCGCCGCCGATATGCGGCGAACGGACTGACTGCAGGAACATGGAGACCGGAGTTACAACGCTATGACACGCCTCGGTGAGCTTCTTCAACAAGCAGGCAAGATAACGGAGGAGCAGCTCAATCAAGCGCTGGCCGCTCAGCAGAGCCAGGGTGGACGCGTCGGCTCCCATCTCGTCAAGCTGGGCTACATCGACGATGAGGAGTTGGTGGAGTTCCTCTCGCAGCGCTATGGAGTCCCGGCGATCAATCTGAGCGAGATCGAGGTCGACGACAGCATCATCGGCATCATCCCAGCCGAAGTAGCTCGCAAGTACACGATCCTTCCGGTGTCCAAAGCGGGGGCCAAGCTGACCATCGCCATGGTGGACCCCACCAACGTGTTCGCCATGGATGACGTGAAGTTCATGACCGGCTACAACGTCGAGCCTGTCGTGGCCTCCGACTCGACGCTGCGCGGTGCTATCGATCAGTACTACGGCAGCACGCACTCCATCGAGCTCAAAAAGGTCATGGAGGACCTGGAGGACAACGAGGATGCCGACCTCGAAGTCCTCGACGAAGAAGAGGACCTCGATCTCGAGGCACTGGAGCAGGAGTCCGAGGAGGCTCCCGTCGTTCGCCTCGTCAACATCATTCTGACCGACGCCATCAAACGGGATGCCTCCGATATCCACATCGAGCCCTATGAGAAGGAATTTCGAGTTCGCTACAGGATCGATGGGTTGCTCTACGAGATGATGCGTCCGCCCCTGCGTCTGCGCGAGGCGATCACCAGTCGCATGAAGATCATGGCGAAACTGGACATCGCCGAGAAGCGCCTGCCGCAGGACGGCCGCATCAAGATCAAGACCCGCGTCGGCGGCAGGGTCAAGGATCTGGATTTCCGCGTCTCGTCACTGCCCACGATCTTCGGCGAGAAGATCGTTCTTCGTCTTCTCGACAAAGACAACCTGATGCTCGACATGACGAAGCTGGGATTCGAGTCCGCTTCGCTGCGCCGCTTCGAGCAAGCCATTTTGAAGCCCTTCGGGATGGTCTTGGTGACGGGCCCTACCGGTTCGGGAAAGACCAACACCCTGTACTCGGCCCTGTCGCGGATCAACACGCCCGAGACCAACATCATGACCGCCGAGGATCCGGTCGAGTTCAACCTGGTCGGTGTGAATCAGGTGCAGATGAAGGACCAGATCGGGCTCAATTTCGCGGCCGCGCTTCGCTCCTTCCTGCGACAAGATCCCAACATCATCCTGGTGGGTGAGATCCGCGACTTCGAGACCGCCGAGGTGGCGATCAAAGCGGCACTGACCGGTCACCTGGTGCTCTCCACCCTGCACACCAACGACGCACCGTCCTCAATCAACCGGATGATGAACATGGGCATCGAGCCCTTTCTGGTGGCGAGCTCCGTCAATCTCATCGCCGCCCAGCGCCTCGTGCGCCGGATCTGTGCAAACTGCAAGGAGGCCTACGAGGTCCCCGAGCAGGCAATGGTCGACCTGGGCTTCTCCACTCAGGAGGCCAAGACCATCAAGCCTTTCAGGGGCCGTGGGTGCGAGCGCTGCAGTGGCACCGGATTCAAGGGCAGGGTCGCCCTCTACGAGGTGATGGACGTCGACGAAGATGTTCGTGAGTTGATCCTGTCGGGAGGCAGTGCCAACGAGCTGCGGCAGCAATCCCTGTCGAACGGCATGATCAGCCTGCGTGCCAGCGGTCTCGAGAAGATCCGCGACGGCGTGACGACCATCGAAGAGGTCATGCGAGAGACGGTGCTCTAGACCGTCGTTCGCCTTCTCCAAACGAGTTCTGTGGATCGAACGGTCGGGTCTCAGGCCCGGCTGTCCCAGATCGGCTCCTGGAATCCCTTGCGAGAATTCTCGAAGCGCGCCATGACGAACAGGGCGTCGGAAAGTCGGTTCAGATAGCGCACGGCATAGGCTCCAACCCTTTCCTGCTCGGCCAATTTAACCAACTCACGCTCAGCTCGACGGCAGCAGGTACGGGCCACGTGCAGATCTGCTGCGCCGGCCGAGCCACCGGGTAGTACGAAGTTCTCCAGTGGCGGCACCTCCGACGAGAGACGGTCCATGAGCTCTTCCAAGTTCGTGATGTGGCGCTCCTCGATACCGGGCACGGCGGCTCTGTCCTTGTCCTCTTCCAGGAAGCAGAGATCGGACCCCAGATGAAAGAGCTCGTTCTGGATTCTCGACAGCTCACTGACCAGCTCTTCCTCCAAGCCGGCTGCCATGGCGACACCAATCAATGAGTTGAGCTCGTCAACCGTGCCGTAGGCGGCGATGCGAGGCGAACCCTTGCTGACCCGTTGACCTCCTCCCAGACCCGTCGTGCCGTCGTCGCCGGTTCGCGTGTAGACTCGAGTGATTCTAGGCATGGATCGAGTTCCTGTCGTTGAACTGCCCGAGTCTAACCCAACCACCAACGGGCGAAGGCACGAAGTCGGCAGTGGCTCTCGCCGACGAATCCGAAATGGGAGAAACACCCCACATCGTCCTGCAAGCTCCGCGGGGAGATACTCTGGAGTGGCTGAGCTTTCGCTGCCCGGTAGCGACCCTTGTCGGTACCGAGATCTCCGAGGTCCAGCCCATTCTGAGAGAGGTCGAATCGGCAACCAATGGAGGCCTCTTCGCGGCGGGATTCTTAAGCTACGAAGCGGCTCCAGCTTTCGACTCCGCTATGCGGGTCAGGGTGGCGAGCGACTTACCCCTAGTTTGGTTCGGTCTGTTCGGGAAGCCCAAGATCGTCGAGCCTCCCGCACCCAGGCCTGGCGTCCTAGCGGCTCCGGGGACGTGGCACTCCTCTCAAACCAGGCACAGCTACGAGGCTGCCATCAACGCCATTCATCGAGCGATCTCCCGCGGCGACACCTATCAGATCAACTACACCCATCGTCTTCAGTCTTCCTTCGACGGCGATGCTTGGTCGCTCTTTGTGTCGCTGGTTCAAGCACAGCGCTCGAGGTGTTGCGCCTTCGTCGACATCGGCCGATGGGCGCTCTGCTCAGCTTCCCCTGAGCTCTTTTTTCGACTCGAGGCTGACTCGATCGTCAGCCGACCCATGAAGGGGACCTCGCCACGGGGCCGTACCGTCGAGGAAGACGAGCAAGCGGCGGCCTGGCTCAAGGCTTCGGCCAAGAACCGTGCCGAGAACGTCATGATCGTGGATATGGTGCGCCACGATCTGGGACGAATCGCTACGCCGGGGAGCGTTCACGTCGCCCAGCTCTGGCATCTGGAGAAGTACCCCTCGCTGTTCCAGCTCACCTCGACGATCGGCGCACAGACCCAAGCAGGCTTATTGGAGATTCTCAGAGCTCTGTTCCCGTGTGCCTCGATCACCGGAGCTCCGAAAATCCGCGCTATGGAGCTGATCGCCGACCTTGAAACCCTGCCTCGAGGGGCCTACACAGGGGCTATTGGCTATGTCGCCCCTGGCCGGCGAGCACGGTTCAACGTCGCCATTCGCACCGCCCAGATCGACCGGGACTCAGGTCTTGCCGAGTTTGGCACCGGTGGTGGCATCGTTGCAGAATCGCAAGCTGAGGACGAATGGAAGGAAGCCCTGACCAAATCCCTGGTCTTGAACTCTCCTGCCCCTACCTTCCACCTTCTGGAGACGCTTCGCTGGGATCCGGCCAAAGGCTACTTCCTCCTCGATCGGCACCTGCGCCGCATGAGTCGGTCGGCGGCATATTTCGATTTCACGGTCGATTCGGACTACCTGGCGGATAGTCTTCAGAAGGCGATTGAGGGAGTCTCTCGAGAGGCTCACAAGGTCCGGCTGCTCGTCGACTCCGAAGGGAGGGTGGAGATCGACGTTCAGCCTCTGGTGATCGAAGATCGTATCTGGAGCGTTGCCCTCGCCAAATGGCCAGTGGATCGCCAAGACCGCTTCCTCTTCCACAAGACCACGCATCGACACGTCTACGACTCCAACAGGAGGGCCTTTCCCGACCACGACGATGTAGTGCTGTGGAACGAAGCAGGTGAGGCTACCGAAACCACCCTCGCCAATCTCGTCCTGCGGCTGGATGCCGAGATGATCACCCCGCCCCTGAACTCAGGGCTCCTTCCGGGAACCTTCCGCGAGAAGCTCCTCGCGGAGGGGACCATCCGCGAGGCAATCGTCGAGTTGAAGGACCTTTCGCGAGCAGAGGAGATCTTCCTCATCAACTCTGTACGAGGGTGGATCCCCGCCACTCTGGATCCCTCCACCACTGAAACCCTCAGGTCCTCCCGGGCGTAGTCAGAAGAGGAGGAACATTCCATGCTGGAGCTCTTCGCCCTCTTCGGACTCCTCGTCGTCGGTACCATCGTACTGGGCAGCCTCTTCTTGCTCGCCCTGGTCTTCAAGCTTGCACTGCGTCTCCTGCTCCTGCCGGTAGCCCTCCTGTCCGGCCTTCTGAAGTTCATCCTGCTGCTGGTTCTCGTCGTGGTCGGAATCGCGCTGGCGCCAGTAGCCCTGATACTCCTGCTCGTCTTCGGCCTTCCTCTCCTTCTCCTGATGGGAGTGGTTGGCTTTGGCTGGGCCCTGGCCGCCGGTTGATCGAGCCGACTCACGGCAGCGTTCTTCAGACCTCTTCCCCTGTCCGGCTGTCTCCAGGTCGGCGTCTGTCGGCCCTCGATGGCAGCCAAGGGCCTGCCCTTATACTCTCGATATGACCTCCAAGACCCACCTGCTGGGCCTCTCTCTCGACCAGCTCGAAGCCGAGCTGGCAGCACGAGGCGAGCCGACCTATCGGGCCCGACAGGTATTTGGATGGATCTTTCAGCGCCTGGTGACCGACTTCGGCCAGATGACCGATTTGCCAGCAGCGCTGCGCCAGAGTCTCGGCAACGAATACTCGATTCTCGCGGCACGAGAGCTACGTCGCTCGGTCGCCGCCGAGGGAACTACCAAGACACTCCTGCAGTGGCCCGACGGGGCTACCACCGAGACGGTGATGATCCCATCGCAGGATCGGCGTGCCGGTAGCACGGGCAGGCAGCGGAGAACCGTTTGCCTCAGCACCCAGGTCGGGTGCGATGTGGGGTGCCGATTCTGCGCCAGCGGAATCGGCGGGGCGCTGCGCAATCTCCATGTTGGAGAAGTCGTGGAGCAGGCCGCCCGCGTTGCCCAGCACCTCCACGCGCGGGGAGACCGGCTCAGTCACGTCGTTTTCATGGGAATGGGCGAGCCCCTTGCCAACTACGAAGTTACTGTTGCAGCCGTGCGCCATCTCAATGCACGCTGGGGTCTGGGCTTGGCTCAGCGACGTATCACGGTCAGCACCGTCGGGCTGCCGACCCAGATCGAGCGGCTCTCTCGGGAAGGTCTACAGACCACGCTCGCACTGAGCCTCCACGCGCCCAACGAGGAGCTACGCAGGGCTCTGATCCCCTGGGCAAGCGGAGTCCCCCTGACCAGACTCCTGCAATCCTGCGAGACCTACTTCCATGCCACTGGCCGCGAGATCACACTCGAATACTGTCTCCTGGCAGGTACCAACGACGGCCACGAACATGCGGCTCAGTTGGCCGCCATCGCGACTCGGCTTCATGCACACGTCAATCTGCTGCTCTACAACCCGGTGCAGGGCCTGCCCTTCAACCGCCCGAGCGAAGTACAAGCGCATGGGTTTCTGGCGGCGCTCAGGCGGCGCGGCGTCAACGCCCATCTGAGGCCGAGCCGCGGCCTGGAGACCGACGCCGCCTGCGGCCAGCTGCGCAGGCGACAAAGCCTGCGCAGGGGTTGAGGCGGCTGGACCAGTGCCGGCCGGGGTGCGTGGGGCCCAGGGGGCCACAGCTCGGTGCGAGGTCTCTCCAACGGTTGAGGGTTCGGCGTGGGGACCTCCAAGGGGGTTGGTTGCTGTGGAAGGGAGGATAGCCCCCTGGGGGACCCACGCCGAACCCTCACCGAATACAACCTGGTTCCCCAACACCCAGCGACGGCGCACCACCCGAACGGACCTCTTGCAGACAACCAATCAAGGACCCAGGACCCAAGCTCCAAGACGGGTGGGTGGGCGGGGCCGGGCGCCTCTCGACCCTCAAGCCCTCGAAGACCGTCCGGAGCAAGCGACGGACGATTCAAACCTCAGTCCATCGGTGTCACGACGCCGGCGGAGCCGGGGCCGCGGGGGTCGGCGGCGGCTTCGAAGGTGCCATTCTCGAGAACTCGAACGGCGTTGACCTTGGCGTCCCTCGTCCAGATCTCGACCTCGTGGCCCCGGCTCAAAAGCTCTTGAACGGTCTCGGGGCTCAGGGCGTCGGCCTCGACCCGCAGTATGTCGGGGAGCCATTGGTGGTGAAGCCGCGGGCGATCGACAGCGGTCTGCAGGGGGTCGCCGTCGACTAGCAGACGAAGGAGCACCTGAGCCACGGCGGTGGGAATGCGAGATCCCCCACGCCCCCCCAGAACCACGGCCTCCGACCCTCTCCAGACGAGGGTAGGAGTCATGGATGACAGCATCCTGTTGCCGGGCCTCACGGCATTGGCCTCGCCCTGGACCAGACCATATAGATTCGGACGGCCAGGTGCGACCGCAAAATCATCCATCTCGTTGTTGAGAAAGAAGCCCGCTTCCGGAACCAGCAGTCTGCAACCGAAAGTGTCGTTGAGGGTCGTTGTCAGCGCCACCAGGTTGCCTGACCGATCGGCGACCGCCACATGAGTGGTGTCCGAGCTCTCAGGAGGGAGCGACTCGGGCAAACGGGCCAGGTCGGCGGAGAGCGAGGCGCGGTCCATCCGAATGGTCGATCGCCAGTAGGCGAGCCAGTCGTGCGCGAGAAGACTCTGGGAGTCGGCCTCGGTGGTCACCGGGTCCCCCATGAGGAATCGATCGGCAAACGAACGCCGCCACACCTCGGCCAGAAGATGCGCCCGGTCGGCACCGAAGCGTGGCATCTGCCGCCAACCGAGGCTTTCGAGAAGTGCGACCGTCTGCGCCAGGATGATCCCTCCGGAAGAGGGAAGGTCCATCGAAGCCAGTTTCCAACCGAAGGCATCGAAAGTGAGTGGCTGCCGCCAGACAGCCCGGTAGCTGGCCAGGTCGGAAGCCTTCAACAGACCGCCGTGAGCATCCGAGGCCCGCTCGATAGCGCGAGCAACGGAACCCGATGTCAGGGCTCGAGGGCCTGCCTCAGCGTAGGCCTCGAGGGTGGTGGCCAGAGCCGGTAGCCGCATGCGGCTGCCGACGGCCGGCGGCCGTCCCTCCGGCAGCCACACTCGCACCGTCTCGGGGAAGCGCTCCAGACTCTCTCTTTCCGAGGACAGAGAGCGATGCAGACGACTCGTGACGATAAAGCCTTCGGCGGCCAGCAACCGAGCCGGCCTCACCACCTGGGACCACGGCAGGTCACCAAAGCGCTGATGGAGCTCGAAGAGTCCTGTCGGCGATCCCGGCACACCAGCAGCCAGAGGCCCGACCCTCGATGCGTCGTCTACCGGTCGGCCCTCGGCGTCTAGATACATGTCCCGGGTAGCGTCGGCTGGTGCGGCTTCCCGAAAGTCCAGGCTCGCCAGCTGGCCATCTATCCTGACCACGGCGAATCCGCCGCCGCCCAGATTGCCGGCCTCCGGATGGACGACAGCCAGAGCCAGGGCGGTGGCCACGGCCGCGTCGACGGCATTGCCTCCCGCGCGCAGAATTTCGATTCCAACCTCGGTCGATGCGTTCTCCGCCGACGCCACGGCTCCGCCGCTGCCCGAGACCGCAGGAAAAGAAGCGCCTTCGACAGCCAGACCTTGAGACAGGGACCCGAGAGCAAGTAGAAGAGTGCAGGCCAAGCGTCGCATTGAGCCATCTCCCATACCTAGCGGTCTATTCTAGGGCCAAACGCTACCGCTTCTAGCATCAGGGCTGCCCCGCTCTCTCATCCGTCCTGGGGCTTGGGTCCTGGGGCCTGAACAGACGACCATCTCTTCGTAGAGGCCCTTCCGGGTGGTCCGCGGGGCGACGGCGGTGGCTACTCGGAATTTGACGGACGGGTCGCCTCATCGCCTCAAAGGTCGGTTCGGGGGGCAGGATCTCAGGGGGTTCTTGCAGCGGAAGGGAGGACAGCCTCCTGGGGTCCTGCCCCCCGGGCCGACCTGACAACATCGCGGCCATTTGCTAGGGACCCTGGCCCCAAGCCCCAAAGAGCAGCAGCCGGAAACGCCGGGTGCTTCTATCTCAAACCCTCATTGCCTCAGTGCCTCAAGGACCGGCCAAAGGTACGCCCGGACGCCTCAACCTCAAGCCCTCAAAGGCCAGCCGGCGGAGGGCGGGCTGGCCCAAACCCTCACGGGCTCGTGCTGTTCAGCCCGACAAAGCTGCCACCGTTGCGGTGGCAGAGGATGCGCATCAGGGTAGCGAAGCGCACGCCCGTGGAGTCGGAGACGCCAGAGACGGAGAACATGACCGGGAAGCCGACGGCGTGAATTCGGACCAGGCGGTTTCCCTTGGAGTCGCGTCGATTGATTCGGTCCACTGACGACACGACATCGTCGATCGAGCGACCGGTGAACTCGTCACCAAAGACATAGATACTGATCTTCTTGTCCGGCGCGACGAAGGTGCGAATGGCTCTGGTAATGCCTTCCACCGGGCTACTGTTGCTGAAGACGCTCCAAGTCCGCAGTCGATCCAGAATGACCTTCCGCCTGCCAGGAGTATCGGGGATCCACTTGCCAGCGTAGCTGGAGAACATGTACTGCCCCATGTCGTTCATGATCTGGATACCCTTGACTTTTGGGTGGGCGTCCAGAACCTGGGTCATCTTCCGCATCACTGCCGGCCACGCGTATGTGAACATGCTGCCCGAGGTGTCGATCACGAAAATGATGTACTCGCTGTCCACCGGGATTCCGCCCACCAGTTGCTGTTCGACCTGCCGAGGCCGCTCCTGACTCTGTTGCTGCAGTCGCTGCATCTCTACCGTCAGCTTCTGTTGCGCCGCCAACAGTCGACCCTCGATGATGTCGTGGACTTTCGACTCCTGCTTGGAGGCGGCGAACTCGCCCTGGATTCGGGACAGGTCCCCCTTCAGTCGAGCGATGAGCTCGCGCTCCTTCGAGATTTGCTGTTGCCGACTCGTGAGACTGCGGTTGAGAATCTCTGTCTCACCCCGGATCTCGTACAGCTCCTGCTCGAGCCTCTCCACGAGTCCGTCCAGATCGATCCGGGCCTGCTCCAAGGCTCGTGGCTCGCCGATCTTGGTCAGCACCAGCAGCAGGACAATTGCACCGAAGCCGCAGCAGATAGCGTCGAGGAACGAGAGGCTGAAGCCCTCGGGAACACCTCGCCGACGGGTTCTCATGGCCAGTCCCTCGAGGGACTCATGAACGAGCCCCGGGTAGCCATGGCCAGCCGCCAGAAAACACTCGGCGCCTGTGGATCGCCTTCCATGGGAAACAGGATTACGTTGACGGGAAATCCCCGCGGAAGCTCGTCGACCGCCTTGTTGTAGAGCTTCATCCGCTCGCGCGCCGAGATGGTCCTGGAACGCGGACTGGCCCTACCCTGGGTTGGAAGACCATCGACCAGCAGGATCACATTGTCGGGTGCCGGTTGAAGGCCCCGAATCGCGGAGAAGGCACGGTAGAGATTGGTGCCCTTTTCGGGCGCCATCCGAGACAGCCGCCCCACCGCATCGTCGAGGACTTCCTTGTTACCTCCATCGAGCCACTGGCCATCGCTGTCAGGCACAACCGATCCTGCTTCCTCGTTGAACGTATAGATCTGAAACCGACTGCTCTGGGGAATCTGGGTCGTGACCCAGTCCACGGTCGCCACCGCTTGGCGCCATTTCTCCGCCCGAGTTCTGCGAGCAGCAGGGAGGTTGCGACGCCGAATGATGTTGACGATGGTCTCGTCCAACATACTGGCCGAGGCGTCGACCAGAATCAGTATGCGTTGGCCACCCACCTTGAGACCGGTCAGGTACTGCCGATCGCCATCGCCTACGAACGATCGCAGCCGATCCCCCGGTGGCTCCACTTCCTCGGGTAAACCGGCCGACAGCCGTCGATTGCTCTCCTCCAGGGACTTCAGATCTGCCATCAGCCGGTTGACGTGCTCCTCCTCGGCCAGCGTGGTGTTCTCGTAGGTCGCCAGCTCGACCTGGAGATCCTCGATGTTCTCGATGATCTGTCGCGCAAGGCCGCTGGCCTCGGCCTCTCGCTGATCCACTTCCCGCACTGAGTTGCGGAGCTCGACCAGGTCCTGATGGCCCTCGAGAACCTCTTGCTCGAGACGATCGACTTCGGCTTTCAGATCTCCGGTCACGAGATCCGCCCGAGTGCCGACGGCCGCGTTGATGACCATGAAGAACAGCACCACAGCCCCGAAACCGCAGGTCATGGCATCCAGAAAGGAGAGACTGAAGACGTTGGTGGTGCGCCGCCGCATGGCTCTACTCCACGGCAATCAGATGCAGCTCGATCCCGGGTGCTCCCAGGCGAAGGCGGTCACCGGCCGCCAGAACGGCCCTGCCTTCGATGCGGCTGCCGTTGAGAAAACTCCCGTATGTGCTGTGGTCCTCGACGATCACCTCGTCGCCTTGAACCCACAACGAGCAGTGGCGCCGTGAGACACCCGCCGTCTGTCCGGAGAGATTGACTCCTTTCGCCCCGCTGGGTATGGCGACGCCAAGCAATAGAGGGTCTCTGTCGATTGGGTGGGCTACTCCTTCGTATAGAAGATGAGTAGGGGGCTTTTTCTTCGTCGCCAACGCGGCCACAGGTGCTTCTGTGGGTGATTCCGGCGCGGCGACGGGCCTGCCGCCATGCGACTCGACCGGCACCACGGAGACAAAGTCCACTTCAGGATCCCCAGCGCGAGCCAGGAGGTGCTGCAGCCGGAGGGCGCCGGCAGCGGCGGCGCCCGGCGCTAGGACCACGGCCTCCGAGCCCACCGCCTCTTCGAGCTCTGACTGGAATCCGGGCAGCTTCGAGAGAGTCTGGGTGAGCAGCAGGGCCGGCCGGCTGCCTGTCCCAGCGATGGCACGAGCCAGAGTCACAATCGCCTGATATGAAGCTCGAGCAGCACCCTGGATGTCATCAGCTGAGATCTCGGCAGCATGAGCCTTGTCTCGATGCTCCAGCGTCAGGAGGGCAAATCCATCTCGACCGATCTCTTCGATCCAACCCGGCAGCCGGTCATAGAGATCCTGTTCGGTCTCCCCGTGGTGAAAGGGATCGAATCGGGTCTGCTGCACAAAACGACTGGCGATCATTTTGGCCCAGACGTCATTCAACTTCGACAGGCCTGTGGATACCTCGCTCTCGACCCGCTGCCTCGCCAGGGTCCCGGTCCGCCCCAATTCGGTGACCACCGCTCGCTGCAGCAACAAATCGAGATGCAAGGCGCGGTCGGCCTCGGTCGCAGCCATGCTGGCCACCACGGCGGCATCCGCGATGCCGGCAATCGGCATGCCGCAGGCTCGGCCGATTCCGAGAAGCAATCCGAGCTGCCGTTTCGAGTACATACCCGGGACGGTGAGCACGACAGCCTCGACACCCGCAACCGCGCCGGAATCCATGCTTCCCTGGACCTTCTTCCAAACCTCGGTGAGGTGGGCGTGAACGAGATCCGCGTTTCTCAACTCGCGGGGAAAGGGTCGGCCCAGAGGCTCGGTGTCGAGTCGATCCCAGAATCGGTTCGCCACCCATCTCGGCTTCAAACGGGCTCGGCTTAGGGCTTCCCTGCCCACGAGGATTCGACTCCCATCGAGCAGCGCAAACCCCGGACTCTGGTCCTGCCAATGCAGATCGACACCAGCCGCGACGACTCCAGCATCGTTCAACTCGACCGCAACCGTGGTCATATCTCTCACCCGGGCAGTGTCGACGAGGTCGCTTGAACCTGCAAATGTGCGATCAGATGCCGGTCCAGATAGGTCTCGGTGTCGAGCACCAGCCTATCCTGGTGAAGCTGCAATTGATGCAACAGAAACATGAGCACGATGCTGATCAGCAGCGCGATGAAGGTGGAATTGAAGGCCACGCCGAGGCTCTGGGTGACCCCGGCGATGTCGCCCTCCACCGCCTTGTGTGCCTGCCCCAGGGCTTCACCGATGCCCCTCACGGTACCCAGGAATCCGATTGAGGGAATGGCCCAGGCGATGTAACGCACCATGGAGAGCTCCGACTCGAGCCTTTCGGACTCCGCCTCGCAGACCGCATGCGACGTCGTCGAGGCGTTCTGGATGTCTCGAGTGGCGCTGAAACGGTCGAGAGCCGCCATCAGCGCCCTGGGCAGAAGCGCGCGCTGATCGGACGCGGGTAGCGACTGGATCTGGCGAGCGTACTCGCGAGCGTCCTCCGGCAGGATCTTCGTGCCCTCTGACACCGGTACCAGGTCCTCCTGCAGGAGCTTTCGCTCTTTGGCGGCCTGAGCTCCCTTCAGAGCCATGATGGCGAGCGCCCAAAGCGCCAGGACGAAGCAGGCCTCCTGCTCGAAGTCCCGGATGATCACCCAGATGGACCGCTCCTGTACGTAGTCCGGATCGCCCTGCATCTGAGCTGTCTGCTCCGCCAGGATGGTGTCCGCCCTGGGGCGTACAACCGCCACGTAGAAAGCGTGAACCACGATCAGCGCCACGATCAGGGACAGCGCCTGGTAGACGAATTCGACTGGATAGTCTTTTTTCATGGCAGCTTGAGCCCTCAGATATCGACTGGAAAGGAAATGGCGCTGTCGGCCGGTAGCCGCTCCGAGGGTATGAAGGTCTCCAGGGGTTGCCCTCCGCCCTCTTCGGCCTCTTCGGCCTGCGGACTCCCTCCCGCACCCTGCTCAGCCGCCTCGGAAGCCTGGTCTCTCTCGGCCGAGCCTGGTGACCCGAAGGCGATCAGGGCTCCGGCGACCAACAGCAGGACGAGTATCGAGAATCGGATCAATCTCATGGCAAGCTCCCTAGAATGTTCGGCCCGTCATTCGGCATAGCGGGCGATTCTGAAGCCCACATCCGGACGCGGCTTGTTTCCGTAGTCGCGAAAACTGAGACGCAGCTCCGTCACTGTGGAGTGCATCCAGCTGGAACCTCGGATGACATGATAGTCGCCACTCTCCGGTCCGAGGGGATCGCGTGTCGGTGGTCCGGAGTTGCTGGGTAGGATGGCATAGTAGTCGTGAGTCCACTCGGCGACGTTGCCGCCCATGTTCTTCAGACCCACCGCATTGGGCCCATAGCTGTCGACCGGAGAGGTGGTAGGAAAACCATCTTCATAGTCGGACAGGGTTGCCTCCAGATTGCCTTGTGCCGAAAGGTCAGCGTAGTTGCCAGACCCGATGGCAACGGGCAGAGATCCACCCCAGGGGTATTTCAATCCGCCGCCACCGGCGAATCGAGCCGCCCAGGCCCATTCTGCTTCGGTAGGAAGTCGAAACCCGTTGCTCAAGGGGACGACGCCTTGCAGCTTGCCGCTACGAAAGGCATAGGCTGGCTCGAGCGAGGCCTTTTCACTGAGCCAGTTGCAGTACCGGGCCGCGTCCTCCCAGCTGACATTCACCACGGGATGGAGGTCATTCTCGAGACTCGCCCGTCCCGCCTTTCCCGATCGATGCTTCTCCAAAAACTGCCGGAACTCCCGATTGGAGACTTCTCGAGTCGCCATGTAGAAGGCCTTGGTGAGCTCGACCTGGCGGAGAGTCTCGTTGGCCCTCCGACCGGGCTCGCGCCTGGGTGCTCCGACGCGAAAGCGACCGGGCTCGATGAGTCTGAGCTCCTGGCCCTGTGGCCCCTGGATGACCGGCGGTACTGCTGCGGCCTTGGCTTCCTGCTCGGTCAGTAGGGTGACCTCCAGGGCCTGCGAGACGCCCGGGGTGGGAGTCAGGGTCTGGGTCTGGGAGATGAATCCCTGCTTCCTGATCTCGATCTGCTGCGGAACCGCTTGCAGACGCAGGGTCTGATTCGCGGAGCCGCGGAGCTCGCCGTTGACAAAGAGCTCCGCCCCCGCGGGTCGGGTGATGATCTCGACCTCTCCGAGCCGCTCGACCAGGGCAATGACTTCGGACCGGTTCTCACCCGAGGCGACGGCCAACTCGAGGCTGCCAGTCTCGTAACCCCGTTTCGAAAAGCTCACCGCGTAGAGCCGCCCCGGAGCCATGGTGACCTCGAGCGGCGTCTGACCACGGTACTCGCCATCGACGGTGACGGTCGCTCCGCTTGGCTCGCTGGTCAGTGTCAGGCTGCCATCGTTGGGCAGTAGACGGACTGTCGGCAATTCGACCGTCTCTTCGGCCTTTACCTGAATCCTGCCACGGTGGGGCTTGAAGCCTGTAAGACTGATCTCTAGAGCTCGATTGCCTTCGAGAACCTCGGTGGTCAGAGGAGTGCGACCAACGAGTGAGCCGTCGATTCTCACGGCGGCGGCAGCCGGTTGGCTGCTGAGGGTCACAGTGGCCCAGAGGGGCTGCAGCTCCACTCCCAGCGTCTGCATCGCACCGCCCCCTGCGATGGCTACCTCGGTCGCGAAGTCTCGGTAGCCCTCCGCCTGAATCAGCAGGCTGTGCTCGCCTGGCGTCAGCTCGAGGGGCTCGAGCGGCCACACACCCTGCTTCTCGCCGTCTACCCACAGCGTCGCCGCTGCCTCGACATCCAACTTCACGGCCAACAGCCCTGGCAGCCTCTCGAGCTGGAACTCGAAGACCTGCGTACTGGCCTGCGTCACCTCGATGGGGCTTCTCAGCTGCCGATACCCCTTGCTTTCAGCGACCACCGTGTAGGTACCGGGCCGGAGAAGATACCTGCCACCGATCTGGAGTCGAAGCAAGCCACCTTCCACCTGCAGAGACTCCGGTGTAGGTTCGACCCGAACTTCCACGGGTCGGGCGGAGAAGAGATACCAGGCAGCCATCGCCAGCAGGACCAGTACCAGCCAAAGAGCCACAGTGGCCCGCCGTGGAGCCCACCGCTTGCGGCGACCCGCCTCGATTGAGGCCGGCGTGAACTCCACGGGGGGAATCCTCTGACTACCTGCGCCTGCGTCTTGGCTACGCGTGGCAGCCGCGGCCATCACTACTGCCGGGGGCCTGGTGCTGTCGTCGGACTCCTCGTGTCGAACCTGTAGGACGGTTCCACTTCCATCCGAGGAGAACACGAGCTCTGCTTCGCCAACACGCAGGACGTCTCCGTGACGCAACCACTGAGACGTGGTCACGGGTCCGCCGTTGCAGAAGACCGCCTCGCCGCCAGGAATGGGCTGCAGAAAGACCTCACCCTCGGCGATCCCCAGATGGGCGATCGGACCGAGAACAGGCTGTCCCGGAATCTCGATATCAGCGTCGGAACCACCAATCGTCAGGGGAAAATCTCCCTCGCCGTACTGCCGCGCGGTTCCTTTCGCCCGCAGCTCAAAGGTGAGATTCAAATCTGCTCCTCGCACCGTACTTCGAGCGGCTTCGAGCTCTGGTTCGGGGAGACCGTGAGCCGTCGCCTGACATCCCGGTAGCCCGCCCGGCTGCCGACGACCGTATAGGTGCCGGGCCGAAGGTCGAGGACCTGCTGGGTGAATCTCCCCAAACGACCGACGCGGTAGACCGTCACTTCAGTGAGGTTGTCGGACACCAGCTCGACCCTGATCGGCGTTGTCGCTACGGCAAGTCGCTCGGCCAGACTGTCGATCTGCCGACGCAGCACCGGACCCGAAGGCTGCGTTGACCTGGCCTCACTCAAGACCTGCTCGGCACTCTCCAAGACATCATCGTTGGACAGCCTCTCGAAATGGCCGATGTGATCCTCCAGCTGCTCGGCGAGCTGGGATCGAACCTCGGCTCTGGCTTTACCCTCGCGGGCAAATCGAATCGAGGGGTCGAGGCCCAAGGCAGCATCGTACTCCTGCAGAGCCGCATCCCAATCTTCCTTCCGCTCGAATTCCAGGGCCCGCGAGCGATGCTCGGAGATCGCGGCGAGACGCAAGCTCTCCTCGGCTCGTCCCAGGCCATCCAAGGCCTCCGGAGAGCCTGGCGAGAGCACCAGTGCGCGCTCGAAGGCTTGCTTGGCGATTGCGGAATCACCAGCCTGCAGCGCTGTCAGGCCCTTCGACATGGCCTGCCGGAATTCGGCATCCGATCTCGGCTCGAATTTGGGCACGGGCTCGACACTGGGCGGTCCGCTCTCCTGCCGCGCTTGCACCACAGCGCCAGACTCGACGACCCGATCTACGGTTGACTCGGAGCCGGCTTCCTGAGGGACGGACTCCGATAGGACCTCGAGATCCTCTCGATCCTCAGACTCGGCCGACGACCGATGGATCGGGACCGCCCGGCTCTCTTCGGCCTCCGAGGCTTCGCCAATCGGACTACTATCGCTCACCGCAGCGCTTTCAGCCTCACTTCTCCGCTGCACCCAGCCGGGCAGGAACACGAAGACACCCAAGACGAGCACCCCGAGCGCCGCAAAGACCGCGACCGTCATCCAGAGCCGGATCTTGCTGTCAGAGGTCTGGCCCGCAACCTGGCGGGCCCGGGAACGAGGAGCCTCTATCTTCGGGGGTGGAGACAGCCGCACCGAGCGCGACCGAATCTCGGGCGCTCGAGTCTCGGTGACCGAGAGTTCTTCACCGATTTTCTCAAGTTCCTCTCGCACCAGAGCCATGTCGGCTGGACGGTCGGCCGGGGATCTGGCCAGCATTTCGCCAATCAGATCCCGGAGGCGCGCTGGAGCCGTGCTGCTGGGGTCGATGGGTTCCGGGGTCTCTTGCCGAATCCGTTCTTCGTCGGCATTGGGCCAAAAAGGAGGATGACCCGAGATCAGGTGATACGCCAGCGTCCCCAGCCCGTAGATGTCGTCGGAGGGCTGTGGAGTTAGTCCCGCCAATTGCTGCGGACTCGCGCTGTATCTCGACCCACCTCCCTCGAGGAGCAGGTCTCCCTCGCCCGGGCGCAAGACTCCCGCGATGCCGAAGTCCATCAGCCGCGGCTGACCTGCGCGATCCAAGAGAACGTTGCTGGCTTTGACGTCCCGGTGCACCACGCCGACCTGGTGGGCGTGCTCGAGGGCTCCGCACAGGGAGACGAGAGCTTCGACGATCTCCTCGATCGTGCCTCTGCGAAGCGAATCGATGGTATCCCCATCGACGTGCTCCATGGTGATGAAGCCCACCCCGTCACACTGATGGAAATCGAACACGCGGACGATGTTGGGGTGAGACAGGCGGCGAGCGTTTCTACACTCCTGCTTCAATAGATCGATCGTCGCCGGCGAGGCATCGGTCGGTACGACCTTCGTCACCACCTCCTGCTCGAGCTCACTGTCGCGTGCCAACCAGACCTCGCCCATCCCTCCTCGGCCCAATGGACGAATCAGGGTGAACCGGGAACAGAGCCTGCTGCCGCTTTCTAGATGGAGCATACGCCGGAGCACTGCAGATTCAGTTCTCCACCGAGCTCCTAGCGGACTGTCCAGCCTCGACGTTGGGGTCGGTAGGCAGTCCGGTTTCCTCGGAGTAGATCCTTCGCAGCATCTCCCGCCATTCAGCGAATTGGCCCTCCATGGTTCCGCTGAGCCGCAGTGTCTCGCCTTCGACCTCGACCACGAGAGGGGCGACCTCCACATCCAGGGAGCCGCCCAGCTCACGCAGGGCCTCGACATGGATCTTGGCCTCCTGCGACTTGGCCATGCCGCTCTGAATGGCCGCCACCCCACCGATCACGGCTACATCTCGCGCTACCCTCCCGGCGGAGCTGCCACCGGTTGGGGCGACCACGGCGCCGAAGATCGCCAGCGCACCCACGATCTTCTGCATCCGCGCCTGGCGTCGAAGCTTCTCGAGTGCCAGCTGCTCCTCGTAGCTGAACGACCGCCAGTTGTTATAGGGCTCTTCCATCGAGGTACTGAAGGTGGCGTAGTACTCGTTCAATGTGTCGACAAAGGTGTAGTCGCGCTCTCTGATCTCGGCGATGCGCTGCATCATGGAGTCATCCTCGGCAGGGAGGTGCTCCAAGTGGTAGCGCTCTTTGCGATCGAGGCTGAGATAGTCCTCGAAAGCCACCGGCGCCAGGTCGGCCGCGAACCGCAGGTCGGCGATATTGCGCAGCTTCATCAGCTCCGATTGGTTCCTCTTCTGTCGTTCGACCAGCATATCGTTGGCGATGGCGGAATACAGAGCATGGAAGGGATCCTTCTTCTTGACTTGCTCCGGTGAGTACACCAGGACGTCGGCCTCCTGCTTGTAGCGTTTCTCGAGCCAGACCTCCCCGGCTGCGTCCCGCACCTGGACCTCCACCACCAGGTCCTTGCCTGTGGATTTAATGACCCCGCCAGACACTGTCACTTCGGCACTGGATGTGCCTTCCGGCATCACTCGGACTGCACCCCAATTACCCGTCGACTGCAATGTCTGCTTGAGCTGGTAGGGAATGAACCGAGCCTCGGCCTTGCGCACCTCCGGAAAGACCCCCGCCTTCTCCGCCTTGGCAACAGGCACGCTCGGGTCCAGCAAACCTGGATCGAAGACCTCGATCGTCACATCCAGCAAAGCCTCTTCTGGTACTTCACTTACAGCTTGGATCAGAGTCACCGTGCTCACGGAGCTCGACGAGCCCGTCGAGGCACATCCCCCAACCACCAGGGCCACTACGGCCAGACCGGCAAGTTCTCTCTTTAGTTTCATCCTAGATCACCCCGGTCAGCCGCTCTTCTTCGCAGCCGCTTTGTATTCACGGTATTCATCCCATAGCTTCTCACGCAACTCGGGATCGGCTTCGTTCATCGCCGCCTCGCGGAGCTGTCGCGCCACGATGTCGTCGTCGCTGCCGTCGGGAATATCGGGAGGAACCCTGCCTCCACCACTCCCACCGCCGGCCGATCCGGACGGCGCAGAACTTCCCTCGCCCGACTCCTCTTCACTGGTGCCCTCCCCGGCAGCAGACTCCGACGCAGCACTGCCGGTCTGCTCTTCTCCCGTTCCGCCGCCCCCTACTGGATCTCCAAACCCGGTGTCCTCGTCTCCGAAAGTGCCGCTTCCGCCCGAGGACCCTGAGGCAATGTCGGCAGCAGCCTCCGCCTCGGCTCTCTCTCGGGCAGCCGCCTGTTGCTCACTGGCCAGCATGCCGTCGACTTTCTCCAAAGAAGCGATCAACTCCTGGTCGAGCTTCGATGCTGGCTCACCTCCGGTCAAGGGACCAGCTGGCGGGCCTGCTCCGCTACCCGCACTGCCCCCCTGGGTCTGGCTTTCAGCGCCCTCCGCACCCTGGGAACCGGCCTGTCCACCGGCCGACTCTTCACCCTCCCCCCCGGCGGAACCGTCCTCTCCAGAGGACTCTCTCTGCCCCTCCTGCGTACCCGACGCTTCGCCGCCTTCGGAGCCAGCAGCACCCTCACCACCACCCTCCTGTCCCGCCTCCGACCCGCCCTCGCCACTCGCCTTGTCCTCGGGTGCGGATGAAGTCGTGGTCTCCGGCTCGGGGCGCGCAGATGGGGTTGTCGACGTCTGACTGCTGGCGCAAGCCACCACCAGCGCCAGGGCGATAGGAGGAACGACTCGCTGCAGCCATTGTTGAATTCTGAAGTCCATGTCTCTTCCTTTGTGATTGCCAGCAAAGCTGGCTCACACTGTCGATTCTTCGCGCCTCCGGTGCAAGCGAGCTACATTTCTCTCCTCAGCACTCCGCTCGCCACTCGCGGTAACACCGGACCAACCTTCAATCTAGCAAATTGCGCGCCAAAGCTCAGCGAATCCGGGCAATTCGAGCCTTGCTACTCCCACTGCAGGAAGCTAGTCCGAGGGTATTCACACCCAGAGCGTGAGAGCCGACAGGAGAAGGAACGCAGCGAGGTAGATCCAGCGCCCCCAGTGATCGATCCTGTGAGCTTGTGCCTCCTTGCCCTGCTTGGCAAGCCTGGCAGTCACGATCACTTCGCCCAACGCCGCAAACACCAGCAGCGTCGTACCCAAGAGGAACTGGTCGGCGCGAGTCATGTAGGCCACATTGGGCAGCGCACTCCGCATGCTGAAGCGAAAGGCGATCAGGGAAAAGACCGCAGCCGTCGCGATCCCGACCTGCGGTGGCACAACCGATGGATCGATCCAGAACACGGCCCAGGCCATCAACACGATGAGCACCAAAGGCACCATCATGGTGAGACTGAAGTAGGAAGACTCTCGATGGGCCACGAGAAAGAAGCTCGCGCCCGCGAATTGACCTTTCACCGAAGGCAGCTGCACCGGCTCGATCCTGGGCTCACCCTCTTCGATCACCCAACCGCTGACCGAGAAGTCTCCCCGGACACCGGTCGACTCCCTATCCAGCACAAAACCGATCTCTTCAGGGCTATACCGGTAGGCCACGATATGAATCGGCAGAACCTGCGAATCGAACGGGAACTCCCGTAGATCCAGTGGCGATGCCAGGGTTGCCTGGATTCTCTGCGAATAGGACACCAGCCCATCCGGTGCCACGCGCACGACATCGGGCAGCAAAGTCTCGATTTCACGCCGATTCAAGCTCCCGAGCTCAGCGCTCCAGACTACGTCCAGAGGCAGCACCAACTCCTCGAGGCCGATCTCCTCGAACGAGAAGGCGAGGCGCGGATCTCGCCAGCGCAGCGTCACCGCCAGGTCGGCCTCGAAGGTTTGCGTGGCGTCATCGATCACCATGACATCGAGAACATAGACCCCGATCTCCGCTCGCGTGGGGGTGCCTTTGGGATCGGGCCGAACATGGATCGCCTGTTGGGTTGCCATATCGCTGATCGGGTCCTCCGCCTTGATAGGGCTTACCAGGCTGCCCAGCAGAGCCCAGGTCAATGCGACCCAAGGCCAAATTCGATGTTTCGCTCCACCTCGCACGATCGCCGAAGTATATGCCCACTCCGCCTCGGTCGTTGGAAGCTCGTCTGCAGTTCTCCAACCGCTTCGACCCGGTCTACCCGAAGAACAACGCCAGCAGACCCAGGGCAAAGCAGTACGGGGCGAACCAAGAAAGCCGACCCTTCCTGACCAGGCGAACGAGGAGCGCGAGACAGAAATAGCCGGTCAGGGCCGCGGCGCCGAATCCGACAACAAGAGCCGTCGTGCCGACGCCGTCATCCGCTCCGCCCATGCGATGAACGAGGGCGCCGAGGATCGAGGGAATCGAGAGCAAGAACGAGTAGCGCGCCGCCGTCTCTCGTTCGATCCCAAGCAAGAGGGCTGCCGCGATGGTGATTCCAGATCGACTGATTCCCGGCGTGATGGCCAGGCCCTGCACGACCCCGATGATCAGAGCATCCAGCCAGCGCATCTCGGCGGCGTCACGCCCGCCGCCGCGAACCAATCGCGTCAGCAACAGCACAGTGCCGGTCAGGATCAGCATGAGCCCAACGAAGCGCACAGAGCCGAACAGTCTCTCAAAAGTGTCCTCGAAGGTGAGTCCGATCACCGCTGTCGGGACTGTGCCAACAAGGATCAACAGCGCGAAGCGGAAGCCGGGGTAAGACCTCAGCGCCTCCTTCCATGAGTGTCCCGAGGCGAGACTCCGAAGCCCCTCTAGAGTCTCCGAGACCAGCGTCAGGAGGTCCTTCCGGTAGTACCAGATGACCGCGACCAGGGTACCGAGGTGCAACACGATGTCGAAGAAGAGTGCCGGTTCTTCGAGGCCGAAGAGGTGCTGGGCGATCACCAGATGACCGGAGGAGCTGATGGGTAGGTACTCCGTCGCACCCTGCACGATGCCCAGAACAAGGGCTTGAAACCAGTCGATCATCGTGCGCATCCTATCTCGCTGAGCTGTGCTCGGCGCTCGAGAAGGAGATCGCTGCCAGTTTCCTTGACATGCAACCTATCGGTTGCATAAAATTTCTCACCATGGAGAGCGTCTTCATGGCAGTAGCGGACCCGACGCGAAGAGGAATGCTCGCCCGCATGCGCGTCGAAGGCCCACTCTCCATCCAACAGTTGGCAGCTCCCCTTCCCATCAGCCGACAAGCGGTAACCAAGCATCTGGACATTCTCTGGGCCTCGGGTCTGGTCCGAATCCAAAAGGCCGGCCGAGAGCGCCTACACGCCTTGGACAGTTCTCCGCTCAAAAAGGTCGAAGACTGGCTCGAGCCCTACGCTCAGGAATGGGACGAGCGGCTTACACGACTACAACGTCACTTGGAGGATCAAGAATGATTGCTGCAATCGAACGCACTGTTGAGCTCGAAGCCGCCCCCGAGGGCGTATGGAAGGCCCTGACCGATGCCAACGAACTCGCCAGTTGGTTCGGCGATTCGGCCGAGCTCGATCCCTGTCTTGGTGGCGAAGGATGGTTCGGCTGGGCGTCCTTCGGCCGTGCCGCCGTCCGCATCGAGGTGTTCGAGCCCGAAAGGCGACTGGTTTGGCGCTGGGCCCGCGAGGCGAACACGCCTCTCGATCAAGCTCGTTCCACAGTCGTGGAGTGGATCCTGACACCGCGCCCCGACGGCGGCACTACACTCAAGCTCGAGGAATCTGGCTTCGAACGAGAGCAGGATCGCGAGGAGAACGTCGGCGGCTGGAAACAAGAGCTTGGCCACCTGGAAGACCACCTGGCTAGGGCCTGAGCCTTCAATGCCTGGTTCAGCGCCAGTGGCTGGGAACACTTGCACCTGCGCAGGATGGGCGTAGACTGAGGAACACGGCTGAGGAGGAGGGCTTCGACCGGCTGCAGTCCGAGAGGAGGAACGGCATGTCTTCTAGCAAGAGAGGTTCAAGGGACAAACCAGTGCATTTCACACTTGCGGGCGGGTCGGTTCTGATGGCGACGCTTCTGCTTGTGGGCTGCCAAGCCGCTGAGCCGACAGCCGAGGTGTCATCGCGAGAGATGGAGCGGGCGAAGAGCGCTTTGCAGCCGCTCAAGGAGCAACTCGTCGATGCCCTCACTGGCGCCCTGCAGGAGGGCGACCCCGAAAGTGCCATCGCGATCTGTCGGGAGAAAGCGCCGCAGATCGCGGCCGAGATGAGCGTCAACGGCATCCGCATGGGCAGAACGAGTCACAGACTCAGAAATCCCGAAAACGCTCCAGAGCCGTGGGTCGAGCCCCTGCTCGCAGCCTACCTGGAAGATCCAGAGAATCCCCAGCCTCGGGCCGTGAGGCTAAACGATTCCACTATTGGCTATGTGGAGCCGATCTATGCCATGTCCTTCTGCCTGAGCTGCCATGGGCCGAGCCTCGAGCCCACCCTGGAGGCGACGATTCGGTCACTCTACCCAGAGGACCGGGCCACCGGTTTCCGAATGAACGACGTGAGAGGTCTCTTCTGGGTCACCCTGCCGAGCGACGCTGGCTCAGAGACCGGTACCTGATCCACAGGTTGGATCGACGGGCTTCCTCAATCAAGCGTTGACCAGGTGCGCTACTCGGCGTCCGACTGGATCGACTGCAGGGCCAGAAAGCGCTCGCCAAAACGCTCGATGAACTGAATCTGCTGGTCGAAGGTGTCGGCGTGGCCTTCCTCATCAGCCACCAGATCCTCGAAGATCTTCTTCGACGCAGCGTCGGCGTTCTTGGCGCACTTCTGCGCCGCCTGGTTGTAGAAAGCGACGCTCGCCAACTCCATTGCCTTGGCCCGCTCGAGCATCAGTTTGGCGTCGTGGATCTTCTGGACCGGATCGGAGACCTCCATCTCCACTTCGCCGCCCAGGAAGAGAATTCTCTCTGCTAGCTCTTCGTTGTGAGCCATCTCCTGGATGGCGGTTCGCTTCATCAGGCTTGCCAGCGGCCCGTAGCCCAGATCGTCCAGGTGATAGTGAAAATACATGTACTGGTGCACCGCCGACAGCTCCTCCTGCAGGGCACGGTTGAGTAGCTCGATACTTTTTTCAGACATGGTTCCTCCTTGTCGCGCAGCCTTCTCGATTCGAGTGTCCAGCCTACTCGACTTGGTCGTCGCCCTACACCACCCGCATGGGTGGGATTTCAGGGCAGAGATTTGTCTCGGGCTGTCGAGCTCGCGAGGCGTGTGAGGAACGGTCGTGGATTCAGCGGATCTTCGCACCGGGCGACGATCAGTGTCCGTTGGCCGGCCTCGCCTATGGTGACGACCAGAGGGAGTTCGATCTCGACCGTCCGAAAGTGCTGCCTCAGCTTGTCTTCTTGACCCGGATTCTCGGTGAAGAACAGGATTCGACGGCCTTCGAAGGCCTCGGGTGGGTACCAGTACAGCGAGGCCAGGCCGTGCTTGCCACCCTTGATATGCAGAAGCCGGCTTTCGAGCTCTCCCCCGGAGACGAAGGCTGCAAGATGGGTCTTCGTATAGCTCTCAGAGCCCACGTAAATCGACTCGGGAGGCACGCCAATTTCTCGAGCCCATCGGTCTCGTCGCAGCCGAACTCGATCGACCAGTTGCTGCGTGCCAAAGGCTCAAGACCAGCCCGGTGATCGAGAAGCCGACGATCGCTCCGATCTTCCGAATCCGAGGCCCACCGAAGCCGGTGAGCACCAGCAGCACGGTCATCATCATGAGACCTGGACCGCCCCAGTGCGCGCCAACCCTCATCCGAAGAGCCACGAGTCCGAAGAAGAGAAAGGGCGCTACGGCTCCTGCGACCGCCACTCTCCAGGCCGGGTCCTCGCGTTTCCATGCCGGCCAGCAGCTTCCGACCACCAGAACCGCGAGGATTGGTGACGCCAGAAGAAGGTTGGCACCGATGAACTCGAGCAGATACTTGAGACCGATTCCTTCGGGCGAATGTCTGCCGCTGAGCTGGAAGACGATGTTGTCCCAATTGTGCTGAGCACCCCAGATCCAGACTGGCGTTGTCAAGAATGCGGAAACCAGGGCGGCCGCCCAGGGTGTCACCGTCTTCAGATCGGCCCGGGCTTTGGGAGACAGGAGCGCGACCGCAGCGGGCAGAAACGCCACGATGATGGAGAACTTTGCGAGAAAACCGAGGCCAAGCGTCACTCCCAGACCCCACCAGGCGCCGCGATGACCCTGCGCCACCGCCACCGCCGCCCAGATAGCCCCCAGGTAGGCGGTTCCCATCACTACATCCGTAGAGGTATAGGAGAAACCCAGCGCGAAGATCGGCTGAGCGTGCAGGAGCAAGTAGACGAGCGCCGCGTCGCGCGTCGTGCCACCCAGTCGTCGGACCAGGGGCAAGAGAATAAGGCCCGCCAGGAATCCGGCAAGGATCGCCGGCGATCGGACGGCCAAAGCCGTCTCACCGAACAAGAATCGAAACGGGATCATCAACCAGATGGTGAGGGGTGGCTGATCGAAGTAGCTCCAGTCGAGATGCCTGGAGCAATCCCAGTAATAGGCCTCGTCTCCCGAGACCGGCGCCAGGGCGGCCCCGATGGCATGGGCCAGGGTCAGCCCGACGACAAGCAGAAGATAGCGGCTCTTCACTGTGATGAAAGCTTGGCAGCCCTCAGGAGGGATCCATGGATCGGATGCGATCGACGAGTCCACTGGTGGAACGATCCGGCACCAACGGTATGAGGACAACCGAGCCACCCCAGTCGGCGATCATCCTCCGGCCGACCACCTGTTCCTCCCGGTAGTCGCCGCCCTTGACCAGCACATCGGGACGCACCTCCTCGAGCAACTCTCTTGGAGTGTCCTCGTCGAAGACAACCACCGCCTCGACGCTGTTCAATGCGGCCAGAAGAGCCGCCCTTTCTTCGGCCGCGATCAGCGGACGGTTGCCACCCTTGAGGCGCCGAACCGAGTCGTCGCTGTTGATTGCCACGATCAGGACATCGCCCTGTTTCGAGGCCTCTCGCAGCAAATGCACGTGTCCGACATGCAAAAGGTCGAAGCAGCCGTTGGTGAAGACGACCCTCTGATCCTGCATTCGCCACCAGGCCACCCGGTGGACGAGCTCCTCCCGCGAGAGAATCTTGTCGGCTCCGCCCGGTGCGAAGCGTGACGCCAGTTCCTTGGGCTCAACGACGGCCACGCCGCTCTTGCCCACAGCGATCCCTGCAGCTTCATTCGCCAGGTGCACCGCGTCACCAAGACTCGCTCCCGCCGCCAGACCCAAAGCCAAAGCAGCGATCACTGTGTCCCCAGCTCCGCTGACATCGAAGACCTCTCTCACCGAGGTGGGTACAAAGAAAGGCTCTGCCTGGCGAGAGAATACCCCCATCCCCTTCTCGCCTAATGTCACGATCAAGGTGTCTACATCGGCGATCTCGAGCAACGAATCGCTCACCTCGGAGAGATCCGCCTCGAGGTCGTCCCTCAGCCTGCGTCCGATCACTGCCTCGAGCTCGTGAACGTTCGGCTTGAGGACCGTGGCACCCTTGTAGCGAGCCAGGTCGGAGGACTTCGGATCGACCAGAATCGGTACCCCCCACCGACGGCCCACAGCGATCAATCCTTCGAGAACCGTCGGCGAAAGGAGACCCTTGGAGTAGTCACTGATGACGATCGCATCAGCTGGCTGGCTGGCTCGCAGCTGTTCCACCAGAGCCCTACCGACACTCTCATCGAGGGGTCTGGAGTCTTCCCAATCCAGGCGAACCACCTGTTGGTGCTGAGCCAGGATCCTCAACTTTCGGGTCGTCGGGCGGCCGGCAACCTTGACGACGTTTCGCGATTCGATTCCCACCTCTGCGCACTCGGCCAGAAACCGATCGCCGGCCGCGTCGTCGCCCACGACACCCAGGAGCTCTACTCCGGCACCGAGCACAGCGGCCACGCTCGCGACGTTGGCCGCACCTCCGAGACCACGCGATTCTGCACCCATCTTCACCACGGGGACTGGCGCTTCCGGAGAGGCTCGCTCCACGGAGCCCAGGAGATACTCATCCAACATCACGTCGCCGACGACGATGATCCGCAGCTCCCGGAAGCGTTCCAGGAGCCGAGCCACGTTGCCATGCGACAGGGTCACCGAATCGCTCACTCGTGCACCCTCCCGTCGTCTTCTGAGCAGAGACTCCGCTCGAGCCATGCCGCCAGGCCGTGCAGGCAGAGCTCGTGGATCTCCTGAATCCTGGCAACCGTCCTGGAAGGGGCCGCGATCAGTACGTCGACCCTGTCTGCCAACTGACCACCCTCTTGACCCGTGAAGCCGATCAAACGACAGCCCATCTCCCGCCCTTTGTCGGCAGCACAGATCACATTCGCAGAGTTCCCACTGGTGCTGATAGCCACGAGGAGATCGCCGGGGCTACCCAGAGCCTCCACCTGTCGCGCGAAAACCTGCTCGAAACCGTGATCGTTGCCGACTGCGGTTAGCAGCGAAGTGTCCACGGTAAGGGCGATAGCCGGTAAAGGCCTCCTGTCCTGCTCGAAACGACCTACCAGCTCGGCGGCGAAATGCTGGGCATCCGCGGCGCTGCCGCCGTTGCCGAAAACCAGCAGCTTGTTGCCCGAGGCAAGGCA
>CAMYLC010000044.1 GCA_947259195.1 Thermoanaerobaculia bacterium | reverse complement strand
CTGGAGATCCTGGCCAAGGTGAACGTAGTCGCTCTGGACAAGACGGGCACCCTGACCAAGGGCCGCCCGGAGCTTACCGACCTGACGACCTTCGGCCATCGAGAAGAGGAGGTCCTCGCCTGGGTGGCGGCAGCCGAGGAACAGAGCGAGCACCCCATCGCTCAGGCGGTCGTCGAAGCAGCGCGCCAGCGCGGACTCGAGTGGACACGCCCCGACTCCTTCCAGACCGAGCCGGGCTATGGACTGCAGGCAGAGATCGAGGGACGCAAGATCCAGGTCGGTGCCGATCGCTATATGAGCAAGCTGGGTATCGACCTGACCTCGGTCGGCGATCTCGGCAGACAGCTCGCCGATCAGGCCAAGACTCCTCTGTACGCTGCCGTGGACGGAGAGCTCGCCGCCGTTCTGGCGGTAGCGGACTCTCTCAAGGAAGGCAGCGTGGAAGCCGTCCGCGCACTGCAGAAATCGGGTATCGAGGTTGCCATGGTCACCGGCGACAACACCCGCACCGCGAAGGCCGTGGCTCGTCAGGCCGGAATCGATCGGGTGCTGGCAGAAGTCCTGCCGGGGCAGAAAGCCGAAGAGGTGAAACGACTCCAGACCGAGGGAAATCGGGTCGCTTTTGTCGGCGACGGCATCAACGATGCTCCTGCCCTGGCCCAGGCCGACGTCGGGATCGCCATCGGCACCGGTACCGACATCGCGATCGAGGCCGGCGACGTCATCCTCTTGTCGGGGGATCTGCGCGGCGTCGTCAATGCAGGAGCCCTGGCCAAGCGCACCTTCCGCACCATCTTCGGCAACTTCTTCTGGGCCTATGGCTACAACGTGGCACTGATCCCACTGGCAGCTGGAGTCCTCTATCCCTGGATGGGGGTCCTGCTCAGCCCCATGCTGGCCGCTGCGGCCATGAGCATGTCCAGCATCTTCGTGGTGACCAACAGTTTGAGACTGCGAGGATTCGAGCCGCCGTTGGTAGCACAGTCGCAGGGTCCGGCTGAGGGAGGGAGCAGGGGCGTAGGGGCCTAAGGGCTTAGGGGTCTAGGGGCTAAGGGGCTAAAGGGTCTAAGGGGGAGACGCTACCCGCCTATTCGGCTGAAGCCGTGACCTTCTGGAGCAGCTCACAGTGCTCTGGAACCTGCCCGATCCACTCTGCAGGCAGCCGCACTTTGATCTCCTGCTCCTCGGTCACTGGCATGCCGACCGGGTTCACCACACGAAGCAGGATGGTGTAGTCCTTATCGAGAGAGGCTTCCTCGATGGCGGGAACGCCGATCTCGTAAAAGTAGTCGGGCGAGTCCATTTCCGCGGCCCAGGAGGCTTCGCCTCCCAGAGTTTCCAGGTAGTTTCTTCCGACTCCGTATTGGCTCGTCAGACTCTGCTGGATCCGAGCGTTGAAGAGCTCACGGGCCAGTTCGATCTCGGGCAGCTCCTCGATGGGATGCGGCTCTCCGAGGGGGAGGAGGAACGTGACCATCGGCACGTTCTTCTTCAGCCTTCTGGCTTTCGAACCCTGCAGCCTGACTCTCAGTTCGTCGGCAAATAGGAAGTCGCTGAAGAGGCGGATCTTCCAGCACTGGGCCTCGGTTGTCGGTGAACCTGGCTCAGAACTGGCAACGTTGAGCAGGGCCTGCCCATTTCGCAGACGGGGCGGGGAGTCCCGAATGGTCTCCGTGTTCGGCACGATCTCCCCCGCGCCGATGTGAAATCCGTGCAGGACATCGTTCGAGCCCCCGACGGGTCTAGTCATGTCCCCGAGCAGGAAATTGAAGTCGTAACCCACACCGCCCCCTTCGACTCCACCCCCGAAGTGAACCGCCAAGGCCTGCATGATGAAGATGTCGAGCTCCGAAGCGTAGCCGTCGATCAGGCACTGCAGACAATCCTGGTCCTCACCGAAGGCATCCTGCAGCCGCTTGAACTTCCGAACGGCCTTCTTCGCCATCCTGTAGAGCCTCTGGCTCCTCGCGTGCTGCGGATCAAAAAAGCGGTTGCCGCCAGAAGGCTTCTCGTAGCCACGCAGCCGGTCGTAGTAGATACCGATGTGACGCTCCGTCGGCTGTGGCCCGGCGAAGGCCGGAGCACCAGGCTCCCACCAGAAACGGTCGGTTGCAGTAGCCCAGGCCTCCCTGTGCTCGGGCCCCAGCAAGAGAGCTGCGAGTGCTCTCCAAACGTCTGGCTCGGCAATGCCTGCGAGTCTCGCGATCTCCTTCGGTCCGAAGCTCACCACCAGGTCGAGAGCGAAATGCGTCCTGCCATCCACTTCCCGAAGCCTCAACTCCTCCAGAGCCGGGTGCGGCTCACTAAGACCCAGGATCTTCTCGGCCGAGCTCAGCAGCGTCCGGATCTCGGCTTGCGTCGCAAAACCCAGAGAGAGATTCGTGACGATCGTGGTGGCCAGCCTTTCATCCCCTTGAGAGGCCCTGGCGTCCGTCGGATCGAGCCAATCAACATCGGACTGGACCCGGATCACCGATCTGATCGTCGCGCTCCGCTTGCGCGTGATTCTGTTCCTGTACTCCTTCGTCCGGCCCCGCGTGATCTCACGGAATTCGGCCTCTCTGGTCGCGATACGTCGCGTGTTGCCCAGCTGTCGTTTGTTGTATAGAAACCAGGAGAAGAAATTGGCCCTCATGCGACCGTTGTAAGTCTTGCCACGGTCGAGCTCCGAGTAGAGGACCTCGACCCCGACCTCGGCCTCCAGCTCGGGAACCTCCGGTGTTACCCGCACCTTGCCGCTCTTCTTCAGCAGCTGCTTGAACTTCTCCATTCCAGCCGCGGTCTTGAGATCGATGCGGTAGGTGACGTCAGAGACTCGTTCCCGGTACCGGTCGACAACCGATTCGAAGAACGTGTAGCCGATCCTGAAGATCCAGATCCGGGCTTCGGGGCGGTACTTGAAAGGAGTCACTTCATTGCCGTTGCCACGCCAGTCCCGAACACGGACCAGCAGCTCGTCGTCGGGCTCTTTGAGAACCGTGGTTTCACGCAACAACCGGAGATACCGCTGGTACCCCACCCGGATTCCATACCTGTTCACGCCAGCGGCGAGCGGCGAAAGCCCGGTGAACGTCAGGAAGGTGAGGGAATCTCCCACCGCCATGGCAGGGTCGTCCCCGGTGAAGACTTTCAGCTTGACGGGGATTCCGGTCTTCGGGAAGAGCATCATGGGGCGCGAGTACTCGTCCCAGTAAACGGCTGCCTGCTCGGTGCTGGCGAAGCGATTGCCAACGCCTGCCGCCGCTCCATCCACCACGGCCGCCATCGAGCCGACCGTGACGTGGACGATGTTGTTCTCCTTGAGATTGACGTCTTCTTCGACGAAGAACTCCCTGAACTCACTACCCATCGACCCGAGATCCTGAGTCGGCACGGTCTCGTCCAGCCAGACGGTGGGCTGACGCTTGCGAGCCAGGGTCACGGAGAAGCCACCCTCGGTCCGCACGCCCACAGAGGCCCATTCGTCGACGTTTTCCAGGTAGTTCCAGTCAACGCGCAGTCGCAGCCGCGAGGTGTTGATATTGCTCAAGAAGGAGATGTCGTCGGCCGTGATCATCGAGCCGACCGGCTTTTCTTGCTGCGACCTCGCTACCCGCCGTCGGAAGTGCCAATCGAGGTTCAGTTTGACGCCTCCAGGATCGCCGCCGATTCCGACTCCCAGATCGCCCATGTCCCTGTACAGGGAATCGCCGCGCTCGTATTCGAAGAACCAGTTGCTGACCAGACTGGCCAGACCGACGTCGGCCGACCCCGTGAAGTCACCGATGACCAGCCATCCCTCGACTGGTTCTGGAGCCTGGGGCCTCAATTGGGCTGGAGAGGAGACCGAACAGAGGAAGGCAAGGGCCAGGAAGGCCAAGAGCGCCCGCCTCGATTGCTTCGAATCTCGCCCTGATTTGCCCCTCGCCGCCTTTCCCGTCGGAGGCCCAATGGTAGCACCGACCTCGATGGACAAGGGGCTGTCGAGAAGTGTCAGATCGGGCCAGTTCTACTCGAAATGAGCCTCTCGAATCTCGTTCACATAGGGGAGGCGAGTCAACCGGTCCAGAACTGCTCTGAAGCCGGGCTGGTGAGTGCTGCCGATCGCCAGATACTCGGCCTCGCCACAGCCGATCCTGCCGGGGGAGCTCCGCTGAATCACGATCGTGGAATCAATCGCTTCTACCTTCCTGACATGATCTTCGATAGCCGGAATGCAGAACTCGTAGCTCAAGGCCTTCAGTCCGTCAGGAGGGCCCACCAGGCCCTCACTATTCAATCGGCTCGAATCGAACCGAATCACGCCCGCTGTCGCAGTCGCCGCCTCATCGTTGGATGGCTCATCGGAGGTTTCCACAAGAACCTCGCGACGGCCTGCCTTGACCACCGACGCGTCCCAATCGATGTCACTGCGCAATAGGACCCAGGCCAAGGTCATGAGACCAACGAGCAGGGCAAGGCTGAGACCTACCATCCCCCTGCACAGACCAACAACGGCTGGATCGCTCGATCTGGATTGAGCTTGCTCGTTGCTTTCGCCCGAATCTCCAGGTGGCTCTGCCGAATCCTTGCTCCCACTGGCTTTCTTGGACCATTGACTCACTATTATTAGACCTCCTCGATCGCTCTCTCCACAAGGAACGGCCCGGCCCAACCTCGTGCCGAGGGTCAAGGTTCCGGGAGAAGAGCGAACTCCACTGACTCCAGTTTCGCGAAGATCACCGAAGATAGAGATGGCTACGGGCGCCAAGATCATTACCCCTGGCGCCAGGAGTTGAGGCAGTGGGGCCTTGAAACGGCCGTGATCCCGTGGAGGTCCGTCCGGATGGTCGGCCGGAAGCACCAGGACTCCCGCAGGAGAGTCACCCCTAAGCCCCTATTGCCTTCATCGCCGCAGCGCCCTCGACCCCACCTTCATCCCCGCAGTCAGGCTCTTCGAGATCGAGACCGAGAAGGCTAGTGACAACAGGCCATGGGCCAGGCCAAGGACCCAGAGGTTCCTGGCCCGGGCGTAGAGCCAACACGATCCCAGTCCAGCCAGAAAAGTCGCACCGACCAAGAAGCTGTTCGGGAGGTGCAGCAGGGAGAAGGTCAGGGCCGTAGCCACGACGGGTAGGAGCCCTCCTGGAACAAGGAGCCTCGCCAAGAATTCGTCCCGAGCCGGGACGCGAAACGTGCCCAGCCACACCCCAGCCAGCAGGGTGACGACGACCAGGGGGCCGACAAATGAGAAGACCTTGATGGAGGCCGTAGTCAGATTGTCCGTCCGAAAGCCGAGGTCACGCGGCGTCTCGCCTCGGCGCCAGTGACTCCAGACTGCAAGCCCCACCACCAGAGCTATGCAAACGAACAGCTCACCCGGAAACGTCCGCTGCCACAACCACAGGTAAGACAGCAGCAGCCCGGTCATCGCCAGGATGTCCATCCAGGCACTTTTCATCTCCGTCTGGCTCGCCATTCTTCGACTCTTCTCAGTAAATCCTCTGCTCCGGATGAGCATTATCACCCATGGCGGGCGCCCTCGATTCGGGTCGACTCTGTAGAATCGTCTTGAAGGTAGATTCCCAGTGAGGAGATCGCATCATGTGTCGATGGTTGGCCTACTCTGGAGCCCCCCTGTACCTCGAAGAGCTCATCTTCAAGCCGAAGCACTCCCTGATCGATCAAAGCCTCTCCGCCTATGCGAGTGAGAGCACGACCAACGGCGACGGATTCGGAATTGGTTGGTACGGAAGCCGCGACCTCCCTGGGGTCTATCGCGAAACGCAACCGGCCTGGAACGATGACAATCTCCGCGACCTGGCTGCCCAGATCGAGTCGCCTCTTTTCCTGGCCCATGTCCGCGCCGCTACGGGCACGGCGGTGCAGCAGACCAACTGTCATCCCTTTCGCCATGGTAAGTGGCTGTTCGTGCACAACGGCTCCATCGAGCAGTTCCGCAGTCTGCGCCGCGAGTTGGCTCTGGCAGTGGCACCAGAGCTCTTCCCCGACATCGAGGGCACGACGGACTCAGAAGTCATGTTCTACCTGGCCCTCACGTTTGGCATGCAAAAAGACGTCGTCGGGGCTGTCGAGAGGATGGTCGGTTTCATCGAAGAGGTGGCGGCGAAGCAAGGTGTCGAGAACCCGCTCCAGATGACCCTCGGTGTCAGCGACGGCCAGCGCATCTGGGCCTTTCGCCATTCCAGCGAGGGCAAGTCCCGCACTCTGTTCCATAGCCGTAGCAAGGAGGCGATCCAGGAGCTGCATCCCGACGTAGGAGAGCTACCTGATGACCTGCGGATCGTCGTGTCAGAACCCTTCAGCGACCTGACCGACCTCTGGGTGGAGATTCCGGAGTCGAGCGTGGTGATCATGGATCACGGCGAGCTACTGCCGCAGCCCTTCACGCCCCAGCGCAGTCATCAGCTTGTCTGAGTCAGGGCGCAGCTGAAAGAGGATCCCCTTGAGCAAGCATCCATGGCTGCGACGGTGGGCAATCGCGAGCGCGATCTGCGTTGGCCTCCTCGTCGCTCTCATAGCGGCTCTCCTCCTCTTCCAGCCCACCCTGGACTTGAGTCCTTTCAAACACCTCGTTGAGGCGCAGTTGGCTGACCTGGTCGGCGTCCCGGTGACGCTGCAGGAGCTTCATGTAAAGACCTCTCTCCAGCCGGGAGTGGAGATCCGGGACCTTCGCTTTGCAGCAATGGCGAGTATTGAGACGACCCGGCTTCAGATCGAACTGATACCGGTGCTCAAGCGTCGGATCTCCATCGGGTCCTTGAAGCTGGATCAGGTGACGGTACAAGTGCGCCCGACGATCGAACTGGTGAAGAGTTGGATCGAACACGAGGGTCGCTCGAACTCCCCGTACCGGGTGGATGCCCTCGAGAACCTGGATTTTGACCGGGTTCAGTTCAACATCACCGATGACCATGGAAACAGTCATCGACTCATGATCGACGAGCTCGACGGTGGTATTACCCGCTCATCTCCGTTGAAACTCAAGGCTCGTGGCAGCTTCGACGACGTGGCTCTGCAACTCGAGGCGAACGGCCCTACTCTCGAAGAGCTATTCACTCCAGCCTCGACACTCCCACTGGCGGCTGGCCTCGACATTGCCGGTGCTCGGGTTTCCGCAGAAGGAACACTTACCAAGAGGCCTGACCAACACGACCTGGCCCTCGAATTCACCCTCAAGGGAGACGACCTGACGGCGACTCTCGCAGTCGCCGAGGTACAGATCCCAAAACTCGGTCCATACCGACTCCAGGGCAGCCTGGCTCACTCGGGAGGTCCGATCCAGCTCTCCGCTCTCGAAGGTCAGGTTGACCAGACCGACTTCAGCAGCAATCTCAACCTGAGCTTCGAGAACGAAAGGCTCGCCCTGGCCGGAGAACTGCACTCTGGCCGAATTGATCTCCAACCCTGGCTCCAACCTGGGCAGGGAACGGACGATCCGGACACCGAGGAGACAGGCCCGGGCGAGACACTCCTCGATCAACCCCTTCCTGTTGAACCCATTGAAAGGGCCCTGTCTGCCATAGACCTCGATCTGGAGGTCGCCATCGATGGCCTCGAAGGACTCCCGACAACCGTCGAGGAGCTGACGGGGAGCCCGAATCTCCGAAACGGTCGGCTGACCCTGCCCTACAGGCTCCAGGTGGCAGGGGCTCCAGCCCAGGGGCAGCTGGAGGTAGCGAGCACTCAGGGCCGACTCGAGCTGGCCCTCGACCTGGCCTCGTCGACGCTTCCGCTCGACAAGCTCATGCACGACCTCGGCAAGGGTCTCACGACCGGGACTATCGGGCAGGTTCAGCTGTCGGCTTCGAGCTCCGGAGGCACCGTTGGTGATCTGATCACCCAGCTCGAAGTCGACCTCGAAACCGGCGATGCGCAAATCCGGTTTCGCAGCGCCGACAGCGACCGACAGGTCGACCTCGTTCTCACCCAAATGCAGTTGAGACGAAGCACGGATATACCCCTGCGGGCGGCGCTGGATGGAGACCTGCGCGGGTACCCCTACCGCATCGAGCTGGACGGACAGGAGACGAAAGACTGGAGGTCGGACGACCCCTGGCCTTTCACGCTGACCTCCAGGGGACTGGGATCAATAACGCGGATCGAAGGTCACCTTTCACCGGTGCCTGGAGACCTGTCTCTCGCTCTGGAGCTCGACATCTCCGGTGACCGCATCGGAGACCTCGAGCCCTGGTGGGGTGTCCCCGCCGATGCAGACTACTCCTACGAGGCTCGCGGGTCCCTGATCGCTGATCCCAGCCGCAAGGACCTGCATCTCCACACTCTGCGCGTTGGCCAGACTTCCGCCACTATGACGCTGCTCGATCCGGAGCAGGAGGATGCGCCGATCCAGGTTGACCTCCACGCCTTCACCATGGCTCTCGACGAGCTGCTGGAGTTGTTCAAATCTGCGGAGAAAAATTCTGGTTCGGAGCCCGTTCTCACCGTAGACATCCCCATCTGGACCGAAGAGGTGACTCTTCCAGACAGCGAGATTCATCTCGAGCTCGATCGGGTGCTGCGGAACTCGCCAGGCCTGGACGATCTCTCTGACGTGGTGGCCGACATCGAGATTCTTCAGAGCCGTCTGGAGAACATCACCTTTTCGGCTGAAGCCGAGGAAGCTCGATTCCGCGGCGGACTGGACCTCGATTGGGTAGCGGATCCTCCGAGAATGAATCTACAGATCGGCGGCGAAACGATCGACCTCGGGCGCCTCGTCCAGCTGGAAGAGGTCGCGCCGGATCTCGTCGTTCGGGCGCAGCGCTTCAACTTGCAGGTCACTGCCGCCGAGAGAACGATACGCCAGATGTTTCTCCAGGGCGCAACCATCTCAGGCAAGGCCGAAGATGTCTACCTGTCGGTCCCGTCCCTCGACGCAGAAGTGCCTCTCGAGTTCACCCTGAACCATGCAGAGGTCTCCGAGCCGCCAAACCAACCCATCCAGATGACAGCCGACGGCCGCTTTTCGGAATGGCCCATCGATCTCGAGCTCACCGTTCACGACCAGAGTCGGACCGGCCCCGAACAGGACCACGTCCCGGTAGAGCTCGCCCTGCGTACGGGAGACGTTCACCTGGCAACCAAGGGACAGGTCAGGCTGCCGGCGAGAGCCGACAATCTCGATCTGAGCTTCTCTCTGACTGCCGATCGTGTCAGCAGCTTCG
>CAMYLC010000043.1 GCA_947259195.1 Thermoanaerobaculia bacterium | reverse complement strand
AGGTGATGATGCAACTGTCTCAGGGTTCGCAAAGACAGGGTGGTGGGAATGGTGGGTACCACCAGGGTGTCGGTGGCCACGAAGACACCTTCGGAGACCAGGGAGATGCTCGGCGGACAGTCGAGGAAGAGATGGTCGTACTGGAGAGCCAGGGGGAGAAGAAGCCGCGCCAACTGTTGCTTGGGTTTCTGTGTACTTTCGAGATCGATGTCCATGTGACGGTAGGAGAAATCTGCCGGCAGCAGATCGAGCCCCTCGAAATCGGTACCGCGAATGGTCAGATCGAGGCTGCGCTTTCCCTTGACGAGCTTCTTGCTGCCTCCTTTGACCTTCGGCTTGATGCGAAAATAGAAGGTGGCAGCCCCTTGTGGATCGAGATCCCAGACCAGGGTTCGGGCTCCCTCTCGCGCCGACAGATAGGCGAGATTGACAGCGGTGGCGGTCTTGCCCACGCCCCCTTTGATGTTGTAGGTGGCGAAGACCCTCACGCCTGCTGCGTCTCCGACGGCTTGAAGAGCGTCTTGAATCTCTGACGGTTCTGGCGGTTCGCAAACCGTGCGAACCGTTTGTGAAAGATCTGTCTCTCCTCGGTCTGTCGGTGCTCCAGTCGCTCCACCAGGCGGCCCATGGCCATCAGCGAAGATCCCGTACCGATCTTCTCTGCCAGCATGGTCTGGGCAAACTGCTTGAGCGTCTCCTGCTGGATCTCCAGATCATTGAAATCGCCCAGATTGTCCTGCAGCCGTTTGAGTGCATCGATGAGGGGCTGCATCTGTTTGTCCGGGTAGAGAGAGCGGAAGAACTCGAGCAGATATCGCAGCTTCTTGCACTCGATACGGAGGCGATGCAGAGCCGCCGCGGGGGAGTCCGAGTGGATCGCCGTGCCCTTCTTCAAGACCCGGCGCGAGCTGTGCCAGATGCGTCTCGAGGCGAGAGCGAGGATTGGCGTGGTCGCCTCGGGGCGCTCGGAGTCCTCGGAGAAGGGCTGCTCTAGGAAGGAACGCCAATTCGCGAGCAGCGATTGGTACCGCTGAGTATTGAGGAGCTCGACCAGGTCACGGTGTTCGATCTGCTGATGACGGAGCAGAAACTCGTTCAACGGATCGAGATCGGCACCGAGATGCGCTGGCAGGCTCGCCCGGTACAAGGGCATCTTGAGCAGGTAGACGTCCAGGTCACGGGTGGGGCCGGTGATCTTTCCGAGCCAGGAGAACTCGGTCTTGAAATGCGCGACCGCCTCGGGGGGCAAAACACCTTTCAGCTGTGAAAGAGCGGATCGGGTTCGGCGGACCGCGACCCGAAAGTCGTGCACGAACTCGGAGTCGAGATTGCTTCGGACCCCTGGCTCGTTTTGCTGAATGACTTGCAGGAGCCTCTTGAGGATGGTCCTGAGGGCCTCATCCGAGCGCTCCGCAGGATCCAATCGCAGGTGCAGTTTTCGGGTGTAGCCCGCCGGCTGCAGCCCAATGGCTGTCGTGGCCAGGGTGAATTCGTCCTCGACGAGGGGCTCGAGGCCTTGCTCGTCCAGGAGTCGGCAGAGGATCGCGAAGTCCTTGTCATAGCCGCGAATGGGTATCGCTCGGAGGATAACGGGCAGGTTGGCTGTGCTCCCGTCACCCTGTGCCGGGTGGGCTGTGATGATCTCCAATCGGGCTCGAGCGACCGTTTTTCGGCGATTGTCCAGCACGTGCAGCGTCTCGGTTTGTGCCTCGACGGAGAACAGGGGTAGTAGGCGCCGCATCTCCAAGACAGGCTCGAGGCCCTCGCGGAGAGCTCCGTCCGGCAGATCCCATACAAATCCTGGCCTCTCCGTGATCGGCGCCCGTTGAATCTCCTCGCCGTTCGTGCGAACCCAGGTCAGGACCTTGGATTGGCCCTCGAAATGGGCTCGCAGAAAAGTGTCGAGGCGAAACGCTCGCCAATCAAAAGTGTCGTAGTAGAGGGTCGTGCGGGCGCCGCCAGTCAGGCGATGGTGGGCAAACTGCTGGGCCGCGTTCTCGAGAACCTGGCGGCCGGCCGGGGCATCGTCGAGGCGATAGCTGACTGGGGCAAGGGGCATAGGCTGGACTATTTCTTGCGCTTTTTCTTGCCGTCCTTTTTCTTGCCCTTCTTGTCCTTCTTCTTCCCCTTGTCCTTGCCCTTCTTGTCTTTCTTTTGCTTCTTCTTTTTCTTGCTCTTCTTGACCTTGCGAGAGGCCGCGGCGGCAGGGGGTGTCGGGGCCGGCGCAACGAGGGCTCGAGCCGCGGTGATCACTACGGCCGCTCGAACCTCTCCGAAGCCCTGGACCTTCGCCAGGTCCCCGCGGTCAGCACTGGCGATCGCTTCGACGCTGGCGAATCCATTCTCGGTCAGAAGGCGCGCGGTGGCGGGGCCAATTCCTGGGATCTTGGTGAGTTGTGAATCAGGCATGTTCGTCTCCTCTGGCATCTGCACGGGCGTCAAAGGGGAAAGAGTATAACCCAGCTCCCCGTTGGCGCCGTTACCGATCCCACCGTGACCACGGCGAAGGCTCAACCATAGCGGCCCTCGATGTAGTCGGCGGTCTCCCGGTGCTCGGGCGTCACGAAGATGTCGTCAGTCGGACCGTGTTCGATCACTTTGCCCAAGAGCATGAAGATGCACTCTTCGCTGGCGCGGCGAGCTTGGGCCATATTGTGGGTGACGATGAGAATGGTGTACTCGCCTCGGAGCTCCCAGATGAGCTCTTCCACGGCCTCGGTGCCCTTGGGGTCGAGGGCGGAGCAGGGCTCATCCATCAACAGAACCGTGGGTTTGACCGGCAAGAGTCGAGCGATGCAGAGTTTCTGTTGCTCCTCCAACGACAGCCCGATGGCCCTGGAGTCCAATCGGTCCTTGACCGTGTCCCAGAGAAGTACCTCGCGCAGGGCCTTCTCGACGATGTTGTCGCGCTCCTTCCGACCCACTTTCTGATTTCCCTGCGCCAGTCGGTACCCGAAGATGACGTTTTCGCGAATGGACAACGGCAGGGGATTGGGTCGTTGAAAGACCATGCCGATCTGCTTGCGGACCTGGGCGATCTCCACCTCGGGCTGGTAGATGTCGTAACCGAGGACCCGGATACTGCCGGTCGTCCGAACATAGCCAAGACGCTCGTTGATGCGGTTGACGCTGCGTAGAAACGTCGTCTTGCCACAACCCGAAGGGCCGATCATGGAAGTGATCATCCCCTGTTTGATCTGTAGATCGATGTCGTAGAGCGCCTGAAAGGTGCCGTACCAGAGATTCAGCTTCTCGGTGTCGATGGCGAGATCTGCACCCTGCATCGGCTTATCCAAAGCGACCCTCCACATAGGCCTGGGTGCGCTCGTCGGTGGTCTGGCGGGTGAACAGCGCCTCGGTGTCCGCCAGTTCGACCATTTCACCCATCAAGAAGAAGGCCGTGCGGTCGGCAAGCCGTCGAGCTTGCTGCACCAGATTGGTGACCAGCACGATCGTGATCTCATCCTTGAGGACCTTGAGAACGTCCTCGATGCGCATGGTGGTTACCGGGTCGACGGCAATGGAGAACTCATCGAGCAGCAAGACATCGGGATCCTGCGACAGGGCCCGGGCGATGGTGAGGCGCTGCTGCTGGCCGCCGGACAGGAGGCTGCCCAGTGAGTCGAGGCGATCCTTGACCTCGTCCCAGAGCGCGGCTCGCTGCAGACACCTCTCCACGATTTCGTCGAGAGCCGCCTTTCCTTTGACTCCCGCCAGCCGGGGGGCCAGTGCGACGTTGTCATAGATCGTCATGGGCAGACCGACGGGCAGGGGGAAGACGACTCCGATGCGCTGGCGCAGGGAGAAAACGTTGCGCCACTTGCGCACATCACGACCGTCGAATCGAATGGTGCCGTCGACCTGCATGCCTGGAGTAAACAGATCCATGCGGTTCAGGGCTCGCAGAAACGAGGTCTTGCCGCTGTTGGCCGGTCCGATGATGCCGAAAATCTCGTTTTCCCGGATGTCGAGACTGACGCCTTCGAGGGCGACCTTCGGGCCATACCGGATGGTCAGGTCCTTGACCTCCACCTTGGTCGGGTTCGTCGCCTTCTCGGTGGCTACCACTTCTTTTTGCCTCGCAGGTAGGTGCGAAAAGCGATGGAGATGGCGTTCATCGCCAGGACCATGCAGATCAAGACCAGGGCGACGCCATACGGCAGGGCCTCGGGTACCCCGGGAACCTGGGTCGAGATGACGAACAGATGCAGCGACATGGCCATGGTCTGATCGAAGACGCTTTGCGGCAGGAAGGGGAGGAAGAACGCTGCGCCGGTGAACATGATCGGTGCGGTCTCGCCGGCGGTCCTCGAGACCTCGAGGATGACACCCGTGAGAATGCCACTGACCGAGTTGGGCAGAACCACATGTCGGATGGTCTGCCAGCGAGTGGCACCCATGTTCCAGCAGGCCTCTCGAAAGGCCTGGGGCACCGCCTGTAGGGACTCCCTGGTGGCCACGATGACGACAGGCAGGGTCATGACAGCCAGGGTCAGACTGGCCGCCAGAATGCTGGTGCCAAACTTGAAGAACAGGACGAAAGCACCCACCCCGAAGAGGGCGTGGACGATAGAAGGAACTCCTGCCAGATTGATGATGGCCAGATTGATGACGCGAGTCAGCCAGTTGTCAGGGGCGTACTCGCTCAAGTACAGGGCGGCGGCAACACCGACGGGTACCGAAGCCAGCAGCGCCACGGTGACCAACCATACCGTTCCCACCAACGCCGGAAAGATTCCGCCGGCGGTCATGCCGTCCTTGGGTTCGGTGAACAGGAAGTCCATGGAAAGAATAGGACCACCCTCGTGGATGAGCACACCCAGGATTGCCAGGACGGGCAGGATCAGCAAAATGGTCATCATCAGGAACAGCAGTCCCCAAAGGCGTTCCACCTTGCGGTTGCGGTTGTTGAGATCGCTGGCTTCAAACATGGCGGACTACTTCTTGCGAATTCCGCGCACGACCAGATCGGCCGTCAGATTGATGATGAAGGTGATCAGAAACAGAAAGATCCCCAGAGTGAACAGCGCTCGATAGTGATCCGATCCGACTGCGGTCTCGCCAAGCTCGGCGGCAATGGTGGCGGTCAGCGCCCGCACCGAATCGAAGAGACTGGTGGGTAGATTGATGGGGCCACAAGACCGTTCTTGGCAGCTGGAATCACCACTTTGAGAATCACCTGCCAACGAGTCGCGCCCATGGCCTCGGCCGCTTCCCGGTAGGTATCGGGGACCGCTTTGAGAGCGTCCTCGGCGATCGTCGTCATGATCGGCGCGGCCATCAGGCCGAGGATGAAACCGGCATTGAGGACGTTGAGCCCCACCGGTACGTTGAACAGCTTGATGATCAACGGATTCATGATGCTCAGACCGATGAAGCCCCAGACCACCGACGGAATGGCTGCCAGGAGCTCTACCAGCACCTTCAGAATCTCTCGTGTCTTGCCGGTAGCGAATTCACCGATGTAGATCGCCGCTCCGAGCGAAAAAGGCACGGCGACGAGCATCGCCAATCCCGTCACACCCTGCACGGCCTTGTCGATGTACCAGGCGAGATTGCGCCGGTCGAGCGCGACTCCGGGTGGGTGGCTCAGGGTGCTTCCTCCCCGCGCAACGTTTCCATGAGCTCTCGGATGCTGCTCTTCAGCTTCGTGAAGGCACTCTCCAGCAGGGCTGTGGTGCGTTCAGGGTCGAGATCGACTGGGATGGGTTCCACCTCCCAAGCCAGCAGCACAGTGTGGAACGGTACCTGCTCGATCTGCTCGGCGACACCCGGACCGAGGCACACGACGACATGGAAATCCGCCAGCTCCACGAGAGTGTAGGCCGATTTTCGGGGTGCAAGCTCAGCTCCCTCGAGGCCTCTGGCGTCCATGAAAACCTCGAGGGTTGGCAGGACTCGGTCCGCTGGGCTCCACCCGGCGGTCGTGTACTCGCCGCTCTTGGGAAACGCCTTGTCGGCGTAGGCCTTGGCCAGCGGACCGAGGGAATTGTTGTGTTCGTCCAGAAACAGGACTCGGTAGACCTTTTCGCTTTTGGTCTCGCCAGTCACTGCGAAGAGGGTTTCCTCACAGATGTTCTTGGCTTGATCGCCGACGCGTCCCAGCCGGTTGAAGATGACGAGCAGCGCGAAGAGGTCCTTCATGGGTCGTGAGCCCTTTTCACCTTCTCGCAGCAGATCGTCGAACACCTTTTGGTAGGTGCTTTCGACCTGGCTTGCCATTCCCTTGGTGCCACGGGCGAGCTCCGGGTTCTGGTCGTTGAATGACTCCATGGCCTGCCGAAACATCTGCTGTGCCTGGTCGGCGATCAGCTGGATATCTCCCGCGACAGAACCGCTGGGGACGGTCGAAAGTTGCACGGCCTCACGAGCGATAGCGACGGCGTAGTCGCCGATCCTCTCGAGCTCCACATTGAGCCGCAGGACCGAGGAGACGAATCGCAGGTGGCCCGCGCTGGGCAGGTGTCGCGCTACGAATCCGTAGCACTTCTTGTCGATGGCACGAATTCCACGGTTGATCGGCTTGTCACCGAGAACGACCTCGTTGGCCAGCTGGCGATCGCCCGCCAACGTCGCATGGATCGCGTTCTTGAGCCCCAGCTCGACCTGCTCCGCCACTTCCTTGACCCGCTGGCGGATCAAGGAGAGATCGTCTTCTAATCGCTTTTCGTAGTGGGCCATTCTCGGCGACCCTTTCTGTTGATCTAGCTCAACCGCACGCGACATCGCGTACTGGGGCGTAACCTTTGTTTTGGATGATGCACTGCCCTTCGTCACTGAGGATCCAGTCCAGATACTCCTTGATGGCTCCTTCGGGCTGTCCGGCCGTATACATGAACAGAGGGCGGGC
>CAMYLC010000042.1 GCA_947259195.1 Thermoanaerobaculia bacterium | reverse complement strand
TCCTGGCCGAGGAATCTTCCACCAGCTTGATGGGCTATGCCGAGCTCGTTCAGCTGTTCGAGGATTGGCGCGAGTTCCAGCCGCCGGTGTTTCGCGACGGGGTGCCTGACTACAGGGTCCCTGCCATGGCGCTGCAGCACCGGGAGCTGGCTGGGTATCAGCAGCGACTGGCGGCGATCGATATCACTGGCTGGCCGGTGGAGAGGCAGATCGACAGCCTCCTGGTTGGTGCCGAGATGAATGGGCTCGACTTCGATCATCGGGTGTTGCGGCCCTGGGCCAGGGATCCGGGCTTCTATTCGATGGTGGTCGATTCGGAGAGCGACACCCCTTTGAAGGAAGGTCCAGTCATCGCCGGAGCGATCGAGCTCTGGCGCCTGAGCTTTCCTCTCAATGCTGAGGCGCTGACGAAGTTGCGAGCGAGCCTTCAATCGATCCCTGGAGTCCTCGAACAGGCACGGGGAAACCTGGTAGGCAATGCGCGCGATCTCTGGCAGCTCGGTATATGGAGCCAGCAGGGGCAGAGCGCGATTCTCGGAGATCTCGCCGAGGAGCTCGGCCCGGTCCATCCGGAGCTCGTGCCCGACATCGAGGCGGCCCGCCGAGCCGTCGATGCCTTCAAGGAGTGGCTGGAGGAGCAGCTTCCGGGCAAGACCGGCCCATCGGGTGTCGGTATCGAGAACTACACCTGGTATCTGCACAACGTTCACCTCGTGCCCTACAGCTGGCAGGACGAGCTGCGACTGATGGAGAGGGAGCTGGCCCGCTCCATCGCGCACATGAAGCTGGAAGAGCATCGCAACCGCGAGCTGCCATCGCTGGAGCCACCCGACAGTGCCGAGGCCTGGGCAGCTCGGGCCGGCGTCGCCATCGAGGGTTTTCTGCGCTTCCTGGATGACGAGGAGGTGATGGAGGTCGAGGACTACATGGAGCCCGCGCTCCGCGAGAGGGTAGCGCCCTTCGATCCACCCGGGAGTCGGCACTTCTTCGCCCAGGTCGACCTGCGGGACCCGCGCGTGATGCGCTGCCATCACATCCACTGGATCGACAAGGCTCGGATGAGAGAGGACCCCCATCCGAGCCCGATCCGCCGGGTGCCCTTGCTCTACAACATCTGGGACAGTCGGGCCGAGGGTCTGGCTACGGGCATGGAAGAGATGATGGCCAGTGCCGGACTCTTCGACGACAGCCCGCGAAGCCGAGAGCTCGTCTACATCATGGTCGCCCAACGGGCGGCGCGGGCCATCGCCGGCCTCCGTGTGCAGAGCAACGAATGGACCGTGGATGAGGCCGTGGTCTTCGCCGCAGAGCAGACTCCGCGTGGCTGGTTCCGCGCGGACGGGAATCTCGTCCTGTTCGAGCAGCAGCTGTACCTCCAGCAGCCTGGCTACGGCACCAGCTACCTGACCGGCAAGGCTCTCATCGAAGACCTGATCGCCGAGCGCGCCCTTCAACTCGGTGACGACTTCGTGCTGAAGGACTTCATGGAAGAGTTCTTCGCCTCCGGCGTCATCCCCGTGTCGCTGATTCGCTGGCAGATGACCGGCCGGCGCCACCCGATCCTGTCGCTCGACGAATAGCCCACAAAGAGGTGCCAGGCACCGCTTTAGAAAAGTGGCTGGCACCTCTCGGTGACGCGGCCACCCTGCTAGGCTGGATCGCCGGCGAACGGGCGATCTGCAAGACGGGTCGCTGGGCCCGCGTCGCGAGCGCCTTCCCCCATCATGGTGAGGAGAACTGCCTGAGGGGCTCCCGAGGCTCCGGGACGATCTTCTTTTCGCACTGCAACCTGCGGTGCGTCTTCTGCCAGAACTACGACATCTCGTGGGAGGGGAGCGGAAGAGAGGTGGCTGCCGAGGAGTTGGCCGCTCTCATGCTCGAGCTGCAGGATCTCGGCTGTCACAACATCAACTTCGTCACCCCGGAGCACGTCGTGCCCCAGGTGCTCGAGTCCGTAGAGATTGCCGTCGGCAAGGGGCTTCGCTTGCCGCTGGTCTACAACACGAGTGGCTACGACTCCTTGCGCTCCATCGAGCTGCTGGATGGTGTCGTCGACATCTACATGCCCGACTTCAAATTCTGGGATTGCGACACAGCCCGTCGCCTGACCCTGGCCGAGGACTACCCCGAGCGGGCTCGCGACGCCTTCCGGGCCAGGCACCGGCAGACGGGAGACCTGGTCTTCGACAAGGAGGGCGTTGCCCTACGGGGCCTACTCGTTCGCCATCTGGTGATGCCGGAAGGTTTGGCGGGAACCCGCGAGATCACGCGGTTTCTTGCCCATGAGCTCTCCGCCGATACCTTTGTGAACATCATGGGCCAGTACTCACCGGCCGCCCAGGTTGTCAGGAAGCCCGACCAGTATTCGGAGATCGGCCGCCGAATCTCCCACGAAGAGTACCTGGAGGCCTTCGAGATCGCCGTCGAAGAAGGCCTCCACCGCTTCGATCACCGTCCCTACCTCTGAATCGGCTGGCACCTCGGCCAGGGGAAGGGCTTGCCCCCTCCCCTGGTGCTCTGGACTCCGGCACCTATCTTGCTTTCTCAGTCATGAGAGAGGGTGGATCCTGAACGATTTGACTGTTTATGATAGGGTCCGGGGAGCTTGAAAGGAAACGACTGTCATGATTTCAGGACTTGTGGTCTCGTCGATGGACAGAAGAATCGGAGCGCTGCTGGCGTTGTCCGTACTGTTTCTCACTGCCTTGATCTTGTTGTTTCCAGCGGATTCACCGGCCATCGACTTCGATCAGGTCGTTGCAGCTGCGTTCGATCAAGCCATTGGAGAGGTCCAGATTTCAGAGAGCGATATCAGCTCGCTGACAATTTCGGAGCAGGAGCTCCTGCCGCGATTCCCGGAGGTCGAAGGCTCCAACCTGGAGAAGCGAGAGTTCCGGCTGCCGGCGGACTTCGAGGGCCAAGCCAACCTGGTCTTCATCGCCTTTCGCCGGCCCCAGCAGGCCGAGGTGGAAACCTGGCTGCCCTTCGCCAAGGAGCTTGTGGAGAGTCACCGAGGCCTGCGGTTCTACCAGCTTCCGACAATTTCGATCCTGGGCGGCATGGCCCGCTACTTCATCAACGAGGGCATGAGGAGAGGCATCCCGGAGCAGAAGGCCCGAGAAGTGACGATCACCCTCTATCTCGAGAAGGAGCCGTTCCTCCAGGCCCTCGACATTCCCGATGAGGATTCGATCCACATTCTGCTGGTCGGCAAGGAAGGGCGCATCCACTGGCGGGCCGAGGGTTCCATGACCGAAAGCTCGGCAGCTGGTCTCGAGCGGGCTGTAGCTAGACGGCTTGAGTCCGCTTCGAGGCGAGCCAGCTACGAACTGGCTGATTTTTCGCTCGGCGCCCCCGGCGGGTTCGAATAGCTGCTTTGCGCCAGCCAAATGAGGCAACAGGTCAGGGCCTACGGGCTGGACGAAGACCAGCCGGTCGTGTCCCCAGACTCGAAGCCATCGGCAAGGATGACCGTGTCCTCGAAGCAGTAGAGTGTTGCGAACGCGAAGCTGCAGTCGGTCGTGAAGGAAGCGGTCCAGTCGACGTCTGTAGCCCAGGCGCTTCCCGTCTGCGTCGAGCTCGCCGAGCTTGCCGAGGTCCAATCGGAACAGCTATCTCCGGATGAAACTCCGGCGGTCGTTGTTGCTGTCCAAACTCCCGAATTCCCGATGTAGGTTCCCAGTTCCGTCAGGTTGATTGAAGAGTCCAGAAGAGCGTCCAGCAGTTCGGACCTGGATTCGGCTACCCTGACGCCATCAAGCCTGACTCTCGGGCCGTCGTCCAGAAAGCGATCCTTGGCATCGGTGGTCGAATCCGAGATCCATGCCTTGAATGAAGAGGGGTCGTTCAAAGACCCCGCGGCGGCGCGGGCCTGACAGATCGCATCCGCAGCGGCCAGACCGGTCTTGCTATCGGCGTCGGCCCACGATCCGAGGTCAGCGGTCCCATCGACGGAGGTCAGGAAGACGATGGCACCGTCCTCGTTTGGGGGTGTCAGCGCGGGGCCCGATCCGGGCTCGAAGCAGTACAGATGCTGAGCCGAATCGCAACCTGCCCCGCCAGCGCTGGTCCATCCCCACGAGCCGCGGGCCGTTCTTCCGATCTGGGGGAAGGCCGACGCCGCAGTCGAAGTCCAATCCGTACAGGTATTCCCGTCCGGGTACAGAGTTCCTCTGCCAGAGGTACCTGTGAATGAAATCCCCTGGACCGAATTCCCATTTTCGTCGGCGGCGAGCGGATAGTAGACGAGGAACTCAGTGGTCAGAAGTCGATCGATGCTCTCGGCGAAGGGCAGACCGTCTACTTGCACCCACGGGCCGCCGTTGACGGGGAGCGTGGCCTGGCCGCAGTTCGCCGACTTCTTGCCGGTGAATCCGTGCAGCCTGCAGTAGGCGTCGTCGGTGCTCGTGGACAACCATGCAACGAAGCTGCTGGCGTTTGGCAGGGTGGCGGCCGTTGCCAGGTTCTGGCAAATTGCGTTGCCGGCGGCGGCACCGACGGCACTGCCCGCCTCCGGCCAGCTGCCGAGATCGGCCGTACCCGTCACCGAGGTGACGAAGGCGACTCGGGGCTGCTGGGCATCGAGACTTTGAATGAACACGCCAGAGAGGCAGAGAAACATCCAAGAACGGATGCAGCGGCGGTTGATCGGTCTCATGGGACCTCCCCCCTCCGAGCTGGAGCTCAGTGACTGCAAAGCTGTACGAGAAGCATCTCTCGGCACCAATAAGGCTAGCACAGGGGATGGGGGGTAGCGGAGCTGAAAGGTGTCTGACACCTCTGCCATTCCCAGGCGAAGCCTGGCCACCGACCGTAGGTCATCATGTGCCTTCTGCCGATGCCGCACCGCTCCTTGAATCTCCGAGTGGGGAGGAGTAGCGTGCAACATCTCCACGACGAAGGAAGGAGTTGTTCCAATGTGGTATTCGGATTCGCGCCCGCCAATGGCCCCATCCCCTCTCGGCGACCTGAGGAAGCTACCGTCCCCGAAATCGAAGGCTGCCGCGCCGTTCTACGAGCGCCCATGGAAACTGAGGACTGTGGTCCCTTCGGAACCGTCTGAGTGCGACTGCCTCGATCGCTGCCAGTCGGAGCTCATGCACCTGCTGAAGGCTCTCGCTTCCTATAGGGTCGAGGTCTGAAGTCGCCCCAGCGATTGTCTCCTACCTAACAGCCTGCCGAGGCTGAATCTGGTAGGTTCGGCTCCAATCTCGGAGAGGTGGAGTCATGATGAAACGTGTCCTTCTCAGTCTGCTGATCACGAGCTGTTTCGCGCTGCCGATGTCCGGCTCGCAGAGTACCTACAACGGGCCGACCCTGCACGACAACTATGAAGGACCGCTGGTCGTCGCCAATAGTCAGCTGCGCTATCTGGGCGAAGACATGCTGACTTTCGACACGGCCGGGTACTTGGCGCAGCATGCGTCAAATCTGGTTCCTCTACGTCCGGCAATCGACACCTGGGCCGCGATGCATGCGATCCATCCGCGGGTGCTGATCCACGTGCTGCAAGCCTACTGGCCACTCGCTGTCACGTCGGCCACCGCCGGCGAGAAGGAAACCGTCCATCAGATCGCCACGGCCATCGCGTTGATCTACCACGAGCAACGGCAAGATCCCCTGGCCGCCTCGAAAGCGGTGATGGCGGTTGCCGATGCCTACCACTTGAAAGTCGAGCTGCCGACGGGATTGGCTACGAGCCGAGAAGTTCCGACGCGCAACGCCCCTCTGGTTTTTGGCTGGTTTCAGCCGCCGTGGGAGATCGGTGACACCTGGGCTGGAGGTGGAGCTCACGGCGACACCGGCAGTGGCACTCGCAACGCGCTCGACTATTGGGGTGAGTATCGGAACTGGGGTGCAGACCTGAGCCAGTGGTGGGTGGCTGCCTCGCAGGCGGGCACCGCTCGAGTTTGGTCGATTTGTAGTGTCTCGGTCATCCACGCAGGCGGCTGGGTCTCTACCTACTATCACCTGGAGAACGTCCAGCTGACGGACCCGCAGGTAGTCGAGCGAAACACCGTGATCTCGAACTACGCCAACGACGAGCCAACGGCTCTGTGTCAGGGAGGCTCTTCGACGGGCCCTCACGTGCACTCGGCTCTCTATCACGATGGCAATCGGGTCGAGATCGACGAGGCCAACGTGGATTTCACCGCCTTCTCCCACCACGCTGGGGTCGGTCAGTACGACGGTAACTGCAACACCTCCTGGTACAACCACGACACCGCGGGCAAGATCTGTCCCTACGCGGACGCGCTGCTCAACAACGCGCCGCCTCCAGTCCCAGCGATGTTCGTCGACGGTTTCGAGTCCGGAGATACTTCGGCCTGGTCGAGCACCATACAGTAGGAGTGCAGTCAACCAACTTCCTGCCACCGCTCGGCTGGATCTATAGCCAACTGTTTATCTGACCTACCCGTTGGGGTGTGTCGGACCTGGCAGCAGGTCTGTTAACAAAGAAGTGTACCGACAAAGGCAAACCTGTCGAAAGGCAGGGACGCAAAGCTACGGGTCCTCGCTTCCTCCGCGACGGAATCCCGCCACGAAGGACCCAAGACCGCCGAGCTGCCGAGAGGCCCGGAGCGAGAGTTCGTACTGCAGATATCTCCAAGCAAAGGAGGGATGAGAGATGAAGCGATGGCTTGTTGTGGCGGTACTCGTGTTGCTTGCAACCTCGGTTCAATCCCAGGTGAGCGAAGTCGGGGTTTGGAGTTTCGATGAAGGTTCGGGCGTTGTGGCTACGGATTCATCGGGTGAGGACAACCACGGCACGGTCAACGGGGCAATATGGATAGCCGGCGCCCTGGGCCCGCACGCTCTCAGATTTGACGGTGATGACGGGGTCGCAGTGGGAGACCGAACGAGTCTTGAACCGACCACACTGACCGTGAGTCTCTGTCTCCGTAGCCCGACACTGCCGCCGCACTACTCGATCCTCTTGAGCGAGGGATTGGAAGGATGCGCCTGCGCTTCGTATGCAATCGTCAAAGATGTACAGGGGAATATTGCTTTCTACACCTGCACGGGCACTTCCGCCAATTCGTCGCCTCTTGTGCCCCAAGACGGGGTGTGGGATGGAAACTGGCATCGCATCGTTGGAACGTATGATGGCGACTTCGTCCGTATCTACCTCGATGGTGTGCTCGTGGGATCGCCTGTAACTGGAGTAACACCGAGCTACTCCCTGTCGACGCATAGCGACTTTCAAATCGGAAATCTAGGGACCTGCGGGGTGAGGGGTTTCGTTGGAGACATCGATGAGGTGGGAGTGTGGGACGGTGCGTTGTCGGACTCCGAAATCGAGAACTTGGACGAGTGCTTCAAGCTCTTGAGCGACGGCTTCGAGTCAGGTGGTACCTCGGGGTGGTCAAGCACCACGCAGTAGTGTCCTACAATGGCTCTCCCAGAAGAAAGGAGAGCCGATGAGCACCCGCGTGTTGTCAAAGCAGGTCTATTTCAACCTCGGAGCCCTGAAGATGAACCTCGAGGGACTGACCCATGAGGAGAGTCTGGTCCAACCACAACCGGCTGGTAACTGTCTCAATTGGATCGTCGGCCACATTCTGGCCAATCGAGCAGGGATCCTGGGCTTGTTGGTCCGGGACCCGGTTTGGAACGAACAGGATGCGGCACCATACCAGCGGGGCTCCACGCCACTGACAGATCCGGAGATTGCCAAGAACCTCGATGAGATGATGGCGCTGCTCGAGGCCTCACAGGAGTCGATCCTGTCCGGTCTCTCCGAGATCTCGGAGGAGGCCCTCCAGGCGCCCGCGCCGAGCGGCAAGGAAGGTGAGACCGCGGAGACCGGCCTCGCCGGGCTTGTCTTCCACGAGGCTTATCACGTGGGAGAGACCGGAATCCTGCGCCGCCTCCTAGGGCATGAAGGAGCCATCCGGTAACGAGGGCGGGGGCAAGCCCCGCCCCTATAACAGTATCTAGGAGCCCGACCCCGCGAACAGTGTTGAAGGGCCCCTCCGCTACACAGGCAACAAAGATCTCAGCCGCTACCTTGACCCTGGCGGTCGGGGATCGCCGGCCTCGGGCTCGACCGTTCGCGCGCCGGATAGGCTGTGGACTCGGTTGGTGAGCGTGCCATCGGGAGCGATCGTCATCAGCGTCTGGCCCTGCAGGTCTCCCACCCAGAGTGTTCCGTCCAGGGCGACGGCCATCGTGGAAGGCACCTCGAGGGCTTCCGAGTCGAAGAACACCTGGGGTTCGTCGCACTGCTCACCGCAGTCCAGCGCCCAGATCTTCTGCCCCCTGGCGTCGGCAATATAGAGCCGCTGCTGTCCCTGTCCATATTCGAGCGTCAGGGGGTAGCCCAGAGTATCGGCGACGAACTGGAGTCGAGGTGTCTCCGCATCGGTCTTGACGATCCACAGAGTCCCACTCTCTCCCTGAGCCGCGAACAGACGCCGATGCGAAGGGTCGAAATGCAAGGCTGTCGCGGGCGCTCCGCCGGGCAAGTCCAATAGCTTCTCCGGCTTGGCCGGGTCCTGCGTCAGCTCTGCGACCCACAGGCCCGGACCCTCCTCTCCTTCATGCCCCAGATAGACCCGCTTGGCCTGCACGTCGAAGGCGGCCGCATCAAAACACTCGGTGCCGGCGAGCGGGAACCGCCCCAACTGTCGGTAGCCATCATCTTCCACCTGGAATTCATAGATCTGGGTACTGCACTTGGCGGAGGCGCCGCCGGCGGGTATCGACACGGCCGCGTAGGCCAGGTGTCCTGCCACATGGAACCCGATGCCCTGGCTGGGGTCGATGCTTTGGCTCAGGCAGGAAAGAAACACCGGTCGCTCCGAGCCGGGTCGCACCGAGTACACGGCCCGGGACCGATCCAGGAACAGTGCGCTTCCATCGGGCCGAGGAACCACAGCTACCGGCCGAACTCCGTCTTCGCGCACCACGGTTGTCGTGATACCGGCGTTGTAAGTGCCGCTCAGGGTGAGCACGGCCTCCATCAGGCGAAATGTGTCTTCGGTCAGCACCGCCGAGTGATTCGGAATCAACTCGGGTGGCACCTGCATGATCCAGTAGGGGGTGTCGTTGAGAGCCCACGGCTTGCGCCGGATGGTGAAACGGTGCTCCTCCCCATTGAAGGAGAGGGCCACCTGCTGGGTCTCCGGATCGTACTCGGCTTGGTAGTTGGAGGCAGTTGGAATCTCCGAGTCCCAGACTGCCGCGGCGTCGCTGTCGAGCTTCTTGGGGCCAACCGTGACCTCGTGGCTGTGCAGGGCCGGAGTGTGACCCGCGGTATGCGTGTACAGACGCTGCTGCTTCGCGATGGGGCTGCAGTACTCCTGGCCGTAGTCGCGAAACTTCTTGTTCATTGCTTTGATGCTCATTCCAACAGGGAAAAAGAGGCTGGTGGCCTTGTCGGTCTCCGAGGTGAAGGAGACGAGAAGCGGCCGCTCGTAGCGGTTGCCCCTCTCGTCGAAGCGATAGGTCTTGAGACGATTCCGGGCCAGGATATCCACCATCTGTTTGGTCTGGCTCGCCGAGCCGGCCGGATTCAGAAGCACCACCAGGTCGGCTGGAAAGATCAGCTCCTGCTCGGGCGACGACAGGAGGGCGCTCACCGCGGCCTGGGCCAGGGCCCGCTCGAGAATCATCGAGCCGAACGAATGCCCGATCAGCACGGAGCGCGAGTTCGGATTGGCCCGCATCGTCATCAGGATTCGATAGATGGCCTCGGTGGCCGTGGCGCCGGCGATCCGCTCCGCGGCACCACGCCGGTTGTAGAAGGAAGCCTCGCGGATCAAAGGGACGGAGGAGACCGTGCCCCTCCAGCCGAGATAGATGCCCATCACCGGAATGCCGATTCCGGGAAACCTCTCCTGGATGTCATCGTCGAGTCGAGACAGAATCTTGCGGTACTGGTAGATGGACCCCTGGTCCGGCTTCTCTTCACGGGTCGAGGCGTCGTTGTTCCAGCCGTGAACGAAGACCACCAAAGCAACGCCGGGCCCGGTGGTGTTGAGCTGCTCGAGGTGTGCCAGGGCGCTTTCGAGCTGCGAGGGCGACCAGAGCTCGCCCTGGTCGTCGAACTCGATGAAGGCCAGGCTGTAGTCGGTGTGCTGCTCGATGCTGATGGGGCGGTGCATACGGTGCGCCGTGCAGGAGAGGGCGCACAGTCCGGCGGCCAGCAGCGCGAGGAGTCTAGCGAACATGGCAGCTAGAGGAAGTCGAGGATCAGGTGGTTGACTCTTTCCGGTCGTTCCAGGGGCGACATGTGCCCTGCTCCGTAGATGACGTGAAACATGGCGTCTGGCATCGCCGCCGCGACGGTACGCATCTCGTCGGTCGGCGTGATCACGTCGTGCTCGCCGCAGAGCAGCAGGGTCGGGAGCTCGATGTTCGGCAGCTCGGTGGTCATGTCGGGCCGCTCGGCCATGCCCCGGAGCGTGGCGGCGATCGTGGTTGGCCGGGTCGATTCCATGACCTCCTTGGTAGCCTCGACGCAGGGCGGTCGAGACTCGATAGTCTTGGGTGCAAAGAGCTTGGGCAGCATCGAGTCGGCGACCGGCAGCGCCCCTTCCGCGAGAACGGTCTTCGCGAGTGCCAGCCGTCCCTGAGCGCCATCGGAGGTGTCGCTGGCGGCGCGAGTGTCGCACAGGATCAGTCTGGAGAGCCTCTCCCGGTGGTGCTTCCAGAACTGCCAGGCGACGTAGCCGCCCATCGAGAGCCCGCACAGGGTGATGCGCTCTCGAATCTCCAGGGCCTCCAGAAGGCCGGCCAGGTCTGCCGCGAACTGCTGCATGGTGGTGGTGTCACCCTGGCCGTCGCTCTCGCCGAAACCTCGGAGATCGGGCGCGATCACCCGATTGCGAACGGCCAGGACGTCGATCTGCTCCGACCACATGCTGTGATCGAGAGGGAACCCGTGCACCAGCAGGATGACCGGGCCGGCGCCCCGGTCTACAAAGGCCAGCTCGAGATCACCAACGGAGATGCGCCGCATTTCAGACCTCCTCGGGCAGCGTGACGTTACCCATCGTGAAAGTGCCCATCGTGAAAGTGCCCATCGTGAAAGCGCCTGGCACCTATCCTAGCGGGCGAGACCCCAGGAGGGGGAGGCCTCGCGCTCTCTCTCTGGGTGCTCAGTCGCTTTGCGGGAGCTGGAAGGTCCGGATCAGCACGCCGAAGTCGTCGGTGTTGCGCTTGTAGTAGAAGCCGTCTTCCACATCGCGGGCCGGCGTGGAGAGGGTCAGGAGGTACTGAATCGTCGGGCTGTTGAAGCCGAGAAAGTGGACCTCTTGCGGTGTTTCGTTCCCTTCGATGGTGGCTTCCAGGCCCAGCCCCGTGCCGTTCTTGAAGTCGCCAAGGCCCGAAATAGGGACGTCGTCGCGCTTGAACAGGGGTTCGCCCAGCGTGATCCCCATCTCTTCGAGCCATTGAGCTTCGAGATCGAGCAGTCCGGCAAGCCACTTGTCCTCCGGAGTTCCTTCTGGAACCACTACCGAGAGAAGGCGCAGGATGCCGCGCAGCTCGTCGTCATCTCCGGCGCGCATCATCTGACAGCCGGCGAGATCGGGAGCGGGAATCTCCATGGGTACGTTGAACCACCCTTCAGGCGGATAGCCGGTCAGGCCGATCAACTCGCAGGACGGAGTCATCTGATCGCTGAAGTCGACGTTTTCTTCCTCTGAGGCCGTGGCCGGAAGCGCAGCAAGGCAGCTGAGAACGAGAAGCCAGGTCGTGGTTCGGTAGCTCATGATGCTCAAAGCCTCCAGGTGAGATCGAATAGCCGCCTCTGATCCCGGCAGGAACCGCTCGGTCCTGGTTGAGTGAGGCGAGGTTACCATTCCTGGACACCCGGGCCGGTTGGCGTGACAGAATTCGACCGCACAGAGACTTTGGAGATCTGGCCTGGAAAGGGCTGGAAAGCAACAGCTCTAGGGGAGTATCGATATGAGGATACTGGTGGTGGGAGCGTCGGGGACAATCGGGAAAGCAGTTGTCGCGGAGCTGGAGGAACGCCACGATGTGGTCTCGGCGGGGCGTACTTCGGGCGCCGTGCGACTGGACATCACCGTCAGGGAGTCGATCCGATCGGCCTTCGAGCAGTTCGGTTCGGTCGATGCCGTGGTGTCGGCCTCCGGCTCGGTCAAGTTCGCGCCCTTCGGTGAGATGAGCTACGACGACTACACGCTCGGTCTCGAGGACAAGCTCATGGGCCAGGTCAATCTGGTCTTGATCGGGAGGCAGTACGTCTCGGATGGAGGGTCCTTTACGCTCACCTCGGGCGTGCTCGACAGCGATCCCGTCGTCGCGGGATCTTCGGCCTCGATGGTCAACGGAGCGCTCAATTCCTTCGTCAAGGCCGCCGCCATCGAGATGCCGCGAGGCCAGCGCATCAATGCGGTGAGCCCGGGAGTCATCGAAGAAGCGATGGAAGCCTACGCGCCGTTCTTTCGAGGCTTCGAGCCTGTTCCGGCAGCCCGTGCCGCCCTCGCCTACTCCAAGAGTGCCGAAGGTGCCCAGACCGGCCAGGTGTTTCGGGTCGTCTAGGGAGCCCAGATAGTTCAGGAGCACAGACAGTCCAGGAGCACAGACAAGAGATGAAGTTCATCGATCTAACGCATGGGATCAAACCGGGGATGACCGTGTTTCCGGGTACGGAGCCACCGGTGTTCGAAGTCGGCTCGTCGATTGAAACGGATGGCTTCGAGGAGAAGAAGATCACCATGTTCTCCCACACCGGGACGCACATGGACGCTCCGGCGCACATTATTTCCGGTGCCCGAAGGTTGGACGAGTTTCCGGTCGAGAAGTTCGCCGGCAAGGCCTGCGTGGTCGATGTCAGCGCCAACGATGCGGGGAAGATCGACCTGGAGCTGCTGAGAGTCCGTGCGGAGGTTATTCTCGAGTCAGACTTCGTAATCCTGCGCAGCGGCTGGAGCCTTCTCTGGGACTCCGAGAAGTACTTCCGGAACTTTCCGGCGTTGAGTCCCGAGGCGGCTCAGTGGCTCGTCGACGCCGATATCAAAGGCGTCGGCATCGACATGATCTCCGTGGACGAGGTCGACTCCACCGACTTCGCAATTCACAACATCCTGCTCGGTGCGGAACTGGTGATCATCGAGAATCTGACAAACCTGGGAGCCCTGCCGGACTCGGCGTTCTCCTTCTACTGCTTCCCCCTGCGCATCGAGCACGCCGACGGCTCCCCGGTCCGGGCTGTCGCGGTGGTCGAGTAGGGAAGAAATTGGCGGCAAGTTGCCCGGCACCTATTTCGTGACGAAGTAGGACCGGCGTAGCGACTTCGCTTGCCCCTGCTCCTGCCAGGCGAACTCGAGAGTGAAGCGGCTGTGTTGAGGGCCGGCCGGCCGGATGTGGTTTCTCGGGATGACGATCAGGTGGCGTCCCTCGCCCGAGGTGGGGAACACTGAAGGACCGGTGGGTCCACCCAGCAGATCCGTGGCGCGGACGCTCGCCCCGGCAAGCGGCTTGCCGTCGGGGTCGAGAGCGACCAGGCGGACTCGAACGTTCGGTACCGACGTTCGGAGGGCATCTTCGGCGTCCACAGCGCCGTAGACAAAAGGCTCGAGGACCTGTCCACCGAGCAGGTGACGTAGCAGGTTGCGTCCACCGGGGTTGCGCCAAAGGGTCGAGTGTGGATTCGTCTTGCCACTGTGATCCCGCCCGACCGGTACGTGATAGGTGGCGACGTCGGCGCCACGCAGCCAGTTGGCAGAGACCCGAGGCACGGTGGCGTCACCGCCGCCCTGGAGGTCATCACCCTCATCGTTGACGAATGCTACGTCCAACTGATCGGGCGAGCCGGTCATTACGGTGCGCACCGCCGTCTCGGCTCCCCAGCCAACAACGTTGGTTATGGGTAGCGAGTGTCCTCCCAGGCGAAGCTTCGGGGTTCTCTGGCCAAGCATCAGATCGGCAGCGTCGGCCCGCAGATCCATCTGGTGCTTCAGGCTCGCAGGGAACCAGCCCCGCTTGAGCAGTGGAGTGACTTGTTTTCCAGCACCGTCGATGGCCAACCGGAGGCGTCGTCCCTGCGCGTCCTCCATCGTAGTCTTGTCCGGGTCGGGAGGCAGCAGATCGAAGGCGGCCCAGGTCAGCGAGACTACCCGCTTCGTCTGGGGCTTCGTCAGGAACGGCCCGAACCCCTTCGTGCCGGTGAGGAAGAGAAAAGACTTCAGCGTCCCTGCCCAGGGCACCCCGAAGCCGATCATCCGTTCGATCGAGGCGAGAAAGGCCGCATCGTTCTTGTTGTTTTCCAGAAGATAGCGCGCCACCAGGCCGCCGGTAGAGTGGGCGATGATCGTGACCGGGCCTTGAGCCCTCAGGGCCTCGTTACGAACAGCTTGCTTGAGCCGATCCTGCATCTCGATGTCGTAGATCGGTCGGCGCCAATCCCAGCCGAATTTGACCGGCTGCACGCCCATCTTGCCGAGGATGTCGTACAGCGAGTCGGCCTGCTTGGCGAGATCGAAGAACAGGAAGTTCGCCAGCTTCCGAATCGGTTCCCCGGCCACCAGCGGATCGAGTGTCGTCAGGTCGTCCGGCGCCTCGAGCTGTTTGAGGATTCGCTTCTTGGAGGCCGGGTGGAGGAGCCCCGGGATGTTGAGGAAGACCTTCTTCCCGGTGTCTCGTTCCAGGATATGGGTTCCGGGATAGCCAGGAATGAATAGGACAGGCTTGGGCATGGCTCCTCCTTATCCGAAAGCCTTGTCGAGCTCTGGTCGGACGGCGCGGCGCCCGAGTGTTGACTCCATTGCTGGCTTCCAGTCTCTCATTCCAGGCGCCCTGCGTGCATTCTGGTGATCTGTGCCAGTGCAGCTCGCGCCTGCTCCAGGGCCTGATCGAAGGCCGCGTAGAGCTGCTCGACGATGCCGGCGACCGTCTCGTTGCTACCCGCCGCCGATCCTTCGACCTCTCCGGACCAGATCATTCGGTCATCCTTGCCCACCAGCCGTAGCTCGAGGCCGAGGCGTGCGAGTTGTTGGTCGGGCACGTCTATCTCCTCCAGATACACAACCCGGCCCCTGAGGAAGGCCGAGTAGTCGCCACCCGCGGTCACCGGCTCGATTCGCTCGATCCCTGGTGTCCCACGCAGTCCCTCTGCCATGGACACCGCGACCAGGTCACCCAGGGGTGCCGCCCATCGGTGGTAGGTATAGAAACCGACCTCCACGGAGTCGGTCCCTAGCCGATAGACGAGTTGATCCCGATCGTAGGGTGGATCAACAGTGAAGGGCTCGACACCGATCGTCAGACCTGCCGGGTCAGTGGCGGGAGCGGCGACATCGGGTGCCGGTCTCGTCGGCGCCAAGATGTAGTAGTGGGTGGGTGGCGCCGAGCTACAGGCCCCGAACAGCGACACGGCCAGCGAGACGACTAAGAGCAGCAGCACCAGTTTTGTTGGCCTCATCGATCCACTCCTTCTCCGGGCTTGCGGTCCGGCCCCTTCGACCCACGCACGATGGCCGATGGCCTCTCCTTGATCGACTCCGTGAACGCCTTGAGATTCGCTGTTGCCAGCCGCAGGTCACGCACCATGGCGTCGAGCTCTCCCTTGTTCATCTGCATCGAGCTCATGCTGTCTCCGGCGGAGTCCAGAAGCGAAGACAATCGCTCGCCGTCCGGGCCCAGGGCGATCCGCAGATCGCCCACCAGCCCTTGCAGGTCGGCGGTCAGATCCGGGATTCCCGCGACTCCGGTCTCCAGCTCGATAGCCAGCTCATCGAGCCGCGTCATCAGCGAGGTCAGGCGGGGGCCCGCCTCCTGCATCGTGTCGCGCATGGCCGTCAGGCTTTCGCTGATCGCGGCGAGATTCTGGTCGGACATCAGCATTTCAAACCGCTCGAGAAGCGGCCCGACGCGCGAGTTGAGATTCTGCAGCAGGGCCGTCACCTCTTCGACAGCCACTCCGGCACCTTCCGACAGCTCGCCGATGCCGCTCATCGCGTCGACGGTGCTCGCCATCTGCAGGCCCTGGATTGGGGTGCCGGGGGAAAGCGGCGGCTCGCCTTCCGGGCCTGGGTCGACCTCGAGGTAGGGAGTGCCCAGCAGCCCGTCCGTGGTCAGTCGGGCCGAAGCGGCTCGCGTCACGGGAATGGTCGAGTCGATCGCGACTCGGAATCGGATGGGCCACTCGGTGCCGGTATGCAGGTCGACCCCTTGCACTCTGCCGACTTCCATTCCGGCCATCCGGACGGGGTCTCCCTTGCGTACGCCGCCGGAGCTCTTCATCAGGATCTCGTATTCGACCTGCTCGGCGCCGCCGGGGTGCAGGCCGGCCACCCACAGGGAGCCGACCACCAGGATGCCCAGGGCGATGATCAGAAACAGTCCGGCGCGAATAGTGTTTGTCTTGTTCATAGGCCTTTGATCCACTCTCGGTAGCGTTCGCCATGGTCTGCGGCTAGCGCCGGCCGGCGGTCGAGGAATCTCCGCACGACCTCGTTCTCGGATGCTCGGACTTGCTCTTGGGTGCCGATCGTCAGGATGCGCCCTGCGTCGATCAGTGCGATGCGCTCGCCGACCGCAAACGCGCTCTCGAGCTCATGGGTCACGACGATCAGTGTCACGTCGAAGACGTCGCGCAGTCGTATCAGCAACTGATCCAAGCCGGCCGAGGTGATCGGGTCGAGGCCCGCCGACGGCTCATCAGCGAAGAGAATGCTGGGGTCGAGAGCCATGGCCCTCGCGAAGGCGACTCGCTTGCGCATGCCGCCCGAAAGCTCTGAAGGGTAGAGATCGGCTGCCCCCTCGAGGCCCACCAGGGCCAGCTTGATGCGCACGATCAGCCGGCGGGTCGACTCGGGCAGACCGGTCAACTCCTCGAGCGGCAGATCGATGTTCTCGCCCACGGTCATCGAGGTGAAAAGAGCCCCTGCCTGGAAGGCCACGCCCATCGACTCTCGCAGCAGGGCCAGCTCTTGGCGCCCGGCCTTGAAGAGGTCGGCGCCGGAGACGATCACCTCGCCTTCGTCGGGCTCCTCCAGACCGATCAGGCAACGCAGGAGGGTGCTCTTGCCGCTGCCGCTGGCGCCGAGGATGATGAGCGTTTCGCCGGTGTAGATCTCGAGGTCGATGCCGTCCAGCACCGTCTTGTCCCCGAAGCTCTTGCGCACCCCGCGAGCCTCGATGATGGGTGCAGGCGAGCTCATGTCTGGCCCCGTAGATAGAGCAGTGCAGTGACGAAGAGATCGGCGGCGATGATGAGGACGATCGAGCGCACCACGGCGCGGGTGGTGGAGCGGCCGACCTCGTCGGCGCCGCCCCTGGTGTCGAGTCCTTGCTGGCAACAGACGACGCCGATGATGAAACCGAACAGCACGGCCTTGAAGACGCCGCCCCAGACGTCCTGTTGCACGAGCGCGGAGACACTGTCGGACAGATAGCTGGTGGCGCCGAGGCCCATCACGGAAACACCGATGACGCAGCCACCCAGGATGCCGAGAAGGCCGGCGAAGATGGTCAGCGCCGGCAGCGCCACCACCAGGCTCAGCATGCGTGGCACCACCACCAGGCTCACCGGGTCGATGCCCATCACGGTCAGCGCGTCGATCTCCTGTGAGATCTTCATGGTGCCGAGCTCGGCGGTGATCGACGAGCCCACACGGCCTGCCACCAGGATGGCGGTGATCAACGGCGCGAGCTCGCGGGTCATCGACACCGCGACCAGGGCGGCCACCAGATTCGTCACCCCCATCTGGCGCAGCTGGTAGGCCGACTGCAGGGCCAGGATCATGCCGATCAGCACCGAGATCAGCGCCACCAGCGCTAGCGAGTTGTTGCCTGCGGAGACGATCTGGGCCGCAGTGGCCTCGACGCGGAGCTTGCCGCCGCGCAGAGGCACCATGACCAGTCGCGCCAGGGCGGAGGAACCGAGCTGCCACATGCGGCCGGCGTCGTGAAGCAGCGCCAGCACCCTCGAACCGGACCAGGTCAGGAACTGGGTCAGCATCCTCTATTGCTTGATCTGTTGATGGACATCGTCCATGCAGCCCAAGCAGCGCAGCAGGGCTTCTTCGAAGCCGGCGAGCTTGAAGACCTTGGTCACCGCGTCGTTGGCCCCCACCAGGAAGATCTCGGGGCCCTGCTCGTGAGTCATCATCAGGCCCTCGAGCAGTACCGCCATCGCGGCGGTGTCGAACCGGGTCACCTTACTGAGCTCGACGACCAGATTGCGGTCCGGATGAGCTTTGATGACGTCCAGTAGTTGTCGTCGCAGCTCGGGAGCCTCACGAAACGTCACCGTTCCTTCGAGGGACAGCATCGCCGTGTACTGGCCGGCCTGAGCGTCGTAGTCGATCTCGAATGGGGCCTGCTCAGCGAGTGTTTGCATGACGTGCGAGTCTACCATCGCGTCCAGTGCCTGACCCTCCGCTCTGTCCAGCCTGGTGGCGCACCTCGATCGCTATTTGACTTCCTCGAAGACGCTCATGGTCTCGTCCTTGACACCATCTTCGGTCTTGGCCTGTGCCCCTGCAGGCGAGGATAGAAAGGCATGAAATGCCTCCATGTCCTCGACGTCGACCATCACCTCGACAAGATTGGGATTGTCTGAGTTTTGAAAGATTCGGACATGTGGCGCCCCATGCTGGGCGAAGAGCTCGTGGCGACTGCCCTCACCCTGCCACGCCGCCAGCCAGCGATCGGCGTCTTCCACCTCGTGGGTGATGGCCAGAGTCGTCCCGACCGGGGCCATGGCTGGCAGGTCGCTGCCGAACATATCGTTGCTGATCTTCCACTGGCCGTCGACGAGTCTCCAGGTTTCAATGAACTTCCCTTGGTCGACCGTTGTTCCGTCCGCTGTCTCCAGCGTGAAGCGACCCACGTGGTAGCCGATGTCACCGGCGGCTCGTATCTCGACGGTTTCGATGCTGCCGCCGAGGCCGGCGTCGATCATTCCACCGAAGATCGCCCTGACGGCGTCGTGACCCGTGGCCAGCTCGGCGTTCGGCGGCAGGATCCGTGCATCTGCCGTATACGTCGCCACGACGCCTTCGATGTCACCTGAGTTGAGGGCCTCCAACCATGCGGCTGCCCCGGCCTCGATCTCGGGACTTTCGTGGGATCCCTGCGGTGCCGGAGCGCAGGCGGGCAGGCTGATGATCACCAACAATGCGGTTGCCAGGTTCAGAAATCTCATCGCTAGCCTCCTTGAATGAATCAAATGCAAGCCGAGCCGATCGACGGCACGGCCGGCGGACAGTGCTCACCGTCTGCGGTACGAATTGTTGGCGACAGCCTATCCGATTCGCTGCCGAGATGCATCTGTGGCGCCTGACCCTGCGGTCCTATTCGATGGACAGGATCTTGACGTCGAAGTTCAGTGCTTGCCCGGCCAGCGGATGGTTGAAGTCGAGGATGATGGTCTCTTCCTTCACCTCGTGGACCCGGACTGGGTGCTCTTGTCCGTCCGGGGCGCCGGCCATCAACATGGTGCCGGCAGTTCGTGCGTCTTCAGGCAGCCTCTCCAGCGGGACTTCCTGGAAGGCATCGGGGTTGACGGCACCGTAGCCCTGCTCTGCGGTCAGCTGAATCTGTTTGGTGTCGCCGACCTTGGCCCCGAGAAGTGCCTCCTCGAGCGCCGGCAGGATCGTGCCGGTTCCCTGCGTGAAGGTGAGCGGATCTTTGTCCACATTGCTGTCGACGGTCGTGCCGTCGTCCAATTTCAGGGTGTATTCGATGGACACTGCGCTGCCGCTCTCGATCACTACGGTCTCTTCCGCCTGGGCCCACGAAGCGGAGGCGGCGACTACGGCCAGTGCGAGGCTCGAGAGGACGAGCCGAGAGATGGGTTTGCGAAACATGGTTTGACCCCTATGAAAGTTTGCCCTTCGGGTACGTGTGTCCTCTAAGCATGCCTCTGAACCGAAGATCAACCTCGCGCCAGCGCATGGCGATACGGACCCGGATGGTAGCAGCTTCTCTTACTCGATTGGGTCCTGCCTCTGCTCGTGCGCATTCGAGGCACTTTGGCGGATCGCATCGACGAGGTGCTCGATGCTGAAAGCGACGACGATTCCGGAGTTTCCCCTGGCGCAGAGGTCTTTGAAGGTCTCGGCGCTCGGGTCGCGCAGGTCCTCCCTCTTGACCACGGGTAAGGCGTCCCAGCGATAGCCGATGAGGACTCCGGCGATGCGGGGCTCCGCTTCACCCTGGGGATAGAAGACGACCGGCCCACCCGAGAAGCCGGGATTGTTATGGCCGTCGACGAAGAGGATGACTGCCCTGGGATTGCGGCTGTCTACAGCCGAGAGAATCCCGGCCTTGACGAAGGGGATCTCCGAGATCTGCGCGCCGGTATTTTCGGCCGTCCTCAGGCCGAAGGGAAAGCCGATGAAGTAGACCTGTTGTGCGAGCTCGATCTCGTCGACGGCCGACCATGGTGTCGAATCGGGTGAGAGCTTTGCGTTCAGGGCAATAGCTACGGCAGCCACATCGCTACTTTTCGGGCGGATCGCCCTACCGGTGAGGCTCTGCCAAGCGTTGTCGAGCCAGATCTCGAGAGTGCACTTCGGGCATCCTGCAGGCAGCAGGTGGTCGACCGTTACCAGATACTGCTGTGAGTCGACGTCGATCGTGAAGGCCGTGCCGAACTCCTCCCCGATCCGAATTCGGAAGACCTGGGTCAGGATCTCGTTGTCCGGGAGTTGTCCCAGCACAACCGAGACTCCCGACAGAGCGAGGAACAACACCAGTAGGATTCTGCGCATCACGTTCCCCTTGAAGTCGCCTTCTCGCACGCAGGATACACCGTCGAGGGTTGTGGAATACTCCCTGGCATGGGCAAAGAGAGGCGCCGGGCTTCTTACCTGATCCTATGCCTGACAATTGGCTTGACGGGGGCGGTTACATTCGCTCAGGAGCTGACACCGCGAGCGTACTGGCCGGCTCCGAGAGGTGTGAAGGTAGCGACCTTCGCATACCAGTACTCGACCGGTGACATTCTGATGGATCCATCGCTGCCGATCGTCGGTGTGGACTCTAGAATCAACCTCACACAGTTCTCTTATCTGCAGACGATCAATCTGGCCGGCCGGACCGCCCAGGTGCAGCTCAGTGCACCCTACTCATGGGGTACGACGGAAGGTGTGGTCGATGGGGTGGACCGCAGTCGCTACATCGCCGGATGGGCCGACGCGAGGGCGCGCCTGTCCGTCAACCTACTGGGCGCACCGACGATGGACGGGGCTCAATTCCAGGAGCTGCGCGCCAACCCGAGACCCATTGTGGGTGCGAGTCTGCTCGTGTCGGTTCCGACCGGTGGCTACGAGCCGGACAAACTGATCAACCTGGGAACCAATCGGTGGGCCATCAAGCCGGCCATCGGCTATATCCAACCGGTGACGAGGACATGGCTGACCGAGCTCGAGCTGGGTTTGTGGCTCTTCGGTAGCAACGATGAGTTCCTGGGGACCACGCGCGAGCAGAACCCGATCGTTTCGGGCGACTTCCACCTGGTGAAGAGAGTGAAGCCTGGATTCTGGTTCTCTCTGGATTTGAACTACTACTACGGCGGACGCACCACTGTCGATGGCAACTTGATAGCCGACCTGCAGCGCAACTCGAGGGCAGGTCTCACCTTGACTTTCCCCTGGAAGCACAAGCACGCGATCCGAAGCAGCATCAGCGCCGGCACGTGCGGCAGGGTGCCGCCCGACTCGTCGAGTCGCAGCGACATCGTGATCGCCATGCCACCCATCGACCCCACCTGGAGATCGAGGATCGCCAGGTCGGGTGTCCGTTCGGCGATCACGTCGGCGACGACGCGGCCCTCCCGGCACACGGTGAACGTGGTGTCGGGCCCGCCGAGCGCGGCGGTGACCTCGTCGACGATCCAGTCGGCGTCGGTGGCGAGCAAGATGTGCACGTCCCGGACGATACCCCGCGGCTCGTGTCGGCGACAGTGCGCTCAGGGCGCCGGATCGTCGACGGCGAAGAGATGCTCGCCGAGCACCGTCAGCGCGGCGACATCGTGGACGTCGCTCGGCAACAGCGGCACCTCGACGATCGCCTCCGCGCCGACCCGCTCGACGAGCGGCTGCAGCTCCCGTCGTTCGGCCTGCGCAACCGTTCGGAGATCGGCGAGGTTGTCCCACAGAGCGGCGAGTTCGCGTTCGCCGCGATCGCGAGCGGTGTCGGCACGTCGGCTCGCATCGGCCACCGAACCGTCGCCGAACCGGGGATGCAGCCGGTTGACCACCGTCGCAGCCACCGTGAACCCCTGCTCGGCGATCTGGTCGGCGAACCAGGCCGCTTCGGTGACCGTGTCGCGCTGGGGTGACGACACGAGCAGGAACTTCGTTCCGTCGTCATGCAGCAGCGCCGTGACCTCCTCGGCGCGTTCCCGGAACCCGACGTCCATCCCGGCGAACGCCTGGAAGAACGCGACGGCGTCGGTGAGCACATCGGAACCAACGATCCGACCGATCGCACGCAGGATCGGCTGCGTGGCCACCGACAGCACGCGGAAGCCGGTGCGGGTCGGCACCATCATCAACCTGAACGCCTTGTGATCGAGGAACCGGGCGAGCACACCGGGTGCCTCGAGGAAGTCGAGGGCGTTCCGGCTCGGTGGCGTGTCGACCACGACGAGATCGAACCGCTCGTCGGCGTGGAGCTCGTGCAGCGCCTCCGACGCCATGTACTCCTGGGTTCCGCTGAGCGCCTCGGCGATGTTCTGGTAGAAGCGGTTGTCGACGATCCGGTCGGCCTGCTCGGTGTCGGTGGCGTTGGCGCGCACGACCCGTTCGAACATGGCGGGCGTGTCGAGCATCATCGCCCAGAGCTCGCCCGCCTCGATGCCCGCCAGCGGCACCCGTTGCGGCGCGCCCGCCAGACCGTCGGGGAGCCCGAGCGCATCCGCCAGCCGGCGCGCCGGGTCGATCGTGACCACCACCACGTTGCGGCCGCGGCGGGCGGCCTCGATGCCGATCACCGCGGCCGTGGTCGTCTTGCCGACACCACCCGAGCCGCAGCACACCACCACGCGGGCGTCGCCGACGACGCCGTCGAGGCCGCTCACGTCGACAGTCCAGCGGCGAGCGCGGCCACGTCGCCGGCGTCGATCGACGCCGTGGGTCGCGCCGTCAGCCGGACCTGACGGAGGGGCACGGCGTCGACCAGGCGATCGAGCTCCGCCTGCTGATCGGCGATGCGCTCACGCCGGAACTCCGCCGCTGCGATCGCATCGTCGACCTGTGCGCGGGCCCGGCCGAAGGAGACATCCGACGGGTCGGGCACGTCCGTCGCCGGATCGACCTGGTTGACCACGATCGGTGCCAGTCGGACACCCACACGTTCTTCGATCGCATACGACGTCTCGATCAGCTCGTTGACCGGCGTCGTCTCCGGCAACGTCACCAGCACCACCTGGCAGCGGTTCGGGTCGCTCAACATCTCCTGGACGGCGGTGGCCTGCTCGCGCACCGGGCCACCGCGCGCTGCATCGAGCAGCCCCGGCGCCGCGGTGAGGAACGTGATCGCGTGGCCGGCCGCCGGGCCGTCGACGACCACCAGATCCCACTCACCCGACCGTTCGAGTTGCTTGATCTTGCCGAGCACCACCAGGTCGTCGATGCCGGGCGCCGCCGTGCCGATCACGTCGATCACCCCGGTCGACACCAGCCGCTTGGCGATGCGCCTGAATCCGTGCTCGAACAAGTACTCCTCGAGCAGGTCGGGCGCCGACAGGTGCCGCACCTCCACGTCGGGGACCAACCCGTCGAGGGTCGGCTTCCCGTCGAGCTCGACCACGAGCACACGTCGGCCGGCATCGGCTGCGGCGCGGGCCAGAACTGCCGTTACCGTGGTCTTCCCCACGCCACCCTTGCCCGCGACGATCACGAGGCTCGTCGCCGTGAGTTCGGTGAGGGCAGTGACGTTCGACAGCAGGATCTCCGGAGGCACTTCGTGCGCAGACTACTGATCGCCATGCTCGCCGCCATCGGCGTCGCAGCGGTGCTCGCCCAGCCGGCCGCCGCCCAGGACGACGGCGCCCCCGAGGTCGAGGTCGCCCAGGTCGACGTGCTGCAGGTGAACGGGTTGTTCGACGAGATCATCGTCGCGGAGATCAGTGCCGCGATCACCCGCGCCGACGACGACGGCAGCCAGGCGTTGATCCTCCAGGTCGACTCCCGTGGCGCCGTGGTCGGCGACGACACGATCGCGGCGCTCATGACCGAGATCGCCGACGCGCCCGTGCCGATCGCCGTGTGGGTCGGGCCCAGCGGCGCCCGGCTGTACGGCACGCCGGCGCAGATCCTCGCCGTCGCCGACGTCACCGGCATGGCACCCGGTTCGCGGGTGGGCAACGTCGGCCCGCCCGTGTCCGACGAGTTCGATCTCGGCCCCGGTCTCAACGCACTCCGCAACCGCACCGTCGGTCTGTCCGAGGCCCGCGAGCTGGCGGTGTTCAAGCAGCGGATCTCCGACGAGGGAATCGCCACGATCCTCAACATGATCGATGCGCTCGACGGGTACTCCGAGAACGGTGTCGAGCTCGACACCACCACCGAGGTCGTGACCGAGAGCGGCACCGTGCAGCGCGAGACGATTGCGATCGCCCGGTTCGCCAAGCTCGATCTGGTCGATCAGCTGTTCCACACAGTGGCGAGCCCGCCCGTGGCGTACCTGCTGTTCCTCATCGGGATGGCGTTGATCGTGTTCGAGTTCTACACGGCCGGTGTCGGCATCGCCGGCGTGGTCGGCGCCTGCTGTGCGATCCTCGCCTGCTACGGCCTCGCAGCCCTGCCCGCACGGGGCTGGGCGGTGGCGCTGCTGGTGGTCGCGATGTTGGCGTTCGCGGTCGACGTCCAGGTCGGTATCCCGCGGTTCTGGACGGGTGTCGGCATCGTGCTCACGATCGTCGGCAGCCTGTGGTTGTACGAGCCCGTCACCGGCACGTCGCTGTGGCCGTCGTGGCTGGCCCTGATCACCGGGATCGTCGGGGTGATGCTCACGTTCATCGTCGGCATGCCGTCGATGACGCGCACCCGGTTCGCCACGCCGACCGTCGGGCGCGAATGGATGATCGGCGCCGAGGGCGAGGCGGTCACCGCGATCGACCCGGAGGGCACCGTGCAGGTGCGAGATGGCGAGTGGCACGCCCGCACGAACCGCGCCACCCCGATCGATGCCGGCGAGCCGTTGCGCGTCGCCGCGATCGACGGCGTCACCCTCGAGGTGGAGCCGCTCGAAGGCGCCGCCAAGGACTACCGCGAGATGCGCAAGACGTCCGACGAGACGGGTGACGAGTCCGGCCACGCCGGCGACCCCGACGGTGAGGACATCTCCATCGACGACGGCGACACGGCGGCGCCGTCTCCGGGCTGACGGGCCGACGCCCGGCCTCGCCTACCATTCGGAGATGGCCGCAGAGGTCGACGAGTGGTTCGAGCAGTACGACAACCCGATGAAGGACGTCGTGCAGGCCGTCCGCACCGTGATCCTCGACACCGACGACCGCATCGG
>CAMYLC010000041.1 GCA_947259195.1 Thermoanaerobaculia bacterium | reverse complement strand
TGAGAAAACTACTACACCTCGTCTACGGAGTCCTCAAACACCAACAACCATTCGACCCCGAATATCAACAACTGACTTGATATCCAAGACCGTATCTACAGGAGCCGGCCTTCACCTCAGCCCGTCGATGAGGTAGAGGTCCGACAACAAACGACGAAAGGAGAAGACGTAGTGGCGGCCGTCGCGTGTCATGTGCAGCATGTCGATATTGAAGACTCCCGCGGCATCGCTCGGTGCCAGCTCCATCAGGAGGTCGCGCGCACCTGATTCGATGTCGATGCGATCGACGCGGGCAGGCAACTTGTCCTTGGTGTAGACAAAGACGTATCGGCCATCAGCACTCCACTGAACGGGGATGTCTCCCGCCTGCGAGCTCTCGAGGATTCGGGATTCCCCGCCATCCAGTGGGTAGATCTGGACCCTTTGGTCGGGTCCGATGGTTGCGAAGGCCTTGCCGTCCGGGGACACACCTCCGCTCCGGTAGTGAAACCCGATGCCCTCGGGTGTAACAGCGCGGGGCTTGCCGCCCTCGAGACTGACCTGGAAGACTTGTTTTCCTTTTCCTTCGAGGTTCCCGGCGATCAAGATTCCCGATCCATCGGGTAGGAACATGGCTCCGGGCTGCAGTCGCACTCCCTCGATCTCCAGTTGACGAGCTTCGCCTGCACCTGTTGGAAGCAATTGGGGGATAGCGTTGGAAAAAGGTTGGAACAGGGAAAGAGCCCAACGACCGTCGGGAGACAGCGCCGCCCCCAATCCGATTCCGATGCGCACAGCCGGCGAGCCGTCGGTGCCCCTGAGATACAGCCAATACCCATCGGCTGTAACTGTATTCCCCTCGCCAAACAGGGCGTACCTGCCGTCGCTCGAAATGGCTCGCGCCTGTGACCAGTCGAACCACGAGAGATCCTGCTGCTCTCCGGAGTCCGGGCCGTAGCCGACCAACTCTCGCCGCATATTCAGGGCGGTCACCAGGACCCGTCCATCCGCCGAGATGTCCTGGACATGCATGACCGCCGTTCCGGTGTAGATCACGCGCTGGCTGCCGTCCAAACCAAAGGCGGTGATGACGTTGCCGAGTGACCCCCAGATCTCCTCCCCATCGGGCTTCCAGGCCATGCCAAACACGCCCAAGGGGCTGATTTCGGTAACGGCGCCTTCGAGGTCGACCATCAAGACTCGCCCAACGTTGTCGCCGCGGATCGGGTGATCCATGAAAGCGATCCGGTCGCCCTGCGGTCGAACTCTCGGGAGGCTGATGTATCCGTCGCTTGTGTAGAGGACCTTGCCGATCGGGTATTCGAGGCGGACGCGGCCCTCGACATCACGCACCACTGCCAGGGATTCACCGTCGGCCCCCCAGTCGGCCTCCTGGACGTTCTCCAGCAACTCTCGAGGAGCACTGCCGTCTGCGGGAAGACGGGCCAGAGTCCCCTCACTCTCCCAGCCGACAATGAAGTGCCGATCCAGAGAGATGGCCATCTCACCGGATGGCGAGATCGACAACAGATCGGCCGACCCCAACTTGAGAGGTCGCGATTCGGGACTGTCAGGGCTGGTGCTGAAGAGCTCCACCGGCTGGCCGCCCCAAGCCGCGCCATAGATGATGTTGTTGCCATCGGCAGCGAAGCGCGCCGACCAGACGAGACCTCGACGGAAGCTGAGTCGCTGGAGATTCAAGTCCTGAGGCGGTGCTGGTCGTGTCAGGAGGAACATGGCCAGTGCCCCGACGATCACTCCCGCAACTGCAGCGGCGAGCAGCCAGACCGGTGAGGTTGTCTTGCGAACGCCAGGCAGAGCTTCATGGGCTGACGTCATGCTGGAGATCGAGGTCTGCTGGAGAGCGTCCAGTTGAAACGCCAGATCCTGGGCCGATTGAAACCGCTGCTCGGGGTCCTTCTCGAGGCAGTGCTGGACGATCCGGTCGACCGATGCCGGCAGACCCTCGACAGTTTTGGACAGCTCCGGTGGGTCTTGCTTGAGAATGGCGCTCATGGTCTCCACAGCCGATTCGGCTTGGAAGGCTCGCTGGCCGGAGAGCATCTCGTAGAGGATGGTCCCGAGACTGAAGATGTCCGATCGATGATCTGAGGACTGGCCCCTGACTTGTTCGGGTGCCATATAGCCGACGGTCCCCATGACCACCCCGGGTCCGGTCTCGCCTGCCAGAGTCGCCGCCAACGTCGCGTCCTCCGCGCCCCCTTCCAGGGGCGACCACTTGGCGAGACCAAAGTCGAGAATCTTGACTCGGCCCTTGCGGGTGATGATGAGGTTCTCGGGTTTCAGATCCCGATGAGCCACCCCTTTCTCATGAGCCGCCGCCAAGCCGTTGGCCACCTGACGGGAATACTCCAGCGCCTTGCGAGTGGGCAGGGGACCCTGTTCCAGGGCTTCGCGAAGTGTCTGCCCTTCGAGCAGCTCCATGACCGCGTAGGTCACGCTTTCTGCCGAGCCGAAGTCGTAGATGGCCAGGATATTGGGGTGGGAAAGGGCCGCCACGGCTCGGGCCTCGCGCTCGAACCGGGACAGACGCTCGGCGTCTCCGGCCACCTCCTCGGGCAGCACCTTGATGGCCACCTGGCGACCGAGCTTGGTGTCCTCGGCACGATAGACCTCGCCCATCCCGCCTTCACCGAGCTTGGCGGTAATCTTGAAATGCGCGAGGTCGGTGCCGATCATGAGGACTGAGTGATTCTACACGGCCTCCTGCTCCCCGATACGGCTCTCTGCAGTACAATCACCCGACTCGGAAAATGATTGGCTCCACGATCTCTCACTATCGGATTACCGGAAAGCTCGGTTCGGGCGGCATGGGAGACGTGTACGAGGCGGAAGACACTGAGCTGAGACGCAAGGTGGCGCTGAAGGTTCTGCCAGAAGACCTGGCGTCGGACCCTGAGCGGCTCGAGCGTTTCAAGCGTGAGGCCCGGGCCGTCGCCGCCCTCAACCATCCCAACATCATCACCCTGCATTCGGTGGAGGAAGCTGACGGACGTCATTTCCTGACCATGGAACTGGTGGAGGGCGAGTCCCTGGACCAGCGCATTCCCGAAGGTGGGTTGAGTCTGGACCAGCTCTTCGAATTGGCAATTCCGGTGGCAGACGCTTTGGCTGCCGCGCATGAGAAGGGCGTGGTCCATCGTGATCTCAAGCCAGCCAACGTCATGGTTGGAGCCGATGGCCGAGTCAAGATCGTCGACTTCGGCTTGGCCAAGCTTTGGGAGGCGGAGCCCGGTCACGAGGAAACCGCGCTGGAGACAGAGGGACTGACCAAGGAAGGCGTGGCGATGGGGACCGCTCCCTACATGTCTCCCGAGCAGCTCCAGGGCATCGAGGTGGATCACCGCTCGGATCTCTTCTCTCTCGGGATCCTGATCTTCGAGATGACGACGGGCCGGCGACCCTTCAAGGGGAGCTCGTCCATCGAGTTGGCTTCGTCCATTCTCAAGGACAGTCCCGATTCGGTGACCGATATCCGCGAGGGCGTACCCCGCCACCTGGGGCGCATCATTCGACACTGTTTGGAGAAGGATCCAGAGCTCCGGTATCAATCGGCCAAGGATGTGCGCAATGAGTTGGCGGGTCTGAAGGAGGAAGTGAAATCGGGTGAAGTACCCTTGAGCACTGGCGCCATGCCGGCAATGCCAGCGCCCCAGAGTGCGGCCCAACCAGCACTCGCCGCATCGCCCACCCGGCCGAGATGGCTGATTCCAGGCGCCATCGTCGCGGTACTGGCAGTCGTGGCGTTGATCTTCTGGATGAGGCTAGGCCAGGGGGACGAAGCGAGCGTCGCGCCTTCGACAGCTGCTGAGACGGCCCCGACCGAAGCCGGTCCCAAGAAGATCGTCGTGCTTCCTTTCGAGAATCTCGGTGCTGCCGAAGACGAGTACTTCGCCGCGGGCATGACCGAAGAGATCTCGTCCCGTTTGGCCTCGGCGTCGAATCTTGGCGTGATCTCTCGCAGCAGCGCCATTCAATACGATCGCACCGGCAAAACCCTCAAGCAGGTCGGTGAAGACCTGGGAGTGGGGTATGTCTTGGAGGGCCCGGGTGCGGATCACGCCGCAGCTCACTCGCGTGGCCGATGACACTCAGCTCTGGGCCGAATCCTACGACCGCACCATCGAGGACATCTTCGAGGTGCAGAGCGAAGTGGCGGACGCGGTGCTTCAATCTCTCGACCTCCAACTGCTAGCAGGGAGCGGCCAAGCCGACGACGGAGCGCCCACAGAGAACCTCGAGGCCTACAACCTCTTCCTGAGGGCGAAGAGCATCGCGGAACAAGTTACTCTGAGTCAGAACGAGGAAGACCGATATGAGGCTGTGGCTCTGCTGCAGCGGGCGCTAGAGCTCGATCCGGACTTCGCTCAAGCCTGGGCCGAGATGTCCGAGCAGCACGCGGAGCTCTACTTCAATGGTGAAGATCGCACCGAAGAGCGACTCGAGAAGTCGCTGTCGGCCGTTGAGAAGGCCTTGGCGATCGATCCGGAGCTGCCCCAGGCCTACGTGGCACTCGGACACTATTACTACTGGGGACCACGGGACTATGCGCGGGCCCTTGAAGCCTTCGACAAGGCGGCAGCGAGCTTGCCCAACGACCCGGATCTGATGGCCTCGATCGCTTATATACGGCGCCGGCAAGGTCACTTTGAAGAGGCTTTGGAGAAGCTCCAGAGGTCGGTGGGGCTCGATCCCAGATCGGTTCAGAAGAACCGCGCGCTGGGAACGACCTATATCTCTCTGGGCAGATATGAGGAAGCGGATCAACAGTTGACGAAGACTCTCGAGCTCTCCTCGCAGGCCGTAGGTGCGCGCCTCTGGCAGTCCTTGAACTGGATGCTCTGGAAGGGTGACGCAAGGGGCGCGGCAGCGCTTGCCGACCCGCTCGTCGCGATGGATGTACCGGACTTCAAATTCTTCAAGGCGACGATGTTGGTGACGGCAGGCGACCATCAGGAGGCGCTCGATCTACTCGATGAGATGGACGAAGTGAGCTACCCCAACCAGTTCTTCGCCAATTCGGTGGACCTCCTGCGAGCCTGGATTTTTCAACTTGGGGGTAAGCAAGAGGAGTCGCGGGAGTCCGCGGTCGCTGCGATCGAGTACCTGGAAGGGGAGGTGCTCGCCAACCCGAACGATCCGAGAATGCACGGATCCCTGGGCCAGGCCTACGCCCTGGTCGGCCGAGCCGAAGAAGCTGTGCGCGAGGGCGAACGTGCCGTGAAATTGCAGCCGGTATCGATGGACGCGATGGAGGGCCCGGGTCGCCTGTTCGAGCTCACCAAGATCCATTCTGCCTTGGGGAATCTGGACGAGACTTTGGAACTGCTCGACCAACTTCTGACGGGAGACAAGGCCTGGGTCTCCGTGCCGTCCATCAAGGCCGATCCCATCTATGATTTCCTCCGGGATGATCCCGGTTACGAGGAGCTGATCGAGAAGCACAGCTAGGCAGGGGTATGATTCGTGCATCAGCAAGCGGGGGTGGCTGTAACATGAAGTTTCGAACATCTATCTTGTCTGCATTGACCGTCCTTTCCACATGGATGGCGGTGCCGGAGGTGGCTCGACCGGCGTCCGATGGGGAGGAGCACATCCAGGGAGAGTGGACCGATGTCTCGAGAGTGACCGCGGTTGGCGACCTTCATGGCAGCTACGAGAAGGCTGTCGAGCTCTTTCAGGGGGCGAGTCTCATCGACGAAGACCTCCACTGGATCGGTGGCGATCAACATCTAGTCACAGCGGGGGATCTCCTCGACCGGGGCACGGGCGACCGACAGTTGATGGATCTCATGATGCTGTTGCAAGAGGAGAGTCGAGCCGCAGGAGGATGGGTCCATGCATTGCTGGGAAATCACGAGTCGATGAATCTCCTGCGGGACATGCGATACGTCAACCCGAAGTCTTTTGCCGGCTGGGCTGATGACGAGACCGCGAAGGTGCGCAAGACCGCCCTCCGCAACTACCTCAACTCGCAACCCGGGAGCGACAGCCGAACCAAGAGGAGTGCCGAGTTTCAGCGGCAGTTCCCACCGGGCTTTTTTGCCCGCCAACAGAGCCTCGACCTGGATGGCGAATACGGCAGCTGGCTGCTGACTCTCCCGGCGGTGGTCAAGATCAATGGTGTCGTCTATGTGCATGGAGGGATCACGGTCGAAACAGCGGCTTTGGGAATCGATGGCATCAACCGTGGTGTCGCGGACCATCTGATTCGCCATCTGAAGGCCCGGCAGGTTCTCGAGATGAAAGGCATCGTCACCCCGTTCATGGATCTGGCCGAGATCATCCAGGTCGCCAGGGCTGGAGTGAAGAGCGCCACGAGAATCCCCCCGGACATGTTGCGGGCAGCCCAGGACGTTGTCGATACCTACTCGGGTCTCTACCTCGGTAGCTCCGGGCCTCTCTGGTATCGCGGCAATTCCTTCGAAGACGAAAGGATCGAGGAAGAGATGCTCGAGCGGTCCCTGGAACTTCTGGGCGCCCGGGCAATGGTCGTGGCCCACAGTCCGACCTCGAGCAAGAGGATCACGTCACGCTTTCACGGCAAATTGTTCAAGGTCGATCACAACATCGGGCAGAGCGACAAGCTGCAGGCGCTGGTGGTCGAGGCCGAAGACATCGTGGTCATCGATGCGTCCTCGCAGCTGACGATGATGCCGGTGCAGGAACTGCCGACGGGGAACCATCTGCCGCGAGATCCGGCGGTGCTCTCGGATCGGGATCTGAGAGATATTCTCGCCGTAGCGGAGATTGTCGATTGGCGTTACCTGGGCCGCGGCAGCACCCGACCCCGCCTCTTGGAGCTGGAGAAGAACGGTACCTCGCAACGAGGTATTTTCAAGTCTGTCGAAATCGTCGAAGCCACCGATGAGGGTGCGATGGTCGACCGCTATCAGCACGAGATGGCCGCCTACCGACTGGATCGAGCGCTGGACTTGAACATGGTACCGGTGACCGTGCTGCGAGAGATCGATGGCCAGATGGGATCGGTCCAGGAGTGGGTCGAAGGGGCGATCGACAGGGAAGCGGCCGAGGCGTACGACCTGGATCTCTTCGCCTCGGACGAGGTGGTCGATCAGATGTCGCAGGTGACGATTTTCGACATCCTCATCGGCAACTCCGACCGCGAGTCCGAGGATATTCTGTGTCTAATCGGTGAGCACCGACTGTTTTTTGTCGATCACTCGAAGGCTTTCTCCACATCTACCGAGATCAACTGGGTCGGAGAAGGCGCCATCTCGGTGGATCCGGGCTTTGTCGAGGCGATCCAGCGACTCGATCGTTCCTCCTTGATTCAGGAATTGGGTGAGCTGATCAGCGAAGAGCAGATCGACGCCCTTCTAGTGCGGCGCGACAAGATTCTGGAGCATCTCCAGGCTCGCAAAGCGGCCTAGTTCGGGAAACAGTCACAGCGATAGCCGTACCTGGTCCCTTCGATGAAGGGTCTCCCTGCGGCTTCAATCTCGACTGGCCGACCGTGGGGACCGTTGGCACACAGACGGGAATCCCACGACCTCGTCGGCATTCTCGAGAATACTGGCAAGCTCACTGCAGGATGCTGTCAGGATCGGTGCGTCGCCGGTCGTGGCAGCGGCTTGGGCCATGCCCCAAAGGGAGGCGCGTCGGCGTGGGGCCCGCTCGAGAGCCTTCTTGAATCGAACGGCGGCGTCGACCGGATCTCCCAGCTTCAGGAGCACCTCGCCAAAGAGCTCGTTGGATGGTTTGACGATCGATGGCGGTCCGTACTCCAAGGCCATGGATTCCTCGATACTCGTGGCCTCCGCGAGCAGATCCAGGGCCTCCTGTTCGCCTCCCTCGGCCAGCGCTACCTGCGCCTGGAGGGACAATGCCATGACTTGAATCACCTGGTGCCGTTCGGTGGCGACGGAGTCGGACGAGGATGGGGAGGAGGCAGCGAGGAGGGCGTCGAGCGGCTCCAAGGCCGCGACAGCTCGTTCTTGGTCGCCGGATGTCAGGGCCCGATACCCGGTGGCAAAAAGATCCGCAGCAGCTGACGTGGGGCCGGTGTTCTCACCCCCGAGAGACGGTGGGATGCCAGTATCGCCGGTCTCCACGAGCCAGCTGGCACGCATGGAGGCGTAGTATCCCCGAGCCCGCATCGAACCACTCTCCAGGGCGTATTCGTGCATCTGCTTCAGCATCTCCAGGGCCTTGTCCCATTGGCCGAGTTGTAGATACGAGTACTGCAGCCAGTGGAAAGCGTGGAAGTTGAGATCGTCCACTCCGAGCCCCTTGCGCTCGGCTCGCTCCCGAGAGACTTCGAACGACTGGATATTTGAATCTACCGAATCGGCCCACTGACCGAGAGCCACATAGATGTGCGAGATCATGTGCTGGGCGTGGGATGCGGCCGGGGCGATCTCGGCGTAGACCCGGGCGGCACGCAATCCGAGAGGTGCATGCACTGGATCGTCGTAAGAGTGGATCAGGTAGTGGGCGGCGCCCGGATGCCGGGGGTTGATCGCAAAGACTTCTTCGACGACCGCGGCAGCCCGCATATAGGCGCTGAAGTCTCGCACCGCCTGCGTCGTGCCCAGGATGGACAGGGCGTAGAAGCTCTTGGCCTCTAAGTCCTCGGGGTACGTCAGGGAAAGGCTTCGCATGGCCTCCGAGTAGGCGAAGTCGCGGCTCACCTTGTCCCCTTCTCCGTAGAGAATCCTCAGTGCGTCGAGATAGCCCTGTTCGCGTGGAGTCGGTGAGGGGTCGGTGAGCTTGGCGAGAACGGTATTCGCGCGCTCCCTGTCCTGCTGCCGCCAGAGGGGGTGGTTGTAGGTCATGGCTTCGCCCCAATAGGCCATGCCGAACTGAGGATCGATCTCCTGGGCCTCGAGAAACGCCTCCTTGGCATCCTCGTACTCGAAGCTGTGGAGCAGCAGGACCCCACGGACAAAGGCGTCTTGGGCCTCGGCAGCACCCGGCAGCTGCCGCTGGAATCCTTCTCCCTGACCGGCGCCGTCAACGGCAATCGGGAAGAGCTGCGTTTCGACCAGCGCCTGACAGCCCTCGGCGGCACCCTTCATGCCGCCGGCAAGGCGGAGCTGCGACCGGCCTCGCTGGGTGTCGATGCGGCGGTGGAGCTGGACCATCCAAATCTGAGTGTCTTGCTGAGCGAGCTGCTACGAGGCTCCTCGATTGCCGCCGGGCTCGGGCCCGTCGCCTTGAAAGGGCGGCTGGCAGCGGCGCCGACGGATTTTCAGCTTTCCGCCCTCGAAGGCCAGGTGGCCGGCGTTGAACTGCTGGGCGGCGCCGTCGCTGTGAACCTCGCCGGTGAACGTCCGAAAGTCATTGCCGATCTCTCGACCGGGGAGTTGCCGCTGGGGGCCCTGGCGGCGCCCGCGGCGGCGGGCAAGTCCAAAACGGGGTCA
>CAMYLC010000040.1 GCA_947259195.1 Thermoanaerobaculia bacterium | reverse complement strand
CTCGCCGTAGGTGGCCTCGTAGTAGCGGCAGTAGCCCTTGAGGTCGGAGACCATCTCGGCGGGTAGGGTCACGCGGATCTCGATGGGCGGCTCGTCGGTCTTGCGGCGCTGCAGCTTCACGTTTGCTCCTCTCCCTTTCGGCTCGCGTCAGAAGGCCGGGTACGGCGCGGGCAGGATCAGGTCCTTCATGACGGCGATGTTGAAGCGGTAACCGGATCGGATCTCGAGCGTGGGCTGGACGTTCATGTTCCGCCGCGCGATCTCGGTGCCCAGCTCGCCCAGGTTCTGTCCCAGCGCGGCTGCCAGGATTTCTCGCAGGTCACGCGTGTCCGTGGTCTGGTTTCCGCCGGCGAAGGTTCCCTGCGAGATCTGGAGACCCGCGCTGATGGCACTAAGTAGAATCGCGCCGCCGAAGATGCGTACGTAGTCGCGCTGCACGCGATCGTGGAAACCTGCGGCGCCAGCGACGTCCGTCCCCGGCATCGAGCCCAGATTCAGGCTCGATCCGTCGGGGAAGATGAGGCGTTGCCATGCGACCAGGACGCGCTCCTGGCCGAAGGCGACCAGGCTGTCGTAGACGCCGATCGCGCGGGTGCCTTGTGGGATGAGCAGGTGTTGGCCGGTAGCCGAGTCGAAGACGTTCTCACGAACCTGGGCGATGAGCTGGCCGGGCAGGTCGGAGTTGGCTTGCGTGATGAGGACAGCGGGCAGGAGCGATCCGGCCTTGACCTCGTAGGGCGTGAGCGCGGGGCGGACTCGGTGCTCCAGGATCTCCTCGCCAGCACCGAGTCTCGCGTTCCGCATGAACTCGAGCTTCTCGCGCTGGAGGTTCTGCGAGAGCAACGCGCTAGGCATGGTGAGCTCTTGATCGTCGTCGATCAATTCGAGGAACTGTTCACGCAGTGCGCAGCAGATGTCCAGGAGCGCTTTGTGGAGCTGCTGGGACGAGCCGCCCTGGAGGCCGATGTCCATGTGCTGCTGTCGATGCGAGACGACTATCTGATGCACTGCCGGGCGCACGATTCCCTGGCGCCCTTGTTCTCGGATCTCACCGCACTGCTACCTCCAATGGGATCGGCATTGCGTCGAGCGATTGTGCAGCCGGCACTGAGGTGCGGGTACCGCTTCGAGGACGAGAGCATCGTCGAGGAGATGCTCGAGGAGGTGTCCAAGGAGCGTGGGGCGCTGCCGCTGATTGCTTTCACCGCTGCCCAGCTTTGGGAGAAGCGTGACCTGGAGACCGGCTACCTCACGAAGGAGGCCTACGAGGCCATCGGTGGTGTAGGAGGTGCATTGGCCCAGCACGCCGAAGCCACTCTGGAGGGAATCGGACAGGAGGGTGTGCCCATCGTCCGCGAGTTCTTCCGGAACCTCGTCACCGCCGACGGCACCCGCGCCTCTCGTGACCGCGACGAACTGTTGTCGGTGTTCGCTGGCGGAAACGGTGGGATGAGCGATGTAGGGGAGGGGCTTGCCCCCTCCTGCGGTGATGAAGCGGATGAGGTAGCAGATCCACGGGCGCCCGCAAGGGACGCCCCTACACCCCTACGCCCCTACGCCTTTACGCCCCCAGGCCCTCGCGGCGCAGCCGCAGAGGTGCTCGACGCCCTCATCGATTCCCGCCTCCTCACCTCCTACGAGATCCCCGAGCGCGAGGGTCGTCCGGCTCACCAGCGGATCCAGATCATTCACGAGTCACTCCTCAAGGCCTGGCCGCGGCTGGTGCGTTGGCAGGCTCAGGATGCGGAAGGTGCACAGCTACGGGATGAGCTGAGAAATCAGGCGAGTACCTGGGAGCAGCATGAGCGATCGGCGGACTATCTCTGGACCGGAGCGGCGTATCTGGACTATCTGGCGTGGCGTGAGCGATACCAGGGTGGACTGACCTCGCAGGAGGACGCCTTTGCCGCGGCCATGACCGCCCATGCCGAGCGTCGAAGACGACGCGCCCGGATGGCCGTGGCTGCGGCCTTCGCGATTCTGCTGGTGGTGCTCGGTATCGTGGGCGGCTTCTGGCGTCGCTCGGTGCTGCAAACCCGCCATGCAGAAGCGACCGCGCTCCTCTCCCTGGGTCAGCTTCGACTCGAAAAACACCCCACGGCCGCCCTTGCTTTTGCCACCAAGAGTCTCGAGCTGGTGGACACCGCAGATGCGCGGCGATTGGCCCTCGAGGCCATCGCGACCGGCCCCCCTGAGGTCCGTCTGCCGAGTGGCAGTCACTATTCGATCGAGTTCAGCCCGGATGGGCGCTGGCTGGCACTCGCCAATCCGTGGCAGGGGTGCACACTCTGGCCCAGTGATGGCGGTCCCCCGATTGCTCTCGAGGGCAGTGAGCTCGCTATGGAGGCTGTGGTCAGTCCGCGGGGCGACCTCGTCGCCGCGACCACGGATCGGGAGAGACAGCACATAGGTCTCTGGTCGGTCCCGGAGGGCCGATTCCTACGTTCGCTCTCGTTCGGCGAGGGCGAGACCCTTTGGTACCAGTTCTCGTTGGACGGTCAACGGTTGCTCACGCCGACGGAGATCACGAGACCCGACCACACAGTGTTCGAGTTTCGGTCCTGGCCTGTCGACGGCGGCGAACCCGATCTGCTGGCTCGTGTGGTCTCGTCGAAGGAGTCCGCGGCGACCTTCGTCGGAATCGAGCCGACCGCCGGCCGCATCGCCTGGGCCGACGGCGAAAAGCTCGAGATCGCACCCTTCGCGGGCTCGAGCGCCGACCTCGAGTCGACGATTTCCCTGGTACACGACTCGATCGTTGCCATGGCGGCCTTCGATCCGCAAGGCCGAAAGGTGGCGACCCTGGACCGATCGGATTCACTGAAGATCTGGTCTCTCGAGCAGGATCCGCCGCGAGTGGTGCGAGAGATGAAGCACGATGTTGGCACTGCCTTCGGACTGCTCCGGTTCGATCCATCTGCCTCGCTGCTTGCCGATTGGGGATGGCAGGTGAGGGACCTCGAAGCGCCGCTGGAGGCGGAGTCGCTGTGGCTCCCTCGTTTTCTGGGCATCGAAGGTGAAGGGGTGGGCTATGGGATGGCCTTCGATCCCAGCGGGCAATGGCTCGCGACCGGTTCGTCACGCCACGCGTCGATCTGGCACCTGGGCCGTCCCTTTCCCCTGGTTCTCCGAGGCCACGAGTCCTTTCCCAGCAGTCAGATGAAGTTCACGGGGGACAGTCGGTATGTGGTCTCCATGTCGATTGGTGACGGATCTGTGCGCTTGTGGCCTCTGGATATCGGCAACGGAGAGCGGTCTCGAGTCCTCTATCAAGCGGATGGAGCCATGCAGACTCCGCAGACCTTTGCCGTGGCCCGTGAGTCATCGACCATTGCGGTGGGAACGCCGGGGGGCAAGGTGATCGCCCTGTCGCTCGACGCAGGGTCACGACGAGAGTTAAGCGGGTTCGCGAGTGCCATTCATGCCGTTGCGGTCAATCCCAGTGGTCGCTTGGTGGCCGCCGGATCCGGTGTTTACAGCAGAGAGGAGGCGTTGGTCCGAATCTGGGACCTGGAGACCGAAGAGACCCGAGTCCTGGATGTCGGTGATGGCAGTGCGATCGACTTCGCGATCTTCACGAGTGAAAACGAGCTCTGGAGCGGCAGCGGTTACGATCTCCGTCGGTGGGAGATCCAGGCTGGCGAAGAGCCGCGCCTTGTGGAGGCCTTCGATCTCTCGAGGGCAGCTCCTGAGAACGCCCGAAAACGAGATATCGATCCGGCCGGACGTTGGCTACTGTTGGACGACAACAACCGCGGGTGGCTATGGATCTATGACCTCGCTGCAGGAACTGCCTATCGGCTGACGTCACACGGAAGCGGCATCCACAAGGCCCGTTTCGACAGCACCGGAGAATTGGTGGTCTCGGGGGACCGGCACGGGGCCGTGCGGATCGGCCGGGTCACCGGTGAAGAGCCCCATCTGCTGTTGGGCCATGAACCGGAGGTCAATGTGGTGGCTGTCTCGCCGGACGGCAAATGGATCGCTTCCGGAGCCGACGACCAGACCGTCAGGGTGTGGCCCATGCCGGACCTGTCGAAGCCACCACCTCACACGCTGCCGCTCGACGGATTTTTGACTAGGCTTCGATCCCTCACCAACGTCCGTGCGGTCAAGGACCCTGCCTCGAGCGCCGGCTGGAAGCTCGAGATCGGTCCCTTCCCGGGCTGGGAAGAGGTGCCGAAGTGGTGATGGGCAGGGGAGGACTACCCGCAGATTATCAATGCAGACCTAACAATCTTCGTGATTTCCGTCTTTCTATTGTAGTGCTCGATAGAGGGCGCCGAACTCGATATCCGAAGACGACAGCTTCACTGTCTCGGGAGGTGCGTCGTGATCAAGATCGGGAAATGGAGAGCCTGCACTAGCACACTTATTTACTGTCTCTGGTTGCTCTGTGCTGCCGGAGCGGCCCGGGCCCAGGAGGAGACGGGCAATCTCTACGGACGAGTCACTGACACAGGGGGCAACGTCCTACCCGGAGCCACCGTCGAGCTCTCAGGAATGGGGGCTCCCCGAGGGCAGATCGCCGACAGCAATGGCCACTTCCGATTCCTCGGCCTCGATCCTGGCAGGTATACGCTGAAAGGTAGCCTGGATGGCTTCTCCACCGCCGAGCAGCCCAACATCTCCATCCGCATCGCCCAGAACACCTCGATCGATCTCCAGCTGATCCCCGCCATCGAAGAGATCATCAGTGTCACCTCCGAGAGCCCGCTGCTCGACGAGCGCAAGCTCAGCACCGGCACGACGGTCAGCCAGGTCGAGCTCGAGTCGATTCCAACAGCACGCGATCCGTGGGCGATCCTGAACCAGACTTCGGGAGTCGTGGTTTGGGATGTCAACGTCGGAGGCAGCTCGAGCGGTCTTCAGTCCTGGTTTCGGGGGCAGGGCACCAGCAGTGACGAGAACGACTTCATCCTGGATGGCGTGCAGATAACCTCCTCAGATTGGGGTGCCCTCGGTTCCTCGTCGACCTACTACGACTTCGACCAGTTCGAAGAGATTCAGATGACGACCGGTGGCAACGACATCACCAAAAACACCAGTGGAGTGGCCATCAATCTGGTCACCAAGCGGGGCACGAACGAATTCCGTGGCTCGGCCCGCTTCCTGCTGACCGATGGCGCTGGCTACTTCGGGCTCCTCGAGCAGGCCGAATCGGGTTTCGATGAGAGCGACCTCGGACCTGGCCAGGAGGGTTTCGTTCCCAACCGGATCGATCGCATTCAGGACCTGGGCTTCGAGGCTGGAGGTCCTGCCTGGAAAGACCGGATCTGGCTGTGGGCGTCCTGGGCACAGAACGACCTCAACATCGTTGCAGGGAGCGGCCAGGACGATC
>CAMYLC010000039.1 GCA_947259195.1 Thermoanaerobaculia bacterium | reverse complement strand
TTTTCATGCACCTCAGAGACTTCGATTCGCAGCTCACCGCCAAGGCCGAGCTGCGCACCCCGAACCGTATCCTGTTCTCGTCCATCGATTCCACCAATGGCGTCGGCAAAAGAATCGCTTCGTTCTATCACCGCCGTGGTGATGCTTTGCCACCCACCGTGGTCGTGGCGATGGAGCAGACATCGGGAAAAGGCCGGTTCGGCAGCCGATGGCTGAGTCCAGCGGGTGGGATCTACATCTCGATCGTGCGGCCGATCCGAGACCGCGAGACACTCTCGACCCTCCCCATGCGGGTGGCGACGAGTTTGTGCCGTGAGCTCGACACCATCCTGGACGCTCCCTGTCGTCTGAAGTGGCCCAATGATCTGATGGTCGAGGGCAAGAAACTGGGCGGCATTCTGATCGAAACCGTAGGGAGCCGCGAGAGTCTCGTGGCGGTCGTAGGGTTCGGCATAAACTACTCGGCGGACCTGCCTGAGTTGGCTTCCACGGCCACTGCGGTGGCCAAGGAGGGAGCCGATATCCCGTCACTCGCGGAAGCAGCTGGGAGGTTGATCCGGATGTTGGAGACCGATATCTCGACTCGCGCCAGTACAGCCGAAGTTGTTCAAGAGTACTCTCGCTGGAGCCTGCACGAACTCGGCCAAGACATCCGCTGTAGAACAACGAGGGGCACCCACACGGGAAGGTTCATGGGTTTTGACGAGCGCGGCTTTCTCCGCGTTCTGACTGCAACTGGCGAGCGGCTGATTTCCGCTGGCGAGATCATCGAGGACGAGGAGTCCAGACATCATGAGTCGTGAGGAACTTCTGATCGTAGTCGATGTGGGGAACACCAATACGGTCTGTGGTGTGTTTCAAGGCGACGAATTCATCGCCGACTATCGATTGTCGACCGATGTGGATCGGACCGCCGACGAATACGCGGCACTGCTGCTGCCCCTGCTTGCCAAATCCGAGATCGATCCGGCCGCGGCGATCGGAGTCGTCATCTGCTCGGTGGTTCCACCGTTGACTCCCTGCTTTCAGCAGCTGTCGCAGCGGTATTTCCACCAGGACGCGTTCTTTGTCGAACCCGGGGTCCGGACCAGCTTGGCCATCCGCTATGACAACCCGAGCGAAGTCGGTGCGGATCGAATCGTCAATGCTCTGGCAGCTAGAGAGCTCTACGGGGCGCCGGTGGTGGTGGTGGACTTCGGTACCGCCACGACTTTCGACATTGTCAACAGCTCGGGAGACTATGCAGGGGGTGTGATCGCCCCAGGCCTGGTGATCTCGGCGGAAGCTCTCTTTTCTCATGCTTCCCGTCTTTACCAGGTTGACGTCAAACGCCCCGAGAAGCTCATCGGGAGCAACACAGGCACCGCCATGCAGTCCGGGCTGTTCTTCGGCTATGTGGGCCTGGTCGATGGCATTCTCGAAAGGCTCATGGCGGAGATCCCCGATGTGCAAAGGGTTGTCGCCACCGGTGGTCAGGCCGACTTGATCGCCGGCGGCTCGAGGTACATTCAGGAGGTGAACCAGAGTCTCACCCTGCTGGGTTTGAAGATGATTCATGAGCTCAACCGATAGCTCCGCCGAAGATCACGCCTATTTTCAGGCCATCGAGAGCAGCTTCATCCGCTGGCGGGGGTCGCCCCTTCTGCTCTCACCATCAGACTGGCAGTTGGCCAGGCAGTGGCACAGGCAGGGGATTCCCTTGGAACTCGTCCTGGAGACCTTGGAGCAGGTTTTCGTCACGCGTCAGGCCAGGGGCGCCAAAGGCAGAGTCCAGGGACTTCGGTATTGTTCGCCGGCGGTGGAGAAGGCCTGGTCGGCTCGTCAGGAGCTCATGGCTACCGGTGAGAGGCAGGCACCACCAAAGCTCGACCTCACCGAAAGACTTCACGGGCTCGCCAAGACCCTGATGGAGACGAGGAACGTCCCGAAGGACCTGGCCGACCGAGTCGCGGCTCTCGACGGAGCACCGGAAGAGGTAGAAGCCGCGTTGGCGGATCTCGATCGAGAGATGATTCACCAGGCCACGGCCGATCTCAGCGACGCAAGCCTGACGACAATCCGGGAGGCGATCGAGGAGTCGCTGGCGAAGCTCGACTCGAGGCTCGATGAAGCAGAGGCCACGCGAATGCGCGAAAGACTGCTGCGGGAAGCCATCCGACGACGACGCAACCTGCCGGTTCTGTCTTTGTTTGCCACCCATCCCGGCTGAAGGAGGCTCCCGGGCCCGACGCGAGGTCCCGAGATCGGATTCCGTCTTGAGTTCGTGTGAGGAGATCTCTCCCGGGTGCCGTGCCCGGCTCAGTGGCGTTGATCGCGGGGTGCTTTGTGGGGCTCGCAGGCGGCTGGTGTCCGCCTCGGTACGCAACGCTGCTTCTGGCTCTGGGCTTGGCGCTGCGGGGAAGTTACGGTCGTGTGTTCAGTTTTCTGGCCTTGGGGCTGCTGACCGGCATTCTACAGGGTGGGCCGCGTCTCTTGCCGGTTGCCCACCAACCCGTATGGATGGGGGTCGAGGTGACCGGAGGCTGGCGCGCTGAAGAAGACGGTGTCCGCGCCCCAGCGCGGGGCCTTTGGATTCGCCAGGGGCGGCGCGTCGATCACTGGGATCGAAGTCTGCTTCTTGTCCTGCCGCGCGGTACATCCCCTCCAGAGGTCTCCCGTCTCAGGGTCAGGGGATACCTGCGGCGGCCGGTGCCGGCAGCCAACGGGGTGCCAGCAAAGCCTGGGGCTTGGATCCTGCGGGTCAAGTCCAGCTACTTCGTGCAATCTGACCCTTCCGCCCCCAACCCGGTGATGGACCTCTGGCAGAGGACGGGCACTAGACTACGTCGCCCGATCGAGGAGCGAGTGGTGACCCTCGAAAAGAGAGTGGGCGGGCTTGCAGCAGCCCTCGTCAGGGTTCTGGTTCTCGGTCAGTCAAACGGGCTGCCAGGGCCTATCGCCAGGGGAATGCGCGCCGCTGGACTCGCCCATCTGGTGGCCTTGTCCGGGCTCCACGTCGGCCTCCTGGTCGGTGCTGTTCTGATCGCTACTTCTGGAGCCCCTACTAGACTCCGATTCGTCGTGGCCGTATCTACGGCCCTGTTGTATGTCTTGCTGGCGGGCTCTCGGCCGAGCCTGTTGCGGGCAACTCTCATGATGGTGGCCGTCATGGTTTCCTGGTTGCTGCGTCGCCCACCGCTGTCGCTCAATGTCCTGTCTTGGGTCGCTGCCGGGATGGTCATCGTCAATCCTCTTCTGGTACTCAATCTCGGATTTCAACTCACGGTCGCGGCCACCGCTGGAATTCTGATAGTGGCACCCCGGCTGGAGCGTCGTTGGATCGGTCTTCCAGGGTTTCTTCGCAAACCCTTGAGTGTGAGTGTTGCAGCTCATCTCGCTGTGCTTCCCTGGGCTCTGAGCGTCTTTCATCTGGGAACCCCCCTGTCTCCGCTTTGGAATCTGCTGGCGGTTCCGTGGGCAGCCTTGGCGCTCACCGTGGCATTTTCCTGGGTGTTGAGCTCGATCGTGGTGCCACCTCTGGGTTACGTACTCGGCAGCCTGCTGTCATTTCTGGCGGCGCCGCTCGAGGTCTTCGGGTCTTTGCCGCCGGCCTCCCTGGGCGCCGTACCGGTCCATTATCCGTGGTGGCTGGCGGCCGGTGTTGCCGGCAGTCTGACCCTCTTTCTTCTGTTCAAAGGGTGGCCCAGATTGGCGACGGGGGCGGTAGCGGTGATTCTCCTCAGCCTGATTCCGAGAGTAGAGTCCCAGACTCCCGAGCTCATCCTCCTGGACGTGGGGCAGGGTGAAGCGATCCTCTTGCGCGACGGAGCCGAGGCCTTCCTGGTGGACGGCGGCGGCTGGCGCAGGGCTGACATCGCTCAGCGAATCCTTCTGCCGGCGCTCACCAGACTCGGGATTCAGAGGCTGGCCGGAGTCATCTTGAGCCATCCGGATACCGATCATTGTGGGGGGCTTCTGGTTCTGACCTCCTACATGTCCGTGAAGCGGTTCTACAGTTCTCCGGGATGGTTCGATGATCCCTGTGTCTCCCAGCTCAGGACGCGTCCCGGCTTGGAGGTCCGAACCCTGTGGAGGGGCGAGAGGTTGGAGCTCGCCCGTTGGCATCTGCGTGTACTCCATCCGCAACCGGGGAGCCGATCGGGTCGCAACAACCGGTCTCTGGTTCTCCTCGCCGAGACAGAGGGCAGCAAGGTCCTCCTGACCGGTGACCTGGAGGCGCGTGGAGAGCGGGAGATTCTGGACATGATCGAGCCGGATGATCTGCGGGGCGTGGAGATTCTCAAGGTGGGTCACCATGGCAGCGATACCTCGACCACGTCGGAGTGGCTGGACCGGCTGCGACCCCGCATCGCGCTGATTTCTTGCGGCGTGGCCAACAGGTATGGGCATCCCAGCCCCAGGGTCCTCGAGCGACTGGACGACCGCCGTATCGCCGTTTTGCGAACGGATACGCTTGGAGCGGTCCACATCTCCTTCGGTCCCGGAGACGCGTTGCACCTGAAGTTCCCTGGCCAGCCTCGGGACGATTGGACCGAGGTAGACTGATGCTGCCATGCCCCTCACGATCGCGATTCTCGGTCCCACGGCGGTAGGAAAGAGCTCTTTGGGCATGAGGTTGGCTGGCGACCTGACGGGCGAGATCGTCAGTGCCGATGCGCTCCAGGCGTACCGAGGTTTCGATGTGGGCACCGCCAAGCCCTCTCTGGAGGATCAGCGTCGAGTCCCTCATCATCTGATCGATATCCTCGGGGCCTCCGAGTCCTTCTCGGCAGGGGAATTTGCGCGGTTGGCACGGGTGGCCATTGAGGAGATACTCGGCCGTCACCGACAGCCTCTGGTCGTGGGTGGAAGTGGTCTGTATCTGAGGGCTCTTCTCGAGGGAATCAGCCCCATACCCCCCACGTCGAAGGAGATTCGCTCCGAGCTGCGTCAAAGACTCGAGATCGAGGGGCTCGACGCTCTGCGAGCTGATCTGTCAGAGCTCGACGCTGCGAGTGCTGGACGTCTTCCCAAGGGCGATACCCAACGCATCCTGAGAGCCCTGGAGGTGGTCCTCTCCACAGGTCGTCCCCTCTCCTCCTGGTTGGCCGATAATCCGACGGGTCAGGGTCCTCTCGACGCCATCCGAATCGGTTTGACCTTGCCAAGAACCGTCTTGTACGATCGAATCGCTGAACGAGTTCGAAGAATGATCGAGGCTGGGTGGGTCGAGGAAGTGAAAGACCTGCTGGGTCGGGGGTTCAGCCCAGAGCTCCCCCCATTTCAAGCGATCGGCTACCGAGAGCTGACGACATACATCGGTGGTGAAACATCTCTGGAAGAGGCGGTAACCGCTATAGTGCGGGCGACGCGCCGCTACGCCAAGCGCCAGATGACCTGGTTTCGCAAGGAGCGGGCGGTCACCTGGTTTTCGATGGAG
>CAMYLC010000038.1 GCA_947259195.1 Thermoanaerobaculia bacterium | reverse complement strand
CCACCCAAGAAAGAAAGCCCTAGGAAAGACAAGGGGCCCGAGGTTCTCGGGCCCCTTGAACCAGGGTGCTTGGAAGCTCGTGTGCGTTCAGCGCTCGAAGGAGAGCTGGGCCCCCACTCCGGCGTGATCCGACGGCCAGAGGCCGGAGGGCGTCTTGTCCTCGGCCTCTTCACCCACCACTTTGGCTTTGATCTTCTCCGGCACGAGTGTCCCAAAGTCAGTCAAGATCACGTCGATCCGTTCGTCGAGCTCAGAGATCATGTTGTCGAGCGTCTCCGACTGGCAGCAGGTGAAGCCCGGAGTATTCTTGGGCTTTGTTTGAATCGTCCAGACGTCGGCCATCCCAAAGCTCTGCGTGAGTATGAAGTACGCCAACCTGGGGTCGGTGAACCCGGAGGCGGGAGACGAGTTGATGTCGCCGATGACCAGCCTGGGAGTCGGGAACGGCGTCTGCGCCTGCCCGAGCTCCAAAGCCTGGGCGAGCTGTACCAGGTTCAGTCCCTGGTCAGAGGGGAGCGTCTTGTCCCCGACTTCGAGGTGGGTGTTGATGACGGTGTAGGTCTGATCCTTGATGGTAAGAACCACGGCGCCCCAGCCCCGAGTGAACTCGGTGACGTAGACCGCTGGGACCGGTCCTCCTGGTGTCGGGATGGAGGTGGGCAGCTCGATCGGTGCATTGACCTCGAAGTTTTTCTCGAAGGCCAGGCTGACGGGCAGATTTTCCCGCACCAGGATCACATCCTGGTCTGTCAACCGGATGTCTTTGGGAATGCTCGTCGGATTGCAGGCGGCGTCGAACTCGATGGCTGGGAACTCGACATCGGCATTGGTCGGCGAAGCCGCTGCGACCGGCACGTAGTGCAGACCTCGGGCCTCCAGGGCATCCAGCAGTAGTTGCAGGTAGTCGAACTCAACCGCCGCGGCGTCGAGCTTGAAGGTGAATCGTGGATCAGTGGGGAAGTCGCCGAGGAATTCGATACCTGATCCATCCGGCGCCAGAGCATTGCCAGGAAACTGAGTACGGATCAACGAGACCTCTTGCAGGCCGACGACGTGGGGCTCCTCGGCCATGATCTGATCGGCGATCGCTTCCGCCCGTGCGGGGAAGTCGTTGTTCTGAATAATCTGGTAGATGTCGCTGACCGCTTGGGGCACTCCGCAGGCCGGCGGATCGAAGACCCGGAAGATGTCCGCCCCCACATAGAGGTTGTAGGTCATGATCTTGATCTTAGGCTTGCGAGCCTTGTCGTTCTTGGCCCAGGCAGCAGGTGTGATCGCGGTCAGGATCAGAATCGCCACCACGAACAGGGCGAGCGTCCATCGAATTGAGCGATGCATGTGCAGATCTCCCTCCTTGACTCCGTCAGGCCCTACGCGCTGACGGCTGATGATTGTTGCGATCGATCGGCGGCACCGAGAAGATCGAGCGGATGGGCCGCGTGCTGTGGCTGTCAGGAATCGCTTCACCGCGTCCTCCTGCCCCGGCCCCGGCCGGAGTTGAGATGAATGAGGTAGCGTGCAGTCTACATCCGGGAGCATATCGACACACCCAGAAGTAGAAAGATGTCAATACGTCTATCGAAATAGTGACTTGGACGGGAGCTGAGTACCATCGCCGAAGAAACGAATCCGATATTGAAGGTGTCTAACAGTTGGGGAAGGGTGTTCAACATGACTCGGCCCGAGCCTCGCGTGGACGGGCAGGCGCTCGACGACTTCGCCGACCGGCCTTTGAGGCAGTGAGGGAAAGGACCGTCGGTGGCCTTGTAACGTCTTCGCCTCTCAGAATGACTGGGAGGTACCAGGACTCCCGTAGGAGAGTCACTCCCCCTAAGCCCTTGAGCCCCGACGCCGTTTCCCTTCGAATCATCTGTGCGAACCTCTTCGCGCTTACCAGGGGCGGGGCCAGCTGGTCCCCACCCCTGGTCCGTAGAGCAGAGCGTTGAGGAGCATCCGCTGCGAGTCGAGAGGCCAGGCCCGGAAGGTCGGATGCCCGAGGAAGAGGATCACTTGTCCATCGTCGATGCCCTCGCGGGTTGCATATGCGGTATGAGCCAGGCGGCCAGCCGCCTCGGGCCAAAGCAGACCTCCCAGGTGAATTCTCTCTGGCTCGGGAAACCGGGCCACGACGTCCACGCCACCGTCGGCCACGAAGGTGTCGGAGGCTCCCAACAGAACCGCGATCTCGTCCGGTAGCCCCCAAGTCATCCAGTGACGGGTCGCCAGTTCGGCCCGGAGAAGAGCGCCCTGGGGTGAGAACGAGCGCAGCCTGGCGTCGGCTTCGGCGGTCTCTTGCTCGGTCGGCTTGATGCGCCCAGTCGGCAGCACCGGTGCGAACCAGTCCTCGAGCCCTTCGGGAGCCAGCTCTGCCGCCGGGGTTCCCGGTGCGAAGGGCTTGGCACCGTTTCCTAGGACCGAAGGGACGTCGATCGCCGGAGCCACGCCGCTGTCAGAAACAGGTGTCCCCGACCAGCCTTGCGCCCTCATCGGGGACGCATCATGAACAGCTAACGCCGAAGCTCCGAGCATGANNNNAGCGCCTGGCTACGCAGCCGTGTCTTTGTCAGCTCGGTACCGGAGTCGGCGAGGAACTGGGCTCCGCCATCGATTCCGATGGCTGTACCTCCGCCCTCGATCCAGGCTTTCAGCGCCACGAGCCCCTGCTCACCCAACGCGTGTCGGTAGGCCTGAGCCCCACCCCAGGCGGGAGGAAAGACGAGCACGTTGTAGCGTTGCAGGTCCAGGAACCGTAGCCGTCCGATGTCGATGCCGCTGAAGCGTAGACCAGCCCGCTCGTCGAGCACATACCAGAGCGAGCCGTAGTCCGTTGGAGATACGGGCGAACCGGTGAGGATGCCTACTCTGGGCAGACGCAACGTCTCGAAGTGTGCGCCTCCCAGATCGGGGCCCTCCTCAGAATCGGCAGTGGGGGTGGCATGGAAGGTCAAGCCCCAGCGCTGAGCGATGGGTACCAGTTGGCTCTCGAGGTCGTCGGAATTGACCTCGCGACGAATGAGCAGGGTGCCTCGATCGTAGGCGTGACCACCGATCGTGAAGGGCTTGTTCGCCGCCTGGACCGTGATTCCTGCTTCGAGCAGCGCAGCGAGCGCCCCCATGGCAGCGTCGTCCGTGGTTTCGACCAGGTAGCCGTAGGCCGAAGGCGCGGCTTCAACCTCGCCGGCTCGACTCTCTGGCACGGAATCCAGGGACCACGTACCTGTCGGTTTGACAGCGGTCCAGTAGGACTCGACTCCGAAGAGCAGCGGCAGGGACCATGCTGTGGTGTCGTACAGGCGTGAACCGTCGCCCCGCTCGATGGACTCCCTCTCCTCTCGCAGGGCGGCAGCGGACATGGGGACGTGAGGGTCCAGCAGCACACTCGCCAGCGGGGAGGCTGGCTGATCCAGAGGCACCATCCAGGTGCCAGCCGGCAGGTCCTGAGTGCTCTCGCTTCCGGTGCGAGCATCCCGCAGGCCGGAGACGTTCATGGCAGCCGCCGACCGGTAGACCTCGATGCCCTGTCGTCTGAGGAGGCGTGCCAGAGCGTCTGTGCGTTGCGGGCTGCGTCCTGGAGGCAGGAGCCAGGCACGAGCCGGGCCCTTCGGTGAGGTGATCGCAGCCCGGCGGGCGCTGACGAAGTCGTCGAGAAACTCCTGCCGGTTGGCTGCCAGGGTCTCGAGGTTGGCCACAGAGCTGATGACCTGGTGCTCGACGGCTTCGCCATAGGTTCGTACCGAGCCGTCCTGTCGTCGAACCAGCGTGCCGTCGGTGCCCGACATCTCATAGAGAATTCCGAGAGCTCCCAGATATGCTGGCCATGAGGAGCCGTAACCGGGAAAGAACTCTTCGTTCCACTCGCCGGTGAAGTAGCTGTATCCCTTCCTATCCAGGGCTCGGGCTTGGTCGCCGGCGAACCGATCCCACCATTTCCTCATGTAGTCTGGGAGCAGCGGGTTGAACGGCTCTCGCGGTGGCGTGAAGAGGTAGGTGGAGTCGTTGCCCATCTCGTGACAGTCGAGGGCGATCTGGGGGTTCCAGCCGGCTAGGACCTCGGATCGAGCGCTTTCTGGATGCACCATCATGAACCAGTCCCGGTTGAGGTCGAAAAGGTAGTGGTTGCCCCGGCCCCACGGCCATACTGTGGTGTGGGACAGGTCGTCCTGGTCTGAGTTGGGGACCTTGTGGGCGAAGGCCGCAGTCTGCGCGAGGAACCTCTCGCGACCGTCGGGGTTCTCCATCGGGTCGATGAGGACGACGAGCCCTTCACGCAGTGCCTGGGCCCTATCGTCTTCACCGGCCGCCAACCAGTAGGCCAGTGAGGCCGCAGCATCGGTGCTCGACAGCTCGTCACCGTGGATCCCATAGGCCATCCAGGCCACGGCCTTGGCACCGTTGAGCGCATCCGTGTCGTCTGCCGCGGCTCGCCGCCGGGGATCCAGCCGTTGGGCGTGGCCAGTCCGGAATGCTTCGAGTTCCCCGATAGTCGCCTCGTCGCTCACCGCCACCAGCACCAGGGGTCGGCCTTCGTGACTGTGGGCATAGGTTTGGAGAGTGACCCGAGGGGAGGCTTCGGCCAGCGCCTCGAAGTAGCGCAAAGCTTCCCCGTGCCGCAGCGGTCGACTGCCGGGCTCGACCCCGGTCACGGCTTCCTGCGTCGGGATCGAGGCGTCAAATGAGGCCCAAGGGAAGAGCTCCTCGTTCGAGATGCCCTCTACCTGTGCCAGGGAAGTGCTGCCTTGAACGGGAATGGCTGCCAGCACGAGAACGAGTAGCGGCGCGAGATGGGTGAGCTTGGACATGGATTTCCTCGGATTGATCTTCCGGCGGTAGTTGTAGTTAGTGATGGCTCCAGGACGGCAACGGCCGGCCGCCGCTCATAGTATCCGAGTCTCGATCCGATCCTCATTCGAGCTTGACAGCCGGAGCGCCTGTTCATAGGGTCGGCAGGCTTGAACCCGCTGTACAGAGCTGTACAGAAGCGAGATGTAGCTGAGGAGGTCGTGCGGATTGACGAGATGGCTGCAGCGCGTAGGCCTGGTCGGGGTGATTTTCTTCACCGTCAAGGGATTGATCTGGATCGGCGTGGCGCTGATGGCCTTGGTCCTGGTTGCCGATTGAAATGACAGGGAGAGATTCCCGTGCGTCGAGCCAGCCAGGTTGGAGGAGAAAAATGACTGAAGAGACACAGAGCGTCATGCAGCGTCTTCGCGAATCGACACGAGATCTCCACGATTCGGCTGAACATCACGACTTCCAGCGCGCCTTTGCCCAGGGCTCTCTACCCAGGGAGCGCTACATAGGCTATCTGGGGCAGATGTACCTCGTGCATAAGGCCCTCGAGGAACGACTTCGAAGTGCAGCCGAGACGTCGGATGCGATTCGAGCGGTTGTCGACGAGAGGCAGTATCAGGTTCCGTATCTGGTGGAGGATCTGGATTTCTTCGACGTCGACCCCGGCTCTCTCGAGCCCTTACCGGCGACTCGGCGTCTGATAGACGAGATCGAGCAGATGGCCTCTGAGCCAGCTTCGCTTCTCGGGCTGCACTATGTGCTGGAGGGCAGCAACAACGGCTCTCGCTTCATTGCCCGCGGGCTGATGCCGGCCTATGGGATAGCGCCGGGACCCGGCCTGCGATACCTCGACCCCTATGGTGACGAGCAACGGGATCGATGGCACGCTTTCCGTGCCGCCATGGACGAGGTCGATTTCTCGCCGGAGGACTCCGACCGGCTCCTGGAGGCCGCCCGCCACATGTTTCGGGGCATCGTCTATATCAGCGACGATTTGCTGGCCGAGGCTGTTTCCTGAAACGTTCTCCAACTCCAGTAACAGTCTTTCGCTGTACGATGATGTTCTGACCAGGCTTCAAAGACCTGGCAGGAGATCATGGCCTCCAGGACCACAGGTGTCCGCCACCGTTTGGAGTTGTGGAACGGTGGCCAGGATCTGCACGACCTCGCGCAGTATCGTCGGCGATTGGCCGAGATCGATCGCCTCGAGCCACGACTGAAGCGGCTCGACGACAGCGCCCTACGACAACTCTCAAAGCGGCTGGGCAGCCAGATCTGCGAGGCTGCCTCTAGCGAAGGCATCGTTGAGGAGGCCGCCGCTCTCGTCAGGGAGACCGCCTGGAGGATTCTGGGGCAGCGTCCTTTCGGGGTTCAGATTCTCGCTGGGCTGGCCATGCATGACGGCCGACTCGTCGAGATGGCTACAGGCGAGGGCAAGACCCTCGCTGCGGTTCTGCCGGCCTATCTCGGGGGCTTGTCGGGTCGCGGAGTTCATGTTCTCACCTTCAACGACTACCTGGCCCATCGCGATTCGCAGTGGATGGGCCCGATCTATCGGTTCCTGGGACTGAGCGTCGGTTGGGTGGAGGAGGGGATGGGTATAGCGGAGCGACAGACAGCGTATGGCTGTGACATCACCTACGTCACCGCCAAGGAGGCGGGTTTCGATCTGCTCCGATCGCATCTCGCCGCCGAGCCCGAACAAATTGTCCATAGGCCCTTTCACCTGGCCATCGTCGACGAAGCGGATTCGATCCTCATCGACGAGGCTAGGGTCCCAATGGTAATCGCCGGAGTGCTCGGCTCGCCCGAGGAAACCCCCTACGGTCTGGCAGAGCTCGTGGATCGACTCGACCCCGGCGAGGACTTTGCTACCGACGAGTACTCACGGAACATCGAGCTCACCGCCATCGGCTTCGACCGCGCGGAGAAGCTGCTGGACTGCGGCAACCTTCTCGCGGCCGAGAACCTGGCTCTCCTCACGGGCATCAACTGTGCACTGCATGCCAAGGTGCTGCTGCGCCGGGATGTGGACTACATCGTTCGCGACGGGCGGATTCAGCTGGTCGACGAGCTCACCGGTCGGGTGGTGGAAGACCGACACTGGCCCGACGGCCTGCAGGCAGCGCTGGAGGCCAAGGAGGGGCTGAAGCTCCGTCCGGAAGGAAGGGTTCTGAGCTCGATTACCTTGCAGCACTTCGTCCGCCTCTATCCGAAGCTCGCCGGGATGACCGCCACGGCCAGCCCGGCGGCCGAGGAGCTGACCAGGACCTATGGCATCAAGGTAGTAGTCATTCCCCAGAACCGCCCCTCGATCCGAATCGACCATCTTGACGTGGTCTTCACCCACCGTCCGGCCAAGCATCGGGCACTGGTCGAGGAGATCGGGAGCGTTCATGCCACCGGCAGACCGATCCTCGTGGGTACGGCGAGCGTCAAGGAGTCCGAGGAGCTTGCCGCTCTGCTTCGGCAATCCGGGATCGAAGTGCAGGTTCTCAATGCGAGGAACGACGAGATGGAGGCCGCGATCATCGCCGAGGCCGGGGTCCTGGGTGCGGTGACCATCTCCACCAACATGGCCGGCCGCGGCACCGACATCCGACTCGGTGGAGCCGCCGAGGCGAATCGTGAGGAGGTAGTCGCTCTCGGCGGGCTCTACGTCATCGGCACGAACCGACACGAGAGTCTGCGCATCGATCAGCAGCTCAGAGGTCGCGCCGGTCGTCAAGGCGATCCAGGCGACTCCCGGTTCTTCATCAGCCTCGAGGACGACCTGATCTTGCGCTACGGTGTGCGCAATCTCATTCCTCCCAAGTTGCTGCCAAAAGAGCAGAACGAGCCCCTCGACAACCCGGTCATTCGACGCGAGATCGCCCGGGCTCAGCGCATCGTGGAAGGGCAGAATGTCGAGACCCGCAAAACACTCTATGGATACTCGTCGGTATTGGACGAGCAGCGCAAGATTGTGCAGCAGCGGCGTGAGGATCTTCTTCTTGGTCGGGCCCAGAGCCGTTTCGCCAAGCTTTCGCCGGGTCGATTCCAGGAGCTCGCCTCGACGGTCGATCAGGCTGTCCTGGCCGAGGCCGAAAGGCGGATCGTACTCTTCCAGCTCGATCGATTCTGGAGCGAGCACCTCGCCACCATGGCCGAGATTCGCGAGGGGATTCACTTGCGCCGAGTCAGCGGCCAGGACCCTTTCGCGGAGTACGTGCTTCTCGCGGCCGACGCCTTCAGCGACATGGAGAGCCAGGTGCAGAAGCAAGCCGTCCGAGCTTTCGAGGCCGCCACGATCACGCCGGAGGGAATCGATCTCGACAGAGAGGGCCTCAGAGGACCGTCGTCTACCTGGACCTACCTGATCAACGACGACCCCTTCCGCGATCAGCTTTCGATGGCCCTGGGTGGCAACGTGGCTTTTGCAGCGGGAGCGGCCCTGCCCTTCACGACCGGTCCTCTGCTGATCCTCTGGGGCCTCTACAACCGGTACTTCCGAGACCGTTCCAGGAAGAGGTGATCCGAGCGAGCCGAGAAGGCTTGTGGTCGGCTACTCCTCCAATCGTCGGAGTCCGAGCCCGGTACGGTCGAAGCCGGCCGCCCACAGCAGTGAGAAGATCGGACCGCCATAGCAGAATACCGCCCAGGGCAAAAGCTCCAGGGTCGGCACGCCGAGAGTGGTGGACATGAAGATTCCGGAGACGGTCCAGGGCAGGAGGGGCTCGACGATGGTCACCGAGTCCTCCAGGGAGCGCGAGAGGTTTACCGGCGCCAGGCCCCGTTGACGGTAGGCCTTCTGGAACATTCCACCGACAATCAGCGCCGTGACCCCACCATGGCTGGTCAGCGAGATCATCGTCGTGCCCGCCGCCATGGTGGCGGCGATGAGTCCGAAGGTGGAGCGGACGGTTCCGAGGAGGGCCAGCAGCAGGCGGTCCAGAGCACCCGAGACGTCCATTCCCGCCGCCAGCAGGAAGGCGGCCAGGATCAGGACCAGAGTGCTCGACATGGAGTAGAGACCGCCCCGGTCCAAGAGTTGGACGAACGGCTCACTCAGAGATGTCGGGTCCAGCCCCCGGTCGGCCACCATTGCAGGATCGAAGCCGCGCACCGCCGACGTCAGGACACTCTGGATATCGAAACCCTGCAGGATGCCCCCCAGAATCATGGCCACCAACGAGGAGGCTGCCAGAGCCAGAGCCGGTGAGACCTTGAGGGCGATTCCGGCCAGAACGACCAGCAGGGGCAGCAGGGTCCAGAGGCTGAGGCTAAAAACACGATCCATCTCTGCCAAGAGCGTCTGGGCCGATTCAGGGATGACCTGGGCGCTCGCTGTTGTGCGTCGGCCCAGCGCGGAATACACCAGCAAGGCGACCAGCGATGAGGGCACCGCGGTGTAGAGCATGTTCCGGATATGGGCGTAGAGGTCGGCCCCCGCACCGATGGCGCAGATGTTGGTCGAATCCGACAACGGTGACATCTTGTCGCCCAGGTAGGCCCCCGAGATCACGGCACCAGCGGTGGCGGGCAGGGGCGCGTGAACTGCCGCCGCAGCGCCCATGAGCGCCACTCCCAGGGTTCCCGCCGAGCCCCAGGAGGTACCGGTGGCGAGCGACATGACCGCGGTGACCAGAAAGGCGGAGAGGACGAAGAACCGCGGGCTCAAGATCTGGATACCGGCCGAGATCAGTGCGGGGATCGTGCCTGAAAGCACCCAGGTACCGATCAACATGCCGATCGTCAGCAGGATCAGAATGACGGGCAACACAGCTGCGAGCTTTTCGCCGGTCGAGCGCTGGATGTCCATCCAGGAGGCACCGCGCAGGACCGCCTGGATGCCGGCGACAGTCGCGGCCAACAGCAGCGCCAGCACCAACATGTCCGCGTCGAGCTCGAAGAAGATCCCGCCGACCAGGAAACAGGCGACCAGGGTGATCAACGGTAGGGCAGCGGCGGCTACCGAGAGAGGCTTCGAGGAGAGCTCCTGAGGAGACGCCAAGCTCGGGATGTCCTAGAAAGCTTCGAGGGATCGATCGAGATCCCGGATGAGAGCCTCGGCGCCTTCGAGACCGACCGACAGGCGCACGGTGCCGGGCGGTATGCGCTGAGCCGCCAGATAGTCGGCATTGGTGCCGTGGTTGGGGGACAGGGCGAGGCTCTCCACACCGCCCCAGCTCACTCCAATCCGGAAGAGCGTCAAGCGGTCGATGAAGGCGGCCACTTCAGGGTAGCTCTCGGTGTCGAGCTCGAAGCTGAACATTCCGGCGAAGCCCCGCAGCTGACTCTTCAGCAGTTCGGGCGCCTCGGCCAGGGCCGGATGGAACACGCATCGAACCTTGGGGTGGGCGTCGAGGAACCGGGCAACTGCGAGCCCATCTGCATGATGCTGCTGCATCCGAGTTGGGAGCGTTCGCAGACCCCGGTTGACAAGCCAGGCATCCACCGGGCCGAGGGCGCCGCCGAGCAGTAGATAGGCGTCGAAGAAGATCCGCTCCAGCAGCTCGTCTGAGCCGACAATGGCGCCCGCCACGACATCACTGTGCCCACCCATGTACTTGGTCGCGGCGTGCACCACCAGGTCGACCCCTTTCTCCAGGGGTTTCTGGAACAGAGGTGTCGACCAGCTGTTGTCGATCACGGTCATGGCACCTTGCTGTCGGGCCAGCTCGGCTATCCGTCCCACATCGACGAGCCGAAACATCATGGTACCCGGGCTCTCGAGCCAGACTACAGAGGTGTTCGGGCGCAGGGCGGCGGCGATGGTCTCCAGATCGTTGTCCAGGACGACATCGTGCTCCACGCCGAAGGTGGTGAGTCTCTCGGCGAGCTCCAGGGTGGGTCCGTAGGTGTTGTTGACGAAAAGGACGTGAGATCCGGCCTTGGTCAGGCTGAAGAGGACGGCACTGACGGCTGCCATTCCCGAAGCGAGGAACTTGCAGGCTTGTCCCCGCTCGAGCCGTGCCAGCTTGGCTTCGATGGCCTCGACTGTCGGATTCTGGCCCAGCGTGTAGACGTACGATCGATTCTCGGCCGCCAGGCCGGCCACGAGCTCCTCCTGCGACCCATGGCGGAAGAGGGAGGTCTGAACGATCGGCGGCGACAGAGAGCCACCCTGGGTTGCGAAGTCCTCCCCATGACCGAGGCAGACCAGTCGGTCTTCTGCGTCGATATCGGGGGTTTCGATATCGAAGGAGTCGCTCAAGAGTCCCTTTCAGAGTTCCGGCAGGTCGGGTCTTCTACTAGCGGTAGTTGGTGAACTGCATATCCAACGGTAGATCCTGCTCCTTGACGAGGGCGATGACCTCCTGCAGGACGTCGCGGTCCTTCCCAGTGACGCGGACCATGTCGTCGTTGATGGATGCCTGCACCTTGAGCTTGGCTTTCTTGATGATCTTGACGATCTCGCGTGCCTGCTCGATGGGGATCCCCTGCTGCAGGGTCACCGTCTGGCGCACGGTTCCGTGAGCCGCCGGATCGATGGTGCCGTAGGTCAGCGCCTTGAGCGACACCCCTCGGCGGACCAGCTTCTGCTGCAGGATGCCGTTGACCGCGTTGAGCTTGAACTCGTCCGCCGACGCCAGAACCAGCTTTCCCTCCTTGTCGTTGAGCTCGATCCTGGAGTTGCTACCCTTCAGGTCGAATCGCTGCACGAGCTCTTTGGTCGTCTGGTTGACGGCGTTCTTGACCTCGGCCATGTCGACCTGAGAAACGATGTCGAAAGAATTCTGTTTAGCCATTTCCGTAGGCTATCAATAAGCTCGTGGAACTTCCTGCCACCGTCGGAGCACGAAAGCGATTCGGTCGGCTTTCGGCGCGACGTCGAAGCGTAGGACGACCTCGGCGGTAACGTCGAAGCGCCGGGTAATCTGGTGTGGTTTGTGATCCGGGCCGCGGAAAGAGACCACGCTGGAGGTTTCACCGCCGACAAGGAGCTCGGCCTCTCGGCTTCTGGAGGGCCGGCGGAATTGGAGAGAGACGGGTCTCGCCGGAGTGGCCTGAGAGGGCAGGCGAGCCACATAGAGCCGACGATCCTCTGCGGTGCGAACCCACTCGCCGCGCTGCGGCTCCCCCGACGGTCGCAGGGGATGGACCAGCACCACGATCTCGGGACCCCAGGCCTTGAAAAGGCGAGGTCGGATGACATGGACCTTGGTCTCGGGGAGCCTGTCCATCCGGCCTCGGTAGAAGGGACCCTGCTCCGGATCGTCCAGGCTGACCCCGGGAAAGACCTCGGAGTCGACCCTGTCCAGCTCCCGCTGGGATAGAAGATGCAGAGCCTCCACCTGCTGGAGTGCGAGTCGGGCTCGTCTGTATTCCTGCATGCGCGGAATCCTGAAGTCGAACTCGGAGAGCACCTGTCGTCCCGCGGGTTGTTTCAGGCTCTTCGTCAACAGCTTCAGAGCCGTGTTCCCGGTAGAAGGAACCGTGCTCTTGTAGACATAGACGTTGGCAGACCACCCCAACAACACAAAGAGGCCGAGGGCCGCGGTCGACCCAAGTAGGCTTCGCTGTCGGGCAGGCAGGTAATCGCCGAGAATCGACCAGAGAGCGAGTAGGGACCAGGCGCCGGTCAGAGCCAGGAAGGGCGTCAAGGGCAACCAGTTGTGAGCGCTCGGATTGGGAGTGCTCACCGCATACAGCACGGAGTAGGAGAGGACGAAGGAGAGCGCCATCAACCAGTAGACGGCGATCCTGGACCGCTTTATATAGCGAATGGAGAGATAGGTCAGCACGCCCAGGCCAATAAAGGCTGCGATGCCGATGAGGAGTCCGTGGAACGAGGGCGAGGTTAAGGTGTCGAGGGTACGCGGCACCAAATCGAACGGTGTGTCGACACCCTTGGCCCTGCCTTTGCGAGCGTAGACCCGAACAGTCCGGCTCATGGACCTGCGGTAGATGTCAGGCTCGATCAGAACATAGGGGTTGAAGAGAAGAAAGACGGCAACGCTGATCGCCCCTGCCGCCACCAGCCAGAGGAAGGTCTTCTTGCTGCGTTGGCTGCTCAACAAGGTGCCGAGAGTGACGGGTATGGCGGCCGGCCCGCCGTTGAACTTGCTGGCCATGGCGAGGCCGATGGCCACCCCGGTGGCGGCGTAGGTCGCCAGGGTGGGTCGCTCTATGGCACGGAGGCTCAGGTAGAAGGCCAGGACAACGGCCAGCACCAGCACCATGTCCGCTTTGTAGATCACCGATTGGCGGATGTGCCATGGGACGACTGCGAGCAGAAAAGCCGCCAGAAGGCCCAGACGATTGTTACCAAGTCTCGTTCCGATCGCGTACACGATTAGAAGACTCAGGGTGCCGAAGACTGCCTGAACCAGCCGGCAGAGCAGATAGGCAGTAGGAGTGAAGCCGCTCTTCGACTGGAGTACGGCGAAGGACTCCTTGCCGGTGAGCTCATAGAGGAGGTCGCTGCCTTTCAATACCAGAGCGTGGGGGAGATACGACAGGCCGGGATGGAGTCCGTGTGCCGGCCGCCACTGTCCGTCCCTGAGCAGCAGCTCGATGTTCTGCAGCCCGTAGCGCTCGTCCCAGAAACGGGTCGAGGTCAGATCCGGCGTGGCATTCCAGGCCCGAAGGCCGAATGCCCAGAGCAGGAGAATTCCCAGGAGGAACCGGGCTGTCCTTCGGCTCAGCGGGGCAATCGAATCGAGCTCGAGAAGGGCTTGTGAGGTCATAAGGGGCTTAGGGGCCCAGGGGCCGACGACCGGGCCCGGATTCGGACTTCTATTCGACAGTGGCCTGCGATCTTGTCAGTTGGCGGACCAGGTTCATGGCTGAGGCCAGATCCTCGTCGACCTCTATGTGCCGGAATTCAGCGTTGCGCCCGACAAGATGGAGATTCTCGAAAGCCCCGAACACCTGCCTGGCATCTTCGACCGCCAATTCGTAGTGCCGGTCATAGACCGGGTAGCCGAAGGACTCATGGATCAGGAGGCTGTCGAGCACTTCGTCACGATGGGCGAGGTCGTAGCGCTCGAAGGCCGCGAGGACATCTCCCAGGGGGTCGTCGGTGGTCGAAGTCACTTCGGCGACCACCACCGTGCGGTCCTCCGGAACACCACCGCGTGCGAAGTTCTTGAACTCGGCCATGCGGTTGATCACCACATCCCCATCGCCGAAGTAGATCCAGTGATAGGGCATCACGCTGGGCTTGTCGAAGAGGAGATACACCAGCGTCACGGGTTGAAAACGCAAAGTGAACTCGTGCCCCAACATCGAGCCCAGAACGGTAGCTGGGATGGTCGACACGAGTCGGTCACAGGCGAACGAGTGGCTCGCACCATCTTGTTCATAGCGCACCGCCGTCACTTTTCCATCCGCGGTCTCCAGCCCGGTGACGCGAGCCTCGAGCTCGACCCGATCGCCTACCTTGTCGTAGAGGGCCTCACAGATGGCGCCGTACCCGCCTTGCTGTGGGTAGTAGAAATGGCGGAAGAAGATCTTCGAATTGCGCCGAAAGACGTCGCGCAAGCCGGAAGTCCGCAGCTTCTGTCTTCCCCATTCGACCGAGATCTCGGCTGGTGAGACGCCGAACATCTTGCGTGTATAGGGCTCGAAGAAGAGATCGTAGAGGCCGCGGCCGAACTTGTTCAGTGCCAGATTCTCGAATGACTCCTCGGGCAGTCTGGGCTTGAACAGATAGTCCCTGACCAGCTTGCTGCTGATCCTCGGCGGCAGGCGCAGGATCAAGTCGACTGGGTTGACAGGGTCGTGAACCTTCTTACCGGCAATGAAGATCGAGCTTCGCCGACGGTGCTTGTGCATGGGCACCAGCCGAAGGAGATAGTCGAGAGCCTCGGCGTCGTGGGTGAAGAGCCGGTGGGGGGCAATGTCGCAGGAAAAGCCATGCCATTCGAAGCTTCTCGCCAACCCGCCGATGCGATCGGCGGCCTCGAACAGGGTGACCTCATAGCCCCGCTCCCGCAGCAAGGCGGCACTACTCAGTCCGGACACACCGGCTCCCAGGATGACAACTCGCTCCATTCTCCAATCGTCCCCTTCGAGATTGGCAAGTATATGACCTGGCACAGGGCTTGACGGAACTGTAAATCGAGCGGTCGCCGAAGCTCTTGGTGCCTGGGGAGGTTTCAGAGTAATCTGTCGGTTCTCTAGCCAGCCGAGAGGGTCGTCTCCTGGTCGGTATCCGCAGTGAACCAGGGATCTGGCGGACGGGCCGCGGCAAAGGGGAAGAAGGGATGCAATGGTAAGAGACAGATACTCGGTGATTGTCGGGACGGGCGGCCATATCCCGTCGAGAAGAGTCGTCAATCAGGACTTCATTGGGAACGAGTTCTACAAGGGCTATGGCGAGGCGATCGACCCGACCACTAATAGCACTGTGCTAGAGAAGTTCGAGGGCATTACCGAGATCGCCGAGAGGAGATTCGTGACCGATGATCAGGTGGCCTCGGACATCGCCGGAAGCTCGGCCGAAGAGGCACTGCGTTCTTTGGGCATCGACAGAGAGACCCTCGACTACATCATCGTGGCGCACAATTTCGGCGATATTCCGGCCAACAACCTGAGGACCGACCTGGTTCCGAGCCTGGCGGCCAGGGTCAAACAGAGGCTTGGGATCCGAAATCCGAGCTGTATAGCGTACGATTTGCCGTTTGGCTGCCCTGGCTGGTTGCAAGGGGTCATCCAGGCGGACTACTTCCTGCGCTCGGGCGATGCGAATCGGGCGATGGTGATCGGTGCCGAGACCCTGTCCCGGGTGTCGGATCCTCACGACCGGGATGGAATGCTTTACTCCGATGGAGCTGGCTGTGCGATCCTCGAGGCCCGGACCAGCTCGGAGCCTGTCGGTATCCTGTCCCATGCGGCCCGATCGGACACTCTGGACCACGCCTCATTGATGTGGATGGGAGCTTCCTACAACCCCGACTACCCAGAAGGCGCGCTGTTCCTCAAGATGCAGGGCCACAAGCTGTACGAGTACGCGGTGACTACCGTGCCTGGCTTCTTGCACGAGACGCTTCAGAAGGCCGGACTTTCACTGGCCGACGTGGACAAGGTGCTGATGCATCAGGCCAACGCCAGGTTGAACGAGAAGATTCTCCGACGGTTGTTCCGGCTCGAAGACGTGCACGAGATCCCAGATGGAATCATGCCGATGACGATCTCCTATCTCGGCAATAGCTCGGTGGCTACCATCCCGACCCTTCTCGACCTGATGGTCAGGGATGAGCTCGACGGTCAGAGTCTGAACAGCGGAGACATCGTGGTCTTCGCCGCGGTCGGGGCGGGCATGAACATCAACTCGGTGGTTTATAAGTGGGCTTGAAGCGAATCAGCGACGTCGAAGTCCCAGGACGAAGCCGCCTACGAAGACGAGGATCACGAGTACCCCTAGGATGAGCCAGGGTGCCGTGCCGAGCCCGATGAGGGCGCCGAACCCTGCGGGCAGCCGTGTTGCCAGATCCCCTGCGAAATCGACCAGGAGCGCCCAGGCTTTTGTGCCTGCCATGGCCATGGCGCTCCAGATTTTGTCAAAGGCGTGTGGACTCGCCAGGCGGAGTACCAGCATCCAGACGACGATCACCCAGACCGCCTCGATCAGGAAGCGGCCGAGGCGGGGCTCGCGGGAGGCGTAGGCTCCAGATGACCTGGGCTGGCCCGGTGTCAGGAAACCATCGACGTAGAACCGGCTGACTCGGCGAATCGGACCCCGGATGGAGTCGATCGATTGACGGGTCAAGGCGGAGTGGACCAGGCGGATCGCGGTTGTGATCACGACGCGCAGGATCTGAGGGATCCACAGCACCAACCCAACTACAGCCCAGACTGCATCGGCGAGCAGCACGATAACCTGCTCGATGCGATTCGGCCTGAGTGCCGGGTTGGTGGGCGATTCCTCGAGATCCAGATCCTGCAAGGCGTCGCTCACGCGGCTATTCTACGACGCCGCCGGACCCTGGTTCTGTTGACGAAGCCACTTTCCAGCCCAGGTCGTGCCGAGTTGAAGAGCCCTCCTTCCAGCTCGACACCTCTCCATGGCCTATGATTCCTCTTTGGAATCCATGAGAGCGACTCAAAGTCAGGAGGTTGGTTTGAGACCGAAAGCAGCTTGTGCGCTGGGAGCAGCCCTTTTTCTGATGACGGGCCTGCTGTCCGCCGGTACAGCAGATACCGTGGCGGCAGAGGGCGGAAACATCCGGATCACGCCGATTCTGCATGGCAGCGTTCAGGTGGAGTATGGCGACACGGTGATCTACGTCGATCCCTGGAGCCGGGGAGACTACTCCGATGCCCCGGAGGCCGACCTGATTCTGGTGACCGACATCCACGGTGATCACCTGGATATCGAGATGATCGCCAAGCTTCGCCAGGATTCGACGGTTCTCGTTGTACCCGCTGCTGCCGCCGACCAGGTCGAGGGAGAGATCGTGATGGGGAACGGCGAGACCCAGGAGCTCGCGGGCATCCGGATCGAGGCGTTCCCCATGTACAACCTCGAGCGGGGGCCCGAGGAGGGTGGGCTCTTTCACGAGAAGGGCCGGGGCAACGGCTACGTCCTGACTGTGGGGGGCCGGCGCCTGTATCTTGCCGGGGACACCGCCTGTATTTCGGAGATGCGCCAGCTCACCGACATCGCCGTCGCCTTCGTGCCGATGAATCTGCCCTACACCATGACACCGAGCGAGGCGGCCGAGTGTGTCAAGGCCTTCCAGCCGAAGATCGTCTATCCGTACCACTATCGGGGCTCAGATCTCGGTGAGTTCAGCACTGCTCTGGAGGACGACTCGGAGATCGAGGTTCGAATCCGTGAGTGGTATCCGGGTTCGTAGCTCGAGACCGCAAGCTCACCGTCCGGGTGAACAAGGAGAGGAATTGCCGCCGATGAGAGAGAGATCTGGGAACCGTATCGCTCTGGCCCTCTTGTTCGTGTGTCTTCTCGCAGCTTTACCGACCCAAGCTGCCTCGACGGACGCGACCGAGGCCAGGATCGTGGAGGCCGTGGAGACCCGCAGCGCGGAGGCCATCACCGCCCTCGAAGAGCTGGTCAACATCAACAGCGGCACGATGAACCCCGAGGGCATTCGTCTCGTCGGCGCCTTCTTCGAACGCGAGTTAGCGGCCCTGGGCTTTACGACCCGCTGGATCGACCAACCACCCGAGCTGGAACGGGGTGGTCATCTGTTCGCCGAGGTAGATGGGGACCGGGGCAAGCGAATCCTCATGATCGGGCATTTGGACACGGTCTTCGAGCCCGACAGTCCGTTTCAACGTTTCCGTCGCGAAGGAGACATCGGTTACGGGCCCGGTGCGGAGGACATGAAGGGGGGCAATCTGGTGATCCTCTTCGCGCTGAAGGCCCTGCGCGACGCCGGTGTCCTCGACAGCACCAGGATCATCGTCGCCCTCACCGGAGACGAGGAGAACCCCGGCAAGCCGGTGGCGGTGTCGCGACAGGACCTGGTCGAGGCGGGGCGCCGCAGCGACATCGCCCTGGGCTTCGAGGCGGGCGTGCGTGACATCCATACCGCCACCATCGCCCGCCGAGGCGCCAGTTTCTGGACCTTGCGGGTGACCGCCAAGCCGGCCCACTCCTCTGCAATCTTCGACGACAGCAACGGCGCTGGAGCCATCTTCGAGACGAGTCGGATTCTCGATGCCTTCTACGCCCAGATTCGTGGCGAGCAATACCTGACCTTCAATCCGGGAGTCATCCTGGGTGGCAGTTCGATCGACTACGACCCGCAGGCCAATCGAGGAACGGCATTCGGCAAAACAAACGTCATCGCCGAGACCGCGGTCGTGCACGGCGATCTGCGTTTTCTGTCGGAAGAGCAGAAGGAGAGTGCCAGGGAGAGGATGAGGGCAATCGTGGCCCTGTCACTGCCCGGCGCTGAGGCCGAGATCAGTTTCGAAGACGGGTATCCAGCCATGTTCCCTACGCAGGGCAACTATGACCTCCTCGCCCAGTTTGAAGGTGTCAGTCGCGATTTGGGTTTCGGCGAGCTCGAGGTCCTCGATCCGGGTGAGCGTGGTGCGGCAGATATCTCCTTTGTGGCGGCAGACGTCGAGGCCGGCCTGGCCGGTCTGGGGCCTGTCGGCTGGAAGGGGCATACGGTGGATGAGCACATCGATCTGACGACCCTGTCGGTGAATGCGAAGCGCGTGGCAGTGCTCATCTACCGACTGACTAGATAGAGGGGGCCCCCTGACAATGCGTCGATTCTTGAAGTGGTGCGGGATCGTCCTGGTTGGCGTCGTGATCCTCGTTGTGGTCGGATTGCTCTGGTACTTCTGGCCCGAGGGACCCAATCTGGCCGACCCGCTGGCAGGCGCCTATAGGACCTCTGACGACGAGTTGCTGCTCCTTATCGTCAACGGCCAGGACACGGTCCGCGTGATGAGCCCGGAGAGCGGGCAGACCCGCACCCTGTTCATGACCGATGTCGATCACTTCGAGTCGGGTGAGGGGTGGCGAAGCCAGGAGCCGGTGACGCTCCGGGGGAGGGTCCTGCGCAATGCCGCAGGCGGCGTCAAAGCGCTCACTTGGTGGTCTGAAGGTGGAGAAGAGGTCGAGATCGAGAGACTACGGTTCCGGGAGCGCGAAGTCCACTTTTCTTCTGGTGAGCTCTCTCTTCGGGGTCTGCTCGTGCTGCCCGAAGAGACGGACGGTCCGATCCCGGCCCAGGTGGCGGTGCACGGTTCGGGCAGGGACCAGGCGGTCTACGGATATCGTCTCCCCTATCTGGCCGCGGCACACGGCATGGTGGGGTTCGTCTTCGACAAGAGGGGTACCGGAGAGTCGGAGGGCAAATACTCCCAGAACTTTCCGGACCTGGCAGGGGACGTCAAAGCGGCTGTCGAATTCCTGAGAACGTTGCCCGAGGTGGATCCAGCTCGAATCGGTCTGGTCGGCTTCAGCCAGGGTGGTTGGATTGCTCCCATGGCGGCGGCCCAGGGCGCACAGGTCAATACCATCGTCGTCAACTACGGAGTGGCGCGCCCGGTGTTCGATGAAGACCGTTGGGGGTATGTCTGGGCTCTGCGCCGCGAGGGCTTCGGCGATCGGGAGATCGCAGAAGTCGACGCACTCAACGAAATCACGGCCAAGATCGTTGACGAGCGGCGCAAGGACACCTACTCAGAGTTGAGACCGGCTTTCGAGAGCGCCAAGGACAAACCCTGGTTTCAAGCTGTCAAGAAGAGTGACTCTATGGTGGGCTATATGGCTGGATCCCCGTTGCCCCTTTGGGCCTGGGAGTGGTTCGACAAGCTGGTGGGCTTCGAAGTGGTCTTCGGTGTCATCGATCGCCTCTACGATCCCGAGGCGACGATCCGGGATCTCGGGATTCCCAGTCTGTGGTTGTTTGCGGGTGACGACTCCAGCGCCCCGACCCCTTGGAGCGTCGAGGTTCTCGAAGGCCTGATAGCCGACGGTGCGCCTATCGAATTCGAGGTCTTCCCGGGTATCGAGCACGGCATGCTGGTGGTCGAAGATTCTCCAGGACAGGATCGCGAGTACCTGGGTTACTATCCCGGCTATCCGTTTAGATACATCCGCTGGCTTCAGCAGCAGAATGGGCTGCTCCCAGACGGAAGCGCGACGGACGCGTCATCCTCATCACTTCACGAAGAGCCTGTTGGGCGCTGAGGGTCGGTTTCAGGTTTTGGCCGGCCTCTTCCGAGCGAGGAAGATCGTGTGATGAGCGCCTTTGCGATCGTGATCTCGGACACTCTCGGTCCTCGCCGAGAAACCGCTCTTCGCCAGGAGCTTCACAAAGGCGGCATCGGCGTCCGCAGACCAGACGGCCAATACCCCTCCCGGCTTCAACGAGGCTCGGATCTTCTGTAGGCCCTGGCGATCGTAGAGTCGGCTGTTCGAGCTCAGACACCAGGCCGAAGGCCCGTTGTCCACGTCGAGCAGTATCGCGTCGAAGGTTTGTATGTCCCTGAGAAGCTCCCAGACGTTGGCGTTCTGAATCGTCACCCGTTTGTCGTCCAGGGCCTGCCGGTGCAGCGGCTCCAGATGCTCGCGATTCCACTCCACGACCGAAGGGTAGATCTCCGCGACGACCACCTCGGCCTGCGTTGGCAGCACCTCCAAAGCCGCGCGCAGCGTATAGCCTAAGCCGAGACCGCCAATGAGAACTCGGGGGTTCTTGCGATCGGCAAGATTCTGACAGGCGAAGAGTGCCAGCGCGGACTCCGACCCGGTGCGTCGCGTCGACATCAGCTCTTCACCATCCAGATGAATGAAGTACTCACCGTCTCGGTGGTGCAATGAGAGGCGACTGCCGTCGGGTGTCCTGGTGCTGTGAAGGGTCTCGAACGGTCTCATGAGTGGGTCTCTTGGCGGGGGCATCCTCCAACGATTGTGCGCCGGCACCCTAGCATGGCGGCCGACCCGATTTGAGTGGTTATCCTGCTTGCTGGCGAACGAGTTCTTTTCTATACTTCGCCACCTAACAAAGTGAGAAATGGAGTCATGCAGACGTTTCTCAATCTCAACAGAGCGCTCGGCGATGAAACACGCGTGCGAGCCCTGATGGCGCTGTCGAAAGGAGAGCTCTGTCTCTGTCAGCTGATCGAGCTCCTGGCATTGGCTCCTTCGACGGTTTCCAAGCATATGACCCAGCTGCAGCAGGTTGGTCTCGTGAGGCGCAGAAAAGAGGGTCGCTGGCACTTCTATCGACTGGCTGATGAAGAGACGCCTGCGGTGGTTCGCCAGACACTGGATCGGATGCTGGTTTCATTGGCGGAGGATCCGGTCACGATCGAGGATCGTGAGCGTCTCGCGGCCGTGTGCAAAAAGGACCTCGAGGAGCTGTCCGCATGCTACCGAAACTGAAAATCCTCTTTCTGTGTACCGGCAACTCCTGTCGTAGTCAGATGGCTGAAGCGTGGACCCGGTATCTGCGGGGAAACGCCTTCGACACCTGGTCGGCTGGAACCGTACCTAAGCCTCTGGATCCTCGGGCCATCGAGGTCATGCTGGAAGCCGGCGTGGATATCTCCGAGCATCGATCCAAGGACGTGAGGGGATTGCTCGACCTCGAGCTCGACTACGTTGTGACTGTCTGCGATGGGGCTCATCAGAGCTGTCCGATATTTCCCGGTCGAGCGCGGATCGTCCACCGGGGGTTTGAAGACCCCCCGAAGTTGGCTGAAGAGGCTTCCTCTGAAGAGGAGGCGTTGAGTCACTACCGGCGGATTCGCGATGAGATTCGCCGATTCGTAGAGACCCTGCCCGAGGGTCTCCGGCAGGAGGAGGGAATCGATTGACGAGTCACGAAGGCGTCTCGAGACAACTCTCCCTTCTGGACCGGTACCTGACGCTGTGGATCTTCGGAGCCATGGCGATTGGCGTGGCAATGGGGGCGCTGTGGTCAGGAGTAGCAGATTTCTGGGGGCAGTTCACGGTGGGTACGACCAATCTGCCGATCGCGATCGGTTTGATCCTCATGATGTATCCACCCCTGGCCAAGGTGCGCTACGAGGAGATGCCCGACGTGTTCCGCAACTGGCGGATCCTGGGCCTATCTCTTGTGCAGAACTGGCTCATCGGTCCCATTCTGATGTTCGCCTTGGCGGTCCTCTTCTTGAGGGATCAGCCGGAGTACATGGTGGGTCTGATTCTGATCGGTCTGGCCCGCTGCATCGCCATGGTGATCGTCTGGAACGAGCTGGCCAAAGGTGACTCGGAGTATGCCGCCGGCCTGGTGGCCTTCAACAGCGTTTTCCAGGTTCTCTTCTACAGTCTCTACGCCTGGATTTTCATTACCAAGTTGCCGCCGCTCCTTGGGTTGGAGGGCTCGATTGTCGACATCAGCATGGGCCAGATTGCCGAAAGCGTCTTCATCTACCTGGGAATACCGTTTCTGGCTGGCATGCTGACACGTCTTGTCCTGGTCAAGACCAAGGGGCGGGACTGGTACGAGAGCGTGTTCATCCCGAAGATCTCGCCGATCACGTTGATAGCCCTGCTGTTCACGATTCTGGTGATGTTCAGCCTCAAGGGTGACCAGATCGTGCGCATTCCCGGCGACGTGCTGCGCATCGCCATACCGCTGTTGATCTACTTCGTGGTGATGTTCCTGGTCAGCTTCTGGCTGGGGTACAAGATCGGCGCCGACTACAGCAAGACGGCGACGCTCTCCTTCACCGCGGCCTCGAACAACTTCGAGCTGGCGATCGCTGTGGCGGTGGCGGTCTTCGGCATCGGCTCCGGGGCGGCATTTGCAGCGGTCATCGGTCCCCTGGTCGAGGTACCGGTCCTGATCGGCCTGGTCAACGTCTCGCTCTATTTCCAGCGCAGGTACTTCGCGCCACGGCAGGCCGCGGCGCTCGAGGGTTGAGGCGTCCGAACGAACCTTTGGCACCAGTGAGGGCAATAGGGGCTTAGGGGCGTAAGGACATAGGGGGCGCAGGGGCGAGGCTTGCCCAATTCCGGATCACTTGTCACTTTGGCCTCCGAGCTGTACGTTTTGCGTGCCAAATGGTGCCTTTTGGACGGTGGCCTGACGCAATACCATCAGCTAGCCAGAATCTCAGGACTTCTGTTCCCCCAGGCCCTCGCTGTTTCACTGCCTCACTCCCCCAAAGACCGGACGGACGAAGTCCGGACGATTCAACCCCCAAGCCCTCAAAGAACGCCCGGCAGAACTGCTGGGCGCCTCAACCCTCAAGGCCTCACTGCCGCAGCGGTGCCTGCGGCAACGCTGGCTAGGTGAGTCGTCGTCTGATCTTCTGGCGGCCGCGTATGGTGGTCTTGCGTTCGACGTAGGGCTCGACGCCCTCGGCGACGCAGCGGGGCAGCGGCATGCCGAGCGCCTTCTCGATCCGGCGGATGTCCTCTTTGGCCTGCCAGGTGGCAATCGTCGAGACGGTGCCCTTCATCGCACCACGGGCCGTTCGTCCGGCGCGATGAATGTAATCATCTACCGAGTCCGGCATTCCGTAGTTGACGATGTGCTCGATGACGGGGATATCGATTCCTCGCGCCGCGATATCGGTAGCCAACAGGATTCGGTGCTCGCCTTGGCGCAGCCCCTGAAGCGCCGCGACCCTCTGGCTTTGGGTGCGATCGGAGTGAATGCGCTCCACCGGGTGCCCCTCCTGCTCCAGCTGCTTGGTGGCCCACTCAGCATCGACCTTGCGTCGTAGGAAGACCAGCATGCTGCCCTTCTCCTCGGCCGCCAGAGCCAGGAGGCATGCTTTGGTGTCGTCGGGCTCGACGAGATACAGGCGGTGCTCGATCCCTTCAGCCGTGCGCATATCGGGGCGTAAATCGACGCGCACCGGCTCTCGCATGAAGCGGCGAGCCAGGTTCTCTACGGTGGAGGGCATTGTGGCGGAGAACATCATGGTCTGCCGCTCATCGGGAACGGCTTCGAAGACTCGCAGAATCTGCGGCAGGAAGCCGAGGTCGAGCATGTGATCCGCCTCGTCGAGGACCAACTTCTCGATCCGATCGAGCTTCAAGTTCTTACGCTGGAACTGGTCCCATAGGCGACCCGGCGTCGCAACGACGATGTCCGGGTGCTTCCGCAGATCGTCGATTTGAGGACCCAGTTTGACGCCGCCGATCAAGCAGACGGTGCTGAGCTTGTGATCCTTGCCCACGACGTCGAGAAAGGACTGGGTCTGAAGAGCGATCTCCCGGGTCGGGCAGAGAATCAGTCCCCGGACTCCCTTGCCGTGAATCAAGTGCTCGGCGATTGGCAGCCCGAAGGCGCCGGTCTTGCCCGAGCCGGTCTGCGCCAGGCCGATCACATCGCGGCCTGCTAGCGCTTTTGGGATTACCTGTTCCTGGATCGGGGTCGGGTGCTTGAATCCGATGGAGTCGAGGGAGCGCACGACAGGTTCGCTCAGACCCAGATCGGCGAAGGACGCCTCCGTCGCGGTCGGGTCTTGGGGTACGGCGCCGTGAAACATCCGGGTGATCCTACCCTAGTCGGTGGTGGACGTGCGGGGATCGGCAACGGTCACGATGCCGCCGTCACGAATCGAAGCGTGGTGAGGCACCGGCCGCCGGTTCTGCCCAGTGGGGTCCCATTCGATGACTCCGGTCACCCCGCACCAGGGCGCGAGCTCCACCAGGGCTTGACGAATCGCGGCCCGATTCAGGCCGGATTGGCGGATCGACTCGAGCAGCAAGCGTGTGGCGTCGTAGGTGTGGGCGGCCGCCCAATCGGGGAGGGAACCGGTGCGCTCTCGAAACCTCTGACCGAACTTCTCGGCCTCGCATCCGTCGCCTCTCGGGTCGAAAAGCAGGGGAAAGATCACGCCCTCCGCTGCTTCTCCTGCCCGCACCAGAAAGAGGTGGCGTCCGAACTGAGGGCCTCCGAAGATCGATCCGGCGAAACCTCCTTGTCGAAGAGCGCGGACCAGGTTGGCACTGTCTGCGGCTGAGGCAACGACCAGCGCGGCAGGAGGGGATGAGTCTTCGATTCGCTCTATTGCAGATTCGAGATCCGCTCCACCTGGCCGCAGGTCGATGCGTAGGGCCGGGACGCGGTCGAGCGCCGCCAGCTCCTCTAGGAGCTCTTGGGCGGCAAGGCGGGAGTCGTGGTCTGTGGCCGCCAGCAGCACGAAGCTGCCGCCTCCGATCGTCTCGAGGAGGCCTCTGGCCATCAGGGGAGCCCAGAGGTGGTCTCCAGGGGCGAGGGAGAACATCCAAGGTACCCCGGCCAGGTTGACCGACTCGTCGGTGCTGACCGGGCTGACCAGGGAAAGTCGGGCCTTGGCCACTACCTGCTCGGCCAGGTGGGTTCCAGGCCCATCGACCGAGCCGAGAATCGCCCACACCTGATCCTCGTGCACCATGCGAGCAACCTGGCCGACTCCGGTTCCCCAGGGATTCTCCGACCAGCGCGGCACGAGACGAACGGGAAGCCCGTGCAAGCCACCGCCGTCGTTCGCTTCCTCGACGGCAAGAGTCGCGGCGGTCCAGAGATCGCCGTACAGGGGATGGTCGGGGTCGGATGGACCAAACCATCCAATGACCACCTCGGTCAGGTCTGTCGGTTCGGGACCTTCTGCGTCCGGACCGTCGTACTCCAAAGGGTGCCGGCGAAAATCATGATAGGGAACCTCGCCCGTGGGTGGCTGCGGAGGCGCGGACTGCCCGTGTAGAGCGCTTCCTGCGAGAACCAGGGCCAGGATCCACGTGCAAGAGATCTGGCGAGCTATCGCGGACCTCCTCCGGTGGTCAAGGCGGTGACCGAATCGCGCTCCTCTCGGGTGACGGGAGCGATGACGCCGCCGGGGATCTCCAGATCCTCGCGGGAGTAATAGAGCCAGTCCTTTCCATCCCACCGCGTGAAGAAGACCTCTCCGCCATCATCCAAGGCCGCATTGAGAGGGATGTCCCCAGTAACTCCAGGCCAGGGTTCTCCGCGGTAGGCCAGGAGATCGCGGATCTTCGCACGATTGAGTCCAGCGTTCTGAATGGCCCAGATCAGCAGATTCATTCCGTCGTAGGCATGGGCGGCATAGGTGTCCGGCTCGACGCCATAGCGCTTCTCGAAGTCCTGTCGAAATCGCTCCAGAGCTGGGTCCTCGCGGTTCGGGTTCCAGGGATAGGTGGAGAACACCTGTTGGGCATGATCTCCGGCGAGGGTCACGAACTCATCGGTAACGCAGCGATCCGAACAGTAGAAAGGCTGGTCGAGACCTCGCTCGCGGATCTGATTGAGGATCCGGGCTCCGTCCACACCATCGCCCCAGTGAATAATGGCCTGGGGCTCGGCGGCGGCAACGCGGTCGATCTGCAGCGAGAAGTCCTCTCCACCCACCGGATAGGCCATCTCGATGACGATCGGGTGCCCGAGTCGCCGGCTGCCGTCCTTGATCTCACGCACGCCGAACCGGCCATAGCGGTTGCTGGCGCGGATGATGGCGACCCTCTCGAGCCCTTGCTTACGGTAGAGGTAGTCGAGTAGAAGGTAGTTTTGCTGGCGATCGTCGCCGATGGTCCTGATCACCCAGGGAATATTGGTCTCTATGAAGGTTGGATCGGTATCACCAGTGTTGATCATCGGAATCTCGGCCTTCAGGGCCACCCGAATGGCGATGTGCGAGTTGGCGCCATCGATGGTTCCAAGGATGGCCCAGACCTTGTCTTTGTAGGCCAGGTCGACGATCTCGTTGCCCGAGGCCCCCCACAGACCGTTGTCGTTGTGCACGACGAGCTCGAAGGGAATATCGCGGGGAAGATAGCCCCCGGCATCATTGACCTCTTCGATAGCCATTCTGGACCCTCCTCGGAGCATGGCTATACCGAGGGGTTCCTCGTGGCTGTGGCCTCCGGTGGCGACCGAAACGGTGGGCACGATCGGTCCCTGGAAGCCAATCTTGACCGAGTCGAGGTCCTCGGGCTCTGCCTTCGCCCTGCCCGGGCCGGTGTACTCCATCTGCTCCAGGAAATGCTCGGCGTAAGGCTCCACGTGACCAAAGGGTTCGACGTCGACTGCCGAGGCGCCGTAGTTCGAGCTCTTCTTCAAGGGCAGGTCCGGAATTTCGTATGGATCGACATCGATCGCTTCCAGCACGGTTTCGGTGTCGAGAGGCTGTGCCTCTTCAGAAGTGGTGGCTTCGTCAGCCACGGCGAAAGGGGCCAAAGCGATCGCGGCCAAGCTCACAACCCCGACTTGACAGATGGCTCTGAGAGTCTGCTTCATGATCCGCCTCGATTCGTTGGCTGTTCCTCGGGCTCGACGGTCGTTGCCTGATCGGAGGCTCTGCGCAGGCCCGGGAAGAACCCGCCTCCCTTGGCGTTCGCCAGGCCCTTGGAGGTACCGACCCAGAGATCGTCCCCGTCGATCTCGGTCCATAGGACATAGTTGTGAGGGATGTTCGGTGGGATGGTCCGGGTTTCGAGAACTCGTTCCCCCCGAGTGATGATGGCTTGACCGGTGTTGGAGGCGTGGTCGGTGGTATAGACCACCCAGGTGTCAGTGGGGAAGTCGGCGACTTGTGCCAGCCCCTTGTCGGTACTGAACCAGGCTTCATTCGCACTTCTGGCCTGTACTGCGTTATGGAAATCACTCGGCGCGCCGCTGTCCTTCTTGAAATAGCCCCGCCAGTGACGTCCGTCGTATCGTGAAGCCCCGAAGTAGGTCGTCACCCAGAGGGTCTTGTCGACGTAGCTCACGCCTGTCGTGATCACGTGGACGATGCCGTCGTCGCGGTAGAGGTCGATCTCCATTTCGCCGTCCGGGTCGAGGTAGTCCTTCCAGTTCTCGGTTTCGATGTCGAACTCGAGAACCCCACTGCCCCAGACGCCAAGGTAGACCTTGCCGTCGGCGTAGCTGCAGCCGTAGTTCCAGATCTCTTCCATGGGAGCGTTCTTCTCGGTGTAGATGGTCCACTCTCCGGTTCGGGTGTTGTAGCGGCTGGCGCCAGCGGTGGTGGCGGCCCAGATGTTCTCGTTCTCGACGCAAACGCCGTAGACGACGTCGTTGACCAAACCACTGTTGAGCTGATGGAAGTGGTCGAAGCGACCGCCGCTGAACCGGGCCAGACCACCACCGAACATTCCCAGCCAGACCTCACCGGTATCAGGATGTACGGCGAGGGCTGACACCACCCGCCATGGGAGGCCGTCCTCTTCTTTCCAGGAGCGGATTTCACCGGTGCGTTTGTCCAATCGGGCCAGGCCGTCCTCGGTTCCGATCCAGACCCGAGGTCCGTCGACTTCGACGGCGAAGACGTGATCGTTGGGGAGCCCATCTTCGACGGTGAACTGTTCCCAGTCTGTGTAGACGAACGGCAGGTCGAGATCCGAGACCTCCGGCGCCCTGTCGGCCGCCTGATCGACTTCGGCTGCCAAGCCCATCATTGGAATCACTGTCAGGACGAAGGTAAGGCGTGCCGCTTTCAAGAGGTTCATGTCATCCCCTCCTCTCCTCAGAGGGTCTTCAAGTATTCGATCAGATGGTTGAGCTGGTCCTTCGTCAGGTCGTTGGTGACGCCATGCTGATCGTAGGTGTTGAAGCGTGTCCATATCTCCTCGAGGCTGAATGCTGTCCCGTCGTGGAGATAGGGCGCCGAGTCGTAGATATTGGTCAGATGCGGAGTATCGAAGGTGTCCTCGCGGTCGAGGGGTGATTGGGTTCCAACGTTGTGTTGTTGACGATCGGTAAACAGCGGCCCCGGATGGCAGTTGATGCAGCGCCCATTAGGTGGGATCAGGCGGCCACCGTTGGTGTGGGTCCGCTCGTAGACGGCTTTGCCCAGCCTCTGTGCCTCTGTCAAGGGTGCCCCGAGAGCGCGGTGGCGATTGGGGGGTCGAGGGATCGTGGTGATGTAAAGCTCCAGGGCTTCGAGCTCTGTTGGCGTGAAGGGCTCGATGCGGGTAAAAAACACTGCCAATCGAGGCCCGCACTGGCGCTGCAGGCTGGGGTTGAGCCCCGACCACTTGAAGGGGGCGGTATCGAAGATGCCACGCAGGGTTCGATTGTCCACGGGGTCGGTGCCGATGCCGTCCGGCTCGATATCGTAGGTGATGCCGTCCACATGACCATCCGGGTGACAGGAATGACACGAAAACTGTCGCCGGAAGGTGATGTCGGCGCTGTGGAAGAGCTGTTCGCCCCACCTCGTCTGGGAGATCAGATCCGGGCCGCCGAGGTCGATCTCTTGGACTGCCTCGAGGCGCTCCAGGTCGATCACCGTCACCGTGTCATCGAGGGTGTTGGCCACATAGGCGGTCTTGTCGTCGCTGCTGAGGGTTATTCCCCTGGGACTCAATCCCGTCTTGACGAAGGCCTCGACGAACTCCGTGGACTTGGCCAGATGGTTCGGGATGATCCTCTCGCGCTCCTCGGGAGACGCTTCCCCCAGCATCGACAAGAGCTTCTCGAGGTTCACGATCGCGACGCGATCCGAACCGCTACTGGTCACCAGAGCCAGCCGCCCGTCCGAGGTCATGGTTATGTCAGCAGCATCCGGGAAGGCGATATCGGGCTGATCCAGCAGTACCTGGTCGACCCGACCATCGCGCCACACGATCCCAATGCCATTGGTGATGGTCCATCCCTGAAGCAGGCGGGTCATGGGAACCAGATTCTTGGTCCGGTTCAGGGTGACGATTGCGAACTCGCCACTAGGGTGCCATGCCACCCCCTGCAGGAGATTGGCGCCTGGAACGATGAATCGATCCTCGATCGCACCACGCTCGGCGTCGATCACCGTAACCTCGGACATCGGAGGTGTGCGGGGCGGCACGAAGTCGGACAGGGTGTTGGTGACGAAGATCTTCTCGCCGTCGGGTGAGAGAGACAGGGACCAGGGGACTCTGGACGTGGTGAGTCGTTTCGTCTCTTGCAGAGTCTCGGCGTCGATCACGGAGACGCTGTCCTGCGCGCTGTTGAGGACATAGATGAGCTCGCCAGGAGCATCCAGCAGCACGCCGTGGGGCTCGTCTCCGACTTCGACGGTTGCCACCACGCCATGGGTCTCCACGTCGATGACCGACAGCGTGTCATCGAGACGATTGGTGACGTACGCTCGCCGTCCATCTGGTTGAAAGCTCACGTCGTGGGGCTGTCCCCCCACCTCGATTTCCGTCAGGACCTCGTGAGTCGCCGTGTCGACGACAACGGTCGAAGAGGAAGCCTCGCAGGCGACCCACAGCTCGGAGCCGTCGGGTGTCAGGGCCAGATTGATCGGTGTCTTGTAGACCGGCTCTGCGGCGCCCACGGCCACGGGGCTCTTCGGATGTGCGATCTTGGCGACCGCGGCCTGGTAGTGGAAGGGAGCGCCGGCGTGCCCCTGTTCGTGACACTCGGTACACATTTCGGGACCCGGCTTCTTCAGGCCTGCCGCCGTCGCTGCCGGAGGATCGAGCATCACGGCTTCGGGCGAGTAGTCCGCCCCGGCGCCGTGACAGCTCTCGCACTGGACGCCGTCGCGCAAGTCGAAGCCCACCTCGAAGCTCGCGGCGTCATGTCCGGCTCCGGTCGCGTGGCATCTCAGACATGCATAGCTCGCCTGAGGGTCCCCGTCGACTCCAGAGCGCTTCGCCATCTCACGGGCGGTTGGGGTGCCGAGAACGGCGAAGGCCCGCGCGTGAGGTCCCATGCGCCACTTGCTGAATTGGAAGCCCATCTCGGGGCCGGAGTGGCACTTCGTGCAGCTCATCACGCCGGTGAATCGGTGCTGGCTGGAGCCGAGCAGGGCTTGCGTCTCACTGCTCCGTGTCGACGCCTCGACCGGAGGGCTCTCGGGCCGCGGGTGAGCGATGGTCTGGAGGGCCTTCTCGAGGTCGTAGGGCTCACCTGAGAGGACGGCTTCGTGGGATCCCTTGGGTCCATGGCAGACCATGCAGGTGCTGCCGGATGGCATCTTCAGACCCCTCTCCATGGCCAACTCTCGGTTCCGCATCACCTCTTCATCCATGTACTCGCTGCCCGGGCCATGGCAGGTCTCACACTGGATGCCGTCCTCGATCAAGAAGGTCTCGTCCCGCTCCCACTCCTCAGCGTCGGCGGCGGTCGCATGGCAGCCGAGGCAGACCCGAGCTGTGTGCGGAGCCTCCGGAATTCCACTGAGGCGCGCGATCTCCGTGGACTCCTCCATGGAGAGAGTGGCAAAGGCCTTGGCATGGGGTGTGAGCCTCCAGGTGCTGAACTGGTGGCCGGCCTCGGGGCCCGAGTGGCACTCGCTGCAGACCCGCACACCCACGTAGACAGGTTCCCTGGGCTGGGCCGTCGAGGAGACACCCCATGCGGCGGCCAGAAGCGTGGCCAGACCCGTCAGCACGACCGGTCGACTCCGACTATTTCGCACTTTGCACCACCTCCAGGATCTGATTGGCGGGTATCGCCTCGAGCAGTTGTTCCTCGCCATCGGGCCAACGAATTTCCACCCTGTCGGCCCGGTCAGCGGCACCGAGGCCGAAGTGCGGTCGGGGGTCGCTAGCCGAGAGATAGCCGAAGACTCCGTGCACCGGGTAGATGAGGTGCATGGGTCCGACCGTGACCGTAACGGTAGCGCCCACTGCCACGGTCTCCCCGTCAGGCAACAGCGGCACCACGGTCAACCAGCGATTGGAGTTCTTCGTGTCATTCCGTAGCAAACGAGGTGAGGCTCCGAGGTTCGCCACCAGGACGTCTATGTCGCCGTCGTTGTCGTAGTCGGCAAATGCCGCCCCCCGGCCTACAGACTTGGTCTGGAAGTAGTCGCCCGCATCCTTCGCAACATCCAGAAAGTGCCCGGTACGGTCGTTCTGGGCCAGGACATCCTCCTCGGTGTAGAGGTGGTGGGCGTTGCCGTTGGCCACATAGACGTCCAGGTAGCCATCGTTGTCGAAGTCGACCAACCCACTGCCCCAACCCGTGTACTGGCCACAGATGACCGCCAGATTGGCCTCCGCGGTCACGTCTGAAAACAACCCTTTCTCCCTCTGTTCGAGAAGGCAGCCGTAGGCCATATCTGGAATCCAGATGTCCAGCAGGCCGTTGCGATCGATGTCACCCACCGTTGGACCCATCGAAGAGGCTCCCTGTCCCCCCTCGCCGAAAGCAACACCCTGGATCAGCGCCTGGTCTGTGAAGCTCCCCCGGCCGTCGTTCACCCAGTAGGCACTGGGCATGGCGTCATTGGCCACATAGATGTCCTGGTCGCCATCCTGGTCGAGGTCTACCGCGATGGCACTCATGGCGCGGCCATCAGGATCGAGGAGACCGGCCTCTGTGGTGACATCAGTGAATGTGCCGTCGCCGTTGTTGCGGTAGAGATGGTCGGGCTGGCCCTTGTAGGCCAGGGGCCCGGGATAGCCCTGGGCGGCGTAGAAGTCTCGGAAGGCCCCCTCGTCGTATTCCAAGTAGTTAGCGACATAGAGGTCCAAATCGCCGTCACCGTCGTAGTCGAGCCAGGGTGCCGACACGCTCCAGAGAGGATCGGACAAACCGGCCTCTGCGGTGACATCGGTGAACGTGCCGTCGCCGTTGTTGCGGTAGAAGACGTTGGGACCGTAGTTCAGCACGTAGAGATCGAGATCGCCATCCCGGTCGTAGTCGGCCGCCGAGCCAGCCATGCCGAAGCCTTCATCCCCGACTCCGGCAGCAATCGTGACCTCGGTAAAAGTCCCATTCCGGCTATTCCGGTAGAGAGCATTGGTCAACTGACCGCGCAGATTGCGGCTTCGGTTGTCGTTGACTTCGGGCTTCCAGTTGCCGTTGAGGAGGTAGATGTCAGGGTAGTCGTCATTGTCGAAGTCGAAGAAGACGACACCGGGCCCGGTGCCTTCCACGATGTTCGAGAGCTCCACGTCACCGAAGCTGTGCCGGAACTGAAGGCCGGCTTCGTCGGTGACATCGGTGAAGTAGGGGGCGGGCGATTGACCGATAAGCGGGCTTGCCAGACAGACAAGGAGCGACATCCAATAGGCGTGGGCTCTCATGGAGTTGCTCCTTCCTCTGTTTCGCCGGGTCTCTCTGCGGGTAGGTCCCATTGGGCTCCGAGGTCGATCCACTCCACGAAGATCCTGCGCTCGTCGTCGCTCAGCAGCTCGACGTGATCGGACGGGATCTGAGTCATCGTTTGTGCTTCTAGATCCGGACCCTGTGAAGTGTCCCGACCGAAAAGTCGCCACATCAATTGGCTCGTTCTCGCGTTTTCGGGCTCGACCAGGGGTCCACGAGCCGAGCCTCCGCCGGCCTGCTTGGTGAGCAGCGCTTCGTAAGCTCCCCATGCACCGGCCTCATCCGCTAGCGAACCGAAGGGCAGCACTCCGTCTGCATCGCCGTGGCATCCGCTGCAGCGAGTCTGGAGGATTGGCAGGACATGTCGCCGAAAGGTCACGCTGCGTCGCCTTTCGGGTGCTAGCGTCAGCTGGTTGGCTGGTCGTGCCGCAGCCTGGACGAAGCGGTTCTCGGGGGTCAGCTCAGGGTCCTCATGGCAGCCGATACAACCGCGGTACTCACGGTTCTTGACCCAGATCCAATCGCAGCTGGCCAGGGCCATGCCGTCCTGGCCCAGCAATTGGAGGGTGACGGGCAAGTCAGCGGGCACGTCCACATGGAAAGAGCCGTCGGGCTCGACCGGAGCCTCTCCCAGGAGGCGTCGAGGAACCGCAGAGTGTCCCGAGTCGAGGAAGTTTGCCTGGTCTGTCGGTGAGCCTTCGGTTCGTGGCATCGCTTCGATGACCCGCACGCGCTCGACGCTTCCCTTCTCGAGACCTCCAACGGCCTGATCGCTCTCATAGATGTTCAGACAGAAGAGCTTGCCCGTCGGTGACTCGGGGCGCACCGTGCTGGAGCGACCGTCCGGCTCCGGCCGTGGAGCCAGGAGCTTGGCGTGCAGGATATGGCTATCCGGAAGGGTGAAGAGAACCTCGAAGTCGCCACTGGCCGGCTCGAATCTGCCGAGCCTCAAGACGCTCTCCCCTGTCGCGGCACGCTGGGAGACGAGCAGGCTTCCGTCAGCCAATGGAGAAGGGGAATGGAACAGACCCTGAATCTTGGCTGTCAGAGAGCTGTAGGAGTGATGTGGTCGTTGCGCTCGGAGGGCGGCAAGGGTTCCGGCGCCATCCCAGCCAACGCGGTCGGCTTCCACGAAGATCACGAGCCCATGGGTCGAGAGAGTTGGCATGAGCTGGACCCTCTCTCCTTCCAGCCCGCCGAAGAAGGAGTAGTCGATGCCGTCGGTCTGGACACCATAGATCCCGATCCGGCCGTCGGGGAACCGTGGATCCGACAGCATTCTCCAGCCGGAGAACAGGATAAGTCCGTCCTGCATCAGGAAGGGCGTGAGGTCGTTGCCAGGATGAAACGTGATGCGCCGCAGCTCCGAACCGTCGAGACGAACCGTGTAGAGGCTGTTTCCCGGGGCCGTGCCGGCTTCATTCGAGACGCCGTCTTGCCGCTCGAAAAGGACCGTGTACCAGGGCTCGGACGAGGTGATGGTGTAGAACGTCGAGAGATAGATGGGCCGGCGACCGTCGAGCGCTTCGTGAGTGATCTGCCGCAATTCGGTGCCGTCAGCGCGCATCTCCCAGATGTTCCAGGGATCCCGCAGGCTTCTCTGGCCCGCGAACAAGATGTGCTCGCCGTCGAAGGAGACGTCGGGGTCGCACGCACTCGCGAAGTCGCTCGCCAGGCGCGAGATGCTGCCATCGGGTTGAAGGACTACGAGCGACGCGCCCTCGCCATAGTCGGATGGCAGCATTCCGCCGGCCAGGCCGCTGGCAGGCGTCCTGTCAGTGGGCAGGCGGCAAAAAACCACGGGCTGGGAGAGAGAAGCCGCCGGAGCCGCAGGGCTGGAAACTATGAGAAGAAGGACGGGCAGGAGCCCTGCTAGCCCCTGAAGCAGGCGCAAAGTACGAACCGGCTTTGGACGAGATCCAGTCAAGATCCCCTTCTCCTCGATGCAAACAGATGGGCCGCGCAGGAGCAACTCGGGTACTCCGATGAGAAGGTCCGTAACGACTCGCGCGGAGCAGTCGATTCGGACTTCTACAGCTTACCAAAGGGATCGAGGATCGCCGCTACCCGGATGGGTGGGTTTGGGAGTCGACGGATCGACAATTCAGTCGATGTAGCCGAGAGCTTTCAGCTGCTCTCTCGTTGCCTTGATCTCCGCCGGCTCACCAGTCGGTACCGTCTTCGATCAAGCGGCAGCCGGTTGCGGGTTTCCACTTCATCCGTCGCGTTGGAGTTTCGAGAACAGACAATCCGGCTGCCGGAACCTACTGGTCGGTGTCTCATTCGCATCTGGCTTCGAGGCAGGGATACGATGAAGAACAGCTCGATTTAGGAGCAGGATCGCCTGAGTGCAGGCCCCTGGGCGGTAACGCCGATGTCAGGATCCTCCCCTCACAACCCCTCCGGGATGCGAATCGTCACGGCGCTTCGCATCTTTCTGGTCGTCGACTTGATGGCCGTCGGGCCCCTGTTTGCGGATGTCTGATATCAACACAACCAGAGAGCAGAGCCTCGTCGCAGAGCAGCAGCGACCGGCGGCCAGCAGTGCGAATCTGGCGCCTCAGGCGCGTCAGACTGGCGACAAGGTTCTCGGGATCGAGATTGGAAACCTCGATTCCCAGGTTCGACCAGCGCTGTTGAGAGTCCAGAAGCGCGTGACGGAAGCTCAGATGGAGCTCAGCAGGGTCTCCGGCGCCTTGGAGATTCCAGAATAGAGGCAGATACCCGAGATCGGGACTACTGGAGGCAATCCACTCCAGTTGTCTCAGCAGCTAGGTCTTGCCGATGCGGCGCGTTCCCAGCAGCCAGAGGCTACCCCGGGATCCTTCGAGGATCTCCTGGAGGTGGGTCTGGCGACCGTAGAAGCGCTCGCCACGCACCCACTGTCCTACGACGTAGGGAATGATCGACGGGTCGCTCATGAGTGCGAGACTCCAATACCGGCTGCCTGAAGGAGTATGGCATAGGGTATGCAGATGCAAGAGGCGCAGAAGCCATGAACGATCGATCGGATCTGCGATACGGCCAATCGACGTCTCTGTCGCGTATCAGAACGGGGGACGATCCATGAATGGTGGGGATCAGCGATCCGGAAGTCGGAAGGGTCGACGCTCGGCGCCGGAAACCCCTGACCACTACTCCAAGCGGTCTGAGATGATGGGATCGAGGCTCCGAGGAGCGGCAGAGAGCCACCCTGGCCTGGGGTGGAGCGTCTCCCTGCAACTGAATGTGAGGCGAGATGGTGACATTGCGTTCGTCCATACCAACGGGTATCTCAACCGAGAGGGTGGCCTCGAGATCAGCAAGCTGGTCCAGCGGCTGGCCGTCGAGGGAACCAGCCGGATCGAGCTGGACCTGCGAGGCAGTCCCCTGGTCAACGTTCGAGCCCTCGAGATTCTGCTCCAGGCCAAACGAGTTCTCAGTGACAGAGGGGTAGAGCTCTGCTTGGTAGGTGCAGCTCCGGCTGTCACCGGCCCTGTGGTTCTCTGTCGCCTGGCAGGACTTGAGCGTCTTGCCCGAGGCGTTTCGAGACCGAAGCTTCTAGGGCTGCGACCTCGACCAGGCAGAAGCGTCACTGCCACGCAGAAACGTCACCGCTCTCGAAACCGTCGGCGAAGATCGACCCGGTGGCCACGCCGCAGTCGTCGAACTTGAAGCTGCAGATGCGGGTGTTGAAGTCGAAGCTGCCGGTGTTCTGGTAGTACTCCTGCGTGTACCAGAAAGTGCAATCGTCCGTCGGGTCGACGCTCATCGAAGAGTAGTCGCCCCAGCGGTTCGACGACGCGATCTGGGCACCTGTGCCCTCGTGACAGGAGACCTCGCCGCCGGGCATCGTGCCCGCGGTATCCCCCGCCATTCGCGAGGTGTAGCGCACCGACGGGAAGAGGCTGCTGCCGGTCACGCTGTACCCGAGGGCGATGTTGCGGTCCTGGTCCTGGGCGATCGAGCCCATCCAGCGATCGAGGCCGTCGGCAGGCGAGTAAGTGCCGTCCTGCTGCCGGAACCAGCGCGTGTCTCCGTTGGCACTGCGCAACTCGGCCCAGCGGATCCCGGCACGGTCACCGCCGGCGTCGACCGTGGTGTTGAGCACCACGGAGGCCTCGGAGCCGAACCAGCGGTACTGCGCCCGGTACATGGTGAAGCCCGCCAGGCAGTCGAGATCCTCGCCGCCGTTGACCGGGCTGATGCAGTCCGAAAAGCCGTTGCCCAGGAAGCGGTCGAAGTTCGAGCCGGCGGGCACGATCGGACCTTCGGTGTAGGTCGAGGTGCCGATGCTCGCCCAGTTGACGCACAGCTGATGATTGCGGTATCCGTCGATCCCGGCCGGATCGTCGTCGTAAGCCGAGTCCACCGCCGCCCAGTAGGTCGGGCAGGTGCCGGCCGGCGGGGTCGGTCCCGCCAGATGGGGAGGCAGCTGGCCTTCGATGCAGTCGCCGCCTACGCAGGGGTTGAAGAACTTGATGAACTGGGCCGGCAGACCCTGAAGCATCTGATCGCGCTCCATGACGCCAGCTCCGACCGAGAACGATCCGCCGCCGCCGCCGAAGTCACGTGTGGTGAAGGTGTAGGCGCTCTGACCGGTGCTGCCGGTTGTGCCGTCGTCCCAGACACCCAGCTTCGGATAGTCGTTGGCGCCGCCCGGCGTCACCACGAAGGCGTAGCGGTGATAGGGCCCCAAGGGATCGCTGGTGGTCGAAACCGCCACGCACTGGGTACCCTCGTCGACCGAGAACTGACTGAAGACCCAGCGACCTGCGGTGTCGTCGTAGAGCACTATAGGGTCGCCGTCGTTGTTGATCTGGCAGGCGCCGCCGAAGCCCTGCCAGAAGCTGTTGCCTGCAAAGGGCCCGTGGATCAGGGTACCGGAGTCGTTGTAGATGCCCCAGATCAGATTGATGTACTGGATGTAGATGCGGTTGCCGGAAGCGTCCAGGCCGATGTCGCCGTTGGTGTCCGGCGGCACGATGCGGCCGCCCAGGACGACGGCGTTGTCGTCGTCCGAAAGGCCCGAGGCGCTGACCGAGGGTGCAGGGGTGGGCCCGAGGGAGGGCGCATAGTCGGACTGCACTCCGCCGTCGGGTTCGGCCAAGGACGGGTCCTTGCCGAAGTCCGGCTTCTCCATGATCGGGACTTCCCGATTGAGGCCGGTAGGCGGCGTCGCGGTGATCGCGATGTCCCGCAGAGGCGGCGACGTGTCGTGGTGGATGGCCTTGCCCGTGGTCACCACCGGACCTTGAGCCCAGGCCGGCGAAAGGGCCAGCGCTAGCGTACAGAGACCTGCCAACGCGATAGTTCTTCGTGACATCATGCTTCTCCTTTCTGCGGAGCCCTGTAGCTGGCGGCCAGTGCCGTTGCTGCGGTCTGGCGACTCCACGAGAGCCTTCTGCGTCTGATACCTCCTCGAATCCTCACAGTCTCAGCTGCGACCTGTTCCAAGGTCGGCTGCTTGTAGTTCGCGAATCGGGAAGCACGCTATCAGAGTCATCGTGGGTGTCAAATAGCCATCTTTAAATGTTCTTATCCGCAACATGAGCACGAGCGCGAGGCAGCAAGCCGAGACCGTTTGCCTCGATTCGCGGTTGGCTCTGGGCCACGCACGAGGTTCTTCCTCAGAGATCTCAGGTCTCCACACACCCCGGCCGGCGCGGGTCCGGCCGCTTCAAGGCGCCCTGCCTCGCTGACACCCCGGTGCCAGAGGTTCGTTCGGCGAGAAAAGCGGTGACAGGCACCTCATTTACTGACGCAAACGCGCCGCCACGGCCGAAGATGGAGAGCAACCTAATGGCGTTGCGGAATGAGGTGCCTGTCACCGCTTTTCTGTCACCGCTTTTCTCGTCGCCGTCCCCCTGCGAGCCACCCGGACGAACCTCAATCACACAACCTGAGTCGGTCGCTTCACCTACGGCCGGCGCAGGTTGTATGGCCTCAGGACATCGCTGACAGTCTGGTCTCAGGACATCGCTGACACTTCGGGTGGGTGGACCGGGCGGTCGCCAAGGTCCTGCAGCTCATGAAGGTGGCCGAAGAAGTGAAAAGGGCCAGGCAGTAGAACTGCCCGGCCGGCCCTGTGGTTCTCTGTCGCCTGGCAGGACTTGAGCGTCTTGCCCGAGGCGTTTCGAGACCGAAGCTTCTAGGGCTGCGACCTCGACCAGGCAGAAACGTCCCCGCTCTCGAAACCGTCTGTGAAGATGCCCAACGTCGGCGAACAGCTGTCGTAGCTGAAGGACCCGATGTAGGTGCCCCACTTGCAGCTGCCAACGGCCGAGGGCTTGGAGTACTCACCTAGATACCAAAAGGTGGTTCCGTCCGGGTCGATCGTCATCCCCGTGTAATCGCCCCATCTGTATGGTGAGCCGTCGAAGCAGGTGTAGGTGCCGTCGCCTGCCTTGAGGAGGGCCTCAGGTTGAAGAGTTCCGGCAGGATCGGTGCTCAGTCGTCCGGTCACGTAGGTGGATGGGAAGGTAGAGCTGCTGCCCTTCGAGTAGCCGACCGCGATGTCTCCGCAGGAGTTCGAGACGGCGTTGGCGAAGGTCCGATACTCGCCGTTCGATCCCAAAACGCCCGCGTCCACAATGCTGTTGCCAGCCGGGTCGATATTGGCCCATCGGACGCAGTCCACCGTGCCACTGCCGGGATTACAGGAGATCGTCTGATTCGTCATGGTGATGGTGCCATCCCTGTACTCACTGGATTGCCCTCGCCAGTCATTGGCCTGAATCGAGCTACCTCCCGATTGCGGCCAGTTGACCGGAAATCCGGCGGTCACGCCGGTTGCGGTGCAGAGGTTGAGGTTGGATTTCTTGACCGGATTGGTGCCAGTGAGTGGGTCTGTCCATCCCCAGACGTTGTGATTGCAGCCGTCGAAAACCTCGGTCATGAACCAATGGGGTCCGCTCAGGGAACCGAAATCACCGTGATAGTTGGCGGGCATCGGAGTACCGTCGCTGCCGGTACTCTTGGTGACGAAGCTCATCGCATTGCCGGCGTACATGGCGCTCTTGTCCATGGCCCAGACCCGCCCTTCGCAGAAGCTGCCGGCGAACTGATTGGCGCCCATGACGATGAGGTCGGGGCCGACACCGATGTGGGGATAGTCGTGAAACGTGCCGCAGCCCTGCAGCGTCGGAATGCTGTACAGGTTCCAATTGACGATGTCGCCCGCATTCGCGCTGACCGCGATGCAGTAGTTGCTGCCATTGGCGTCGATGCCGAGGATGTAACGGTCTTCGACCTCGTCATAGGCCACGTTGGGATCGAAGACCCCGATGCAGTTCGGATCTGCCGACATGAAAGAAGCAAAGGTGGTCGCGCCTTGCACCAGGGTGCCGTCCTTTTCGAAGATCTTGAAAGCGACGTTGACCACCGGAATGACGTAGTCCTTGCCGACGCCCAACTCCGGATCGGGAGGCGTATTTGTGCCGCTGGTGCAGCACTCCCCGGCGTCGATGGCATCGAAACTGACGCCGGCTGTGGGTGCCAGGGTGCTCGGTCCGGTGGTCGCGATCTGAATATCGCTGTCCGGCGCAAGGAGCAAGGCCTGCTGGCGCAAACGCTCGGCTTCTGCCTCAGAGATCGGCATTGCGGGAGGCGGGATGACGACGTTCAGGTCCGGCACGAACCCTGTCGGGACCTCGTGCAGGTTCACCCGGATCGGGCCATTTGCCTGAAAAACGCCGCGATCGCTCGAGGAGCCGGAGGGCCCACCTGCTGGACCCGAGCCATTGGCTCCGGCCGGAGAAGCAGGTGATGGCTTGAGAGCGACCTCGGGATCGGTTGGTTGCTGCATCGCCTGGGAGGAGACAAACGCCAGGGTCAGGACGAGGACCAACAAGGTCATACAAAGGGCTAGGTTCTTGGTCATGTGCACCTCCTGTTCGAACGTCCAACTGTCAATCGGCCAAGCGAACCCCGAGAGCCACTCGCCGCAGAGGTCTCCCACATCGCTAAGGCAACCAGTGAGACCCCCGGCAGGTCTGGGGGAGATGAGACAGGTTATCCTACAGAAAGCAGAGTCGTCTGGGCAACTTCTCGTGTCACAAAGGTGTCACAGACTGCCGAGACCGTGCCGGCCGCGCGCTGCACTGCTATATTCGCCCCCCGATGATTGACAACGACACCAGAGATCTTCCTCGCCGGTTGACCTGGAGCTTCCGGTCGTTCGCGCTCTTGGCCTCCATCTCGCTCCTGTGCTTGGGTGCCTGTGGCGAGACCTCGAAGCGCTCGATGGGTGCTTCCGCTCCCGCCAACGCAGTCCGTTCGTCGAAGGGCTCTGCAGGAGATGTGGTGGAATCAGATAACGATGCTCAGCTCAAGTCCGCTCTCGAGAGCGCTGCCGCGGATCCCGGGCTGCGCGACGGTCTTTCCTTGAGTGCGGGATGCACAGGCGATTCGTACTGGCGGTCGGTGAGGATCTTCGAGAGCGGTGTGGCCATCTGGGGAGGCGAGCGGCAGTTCGAGCTGACGGAGCCCGCGATCACGGGACTGCTCCAGAAGCTCCTCGCTGCCGAGTTCCCTTTTCTTCCCGATCGATACGGAGGAGTTCCGGAGCCCGACCGGATGCAGTCGGAAAGCGCCCGCACCGTCGTCTGCAGTCTCAGCCTCTCTCTGGGAGGTCTCCAGAAGGAGGTCGTCCAGATCAATCGTGGGGAGCAGTCCGAATCGTTCGCCCGATTGGTGAACGGCTTCCTGGACTCCTGCGAGGAGCCGGCAGTCTCGGGCGTCGGTGCCGAGAGCCTCGAGGAGGGGCTCGAGATGATCGCTTCGGGAAGTCTCGACCCGGTGATTTTCGAGCTGCAGTACCAGCAGATGGCCGAGGGGGCCGCTACCGACGAAACGAGGACCGAGTTCATCTTCACCTTGCAGGAGCTGACGGTTGTGACGCGGCTGCGCGACCCGGTCGACGGATATTCGGACCCCATCGAGCTGGAACTACCGGAGTCCGAGGTGTCCGAGCTTGCCTGGGTTCTATCCGAAAAGGCCCCGACGCGGCTCCCCAAGAACCTCTGGGCGCCTGGCTACACCGATCTGTCAATGCGAGTCCTGAATCACGAGGTGTCGCTCGTCGCGAGGCCCTACCGAGGAGTCGATCCGGAGACCCATGGCGAGCTTCAGGAAGACTTCGACGCAACTGTCGAGCTCCTCGGATCGCTGCACGAGCGGGTTCTCCAAGAAGGCAGCAGGTTGATTCCCGAGCCGTAGGGTTCGAGGGCTTGAGGGTGAATCAGCCGACGTTCCTTCGGCTGATCTTTGAAGGATGAAGCGGTCGGCCCCGTGCCGGCCGTTCTTTGGAGTAGTGAGATCCTGTCCCTCACTTCCCAGTGCGTCGCTGCTCACTGCTCACCTCTCAATGCCCACTGCGTCACTGCACTGGCGGTACCAGAGGCTCCTGCGGGTCCGCCGTGGGGCCCCCAGGGGGCTATCCTCCCTTCCGCTGCAAGAACCCCCATGGAGGTCCCCACGCCGAACCCTGGAGGTTGAACCGCCCGTCCTACCTCAATCACACAACCTGAGTTGGTCGCTTCACCTTCGGCCGGCACAGGTCCGGCCGCTTCAATGCCTCGAGCCCTCAAAGACCGGCCGGAAGGCACGCCCGGCCGCCTCATCCCCAGGACCCCAATACCCCAAGACCCCAGGACCCCAAGGCCCCAAGACCATGACTACTTGCGCTGATTGGCCTGGAGCGCGCGCTTGCGCAGGCGGAAGGACGCCGGCGTGACCTCGAGCTGCTCGTCCTCGGCCAGGAACTCGAGAGCCTGCTCCAGGCTCAAGATCGTCGGCGGCACCAGCCTGACCAGCTCGTCGGCCGAGGCGGCCCGCATGTTGGTGAGCTTCTTTTCTTTGGTGATGTTCAGGTCCAGATCGCCCGGGCGGGAGTGTTCGCCGACGATCATCCCCTCGTAGACCATGTCCCCCGGGGCCACGAAGAACATCCCCCTCGGCTGCAGGTGGTCGATGGCGAAGGCCGTGACTCGGCCTGCCCGATCGGAGACCAGAGCACCGGTAATGCGCTGCGGGATCTCCCCCTGCCAGGGGCCGAAGGAGTCGAACAGGTGGTTCATGATTCCGGTCCCACGGGTCTCGGTCAAGAACTCCGTGCGGAAGCCGATCAAGCCACGCGCCGGGACCCTGAACTCCATTCGCACGCGGCCGGTGCCGTGATTGATCATTTGCAGCATTCGGCCCTTGCGCGGACCGAGCTTCTGGGTCACCGCACCGACGAACTCTTCAGGACAGTCGACGGTCAGGAGCTCCATCGGCTCTTCAGGCCCATCCGGTCCGTTGTGAACGATCACTTGCGGCTTGCCGACGGAGAACTCGTAGCCTTCGCGACGCATCATCTCGATGAGGATCGCCAGCTGCAGCTCACCGCGGCCGGCGATCTTCAGGGCGTCGCTGCCCGGGGTCTCTTCGAGACGTATAGCTACATTGGTCAGTGATTCCTTGATCAGCCGTTCGCGTAGTTTGGTGGAGGTGACGTGGGCCCCCTCCTTGCCTGCCATGGGCGAGGTGTTGGTCGAGAAGACCATCTCGAGGGTAGGCTCGTCGACGAGGATCGGCGGCAGAGCTTCCGGGTGCTCCAGATCGGCGAGGGTCTCGCCGATCGCGATCTCATCCAGGCCGGCGATGGCCACGATGTCACCGGGCCCAGCCTCTGGGATCGACGTCCGGTCGAGCCCTTTGTAGCCGTAGAGTTGCGTCACCTTGATGATCTCCGTCGAGCCGTCGAGCAGCATTCGGGTGACCTCCTGAGCCTTGCGAACGTGGCCGTTGAAGATGCGACCGATCGCCAGGCGACCGACGTAGTCGTCGTAGTCCAGCGAGGTGATCAGGAACTGGAAGGCCATCTCGGGGTCGAATCGAGGAGCGGGGATGGTTTCGAGGATCTGCTCGAAAAGCGGTCGCAGATCGCCCTCGCTCGCATCAGGTTCGAGGCTGGCGATCCCCTCCTTGGCAATGCAGTAGAGAACCGGAAACTCCAGTTGCTCTTCGGTCGCGTCGAGGTCGATGAACAGGTCGTAGATCTCGTTCAGGACCTCTTGCGAGCGTGCATCCGGACGGTCGATCTTGTTGATCACGACGATCGGCTTCAGGTTGGCGTCGAGAGCCTTGCGCAGAACGAAGCGGGTTTGTGGAAGCGGCCCTTCGGAGGCGTCGACGAGCAGCAGCACTCCGTCCACCAGCTTGAGGGTGCGTTCGACTTCGCCGCCGAAGTCGGCGTGGCCCGGGGTATCGACGATGTTGATGCGGACTCCGTGGTAATCGATGGCCGTGTTCTTGGCCATGATGGTGATGCCCTTCTCGCGTTCCAGATCGATGGAGTCGAGCACGCGCTCGCGAACCTCCTGATGGGCACCGAAGGTGCCGCTCTGCCAGAGCATGGCGTCGACCAGGGTTGTTTTACCGTGATCGACGTGGGCGATAATGGCGAGGTTGCGGAGACTTTCTCTTTCCTGCATGGACATGGTTCACCTGTGCGCGATGAGCGCGGTCTTGGGTCTGGAAGCTTCTTGTGATCGGCACGGTAAGTCGAGCCGGAGTCGAAGGAGGCGAAGAGTAGCACATGGCAAGAGATGCTCCTGCCCAATCACCGTTTGGGTGGGATTAAATCCGTGATTCAAAATGTTGGATATCAAGGGTGAGTGCCCCAAAAGCAGATTCTGAGACTCAACAACCAAGTGAAGATCATGTCTGATTCGAAACATATTGTCTGTCAGAGTTGTGCCAAGGTGAACCGCGTTGCCGTTGCGCGACTGAGTGACGGGCCCCGATGTGGCAGCTGCAAGCAGCCCTTGTTCACTGGGAGCCCGATCAGCCTGGATCAATCGACATTCGATCGTTTCATCGAGCGCAGTGACGTGCCCGTGGTCGTGGATTTCTGGGCCTCGTGGTGCGGTCCGTGCAAAATGATGGCACCCGCCTACGAGCAGGCCGCGGCGAGCCTGGAGCCTGGGGTGGTCCTGGCCAAGCTGAATACCGAGGAGGCACCGCAGGTGGCTTCCCGGTTCGGCATTCAGAGCATTCCGACCCTCGTCGTATTCAAGCAGGGTCGGGAAGTGGCCCGCCAGCCTGGCGCGATGAGTCTGCCTCAGATCGAGCACTGGGTTCGGGCCAACGCAGCCTGAAGCGGCGCTGACACCCAGACAGGACTAGATTTCGCGAAGCGAAGGAGGGAAGTACCATGCGCATGGACAAACTGACGACGAAGTTCCAACAGGCACTGGCGGATGCCCAGAGCCTGGCTGTCGGCAGGGATCATCAATACGTAGAGCCGACACACGTGATGGCGGCGCTGCTGGAGCAGGATGGCAGCAGCGCGTTGCCCATCCTGGCGAAGGCTGGCGTCAACGTCGACCAACTGGGCGTCGATCTGATGCAGGCTCTCGACCGTTTGCCTCGCGTCGAAGGCACCGCTGGCGATGTCCTGATATCGCCGGATCTCAACCGCCTGCTCAATGTGACGGACAAACTGGCCCAGCAGAGAGGCGACCAGTTCATCTCGAGTGAGTTGTTTCTGCTCGCCGGTGTGCAAGACAGAGGTCCGCTCGGGGAGATGCTTCGCAAGACAGGGGCGACCGAGGCGGCGCTGGAACAGACGATCGATGGGGTGCGGGGAGGCCAGCAAGTCGACAATGCCGATGCGGAGGAGCAGCGGCAAGCGCTCGAGCGCTTCACCGTCGATCTGACGGAGCGAGCGGAGCAGGGCAAGCTCGACCCGGTCATTGGCCGCGACAACGAGATTCGGCGAGCGATTCAGGTATTGCAACGACGCACCAAGAACAACCCTGTCCTCATCGGTGAGGCAGGCGTCGGTAAGACAGCGATCGTCGAGGGCCTGGCTCAGAGGATCGTCAACGACGAGGTCCCAGAGGGCCTGAAGGGCAAGCGCGTGCTGTCGCTGGACATGGGAGCACTGATCGCCGGCGCGAAGTTCCGGGGAGAGTTCGAGGAGCGTCTGAAGGCGGTGATCAACGATCTGGTCAAGCAGGAGGGGCAGATCATCCTCTTCATCGACGAGATCCACACGATGGTGGGTGCCGGCAAGGCAGAAGGGGCGATGGACGCGAGCAACATGCTGAAGCCGGCCCTGGCCAGGGGCGAGCTTCATGCCATCGGTGCGACCACCCTGGACGAGTATCGGAAGAACATCGAGAAGGATGCGGCGCTGGAGCGCCGTCTCCAGAAGGTCCTGGTCAGCGAGCCTTCGGTCGAGGATACGATCGCGATCCTGCGCGGATTGAAGGAGCGCTACGAGGTCCATCACGGGGTCGAGATTACGGACCCGGCGATCGTGGCGGCCGCGACGCTGTCTCACCGTTACATCACGGACCGCCAACTGCCGGACAAGGCTATCGACCTTATCGATGAGGCGGCCTCGCGGATCCGGATGGAGATCGACTCCAAGCCAGAGGAGATGGACAGACTCGAGCGCCGTCTCATTCAGCTGAAGATCCAGCGGGAGGCATTGAAGAAGGAGAAGGACAAGGCCTCGAAGCAGCGACTGAAGGACCTGGAGGCGGAGATCAAGGTACTGGAGAGAGAGTTCGCCGACCTCGAAGAGATCTGGAAGGCGGAGAAGGCCACCCTGGAAGGTGCGGCGCAGATCAAAGAGGACCTCGAGCGGGCCCGCTTCGAGCTGGAGGCGGCACAACGTGCAGGTGATCTGACGAGAGCCTCGGAGCTCCAGTACGGTCAAATTCCAGAGCTCGAGCAACAGCTAGCGGCGGCCTCACAGGCCGAGGAGCAGGAGATGACACTGGTGCGGAACAAGGTCACCGAGGAAGAGGTGGCCGAGGTGGTCTCTCGTTGGACCGGGATACCGGTCTCGAAGATGCTGGAAGGGGAACGAGAGAGACTGCTGCAACTGGAAGACGAGCTGGGTCAGAGGGTGATCGGCCAACAGGAGGCGGTCAAGGCGGTCAGCAACGCCATCCGTCGCTCGCGAGCCGGCTTGTCGGATCCCAACCGTCCCAACGGGTCGTTTCTCTTCCTCGGCCCAACTGGTGTCGGCAAGACCGAGCTCTGCAAGGCACTAGCTGTGTCGCTGTTCGATACCGAAGATGCGCTGATTCGTATTGACATGTCGGAATTCATGGAAAAGCACTCGGTGGCGCGACTGATCGGAGCTCCCCCGGGCTACGTGGGCTACGAAGAGGGCGGATATCTGACTGAAGCTGTGCGTCGCCGACCCTACTCGGTCATCTTGCTGGATGAAATCGAGAAGGCTCATCCGGAGGTCTTCAACGTGCTGCTCCAGGTTCTCGACGATGGACGCCTGACGGACGGACAGGGCCGCACGGTGGACTTCCGCAACACGATCATCGTCATGACGTCGAATCTCGGCTCGCACGTGATCCAGGAGATGGCCGGCGAAGAGCATTACGACGAGATGAAGGCGGCGGTGATGGAGATCCTGGGTGAGCACTTCCGGCCAGAGTTTCTCAACCGAGTCGACGACATCATCGTCTTCCACCCGCTCGAGCGAGAGCAGATTCGCCAGATCGCGGAGCTCCAGGTAAGGATCGTCGCCGGGCGGCTCGAAGGCAACGGAATAGGACTGAAATTGACGACCGAGGCACTCGACTTCCTCGGCAACGTGGGCTACGACCCGGTGTACGGAGCCAGGCCCCTGAAGCGCGCCCTCCAGCAGTATCTGGAGAACCCTCTGGCCGAGAAGATCCTGAATGGGACCTTCGGACCAGGGGACACGATCCATGCCGATGTCGCGGACGGCAAGCTCGTCTTCTCTGCGAGACGCAAGGAGACGGTTGTGGAAGTGCCGGTCTGATCTGGATCTCGAGGTAGATTCCGATCCGCAAATGTTCTCTTCTGGTACGGTTAGCAGCACTCTATGACGGTCATCTTCGAGAGCGACTGCAATCGTTTGAGAGTCTTCTCAGCCCTGACAGGTCACGAGGGGGACGGGGCGGCCCAGGAGGTCGAGGCTGGGCTGGCCACGTCCCCGAGGACCCTGCCCAGCAAGTACTTTTACGATGCCACGGGCTCGAAGCTCTTCGAGGAGATTTGCGAGCTACCCGAGTACTATCAGACCCGCACCGAGCACGCCATGCTGGAACAGTTCGGGCCCGAGATCATGGCGGGTTTCGCCGCCGGCGACCTCATCGAGCTCGGTTCGGGTGCCAACTTGAAGATTCGGGCCCTGTTGGATGCCGTCGACAAGAACCAGCGGCGCCTGATTCGGTATGTCCCGGTAGACATCAGCGAGACCGCACTCATCGAGGCGGCGGAGCACCTCCTGGAGCTGTATCCGAATCTCACTATCATGGGTTTGGTGACGGACTTCCACCACCCGCTCGATCGGCTGGACCACTCGAGAAAGAAGCTCTTCCTCTTCATGGGGAGCACCATCGGCAATCTGCACCCTGATCAGGCTACAGAGTTCCTCTCGAGCGTGACGGCGCTGATGGATGAGGAAGATCGGTTTCTCCTTGGCCTGGACACCATCAAAGACCGGGCGGTCTTGGAGAGTGCCTACAACGATGCCGCAGGTGTGACAGCGGCTTTCAACAAGAACATCCTCTCGGTGGTCAACAGCGCCATGGGTGCCGACTTCGACCAGGATGCCTTCGAGCATCTAGCTTTCTTCAATCGCCAAGAAGCGAGGGTCGAGATGCATCTTGCGGCTCGGCACGATCTGGAGATCACGGTGGGAGATCTGGGGCTGCGATTCACCATGAACGAAGGTGAGACCATCCGCACCGAGATCTGCCGCAAGTTCGACCGGATCAGCGCCGAGGTCATGGTTCGCTCAGCGGGACTGCACATCGCCGAGTGGTACACCGACGCGGAAGAGACCTTTGCTCTCGCCCTTCTGGAGAAGAGGAGCGAGACGGGTTGATGGAGGTGAGGGACGGCCTGTGCGGAATCTGCCCGGCGGGCTGCTGGGTGCGAGCCACGATCGAGGATGGCGAGCTGCGGCAGGTCGAGCCCCTGCCCGACCATCCGCTGGGAATGATCTGTACGAACGGTGTGCACTCACCGGAGATCGTGCATGACCCGCAGCGTCTGCAGCATCCTCTGAAGAGGGTCGGCCCCAAGGGGACCTTCGAGTTCGAGCCTATCTCCTGGGAGGAGGCGATGAACACCATCGCGGGGCGACTCCAGGCAATCAAGGCGGAGTCGGGTCCGGAAGCCACGGCGATCTATACCGGGCGTGGCAGCTTCGAGCTCTCGCTGTGCGACATCTTCCAGCCAGCAGGAGTGGCAATTTCGTCGGCCTCCAGCGTCCTCTTCCCGTTCGGCTCGCCCAACACTCTGGGGGTCGGCGCCCTCTGTTACGTCTCGTTCGCGATGATCGCGCCCCACACGACCATGGGCGAGATGTATCACACCATGGACTTCGATATCGATCAGGCTCAGCTCATCGTGGTCTGGGGGGCCAACCCGGCCACTGATTCGCCGCCGTTGGCCCACGAGCAGATCCAGCAGGCTCGGCAGCGAGGCGCCGAAGTCGTGGTCATTGATCCCCGACGTACCGAGACCGCCCGGGACGCTGGAGCCGAATGGGTTCCGATACGCCCTGGAACTGACGGCGCGCTGGCCCTGGGATTGATCAACGTCCTGGTGGAGGAAGAGCTCTACGACGAGGAGTTCGTGAGCCACTGGACGGTCGGTTGGGAGCCCTTGTTGGACTACATCCAACACTTCAGACCCGAAGCGGTGGAGGAGATCACCGGCATACCCGCGGCCAAGGTGGTGGAGTTGGCACGGCGCATCGCCCAGGCGAGAGGTGCCTGCCCGGTCATGTACACGGGTCTCGAGTATGCGGACAGTGGCGTGCAAGCTATCCGTGCGGTCTTCACCCTCTGGGCTGTGGCCGGCCAGCTCGATGTGCCTGGCGGACTGTTGTTCCGCATGAAGGAGAATCGGTTTCCCATCAATCGCCAGGGTCTCGTCGCGAACCCGGATGTGCGCCAGGCGCTGGGCCGAGACCGCTTCCCCGTCTACAGCATGTACCGGGGGGAATCCCACGCCATCGCCCTGCCGGACTCGATCCTGAAGGGCGAGCCCTACAAGATTCGCTCATTGATGATCCTGGGCGGCTCCATCATTACGGCGTGGCCCAATCCTCCCGTTTGGCGCGAGGCCCTGGCGGCGCTGGATTTCCTGGTCACGATCGATCGCCATTTCACCGCCGATTCGGCCTGGGCCGACATCGTTCTGCCGGCGACCACGGGCTACGAAATCAGCTCCTATATGACCTACGGTCCGCTGTTCAAGATCCGCGACAAGCTCATCGAGCCGGTAGGGGAGGCCAGGGATGACTTTCACATCCTATCGGACCTGGCTGCGCGTCTCGGTTACGGCGACAAGTACCCCCAAAGTGACGAGGAGCGACTGCGATATGCGCTCGAGGGCTCCGGTTTCACGCTCGAGGAGGTTCGTGCCAACGGTGGCGAAGTGCGTCGTCCGACAGTGATGACGCAGTACAAGAAGTGGGAGCGGGGGCTGCTGCGGGAGGACGGTCAGCCGGGCTTCGACACCCCATCGGCCAAGTTCGAGATTGCCTCGAGCATTCTCGAAGAGCATGGCTACGATGCGCTGCCGGTCTATACCGAGCCGAAGGAAGGACCCCTGGCACGGCCCGAACTGGCACAACGCTACCCACTGGTCTTCAACTCCGGGGCCCGCATCTTCGCCGATTTCAGATCGCAGCATCATGGGGTGCCCGGGCTCCAGCGTAAGGCGCCCGAGCCCCTGGTCCTGGCCGAAACGTCCTATGCCGAACTGCCCGGCTGGAACACGGACGACCTATCGCAAGCCCTTCCTGCCTTGCGCCGCTCCTGTGCCCGGCTTCTGGGCCAGCCGGACGATCGGCCGGTCGGGCCCGGCCGGCTGGCGGGCACCGTGGGAGATTGGCGGCGCCCGTGCATAACCCTGGCGCGCTCTATCGAAGGCGACAGCGCAGCGCTGCGCGCTGCCTTCGAGGCGGAATTCACGCCCTTCCAGGTGTTCGGGGCAGGCACGTCACGAGGGCTGTTCACCGGCTACTACGAGGCCGAGCTGCGCGGCGCCCTGCGCTCCGAGGGCGCCTATCGCTGGCCGCTGTTCGGCCTACCGAAGGACCTGGTGTCCGTGAATCTCGGCCAATTCCGGGCCGACCTCGACGGCGAGCGGATCTACGGCCGGGTCTTGGACCGTCGGCTGGTGCCCTACTTCAACCGCGCGGAGATCGACGGCGGCGCGCTGGCCGAGCAAGGCGTCGAGCTCCTCTGGGTCGATGATCCGGTCGACGCCTTCTTCCTGCATATCCAGGGCTCGGGCCGGGTACAGCTGCCCAACGGTTCGACCATCAGGGTCGGTTTCGCCGGCTCGAACGGCCTTCCGTTCTTCGGCATCGGACGCGCCCTGATCGACGAGGGCAAGGTCCCGCGCGATCGCGCCTCCATGCAGGGGATCCGCGAGTGGCTGCGCGGCAATCCGCAGAAGGCGGCGGCCATGATGCAGCGCAATCCCCGGTACATCTTCTTCCGCAAGATCGACGGCGAGGGGCCGATCGGCGCACAGGGCGTGGTGCTGACGCCGGGCCGCAGCCTGGCGATCGACCCGGCCTTCCTGCCGCTGGGCGCGCCGATCTGGCTGGATACGACCTGGCCCGCCAGCGACCGGCCACTGCGCCGCCTGATGGTCGCCCAGGATACCGGCAGCGCCATCAAGGGGGCGGTTCGCGGCGATTTCTACTGGGGCACGGGCGAGGCGGCCCTGGCCGAGGCCGGGCGCATGCGGCAGAGCGGGGCGTACTACCTGCTGCTGCCGAAGGCGGTTGCCGAACGCCGCCGCACGACCAGCTGACCCGGCAAGCATCGCGCTGCGGGCGGCGGCTTGCAATTTGACAGGTGCGGCCGCATTGTTCGTCCCGGCAATCGGGAAGGCGCAAGAATGTCCGAAACCCCGCCCCGCGTGGGGCTTTTCGTCACCTGTCTGGTCGATCTCTTCCGGCCCTCCGTCGGCTTCGCCGCGGTCAAGCTGCTGGAGCAGGCCGGCTGCACCGTGGAGGTGCCGCGGGCCCAGACGTGCTGCGGCCAGCCGGCCTACAACTCCGGCGACCGCGCGGATGCGCGGGCGATCGCCGCCCGTACGATCGCGGCTTTCGAGGGCTACGACTACGTCGTGGCGCCGTCCGGATCCTGTGCCGGCATGCTGCGCGAGCACTACCCGGCGCTGTTCGAGGACGATCCGGGGATGGCGCGGAAATCGGCCGATCTGGCCGCCCGGACCTACGAGCTGGTGTCCTTTCTCACGGACGTACGCGGACTAAACGCGGTCCAGGCGCGGTTTCCGGGCAGCGTGACCTACCACGACTCCTGCTCCGGGCTGCGCGAGCTGGGCATCAAGGACCAGCCGCGGGCGCTGCTCGCCACGGTCGAGGGGCTGAGCCTGACCGAGATGCCCGATGCCGAGGTCTGTTGCGGCTTCGGCGGCACCTTCTGCATCAAGTACCCGGACATCTCCAACACCATGGTCGTGGAAAAGGCCACCGCGATCGAGAGCACCGGGGCCGACACGCTGCTCGCCGGCGATCTCGGCTGTCTCCTCAACATGGCCGGCAAGCTGAAGCGCCATGGCGCCAAGGTCAGCGCGCGGCACGTCGCCGAGGTGCTCGCCGGCATGACCGACCAGCCGGCGATCGGCGAAGGCGCAGAGGGATAGGCCGGCCGTGGAGTCGACAGCCCGCGCCTTCAAGGACAACGCCCGGGCGGCGGTTGCCGACCCGCAGCTCAAGCGGGCGCTGGCCCACGTCAAGGAAGGCTTCATCGCCAAGCGGGCCAAGGCGGCTGCCAAGCTGCCCGAGTTCGAGGCGCTGCGCGACGCCGCGCGCGACATCAAGAACCACACCCTCGAGCATCTCGACGTCTACCTCGAGCACTACGAGCGCAAGGTGACCGAGAGCGGCGGCCAGGTCCACTGGTGCCCGACCGCCGAGGATGCGCGCCGCACGGTCCTCGAGATCTGCCGGGCGGCGGGCGCGCGGACCGTGACCAAGGGCAAGTCGATGATCGCCGAGGAGATCGCGCTGAACGAGCACCTCGAGGCCAACGGCATCACGCCGGTCGAGACCGATTTGGGAGAGTACATCATCCAGCTGCGGGGCGAGACGCCCAGCCACATCATTGCCCCGGCGGTCCACCTGACCAAGGACCTGGTCGAGGCCGACTTTCGCGAACACCACCAAGCGTTTCCGCCGGACCGGCCGCTCTCGGAGCCGCGCCAGCTGGTCAACGAGGCCCGCGAGGTGCTGCGCGGCAAGTACCTGGAGGCCGACGTCGGCATCACGGGGGCGAACTTCCTGGTCGCCGAGACCGGCTCCTCGGTCATCGTGACCAACGAGGGCAACGGCGACCTGACCCAGATCCTGCCGCGCGTCCATATCGTCGTGGCCAGCCTCGAGAAGGTCGTTCCGACCCTCGAGGACGTCAGCACGATCCTGCGGGTCCTGGCCCGCTCGGCCACAGGACAGGAGTGCTCGACCTACACGACCTTCTCGACCGGACCGAAGCGGCCGGAGGATCCGGACGGGCCGGATCAATACCACGTCATCCTGCTGGACAACGGCCGCTCGGCCATGCTCGGCAGCGAGTTCCGGGACGTCCTGCGCTGCATCCGCTGCGGCGCCTGCATGAACCACTGCCCGGTCTATCATGCGATCGGCGGCCACGCTTATGGCTGGGTCTATCCGGGTCCCGTGGGCGCGGTGCTGACGCCCAGCCTGATCGGCGTCGAGGAGGCCGGGCATCTGCCCAACGCCTCGACCTTCTGCGGCCGCTGCGAGAGCGTCTGTCCGATGCGCATACCTCTGCCCAAGATGATGCGCCATTGGCGCGAGCGCGAG
>CAMYLC010000037.1 GCA_947259195.1 Thermoanaerobaculia bacterium | reverse complement strand
GACCTGGGGGAGTTGGTCACCGGCCGGAAGACGGGACGGGAGAGCCCCGCCGAGCGCACCATGACCGCGAATCTCGGAATGGCGCTCGACGACATGGCGGTGGCACCGTTGATCTACAAGAAAGCGATACAAGAGGGGATTGGCGTTCGGCTGCCCCTCTGAGTGGCATGACAAGAGTCACTGCCTACCGATGATCAGGACCCGAGTCTGTGACGTCGTTGTGGTGGGTGGAGGGGTTATGGGAAGCGCCATCACCTATCACTTGATGAAACGCGATCCCGGGCTCGATCTTGTGGTCGTGGAGCGGGACCCCTCCTACACTCAGGCCTCGTCGGCGCTTTCCGTGGGCAACGCCCGCGTGCAGTTCAGCGTGCGACAGAACATCCAGATTTCGCTTCATGCACTAGAGGTCTTCGAGCGCTTCGACGAGGAGATGAGCGTCGAGGGCCAACGGCCGGATATTCGATTCCGAGCCGAAGGGAATCTCTTCCTGCACCAGGAAAGTTCCGCCGATGGGGCCAAAAGCGCCATGGTCCTGCAGCAGTCGCTAGGCTGTGAGGTTAAGTGGTGGAGCTCTGACGAGATCGCGATTCGCCATCCCTTCCTCGAGACCAAGGGGCTAGCAGGCGGGACCTTCGGCCGACTGGACGGGCACCTCGATGGCTACGCCCTGCTCATGGGTTACAAGGCCAAGGCAGCATCCCTTGGGGCGAAGTTCGTAGTCGGGGACGTCACGGAGATCGTGACTGAGCACGGCAAACTGGAAGGCGTACGGCTGGAGTCCGGCGAGAACCTGCACGCATCAGTCGTCGTCAACTGTGCCGGCGCATGGGCCGCGGACCTGTCTCGAAGTGCCGGAATCGATCTTCCGGTCGTCCCAGTGAAACGGCAGGCTTTCGTGGTCGAGACTCCGGAGCGGTTCGAGAAACCCCTACCCCTCACGGTACTTCCTTCGGGGCTCTACTTTAGAAGCGAGGCTCCAGGTCAACTGCTGGTGGGCAAATCCCTGGAAGACGACCCCGAAGGCTACAGCTTTAGCTGGCAGGAGAGCCGCCTCACCGATCTTCTCTGGCCCGAGCTGGCGCAGTGGGTACCAGCCTTCGAGCGTCTCCGTCTGACGCGAGGCTGGGCTGGGCTCTATGCCGTGAACCGTCTCGACGGCAACGCCATCCTGGGTGAATGGCCGGGTCTCGAGGGCTTGTTCCATGCCAACGGATTCTCCGGCCATGGACTTCAGCAGGCTCCAGCGGCGGGCCGCTATCTGGCAGAGCTCATCCTGGGGCAGGAACCCACACTCGATCTGGCTGCGCTCGGAGCCAAGCGAATCGTCGAAGGAAGGCCGCTCGCCGAAGGCGCATTGGTGTAGAAGACGACTCAGTGCTGCAAGCTAGCTAGTGTAGAAGGCGATCTCTGAAATTGGTCAACTCGGAGGAAGGCTCGTCTCGCGCAGGCGCTCTACCGCCTCGGCAACCACCTGAACAGCGGTATCCACTTCCTGCTCGGTGGTTGGGCGACCAACGGAGAAGCGAACGGTCCCCATGGCATAGTCCAGGGGAACTTGCATGGCCGTCAGGACGGTGGACACCTCGACCCCCTCGGAGTGGCAGGCAGCACCGGCCGAGGCCGCGACACGATCTCCCATCTCGGTCAACAGGGCGGTAGCGTCGATGCCCCTGAAGGAGACGCTCAGGGTATTGGGTAGACAGGCTTCGAGGTCGCCGTTGCGGCGCAGGTCGGTCAATCGAGAGCTGAGTCCCTGCCAAAGACGGTCGCGCAAGGCCCGGCTGTGAGCGTCACCTGCCTCGAGACTCTCGCCCGCTATCTCACAGGCCTTTCCGAGACCGACAATTCCCAGGACGTTTTCGGTGCCGGCTCGCCTGCCCGACTCGTGACTCGCCCCGTGCATCAACCGGTCCAGGTGTCGTCCGGAGCGGATGTAGAGCGCACCGACGCCTTTGGGAGCGTAGATCTTGTGCCCTGCCAGGCTCAGGAAGTCGACTCCCAACTCGTCGGGTCGCGCAGGGATCTTGCCCACCGACTGTGCGGCGTCGGTGTGGAGCAAAATGCCGCGCTCGCGGGCGACTGCGGCGATCTCTCCCAGCGGTTCAATGGTGCCCACCTCGTTGTTGGCGTGCATGATGCTGATGAGAGTCGTCTCGGAGGTGATGGCGTCCTTCACCGCTTCGGGGCGCACCCGCCCCTGACCATCGACGGGCAGAAACGTCACGCAGAAGTTGTCCTTCTCCAAGGAGTAACAGGGTTCCAGCACCGCCGGATGCTCCACCGCGGAGGTGATGATATGGCGCCCTTGCGAGGCAAGGCGGCGGGCCAGGCCCTTGATGACCATGTTGTTCGATTCGGTACCGCCACTGGTGAAGACGATCTCTTCCGGCTCGGCACCCAGAAGATCTGCCACCTGGAGACGAGCCGAGACCACCGCCTCACTGGCCGTGATGCCATAAGCATGTGAGCTCGAGGGATTCCCAAACTGGTGGTGCAGATAGGGCAACATCGCCTCGACCACTTCGGGGTCGATCGGTGTCGTGGCGTTGTAGTCGAGGTAGATCGGATCCGATGCCATGACGAGAGTTTATCTCTCATGTGCCGAAGGGTCCGTTGACCTTTCGGCCCGGCTGAGACATCCTTGCGCCTTTCGAAGATACGATAGGAGGCTCGAGCATGGCGAGTGGCAAGCATATTGGAATCCTGACGGGCGGTGGCGATGTGCCCGGTTTGAACTCGATTATCAAGTCGGTGGTCTATCGGGCACGCGAGATGGATCGTCCGGTAATCGGCATTCGGAGGGGCTGGGAGGGTCTGACTCACTCGAACTTGAGCCAGGGCGACGACGCGACCTATATCCGCCGCTTGACCCGGGAGAACACCCGCACCATCGATCGCAGCGGCGGCACGATCCTCCACACCTCGCGGACAAATCCGCAGCGGGTCCACGTCTCGAAAGCGCCTGAGCATTTGCCTGAATCCGCGATGGCAGCCTTGCCGAGCAAGGCTCACCTCGTGGACATGACCTCGGTAGTGTTGAGCAATCTCGAGCAACTGGACATCGGTACGCTGGTTGTGATCGGAGGTGACGACACCATCAGCTTTGCGGCCCGCCTCCACGAGGAGGGAGTCCCGGTCATCGCCATCCCGAAGACCATGGACAACGATGTGCCGGGCACCGAGTACTGCATCGGCTTCTCCACAGCCATAACGCGGGCCAAAGACCTGATTACTCGACAGCGGACCACCTTGGGATCGCATGAACGGATCGGGATCTTTCGCATCTTCGGTCGGGACTCCGGCTTCTCCGCGCTCTACACCGGCTATGTCACTTCCACCCGATGCCTGATTCCCGAATACCCCTTCGACCTCGATCACCTCTGTGAGGTCCTGGTCGGGGACAAGCATGACAATCCCAGCAACTACTCACTGGTAGTGGCCTCCGAGGGGGCAGTCTGGAAAGGTCAGGATCTGGCCGAGTACGGCGAGGCCGACGCCTATGGGCACCGAAAGAAGGTCGATATCGGGCACGCTCTGGCGGAAGAGGTGAAGCGCCGGACCGGTCACGAGACCATGACCAGTGATTTGACCTACGACCTGCGCAGCGGCGACCCTGACTCCATCGATCACATGGTGGCCATCACCTTCGCCAACCTTGCACTCGACGCCATAGCCGACGGAGCCACTGGTCGCATGGTCGCTATTCGGGACGGTAACTACGCACTGGCGGAGTTGCCCGATCCGGCTCTCGGCGCCCGCCGGGTAGACGTGGAGCAGCTGTATAACCCGGAGCGCTACCGCCCCAACTATGCCAGTAAGCTCGGTGCGCCGTTGCTGTTGAGTACTGTCTAAGTGGCGCTGGTAACGAAGTCAGCGGCTTTTCCTGGTGCAGGAAGAGATTCCAGCCCTGACCCTTGCCGGTCTGCGTTGCGGCCTGGCGTTTCTCATTCTGGCGCCCTTCGTTCTGGGCGCCAGGGAGTTGCGCACTTCACTGATCGGTCTATCCACCACAGGCTGGATGCAGCTGGTCCTCCTAGGCTTACTGTTCTACACCCTGACCCAGGGGGCACAGTTCGTTGGGCTCGTCTATCTGCCTGCCGTGACGGTGAGCTTGTTTCTCAGCTTCACGCCGGCGCTTGTGGCGTTGATGGGGATCTTCCTCTTGTCGGAAGCACCCACACGCATGCAGTGGGTTGGCACGGCAATCTACCTAGCTGGAGCTTGCCTCTATCTGTTACCAGTGGAGATACCGCTGGCCGCCGCGGGCCTCGCTGCGGCCTTCATCGGATTGCTGGCCAACGCGGGCTCCTCTATCCTGGGGCGGCTCGTGAACCGGGAGGAGGGCCTCCATCCACTCGTGGTCACGGTGGTGAGCATGGGGGTCGGCGCGCTGGTATTGATGGCAGTTGGCATGGCAAGCCAGGGCCTACCACGGCTTTCCGGGAAGAGTTGGGGCATCATTGTCTGGCTGGCGTTGATCAATACCGCCTTTGCTTTCACTCTGTGGAAGCACACCCTGCGGCGGCTTACCGCGGTGGAATCGAGCCTGACCAACAACACCATGCTCATTCAAATCGCTTTGCTGGGGTGGGTCTTCCTCGATGAGCCTTTGAGCGCCAAGGGCATGACCGGAATCGTCGTGGCCGCAGTCGGAGTGCTGCTGGTGCGATTGGCGAGGTCGAAGAGCCCGGCAGGCCCCCGGCAGGAGTCGTGGTAGTGCATTGCTTGTCCCGGCGCGTTCCTGTGAGACTCGAAAGACGATGAGGAAGCTCTGCACCGAGCGCATAGCAGCCCTACTGGTGGCTTCTGTGGCCGCCTTGCTGCTGACTTGTCAGGCGGCACCCAAGAGCCGGCAAGGCTCGGTTGCAGTCTTCGTGAGCGAACCGGTCGGGGTGATGGGAACGCAGACGAGCCTGGCGGTGGTTCTTCCTCGAGAGGAAGCGAATCGAGGTCGCGAGATCTTGAGCTCGGTGGAGGCCGAGCTGCGGCGTATCGAGGCCCTCATGAGCACCTGGATCGAGGAATCGGAGATTTCCCGTCTCAATGCTGCGCCAGAAGGCGAGCCGGTCCCTTTGTCTGCCGACTCCCTCGAAGTGCTGCGGGTCGCGCGCCAGCTCTTCGACCAGACGAAAGGGACCTTCGATGTGACCTGTCGCCCGCTGATCGAGCGGTGGCGTCTCGCCGGGGACGAGGGAAGGCTGCCGACGGAGGAGGATCTGGCGGAGCGTCGACTAGCGTCGGATTGGTCGCAGATCGATCTGACGGAGCAAGGGGCTCGAAAGAGTCGAAATACAGCCAGCGTCGACCTGTCGGGGATCGCCAAGGGCTATGCCATCGATCAAGCGCTGTTGGTAATGCGCCGCTCCGGAGCCGCAGGAGGGCTGGTAGAAGTCGGCGGGGATCTGCGGGTCTTCGGGGTTGGTCCGGAGGGTGAGGAATGGTCCGTTGGCATTCGAAGCCCGCTCGAGGATCGAGCCTGGGGCGAGATGAAGCTGGGGGACCGAGCGGTCTGTACCAGTGGTGACTATGCCCGCTATGTCGAGATCGATGGACAGCGATACAGCGAAGTGATCGACCCTCGGAGCGGTCGTCCGGCTGAGTCATCCTCGTCCGTGACCGTCGTGGCTGGTGATGCCATCACCGCCGATGCCTGGGCTACGGCACTCACCGTGATGGGACCGGCAGGGCTGGACCTCCTACCCCGAGGTGAGCGAATCGAGGCCCTCATCGTGAGCAGCAAGGAGACCGGAGGACTCCACGTCCAAGCCAGCGACGGCTTCTCAGATCTCCTCGTGAGCTCCGATTTCGAGGTGGTTGAAACGTTGGAAGGATCGCTGCCCTGACTCAGCCCCACCACTCTGCCTTGTCGACCGTTGTTTCGAACTTGGGCTCGACCCGACTGGGCAGCTCTTCGTCGATCGTCGCCGCCAGATCTTCGGCCGAAGGCTTGCCGACGAAAAGCAGAGACTCCATCGGGCACTTCTCCATACTCTTTTCGAAGTCGCCCTCCTCGACACGGTCGGTTTCGTAGTCGAGGGTGGGCAGGTTGGCGTCCATGGTGAAGAGATCGCTGAGCTTGGCGCAGGCTCCGCAGCCGATGCAACCGACCTTGCAGACCTTTCGGACGTCGTTTCCGAAGTCCTCGTTGGAGCAGGAGACGACGAGAACCCGCTCAGCCTTAAAGGGGATGCGGCTGATGATTCTCCGGGGACAGGTCTCGACGCAGGCACCGCAGCCGGTGCACTTCTCGTAGTCGATCTGCACCAGCCCCCAGATCATCTTCATGGCGTCGAAGGTGCAGGCCTCGACGCAATCTCCGAGGCCGAGGCAGCCATAGACGCAACCCTGGTAGCCGGCGACCAGATTGGCCGCGGCACAGGTGCGCTCGCCGCGATAGTCGTTGACGCCGAGTCGCTGCGGCAGGGTGGCTCCACAGTGAACCACGGCTCGGTAGGGCCAGGTCTCCTCCACCTCGACACCCATGATCTCGGCCACCGCCTCGGCGCAGCTCTCACCACCCGGGGCGCAGAGGGCGACGGAGGCTCCGTCGTGCACCACGGCCTCGGCATAGTCGGTGCATCCGATATATCCACAACCGGCACAGTTGGCACCCGGTAAGACGATGTCGATCTGCTGGACGCGGGGGTCGACCTCGACGTAGAAGGCCCTGTTTGCCCACCCGAGCACGACGCTCATGAAGACCGCCAGCAGCAGCAGCGTGAAGGAGGCGAGCAGGACGACGAGCAGGGTCATGGATTGAGCAGCTTCTCCACATTGGCGCCGATGCCTGAGAAGCCCATAAAGGCGAGAGCGAGAATGCCCGCGACGATCATGGTGATGGCGGCTCCGCGCAGGGACTCGGGTACCTCGCACAGCTCGAGCTCCTCGCGAATGCCGGCCATCAGGACGATGGCGATGGTGAACCCGACACCGCCGAAGATGGCCAGTGTCAGAGACTCTGCCAGACCCCAATCACGGGCAACGACGTGCTTCATGATCTCCAGACAGGCGAAGAGGATGGCGCAGTTCGTGGTGATCAACGGCAGGAACACACCGAACGACTTATAGAGGGGCGGGAAGAACTTGCGCACGTACATCTCGACCAGCTGCACGCTGGAGGCGATCACGAAGATGTAGACGATGTAGCTCAGGACACTCAGGTCCACCGCGCCGGCTTCGGCTGCCGGGTTGAGGCTCGACCAGACCCAGTTGGGTAGCGGCGCGCCGGGGCGCAGGACGAACTCGGTCATGGTCCAGCTCAGCAGGGCGGCTACCGAGATCACGAAGGTCACTGCGCAGCCCATGCCGAAGGCGGTGTCGAGGCGCCGCGAAACACCGAGGAAAGGACAGAGCCCGACAAAGTAGGTCAACACGAAGTTGTTGACCAGCGCCGCACCGATGGCGATCAGCAGCAGATCGGCGAAGAGCTCCATCTCAGGCACTCCCCGCATGCGGCTCGCTCGCCCGCGCCTTGCGGCGGTGACCGAGCCAGGTTGCGAGACCCAGCAGCGACCCGAGAGCCAGGAAGGCACCCGGCGGCAGGATCATGAGGATCAGGGTGGGGAACGACTCGGGTACGAGCTGAATGCCGAACCACGAGCCGTTGCCGAGGATCTCGCGCACGGTAGCCACGCTGGCCAGCGCCAGCAGGAAGCCGAGCGAGACCCCCACGGCATCGGCCAGCGCCGTCTTCGGGCTCTGCTTGGAAGAACAGACCTCACAGCGGCTGATGATCATGCAGTTGACGATGATCAGCGGCACGTAGGGTCCCAGAAGCTTGCTCATCGGGTAGGCGAACGCCGCCAGCGTGCGATCGGCGATGGTGACAAAGGTGGCGATGGTCAGGGTGAAGACGAGAATCCGTAGGTGCGGTTTGAGCAGATGGCGAATGAGACTGGTAATCAGGTTGGCGCAGATGAGCACGAAGGCGGTGGCGCCCACCATGGTCATGGCCGGCTTCATGGCGGCCGTGACAGCCAGCGTGGGACACAGGCCCAGCAGCTGGCGGTAGACCGGGTTCTCCGGCAGGATGCCGTTGAGAAATCGCTCCAGCGGTGTCGGCTCAGGGACGGGCATTGGACCCCTCCGGTTCTTCCGCGATCTCCACCTTGACCAGGGCGACGGTGTCGTTGACGATCTTGCAGACGCTTCTGGAGCTGACAGTCGCACCGGTTAGCGCCTGAATCGGGTACCGGCTCTGGGCCGCATCCGCTCCGACGACCAGGGGGCGATCGGTGGGAATGCCAACGAAGTGCCGCCGAAAGTCGCTCCGCACGATGCCATCGCCCAGTGCCGGCGTCTCCTTCTGATTCAGAACGTAGATGCCGGTGATCCGGCCGGTGTCGGCAGTCAGGCCCACCAGGAGCTCGATGACATCGGCATAGCCGTGATCCTGGCCTCGCGCCACCCAGCCCAGCAGGTGCCCCGGATCTCGTTCGGCAACCCGGTAGAGCGCGGAGGCTTCCGAGGGCTGCTCGACAATGGTCAGCACTCTCGGTTCACCCACAGCCGGCTCAACCGTCACCAGGTCACCTTCGATCTTGATGGAAGCGCCCTCCAAGACCTCTGCGCCCAGCAGGAGGCCGGGAATCTCTCTCGTGATCTCGGCCTGGATGTTGTCTTCGATCCTCGGGGAGAGCTTCAGATGAACGGCGGCCAGCAGCGCGCCGAAGGCCCCGGCCAGCAGCAGTATGAGCCACCCCTGCCCCAGATAGCTGTCACGCAAGCGGCTCACGATTCGATGCTCCTCGTCAGATCCTCTCCACTCAGGCCCTGGCGGGCAGTCCACCGAGGGGTTTCGGAATCGTCACGCGGTTGATCATGGGAACGACTGCGTTCATCAACAAGACGGCGAAGACCACTCCTTCCGGATAGTTGGAGAACAATCGGATGATCACGACCAGAGCCCCCAAACCGGCCCCGAAGATCACTTGGCCGCGTTCCGTGAGAGGGCTGGTCACAGGGTCGGTGGCGATAAAGAAGGCCGAGAAGACGAGGGCACCGCTTGTCAGATGTTGCAGCACCGTCAAGGGTGACTCCGGCATCAGGAGATTGGCGATCCCAGCCACGACGGCGGCCGAAGTGATCATGCTCACTGGTGTCTGCCAGACCGCCGAGCGTCGGAGGCAAAGATAGAGCCCCCCCACTAGACAGGCCAGAACGCTGGTCTCGCCGAGGGAGCCGTTGGCGTTGCCGACGAACAGGGCCCAGAGCCCCGGCACGTTGCCCGAGAGCTCCTTGGCCGCTGTCAATGGGGTGGCCTGGGTGAGGATCTCGAGCGTTGCCCCGGACCGGACGTAGGCGGTGGCGCCGAGGGATGAGGCGAAGCTGATCATCACGAAGCCCCGCCCGACCATGGCCGGATTGAAGATGTTCTGACCCAGGCCGCCGAAGACCGCCTTGCCGAAACCGATGGCCACCGCCGAGGCGACTACACCTACATGCCAGGGGGCACTCCAGGGCAGGGAGAGGCCCAGGATCACTCCGGTGACAATGGCCGAGGTGTCTTGGAGCGAGGGCCTCGTACCTCTCCAGAGACTGGTGATCGCCTCCACTGTCAAGCAGCTCACCACGCAGATCCCGACTTGCAGCACGGCGAACCACCGAAAGAGGAAGAGCGCCATCGACATCACAGGTACGAGGGCGATCAGGACGTCGACCATCAGGCGCTGGGTTGTGAGCCCAGCGCTTGACAGGTGAGGTCCGGGAGCTACCTGCAGGCCCGGTTCGATCGGCGCCTCCTTCTTTGGTGTCGCCGGAGCTTTGTTGGGGGCCTCTACCATGGCATCCGATCCACTTTCGAGACTCAAGCCGCGGCGAGGTGGGCCTTGCCCATTCGAATGAGCTGCACCAGCGGAATCTGAGCCGGGCACTGATAGGCGCAGCAGCCGCATTCCATGCAGGCCTTGATGTAGTAGCGCTCCGCCAGGTTCCAGGCGCCCTTCCGGGCCGCCAGGGCGATCCTCGTGGGCACAAGATTCAGGGGACAGGCGTCGACACAGAGGCCGCACCGCACGCAAGAGGTCTCCTCGAACTGCTGGAGGTCCTCCCGGGTCAGCACCGTGATTCCACTCGTGCCCTTGGTGACGGGTGTGTCGAGGTCACCCAGAGTGAAGCCCATCATCGGTCCGCCAGCGAGAACCCGGGCCGCATCCGGGGTCAACCCACCTGCTATCTCGATCAGCTCGCCGTAGGAGATGCCGATTGGGGCCAGGAGGTTCTTCGGCTGGACCACGCCCCGACCCGTTACCGTGACAATACGGTGCGTCATGGGTTTGCCTCGGAGCACGGCGCGCGCAATTGCCGCCGCAGTCGCCACGTTGACCACGACCACACCGACGTCCAGGGGCAGTCCGTTGGCTGGCACGTTGCTTCCCACGAGAACGGGAACCAATTGACGCTCGGATCCCTGCGGGTACTTCGTTCTGACGACCCGGATCTCGATGTCGGTGCCTTCGGCAGCCTTCGAGAGAGCTTCGGCGGCTTGCCTTTTGTCATCCTCGATGCCGATGATGATCCGACGGGCGCCGACGGCGGAGGCCGCCAGCAACGCGCCTGTGACGATGGGTCTGGGGGCCTCCAGCATCAGTCGGTAGTCAGCTGTCAGGTACGGCTCGCATTCACAGCCGTTGACGACCAGGGTGTCGATGGGCCTGTCCGGGTTGAGGGCCAACTTGATGTGGGTCGGAAAGGCAGCGCCTCCCATCCCGACGAGCCCGGCCTCTCTTACTCCCTGGAGGATGAGATCGGGCCGCGGCAGATCGAGTCTGAGAGTCGGCCACTCCCCCCCGAAAGTGTCGTCGAGAAGGGTTTGTCCTTCCAACTGCTCGTCACCGGCCTTGATCGGCACCGTTGGCACGCGCCGTCCGTTGGGCAGGGTGGCGGCGGACTCCTTGGCCACCCGGCCAGAGATGCTGGCGTGCACGCAAGCCGAGACAGGATCGTCGGACCTGCCCACCAGGTCCCCGGCCACGACTTCGTCCCTGGACTTGACGGTCGCCTCGCACAGAGCCCCGACATGCTGCAGCAGCGGGATGCGGACCTGCTTCGGCGTGGGGACGACCTCGATCGGTTGGTCCCGGGCCAACCGCTTCGAGGAGGGAGGGTGAATGCCGCCAGCGAAGCTGCGGCGCCGCGGGCTGACCGGGACGGGTTGAGCGATGCTCATGGACCCTCCGACCAACGCCGTTGCAGGATGCCGGCGATCAGGACTGCAGCGACGGTGGCCGCCAACAGGCCGCCGCCGGCTCCAGCCAGTTGGCGAAGGGCGCCCTCGCCGACCAGGAGTGCGCCGATGAGGGCTGCCGCCAGGGGAAGCAGAAAGTAGCAGATCGCCGCTACCACCAGGCTGCCGCCCTGCAGAGGGCGCTCCGAACCGAGAAGAGTCTCACTGTCGCCGACCTGCTGCTCGCAGCCCGTGCAGTCAATCGGGCATTGGGGAGACGGTAGGTAGACACTCGCCCGCTCTTCGCGCCCGGCAAGGGTGCTGTGCGAGAGGTTGCGAGCGGAAGCGCCCTCGGGTGGGCCAGTAGCGCTAGCCATCGGCCTTCAGTATCCGGCCGGCAGACCCCTTCTGCAACGTTTGAAAGGGCGGATTGGACTCAGCTGAATGTTGTAGTCCCCAAGAGGCAAGAATGGCAGCGCGTCAGGATTCGGCGCGGCCAATCTCCTCGAGTGTCACGAGACCGACTCGCAAAGCGTAGAGGGCCGCCTGGGTACGATTGCCGAGGCTGAGCTTGGCAAGAATGTGACTGACGTGAGTGCGGACCGTCGCCTCGCTGATAAACAGCTTGCCGCCGATCTGGTCGTTGGTGAGGCCACGCGCCACCAGCTTCAAGACTTCCAATTCACGCTCGCTCAGTGGCTCTGCCGGCGGTGTCGGCTCGAGATCGGTGGAGAACTCCTGAAGCAGCCGCCTTGCGACAGCAGGTGTCAGCGCGGACTGACCCTCGGCAGCCTTGTGGATGGCTTGCACCAGGTCGGCCGGGCTGGTGTCCTTCAAGAGGTAGCCCAGGGCGCCGGCTCGAACTGCCGGAAAGAGCTTGTCGTCGCTGCCGAAGCTCGTCAGAACGAGAACGTTTGACGCCAGGCCTCGTTCGCGGATCTCTCGAATGGCTTCCACGCCATCCATCTCAGGCATGACCAGGTCCATGAGGATGACATCGGGTTGGAGGCTCTCCGCCAGCTCCAGACACTGGCGTCCGTTCTCGGCCTGACCCAAGACCTTGATGTCGGGTTCTGTTTCCAGCAGGGTGATGATGCCGCGACGAACGATCTCATGATCGTCCACGACCAGGACTGTTATCGGTTGGCTGCTCATTGGGCTACTCCAGGGGAGCCACCCGGCTCGGGTGGCAGGTTTTTCAAAGGCACCTCGACGCGGATCAAGGTACCGCTTCCAGGGTGGCTGTCGATGAACAGCAGCCCACCGATCGCCGCGGCCCGCTCTTCGAGACCCAGTAGACCCAGACCACCGCGCTGCCTGGCGACGGCGGTGTCGAATCCCAGCCCATTGTCGGCAATCTCCAGGAAGGCCGAGGTCTTCGACTGACGAAGCTCCACTGAGATTCGGGTGGCCTCCGCGTGTTTGAGTATGTTGTTCAGTGACTCCTTGGCGATGCCGTACAGCGCCTTTTCGATGGCACCGGGTAGCGATATCGGTCCGGCGGTCAGAAACTCGGCCTTGACGCCGGCACGTCCCTCGACGGCTGCCAACCGGGCCTGCAGCGCGCCTGCCAGGCCCTTCTTCTCCAGTGCTGGCGGCCGCAACTCGAAGACCAGAAGGCGCATCTCACGCAGCGCTTCGAGAGCTGCCTTCTGCAGGTCGTGCATCAAGCCCTTGGCCTTGTCGGCTTGGTCCGCATCGAGGAGTCGAGACGCTGCCTCGCTGTACATCGTGACACCGTAGAGCGACTGGGTCACTGAATCGTGAAGCTCGTGCGCCAACCGCTGGCGATCCTCCAGAACCGCGATTCGCTCGTGCTGCTCATGGAATCGAGCATGCACGATGGCGGCACTGGCGCTTTCCGTGAAGTGCCGCAGAATGCGCAGATCACCCTCTTCACAGTCTTCCGCGCTGCAGTTCAACAACAGGGTGCCGATGCTCTGCCCCTTGACCTCCAAGGGTATCGAGATGTCTGAGGCGCTGGGATTGGCGGCGAGTTGCTGCAACCTCTCGGGCGTGATCCCGACCGCATTTCCAGAGGAGGCTCGCCGTGGGTTTTCCGATCCATCGTGCAAGAATGCCACCGCGCCACCCGCTCCCAAGATGCGCTGGGCCTCCCGAGCGGTAATCGCCAGGACGTCATCGACGTTTTGCATCTCGAGAAGGGCCTCGGTAGAGCTCTGAAGTCGATCGGCCTCCTGCAGGCGGTGTTGTGCATCTTCGTACTTCGAAGCATTGTCGACGGCAGGCGCAACCGCCTGGGAGATGCCTGAAACCAGGCGGAGCTCATCGGAATCGAATCCACACTCTCGGTCGAAGGAGATTCCTACGGCAAGCGCCAGCACCTTGCCAGCAAGTGCAATAGGGATCGACACCACGGTCCTGATTCCTTCTACGTCAGGCCGGCCCGCGAAAGCGGTTCGTGCCTCGTCGCCGCAGAAGGCTGCGAGAGTTCCCGATGCCAGCGCCTTCGAGACCAGGGGGTCGGCTTCTTCCTTCAGCGGTCTATCGAGCAAGCGGGCCAGGTCGGTTCGCCCGGGGCCGTCGATCGAACCTCGAGGCTCGAAGACCTCTTCTCGCTGGTTCCAGAGAAAGATTGCGCAATGGGACAGACCCAACGCACGCGCTATGCCCCGTGCGATCGAGGGCAAGATGACATCGAGATCCAGGGAGCCTCCACTGGTCTCGGCGGCATCCAGCATGAGGGCCAGTCGGTCCTTCTCGTGGCGTACGGATTGGCGCATACCCTTGGCGAACAGGTCGGCGAAACGACCCGCCGCTGAGCGCAGGATTCGGTCCAGCTGCAAGATCGCATCGCTTGCCGCAGTGGGGTCTTCTCGGAAGTTGTGGAGAATTGCCGGTAACGCCGCTTCTTTGAGAGAGAGAATACCTTCCACGACCTCGTAGATCGCGAAGCCCATGGCCCCGCGCTCCCGACTGAGAGTCTCAGCACGGTCCAGCAGAGGTTGTGAGGAGCCCTGCTCCAGACTGCGGACAACATCCCCCAGGCTGGCCGAGACCCAGGAACGCAGCTCCTCCACAGACCTTTCCTGATAGTGGCTTCCGGCCTGGCTTCGCAGATCGTCCACCGTTCGGTCGAGGATTGCCTCCCGTTCCGCTTGGAGGAGTTGAGCCAGGGTGGGAGAAGCAAGCGTTTTGGTCATGTAGCTCGCGGCCGATCGAGGTGAGGGGGATGTCTGGGTCGAGCACGCTGACTTCGCCAGCGCTCCCGACTTGTTGCTGAGAATAGCAGGCAACGAAGGGCGTAGGGGCCTGGGGGCATAGGGGGCGACTGCCTCGGGCCGCCGCAGGGCAGGGAGGTCTAGGGGTCCTGAGGTCGTAAGGTCCTGGGCAGATGACCATGATGTTGCGGGGGGTCCGACGTTGGGCCCCCCAGGGGGCTATCCTTCCTGCCGCTGCGAACCCCCATGGAGGTCCCCTCGCCGAACCCTGGACACCCGTCCCCAGCCATAGCCGCTGGTGGTATTGGGCCACGCCCGAGGCTCTCCCCCGTCGTCCTGGGCCTCCGGCTGGAGACCTCGAACGCGGCCTTGCACCGCTGTTCCCCTAAGCCCCTAGACCTCTAGGCCCCTATTGCGTCCAACGGTGCCAGAGGCGCCGGCCACTTCAGGACCAAAACTCTCGCCGTGGCAACTAGTTGTCGGGTTCGGGCTCTGGGGCCGCGTTGCGGGCGCGGAACTCGTCGCGGGCCTTGCGTGCCATCGCGTAGATCTCCGGCGGCATGAAGGCCTCGGAGAAATGGGCCGCAAAGGACTCGGCTGCGTCGGTCCACCCTCTTTGGGTGGCTGGATCGGTAGGGGCGTTGACCGTCAAACCACGTTTCTGCATCTCGGCGATGGCGGCGGCGTCCTGCGCGGGAATCTCCACCTCGAAGCTCTTTGCCGCACGGCTCGAAGCCACCAAGATCTTCTCCTGGTCCTCTTTCGAGATCTTGCTCCATCCGCGGTTGGTGATGACGGTGGCTCCCACCAACGGGGCAATGCCCATGTCCAGCATATAGGGCGTCTGGCGATACCACTGTAACGCCAGCGCGGCCAGCGGTGTCGAGGGTACTGCCTCGATCATGCCCGTTTGCATGGCGGGCAGGGCATCGGTCAGGGCCAGCGGTACCGGACGAAAGCCGTTGTCCTTCCACCACGCCACCAGCCGATCGCTTCCCGCCCAGACGAAGAGCTTGAGTCGCTTCAAGTCGCCGATCGTGTTCACCGGCTCGGTAGCGAAGAGCTGCACCCAGCCTCCGTGGCCCCAGTGGAGGAAGGTGAAGCCCTTGGCCTCGAGGCGCTCGCGCAGGACCGGCTCGAGGCTGTCGAGGACGTAGAAGTACTCGTCGTAGGACTCGTAGAACAGAGGGATGGAGAAGACGTTGAAAGCCTCGTCGATCTCCGCCAGGCCGGTGACCGTAATGGTGGCCGCTTGGAGTTGGCCAATGCGCATCTTGCGAACGATGTCGGGGTCGTCACCGGCCACGCCGCCGGGATAGATCCTGGCGACCACCCGCCCATCGGTGATCGTCTTCCACTCCTCGGTCAGCTCCCGGAGCAAGGCACCCCAGACGGAGCGTTCTGGAACAAGGGTGGCCAGCTTCACGGTGGTGGTTCGCTGAGCCAAGGCCGGCACCACAGCGGCCAGTAGCAACCCGACCATAGCGAGGACAGGCAGGACTCGAAGGGAGATCGATCTCAGGGTGCACATGATGGACTCCTAGCGTCGCTTTCTTCGCGGCTGTTATCCGAGTCCGCCGATCTTACTGTCTGTTGGCTTCGATCTCGAATGAGGGTCTGCACTCCCCTCAGGCCGCGCTGCGCAGGAAGTCACAGATCGTCTTGATCGACGACGGGTTGAAAGCTGTTGAGAACCGCCGAGTGAAGCTCCTTGGCCAAGATCTTCCGATCGCCGCCCTGGAGTTGTCGATCTCCGAAGACCAGCGTGGCGTCGATCCGGCGCAGCTTGAAGAACTCGAGGGCGTGAGGAGCAAAGGGCATTCCACCCCACCAGCACACCGCCAAGTGAGCTGGTGGCTCTCCCTCGGGTGTCTGATAGCTCACGGCTGCGTACGAGACCGGTAGGCTGGCTCGAGCTGCCGGCTCGAGCAGCGCGGGTCGGAACGGCAGAACAGACGCGCCGGCGGAACTGGTTCCCTCGGCAAAGAGGACGACTCCTCTCCCGTAGCCGAGCTGGCGCTCGATCTGTCGCATCACCCCGGGGATCTCTCGCCGGACCTCACGATCAATGAAGATCGTCTCCACGGATCGGCAGAGAAAGCCGACGGCAGGCCAATCGGAGATCTCGGCCTTGGCCACGAAGACGCCCCCTACGACACTGCCGAGGACCGCGACGTCCACATAGCTGAGGTGGTTCGAGACCAGGAAGAAGGGGGTCTCTGGCGGGTCGCCCACAGTGTGGCATCGCACTCCACAGATGATCAGCAGACCCCGGGACCAGGTCTTCAAGATGAAACTCCTCCAACGAGCGGCGAGACTGGGGGACGGCAGCGTGAAGAGGAGTCCGACGTGAAGGGCTACCTCGATGCCCACGGTCCAGAGGCTGACCAAGAGGATCTTGAGCGTTGCCCGTAGCCGCTTCATGAAGCCCACACAAAACCTCTCGCTGGGCCCGAGGAATCGATTCGGGTTTCATCTCGGGCTCCTGCTGTCGACGCTGACAGTTTACTCTGCCGGCTTGGTCTTCGAGCACCAGTCTGATTCAATTGGTCAGCACTCTGCGGACAGGAGGATTGAGCGATGAAGAAAGTCCAGGTGGCGGTTTGGAGCGAGCTCGAGGATCGCAAGCCAACCCATGCACTGGTGGCCGGGGTCGATCTGGTTGTGGTGCCTATCGATGACGAGGTCTCGGTGCTCTATGGGCGCTGCCTGCATCGAGGAGCCCTCATGGCTGATGGTTTTGTTCGGGGCGAGGACCTGGTCTGCGGGGTCCACTCCTGGGACTATCAGGTTCGCACCGGAGTCAGCTCCTACAACACGGAAGAATGCTTGCAGAAGTTCGAGGCCTGGGTCGAAGGGGGCGGCGTCTGGGTTGATGCCGACGAGATCGTCGCCTGGGAGCGCCGCAACCCTCAAGGCTTCGACCGGCAGAGCTATCAGGGTGCCTATCAGGATCACCATGGAACACCGGTGGAGCCGCATGTGCGACTCATTCGCCAGCTCGCCAGCGACGGCCTGGAACAGCTGGGCCATCACGGGCCGGTGGCCGCGATGGGAGTACCGTTGACGGAGCTGCCGACGTGGGACGATCTACAGTTCGTCACGGCGCAGCTCGCTCGACTGCCACAGCTCGACGAGGTTCCCGTTGGCACCGAGTTGGTGATCGGTCCCAACGCGGAAAAGCCGCTGTCGCTGGAGATTCCCATTTTTGTTTCGGACATGAGCTTCGGCGCCCTCTCGTTCGAGGCCAAGGTCGCCTTGGCGAAGGGGGCCGAGCTAGCTGGCACCGGCATCTGCTCGGGAGAGGGTGGCATGTTGCCCGAAGAGCAGCAAGCCAATAGCCGCTACTTCTACGAGCTGGCTTCGGCCCGCTTCGGATTCTCGATGGACAAGCTCTCTGCCGTGCAGGCCTTCCATTTCAAGGGTGGGCAGGGGGCGAAGACCGGCACAGGCGGGCATCTGCCGGGCTCCAAGGTGCAGGGCAAGATCGCCAAGGTGCGAGGTCTCGAGGAAGGTGAGGCGGCCATCTCTCCGGCCCGCTTTCCAGACTGGGAGAGTCTCGACGACTTCCGCGATTTCGCCATGCAGGTTCGCGAGGCAACCGGGGGTATTCCCGTCGGCTTCAAACTTTCCGCTCAGCACATCGAGGAGGATCTGGATGCGGCGTTCGACATCGGGGTCGACTACGTCATCCTCGATGGCCGCGGCGGAGGCACAGGGGCGGCTCCCCTGATCTTCAGGGATAACATCTCGGTCCCGACACTGCCCGCCCTGGCACGGGCCCGACGGCATCTGGATCAAAGTGGCAAGGGTGACGAAGTGACTCTGATCATCACCGGAGGCCTGAGAACGCCGGCCGACTTCGCCAAGGCCCTGGCACTGGGGGCAGACGGGGTCGCGGTCTCCAATTCAGCGCTTCAGGCCATCGGATGCCTGGGGATGCGTGCCTGTCACACCAATAACTGCCCCGTGGGTATCACCACCCAGAAGGAGCACTTGCGGGCGCGGCTACCAGTGGACGAGGCGGCCGTGCGGCTCGGCCGGTTCTTCAGCGCTTCGGTGGAGTTGATGCAGCTTCTGGCGCGCGCCTGCGGTCATACCCATCTGAGTCAGTTCAGAATCGACGACCTGACGACCTGGAGGCGAGACGTCGCCCTTCTGACTGGAGTCGAGTTTGGTGGAGTCGTGCAATTCGACGAAGAGGAAGGGGTATAACCGTCCGATGACGGTACCCTGCGGAGCGCATTCGAGTAGTGATCTAAGCGAGAAAGGAAGCTGTTTCAATGGCTGAAGACGATACGAAGCCGGCCCCAAAGACGGGTCGTGTCTGGGAGAGGGCTCTGGAGCCCGACGAGCTCGCAGAAGGCAGGGTGCAGGCCGTGAGCTGCCGCAATCAGACGGTGTGCATGACCCACTTCAAGGGTCAGTTCGCCGCCCTGGACAACGAGTGCCCCCATCAGGGAGGGCCACTGGGAGAAGGCTCGATCGAAGAGGGTCTCCTGCGCTGCCCCTGGCATGGTTGGGACTTCGACCCGCTGACTGGCAAGGCTCCCGGCTACGACGACGGCGTGGCTACCTTTCCCGTCGAGATTCGCGAGGACGGCGTCTATGTCGGGTTCGATGAGGCCGAGACGCATACGACGACTGTTTCGGATGTCATGGTCGAGACCATGGTCAACTGGGGCGTCCGTCATGTGTGGGGCATGGTCGGGCACTCGAACCTGGGGTTGGCCGACGCGGTGCGGCGCCAGACAGAGACGGGTCGGCTCTCCTACTACGGAATCCGTCACGAAGGTGCGGCATCGTTTGCGGCGTCGGCCTACGGCAAACTCACGGGTCGGCCGGCAGCCTGCTTGTCGATTGCCGGCCCCGGCGCGACAAACCTGCTGACCGGCCTATGGGATGCCCACGTCGACCGCTCTCCCGTGTTGGCTCTGACCGGCCAGGTGGACACCCAGGTCCTGGGTCCGGGGGCCTTTCAGGAAGTGGACCTCTCGGCCGCTTTCGGCAAGGTGGCCCAATGGAGCCAATCGGTCCTGCAGACCAGCAAACACCCTGAGCTCGTCAACTTGGGTCTGAAGAGCGCCATCCTCAACCGCGGCGTCTCTCACCTGATCTTTCCGGATGAAGTGCAGACTCTCGAGGCTCCCGAAGGCGAGCAGGCCGGACAACCCGAAGGTCGAGTCACGGCGATCGAGATCGCCCCGCCCGCGGAGTCTGTCGAGAGGGCGATCGCCCTCTTGGAGAGCGCCAAGCGAGCGGCGATCATCGTTGGCCACGGCGCCGCCTTTCACATGGAACCAATCATCGCTCTGGCCGAAAAGCTCTCCTGTCCGGTGATCACCACATTCAAGGCCAAAGGGCTCGTCTCGGATCACCACCCTCTGGGATGTGGAGTTCTGGGACGCAGCGGCACCCCGATTGCCAGCTACTTCATGAACGAAGCGGACTGCCTTGTGGTCTTTGGCGCCAGTTTCAGCAACCACACCGGCATCACGCCGAAGAAACCGACGATTCAGGTGGACTTCGACCCCATGGCGCTGGGCAAGTTCCATAAAGTAGAGGTTCCGGTCTGGGGCGAGATCGGGGTGACCGCCGAGATTCTCGAAAGCTCCCTCCCAGACATCGTTCACGCGGAGAGCCAACGAGAGCAGATAGCCGAGCGCTGGACGATCTGGCGCCAGGAGAAAGCGAAGCGCATGGGTGAAGCTCGGGGCAAGGGGATCTCGTCGTCGGCTATCTTCGCCGCCCTCACGAGTCAGGTAGCCGCCGACGCGATCATCGCCGTGGACGTCGGCAACAATACGTACTCATTCGGCCGCTACTTCGAATGCCAGAATCAGGCAGTTCTCATGTCAGGGTATCTGGGCTCGATCGGGTTCGCCTTCCCCGCTGCGATGGGCGCCTGGGCGGCCACCCAGGAGGAGGACCCGCGATTTCGGGGTCGATCGGTCGTCTCGGTCTCAGGCGATGGAGGCTTCGGACAGTACATGGGCGAGCTCACCACTGCGGTCAAGTACGGCATGAACATCACCCACGTGTTACTGAACAACAGCGAGTTGGGCAAGATCTCAAAGGAGCAGCGGGCCGGCAGTTGGGACGTCTGGCAGACCGATCTCCACAATCCGAGCTTCGCCGCCTACGCGGAGCTCTGCGGAGCATTGGGCATTCGGGTAGAGGATGGCACGGAGCTCGACGATGCCCTCGACCGGGCCCTGAACCACGACGGTCCGGCGTTGGTGGAGATCATGAGCGATCCCGAGCTCATTTAGCTGCAGACTCTCGAGGCGCAGTCCGTGACAGACAAGCGAAGGGCGACGGTCGGTCTGGTGCCGCACCTCTGTCTGTGGCTAGTCGGCAGACTCGCGACGGCGCAGCCCGCTCCAGAGGCGGTCGAAGTCGTTCACTCCCAGAGTGGCGACTCTTCCTGGACTCTGGAAGTCGAACCCGAGGCGCATCGGATTCTCGCCCGTCTTGACGACGGGGTAACGGTTGCCCTCGAGATCGACTACGACGGCTCAGGGGGCGACGAACACCTCGTGGGCATCACGCCGATCCTCGGTGGGCGGCGGCTGGAGGGGGCCTTCTGGGGTTCCACGGCACCGCTGATCTACCCGCAGCTCGATCCTGAAGAGCACCGGCTCGAGCGCCTCGGCGTTCATGCCAGAAATGGGGCTCTACGAGTCAGGTTCGAGGGGGGCACCTATCGGATCCTCGACCCGGAGGGCCCCGAAGAACCACTGTTCATGGAGGCGATCTTCCGCCGTCAGAACGATCGGCTAGTGGTGAACCTCTACGGCCTCTACTATCTGCTGCCGTCACAGGCAGGCACCCGCCTCGATCTCACGGCTGCGGGCGAGCGCTTGACCCGCACGGTAGAAGCGGGCGGCGAGGAGGGCACGAGCCTGGTGCTGGATGGCTCGGCGGCCATCCTTACCGTCAGGGACGATGAAAGCCGTCACCTCGAGTATTTCGATCGCGTCACCCGGGTGGAGATCGACGATTCCCGCTTCGGCCGCATGGAGCTGGAGACCTATGTCGAACGGCTGCAGTTACAGGTGAATCGGCAACCAGGCGTAGCCATCGAGCTTTTCGAGCTGGACTTCGATCACACCTTCAAGGATCGTGGACAGCGCCGGGTCATGAGCCGGCTGTCGATCGACCTGCCCTGACCCCGTAGCTCTACTTCGAATCCGACCGAAACTTTCCTTCAGTGGGACCGGTAGTGTGGGAAGGAAGGAGGAACCTCGGAATGTGGAGACAAAGGCTCCTGAAGGGCTGCGCTGTCCTGGGGATCTTCGCGCTGGCAGTTGCACCGGCGCTGGCTAGAGAGAAGAAGGACACGATCACGATCGACATCGAGGACTCCGACGGCAGCACGATGACAGTCTCCCTGAGTGCTGATTTCGTCTCGGGGATGATCGAAGGCATGGTGGATGAGGACCTCGAGTGTGACGGAGAAATCGAATCCGACACCCGCGAGATGTTCGAGTATCTGAGCAAGAGCGGGAGAGGCTCCCGATACACGCTCGAGAAGGAGGACGGTGAAGTCGTCAAGGCGCGGCGTCGCAAGGACCAGTTGGAGCTCGAGATCCTCGGCGAGGATGAGGATCCGACCCATGTCTCGATGCCCTGGATCCTCGCCGAGTGCATGCTCGGCAGCAAGGTGGCCGCCAAGGAACTCGAGAAATCTGACGGCCTCCAGTTCAGTATCAAGAAGGACGGGGGCGTCGAGCTTCGCGTCGAGTAACTGTCGGTGAGGCGGTAGCGAGCCGCTACGAGGTGAGGACCTCGCTCACCGCCGCGCGAATGTCTTCCAACGCCTGACGCATCCGATCCAGATGCGTCCGAAAGCTCAGCACGCAGATCCGGATGACAAATCGGCCTTCCAGGTGGGTGGCGGTGAGGAAGACCCGCTGTCGATCGTTGATGCGCCGCAGAAGCTCTCGATTGAGCTCGTCGATGGCCCTGCCATCGAGGTTCGGAGGCTGGAGCCGGAAGGCGAGGATCGAAAGCTGTGGCTCGGCGACGACCTCCATGTGCTCGATCGAGCGCAGCTCCTCGCTCGCCCATGCTGCCAGAGCGAGCTTCTCGTCCAGAGCTTCGCGGAAGACCGAGAATCCGTGCATCTTCAAGGGTAGCCAGACCCTGAGACCCCGGAAGTCCCGTGACAGCTCGGGTGAGAGCTCGCAGAAGTCCACCAGATCGGGAGCCTGTTGCATTTCGGGCATGTAGTCGGCCTCCAGGTGGTGGGCTTTTCGCAGCGTCTCTTTGTCTCGGACCAGCAAACAACCCGTACCGTAGGGCAGGAACAGGCCCTTATGTGGGTCGAGCGTGATGGAGTCGGCCATCTCCAGACCCCGCATGGCGTTTCTCCCCCGCTCGGTCAGGACGAAGAACCCACCGTAGGCACCATCGACGTGCAGCCAGAGCCCGCGCTCTCTCGCGACATCGGCCAGAGCCTCGAAATCATCCACGGCCCCCGTATTCACCGTGCCGGCGCTGCCGACCACGAGGAAGGGCTCCATCCCGGCTTGGCGATCAGCGTCGATCTGGGATTTCAAGGCTTCGATCTGGATTCGCTGCGAGCCATCCGAGGGCACTTCGCGGATGCTTCCAACGGGGAAGCCGGCCAGCATGGCGGCCTTGGTAACGGAGTGATGGACCTGATCGGAGCAGTAGAGGGTGCCCCGCAGGAAGTCGTCAGCGAGCCGAGTTCGCCTCGCAGTCACGATTGCAGTGAAGTTGGCGAGTGAGCCACCGGAAGTCAGAACTCCCAGCGAACCTTCGGGGTAGCCCACCATTTGGCAAAACCAGCGCAGGACGTTGGCTTCTAGCTCCACGAGGCCTGGAGCGGCGATCCAGACGCCGACATAGCGATTGATGGCGTTGGCGATCAGGTCGGCGACCGCGGCATGCAGCAGGCCGCCACCCGGGATATAGGCCAGATAGCCTGGGCTGGGGGTGTTGTAGGTCTTGTCCAGACCCTGGTCGAAGACCGTCTCCAGCAGCTCGGTGAAGGGCGTGGCCCCTTCGGGCAGCGTCTCCTCGCGCAGCGCTCGCGCCAGTTCCTCGCCACCAGAGGTGTAGGACATCGGTTGTTCGGGAAGCGTCTCGAGATGGGCGACGACCCTCTCCATGGCACCCTCCACCATGCGACGCAAGTCGTCACCACTGAGCTCGAGGGGCCAATCGGTCTCCAACTCTTCGCTTTTGTGTCCGGGATCCAGGATGTGGGTCTCGCTCATGAGTCCTCCCGCATGCAGGGTGAAAGCCTAACCGCAATGGGCTGGGAAGGCGACCCGGATTTTGTCGATAGACTTGACCGGTATCCGATTGTGGAAGGAGGGTCCCTGGCCGTGAAACGTCGCACCTTGGTCATCAGCCTGTTGATAGTGCTCGGTGTCGTGACCGCTGCGTGGGCCATCGGTGTGCCGAGCCAGGCGGGTGGTGAAACAGGACAACCCGAGCATCTCGCCAAGATGGTGCTCTACGCCTGTCTGGCGTTGATCTTCTCCTTCCTGTGCTCGGTCGCCGAGGCGGTGCTGCTGAGTGTCTCGCCGTCGTACATCGTTCACCTGGAGCAACAGGGAAAGAAGTCCGCGACGCGCCTGAAGAAGGTCAAGACGGACATCGACCGCTCACTTGCGGCCATACTCACCCTCAACACCATTGCCCATACTGTCGGTGCCGGCGGTGCCGGTGCCGAGGCGGCGGCCTACTTTGGCGATCGCTATGTAGGGATCGCCATGGCAGTGCTAACGCTGTTGATCCTGTTTTTGTCTGAGATCGTTCCCAAGACGTTGGGAGCCGTTTTCTGGCGCTCGCTGGCCGGCCCCACCGCCTGGTTCATCCAGATCCTGATCTGGGTGCTCTACCCTTTCATCTGGGTCTCCGAGCGGCTGACCAAGCTGATCACCGGGGGCAAGCAGGTCCACGTCTTCAGCCGTGAGGAGTTTGCGGCAATGGCTGAGATCGGCGCCGAAGGAGGGTTTCTCGAGGACTCGGAATCACGCATCTTGAGAAACCTCTTCCGCTTCCCCGAGCTGCGAGCCGAGGACATCATGACGCCGCGAACCGTCGTCTTCGCTCTGCAGCAGGACCTGACGGTCTCCGAGGCACTGGGACAGCATCCTGAGATCCCGTTCTCGCGAATCCCCATCTACGGCAAGAACCGTGACGACATCACTGGCTTCGTCCTGAAGACCGATCTCTTGATCGCCCAACTCCAGGGCCGTGGCGATGTGCCCCTGAAGGAGATGAAGCGCGATCTCGGAATCGTCAGAGAGGACGCGTCGGT
>CAMYLC010000036.1 GCA_947259195.1 Thermoanaerobaculia bacterium | reverse complement strand
CCTCTCGGGCCTGGCCCGAGACCTCGCAGGGTTCCTGCTCATGCACGACGGCATCGAACTGCTCGAGAGTCAATCCGGTACCTGTGAGCTCGATCATCTAGCTTCCCAACCTATCCACACGCTGTCTCCAGCTAGTCCCTCGCTGGAACGATACCACCAGACAAGTCCGGACAATCGCGACCGCCGATCGGGTCGGGACCCAATGGCAGATCGTCGGGCGAGACCGGTCATGCTAGTGTTGACTGGAGGGGTATATGAGCATGAGCCGGCTTCCAAGTCCACTTCCCGCTGCCCTGATCCTGATCTGCTGCGGGGCTCTCACAGCGCAGACTCAGGAGCCAGAGAAAGCCACTGACGAGGCTTCTTTCGCGACGCCGGTGCTCCAGCGGGCCGAGATCGTCGATGTCGTCCCGGCCACCTGGGCGGAGATCGCCGAGGGGTGCCAGACCGAGCAGCCCGTCGAACCGCTGGAGTCCCCTGGCCGACTGGTGACTGTACGGGCGGGCAACGACACCTACCGGATCTTCCTGAGCGAGGGAAAGGTCATTCACTGTATGGATACCGATGAGGGTGCCGAGCAGACCGCAGTCCCCATGGATCAAGGGCTCCGCGAGATCGCCGAGAGTGCCAAGAGCGATCTGGGGCAGCGCCTGACCATAGAGCCTGGCGAGATCCAGGTGCTGAGTGCCGAACGCGTAACTTGGCGGGATTCGAGTGCCGGCTGTCCCGAATCCGACCGGATGTACATGCAGGTCTTGACCGAGGGCGCCCGCATCATCCTGGGACTCTCGGGTGTCGAGTACAGCTACCACCAGACGACTGGAGGAGAGCCGTTTCTCTGCGAATCCCCGTCGACCATCGATCCTCTCCCGGGTCCCGAAATCCAGTAGCCCCGATCCCAAGGCGCAACGCCCAATTCGGTGCCAGGCACTTCTTTTTCAATCCGGAGCCAGGCACCTGTTTTCTGCGACAGTCACCCCCCGAATGAGGTAAGATCCGCCTACTGAGCATCACGCGGAGGCGGCGCTCGACGGGTCAAATCGCCTCGCCTCAGACTGGTTGCCCTGGCTACAGTTGGCTGGTCGACGTCGCTTCGAGTTCGACCGTCCCCGCATAATTTTACAGAGGAGGATGGAATTGTGTGTATCCACAGTCTGAAACGCATTCTGGTAGTCACTCTGGGACTCGCGCTGCTGATCACCGCGGTGCCGCCCCTCCTAGCGCAGCATCTTGAAGCGCAAGAGGTCGATGCGGTCCTTGGACCCGAGCGCGATCCTGACAACACCAACAAGGTGCCGCCGATGTGGGAGGCCATCCGCACAGCGGACGGCAAGGTGCGGGTCATCGTCCAACTCTCTGATCCGGCCGTCGCCCTCTACAAGGACGGAATGGCTGCGAGGCCGGCGATCAGTCCCAAGGCCACGGGTCGAACAAAGCTTGACATGGCGGCAAAACAGACCAAACAGTACCGCCGCTTTCTGGCCACCCGTCAAAAGCAGGCCAGACAGCGTGTTCAGCAGGTCGCGCCTAGCGCTCGGACTTTCAGACGCTACTCGGTCGTCTTCAACGGCATGTCGATGGCGGTCAACGAGAACGAGATCGCAGCGATCGCGGCGCTGCCCGAGGTGGCAAGGGTCTATCCGGACAAGATGTACTACGCCACGATGGACGCCAGCTTGCCGCTGATCCAGGCGCCGGAATTCTGGGCCGAGCTGGGAGGGCGGGACGCCGCCGGTGAGGGCATCAAAGTCGCCGTCGTTGACGGTGGAATCCGGCCCGAACATCCAATGTTCGACGGCACGGGTTTCAACTACCCACCAGGGTACCCACTGGCCGACGACTACTGCGGTGCGGTCGATCCCAGTTTCTGCAATGGAAAATTGATCGTCGCGCGTCACTTCAGGACGGTGTCGCTACACCCGGACGAGTTCGACTCACCCCTAGGGGCCAACGGCCATGGCACTCACGTGTCCGGTAGCGCGGTTGGCAACTTCGTCGCCGGCGCCACAGCCCCGGATGGCGTTCCCGAAGATCTTTCGGGTGTCGCGCCTGGTGCCTGGCTGATGGCCTACAAGGCGCTCTGGTGGAACGGTACCACCGGCTCCGGCTCGACCACCGACCTCATTGCCGCACTCGAGGCCGCGGTGGCGGACGGTGCAGACGTGATCAACAACTCCTGGGGCGGTCCGGGTGGAGAGGATCCCAACACGGACGCCTTCAATGCAGTCTTCGAAGCCATCAGGGCGGCCGGGGTCGTGTCAGTGACCGCCGCCGGAAACGCCGGTCCAGGTGCGAGGAGCGTAGGCTGCCCGGGCTGCCAGCCGCCGACTTTGACGGTGGCCAACAGCACCACCAACCGACTGCACGCTCTCGGCTTCGACATCACCGAGACGGACGGTCCGACTGGTAACGCCTGTCTCGAGGGCACCGGTCCGACGCTCGGCGCATCGGTGGGCCCGCAGCCAGTGGTGTATTCCGGTGACGTTGGTGACTTCGAGGGCTGTTCAGCATTCCCTACCGGCTCGATGACTGGGGCCATCGCCTTGATCTCGCGCGGCTCGTGTAACTTTTCTACCAAAGTACAGAACGCCACCGATGCAGGAGCCGACTTCACGGTTGTCTTCAACAACGTCGGCGGAGCGCCGATCACGATGGGTGCTCTGGAAGGAACGACGATCTCGTCCTGCATGATCTCCAACGATCAGGGGATCGCCGTACGCGACTTCGTGCAGGCCAATCCCGGTGCCAACGGACAGGTCAACTACCCGGCCTCGCGGCAGACCAACGACGCCTTCCAGGACAACATTGCCTCGGGCAGCTCGCGTGGCCCCAACGGCGACGCGGACTTTCTCAAGCCCGATGTCGCGGCACCAGGAACCCGAATCATGTCCGCCTGGTCGGTCGACCATCCGACCGGTGGCAGCGAATACATCATTATCAACGGCACCAGCATGGCGAGTCCGCACGTCGCGGGCGCGGCTGCCCTGATGCTGCAAAAGCACCCCGACTGGACTCCGGATCAGGTGAAATCGGCGATCATGAGCACTGCTGTCCGCGGCCTGGTCAAGGAGGACGCGGTGACACCGGCGGATCCGTTCGACCTCGGTGCTGGTCGCATCGATCTTGACCGCGCACGGCGCGCTGGAGCAACTTTCGACCTGGCCTCGATGGCTGAGGATCTGTGCTTCCTGGGTTGTAGCTTCACTCGCACGATTCAGAACGAGCTGCCCTATCCAGCGGCGTGGATGGCATCGGTGGAGTCGACCGATCCCGACCTGCTCATTGCAGTGACGCCATCGACGGTGATGCTGCAACCGGGCGAGTCCATGACATTTCAGGTCGACGTGGACACCACCCTGGTCGACCAAGGGCAATGGCATTTCGGCGGGGTGGTCTGGGGCGGAGGTTTCGGCTCGGACGTGCCTGATGCCTACTTGCCGATCGCGGTCTTCGCCGCTGCCAGCACGGATGCGGTGCAGCTGACCAAGAACGTCGACAAGCCGGTGGCTCCTCAGAACGACCGGCTGACCTACGACATCACCCTGACCAATCTGACACTGACGGAGTCGATCGACCTGGTCGATGCCATCCCTGACGAGACGACCTATGTGCCGGGCTCGGCCCAGGCACTGATCGACGGCGTGCCCGATCCGGGCTTCGTCTTCGATGCAGGTAGCAACAGCCTGAGCTGGTCGGGAATGCTCGACGCACTCACCCTCGAGGTGGTGCCGTCGACATCGCCTTTCGGCTACCTTCCGCTCGACCTCTTCTTCGCTCCGCTGGGCTGCAGCTCGGTGTGCGACGACACCTCGATCAGCCTCTCGGGCTTTTCCTTCGAGTACGCCGGCGAGACCTACACCGACGTGGTGATGAGCTCGAACGGCTTCTTGGTGGCTGGAGATGATGCGACCGATGCCTTCTCGCCGTCGAACCAGAATCTGCCCGATGCGGCGACACCCAACAACGTGATCGCGCCTTTCTGGACCGACATCGACATGGACGGCACCAGCGCGTCCGATTCAGGCGCGGGCATCTGGTACGCCGGCATCTTGACCGACGGCGTCAATAACTTCCTGATCATGGAGTGGCAGGGGGTCGAGCTGTTTGGCGTCCCCGGACCGACCTACACCTTCCAGGTGTGGATCCAGCTGGGATCGTCCAGCATCTGGTTCGTCTACGATGGCATACCGAGTCTTCCCACCTTCCTGACGGTCGGCGCGGAAGATATTCAGGGTGCCGCCGGGACCTCCTATTTCTTCGACGGCGCAGGTACTCCGCCAGAGGTGGGAGCCGATCTGCTGGTCTCCACGATGCCGGGCAGCACGGCCGAGTTCACCTTCCAGGTGGACACCAGCTGCTCGCTCGAGCCGGTCGTCAACATCGTTGATGTCACGAGTGGCGACACTTCTATCTTCGCCTTCGCCGCCACCGAGATGGTCTTCGGAGCCGATGACGACGGCGATGGAGTTCCTGACGAGTGTGGCGATCTGTGCCTCGGGACGGTGATACCCGAATCCGTGCCGACGATCAGGCTGCGACCCAACCGCTATGCGCTGGTCGACGACGATCTCGTCTTCGACAGCGTCGGCAATGGAGAACGTTTCCAATTCACCACCACGGATACCGCCGGCTGCTCATGCGAGCAGATCATCGATGCGTGGGGTCTGGGCAAGGGTCACTCCAAGTTCGGCTGCAGCCTCGGCATCATGCGCAACTGGATTGACAGTGTCAGCCCCTAGCGGCTGAGGCCGAATAGCGCTTCATGGCGCGTTCTTCTGGGCCCCGGTCATCAGACCGGGGCCTTTTCTTCTCTATCTGTGTTGCGACATTCGCCCTCGCCAATTCGTCTTTCAAAGAGATGCAGGCTCGTACCCATAGAGTGAAAATAGGGGGTCAGGCTGCCGGATCGTCGAGGTCAGGGCGGTTACGGCTATTGCATGCGTCTCTCTAGGCTCTTCCTCGTTGGGGACTCAAGCTGATTTGGGGCGGTACGACGAACGGAGGCCCGAGGAGGCGCGCCTTGACGAGTGGACCACCTCTCTCGGGCGCTACCCGGCCGGAGCACGTCGACAAGCATCTTCAGCGCATTGCCACCGTTGATCTTCACCGTAGTGGCATACTGACCGGATGCCGACCCCGCGGTGAACTGAACCGTCAGGCGTGCCGTAGGCACTCCCCTCCGATCCCAGAGCAGAAAGTCCCAGGCGTAAGATACGTCGTTCAGTGCGGTTGTTTGTTGGTAGATCGTGTCTGGCGCGCCCATGTTGAAGGCGCTCGCTACCTGGACGCTCGGGCGGATTTTCGGCACGATGTGCACGTTGGCGACGCCGCTCTCGGCCGTGCAGCCCAACCCGCGACCCTTGGACCTGGCGCGAACCCAACCGGAGCCGGGCCTCCAACCCTCTCGTAAACCATTCTCAGAGCGGTAGTTACACCACGATCCTGTCTTCAGATAGGACGGCTTCGCCGTCGACCTCTGACAGATCCCGGGCCCCAGTCCTCTTGAGAAGGTAGAGAATGCGCTCCTGGTTCCGTCGTCCTCGATCTAGCATATCCGCGACGATGCCGAGCACCACAAGCAAGAGCCCGATGGCAATGAGGAATCCACCCGTAAATCCGGCCCAAATCTGGCCGCTGAAAGCTCCATAGCGAAGGTAATGCAGCAGCAGAATCGATGCCGTGGCCATCCCGGTGAGGAGGAACAGCGACGCCAATCCCCAGAAAAAACGAATCGGGTAATAGTCGCGATAGATCCGAAAAATGATGGAAAGTGTCCTAGTCGCGTACCTCGGGATGCTGCCCGCCACCCTCGACTTGCGGTCGGCAAAGTACTTGACGGCGACGGGCACTTCTCTGATTGTGACGTTCTTGTAGGACAAATCCAGGAACGATTCCTGAGTGTAGGTGAATCTTCCGTGGAGATTCAGCCGCAGCATCGCCTCGCGCGAGTAGGCTCGAAAACCGCACGACACATCGTGGAACGTGGAGCCGGTCAGGCGACTGATCAGAGCAGACATCAGGCGATTGCCCTGCAGTTTGATCCAGGGCATATCTGGGATGGAGTCTTGGTCGACAAAGCGCGACGCGGTCACGAACTGGGCCTCGCCGGCAATGATGGGAGCAATCAGCTTCGGGATGTCCTCGGACATGAACTGGCCGTCGGCGTCGATGTTCACCAGTATGTCGCTGTGGGCGGAAACCGCATAGTCCAGGGCGGTGTGAAACGCCGCTCCTACGCCTAGATTCTGGCCATGAGAAACGACCAATGCTCCCGCCGCCTCGGCCTCGGCCCGGCAGTTGTCCTCTGAGCCGTCGTCGACAACCAGTACGGAGATCCTCGAGACGCCAGCCATCTCTTTCGGTATGCGGTTGATGACCCCGCGAATCGTCTCGGCGTCATTGAAGCACGGTATAGCGACCAGCAGATACATGGCGTCCCCTTGCGCCGCCATTGTCTCCCACGCTTCCGCAGAAGCGCAAGGCTCTGGGCATCTCCCGTGGCTTCACATCTCGACGATCGGGTCAACCTCTCGAGTCGAGCTTGTTCAGGGAGGCATTCGATCTCTCATGCGAGGCGGTGCATGGCTTGGCGTGTGCGGTGAGGTGCGGCCATGTCATCCTTGCGCTCTCGGCGCTCGAAGCGCACGAAGGGAATCTCGTCGGCGGCGGCAGAGCCATCGATGGAGCCAACGAAGGGGTCATGCTTTTCGAACTCTTCGGCAAGACCCACTCTACGGGTACCGTCGCCGGCCTCGCGCTGCTGGATCGCGAATAGATTCTGACCTCATCAGAGATGAACCAAGTGTCGTCGGTGACAGCCATGAAGGTCGGGAACGCACCGGCGACGAAGACGCTCCCCACGACTACGATGACCAGCAACTTGAACGCGTCGCGGAGGCCTGTGAGTAGCGCGTGGCTAGCCAGTACGACCAAAGGTGCGAGCACGGGGAAGATATACCGACCCTGCAATGCAGCTCCGAAGAAATGATGCGAAAGATAGCTGCGATAGTTGACGGCAAATATGACCAGGCCGTACACCAGGCAAATCAGTAACACCGACAGGAAACAAGGGTGTCGGACAAGGAGCCGAAATCTCAGCAGCAGCGTCAACGCCACCGCCAACAACACCGCCTGATAGAGCTGCAGCACCCGAGCCGGTAGGGCGTAGCCAGTGTGGCTAACGACGGCCAAGGTCCGCTGCATCATAGCCTCGATGTACTTCAACGCGAACATCGGCAGGGGTACTGCGGGACGACTATCTTTCGTGGCGCGCTGTTCAGCGAACCAAATCGTGGGGTCGTGTTCCGTGTTGAAGACTGCGAGGCTGTCGCCACTCAGCACCTCCGAGGGCTTCGGATTTACCGCGCCGTAACGCACGAGGTTGCCTCCATACAGCTCCACGTTCATAGCGATCAGGATACAAGTCAACGCCAGAATCCCCCATTGAGAGGAATTCAGCAAGCGCGGATGAAGACTCGGAAGGAAAGTTCGAAGCCGTTGCCAGTAGAACGGCACAAGCAGCAACTGTAGAGCGACCAAAGGAAGGTAGGTTATCTTGGTCAGTGAGCCAATCAGCACGCTGAGCACCACGCCCCAGAATGCCCAGGCTTCCTGTCGGTTGAGAAAGCGTACAACGAAGAAGACGTTGGCCGCTGCCACGAGGTTGGCGAGGTTGTCGTACGACACCATACTGAACAAAAAGACCAACATCATGACGTTAGTGAGAATCACCAACGTGAACGCAGCGGTCAAGCGATCCCGTGAGAATTCGAATGCCAGGAGCCATGCGAACAGCAAGTAGAAGACTCCCAAAATGATGTTTGCCATCCGCAGCCACCAAATCCCCGACACCTTCGTTTGCACGGCGGTTCCAAGCAGGTAGTGATAAAGATACGGCCTTGTGGATAGCAGCCCCAGCTTGTAGGTGTCCGGGGAGTCGGCGAGGTACCGCTTGCCAGTTTCGGCATGCATGCCCGTCAAGGTGACATGGTAGAGCTCGTCTGGACCGATCCCGTGGAGCACATGCATAGCAAGGAAAACAGTCTGCACCAGGAACCAGACGACGGCCAACACCGCGATCACCGTGGATACCTTCCTGGCTAAGCGATCGAAGGGGTCCAACGAGCGCCCTGTAAAGGCCAGGATGATGGCGTCTCGCTTCCACAGAAACAGTGCTCCGATGAGACCGATAACAATCGCGCCGGAGGCACGTATCAGCCAGGCTTCGCGCTCGAGGTCGTCGAGCACCCTGTCGCCGTTCTTGGCCCAAAAGGGAGCAGCGCCGGTGGCATAGAAATAGGGATCCCTGCCCTTGATCTCGAAGACCAGCACCTCGCCGTCGACGACAGGCTCGCCCAGGTGGTTTCGTCCGGCGAAATCCGCAGCCAACTCCGCCGCGGACCAGCGCTTCAGCAGACGGACAGTTCCGGTCAACCTGCTGCGAGCGCTGAGCTCCAAGGCGATAATGCTGACCTCGTCAGTCTTGCTCACCGGGTCGACCCGAAACCTGGTTAACGACTGTAAAGGGATGGTGGCGTCAAACACAACGTGCTCTGAACCAGGAGTGGGTCCCGTCCACACAGAGTCGACTTCGCGGAAGTCGTGATCCGCTGCAAAGTAATACTGCACCTGGTCCAGGGTCGTGCTCGCCGGAACGACCAGACGCACCTGGTAGCTCCAGTAATCGGTCGTCAGCAGAGCGCCGAAGAGCAGCCCGATCAACAGTACGAGCCAAAAGGTGGCCGTTCGTTTGCTTCCGGCGATCAATCCCGCTCGCTCAGCTGCCCGCCGCGTGCCGCGGCAACCCGACGACTGCGGTGAAGGCGGAAAAAGAACTGGTTCTGAGGTGAGGCGTGATGTCTTCCATCGTCCGGCCCATTCCAGCACGGTTTGGCGCAATTGCGAAGGAAAGAAAAGGGGGGAGTCTCAGTTTGAAAGGCAAAGTGAGACGAGCGTACGGGCAAGAGCGCTCCATAGCCATCACTCCAATATCGTTTTCGTTCAAACCGAGAGGATATCGAACCAGCGGGCTCGGTGGCTCAGCTCGGCGAGGCATGGTTACCTGGCCATCGAGCTCCGCCGGGATAAGAAGAGCGGCTCGGGGCTCCGCGGGGCGAAGCCCCGGTCTCTGAGCAGCCCCGCCGTCCGTATACGTCTCCTCGGGCGTCCGGTCGTCGAGCGACGAGTGCGGTCGCTGCTCGTTGTAGAAGTTCATCCACCAGCCGATCCCGGCCTGAGCCTCAGAGCCGGTGGCAAGCTCCGACATGTCGACACACTCGTATTTGAGCGAGCGCCACAGGCGCTCGATGAAGAGGTTGTCGATCCAGCGGCCCTTGCCGTCCATCGAGATCTTCACGCCGGCGTCCTTGAGGACCTCAGTGAATTCCAGGCTCGTAAACTGGCTGCCTTGATCGGTGTTGAAGATCCTGGGCGCACCGTAGTGCTCGAGAGCCTCCTCTGAGGCCTCGACAAAGAACCGTGATCCAAGGTGTTCGACAAACGCCAGGAGAGCACCTTGCGGCTCGACCAGTCTCCCGACTCGCCGACGCTCGCACGGTATTGCATTTCCAATGACCTCGAACCCATCGCTCGGATACCTACTGAAGATGATTGGGTGGGGCTTTCATTGACGGTACTCACCGAATTCCCACGCTTTGAGTATCGCCAAGGTGAAACGGATTTCATTGGACTCTCAGATGCCTCAGCTGTCCATGACGCTTTCGGCCGGGTACGGCTTCGACATGAGCAGCTTGCGTTCCGGGCACAGGAACGTGTCCGCCAGGGTGATGGCAAGCCGAGTCTTGAGTGGCCCCAACCACGCCGCGATCTCGCTGTGCTCGGTGAACTCCTTGGTGACGTCCTCGATCTGACCGAACGAGTCGCGGGCAAGCTGAATGACCTGCTTCGTTCGCGGGAACTCGGTGAACGTAACTTCCGCGGCGTCCCTCGCTGTCTGCTGATAGGTGAGCTCCGCCTCGTGTACGTGCTTGTACCTCGGGCTCAGCCTAGCAAGCCGTGGCCTCAATCTCTTCGGCATCCAGTGCAGGAACGGCAAATTGTAGTGCCCTTCAATCGGGTAGAAGAAGTGGGGGAACGAAACGAAAGCCGTCCCCTCGCGCCGGAGAACCCGCGCCATCTCGCCCAGGTAGGCCCCCCACTTAGACGGCCTCATGTGCTCTATCACGTGGTGCGAGTGCACGAAGTCGAAGCTCTCCGATTCGAACGGCAGCGATGCTGCATCGCCGACCTGAAACTCGGCCCGCTCATCACTGAAGATGTCTGCGAGCGACTTCGCCTTGTTCACGTTTTCGGAATAGTACTCGAGCCCCACGCGCCGCTGTTCAGACACCATCTCGAGGACCCCGAAGCCGATGTGGCTTCCGACCTCCAGAACGTCCATCCGAACTAGGTAGTGTCCACGGCTCCTGAGTAGGTCACTGATGACAGCGGTCCGACGGCGGTTGGCGATCAGTCGGTTCGTGATGAACTCCCTGGAAAGCCCCAGCCTGTCCTCGGCCTGGAGAAGACGATCGTCTGAGACGTCGAGGTTCAGGGTGGCCATCGTGCGATTTGACAATGCCTGGATGCTCCAAAGTCAGCGTTCCGGGTAGATAGGAAGTTGAATCCCCACAATGGAATACATGCCCCCAAATACGTTACGACTTCGTCCTCTATTCTATCCATCGTGTGGTCGGGACGCAGAAGTTATCCTTGATGAAGAAAGTAGCAATAATCGCTTCGCAGCTGAGTAGGAAATGGCTTTTCTTGCGCTGCGGGGTGTTGGGTTGTGGAGTGGCCTGGGGGTGGGGCTCGAAGAGCACTCGTTCGGGTTCAGACTTCATTATGGCGGCCGGAGCTCGTGGAGACGCCCTCGGGGGAGATTCCGAGTTCTGCGGTGAGCCGCCGGAACCTGGATTGCCGGCACACGGCTCACAGTCTCCCGGGTTGGGAACTGGAAGCCACTGGCTCAAGCCGTTTCTGCGAGGAGTTCCAGCGTATTGGGAGGTGAGTGGGCCAAGGGCTCGGGGTCCTGCGCCGGGAGCTCGAGACTCTTCCGAATCGCTTTGCGGCACCGAAGTCAACGAGAAAGGCGAGAATCTGCCCACAGCCTCGCTGCGCTCGTGGCGGCTACGCCGCCGCGCCCACGGCGCCAGCGGGTCCCTATCCCGGCGCCGCAGAAGGGGCACATGAGAGGCTCGACGTCTGTCAACCGGCTCGTACGTCGTGCTCAGATCACACGATCCAAGGGTCCGGGTACAATCCCACCCATGACGACCACTGGGCGACTCTTTCTTGCAGCTCTTGGGATCACGTTCATCACCACCCTCACTGGCTGCCGGGGTCAAGAGACCCCACCACCCAACATCCTGCTCATTTCCATCGACGCACTGCGCGCCGATCACCTCGGGGCGTGGGGCGCCGAGCGTGACACGTCACCGTTTCTGGACGGTCTCGCGGCCCAGGGCATCAGGTTCTCGCACGCCTTCGTCAACACCCACGGCACCCCTCCGTCACACACGACCATGCTGTCCTCGCTGTACCAGGAGACCCACAGGGTCGGCGTTGCCCCCGACCCCGAGACCGCGCCACCGTTCGCAGTACCGGCCGGCGTCGAGATGGTTCAGGAGATCCTCGCTGGTCGCGGCTGGGCCACGGTCGGTGTCACCGGCGGAGGCTTTGCCGGCGCCGACTTCGGTTTTGCCCGGGGTTTCCAGGTCTTCGCCGACCACCCACGCGATGTCGACCGCGGCAGGCAGGTCCTTGTGGACAGCCTGAGAGAGATCCTCCCGTCGGGTCGACCGGTCTTCGCCTTCTTCCACACCTACGAGGTCCACTCGCCCTACCGATCGCCACCCGAGTACGACGGGTTGTTCGGAGTCGAAGAGTGCCGCGTAGCAACCACCTCGAAGGCGTTGCTGGAGCTCGTCGGCACCGCGGTCCAAGTCCTAGACGCAAAGGACTTCGACTGCCTCGGCACCCACTATGACCGCGGGATCCGCTACACGGACGACACCCTGCGCCGGCTCGCCGACGACCTTGGGGCCATGGGGTTCCTCGACAACGTCCTGGTCATCGTCACCGCGGATCACGGCGAGGAGTTCGGCGACCACGGCAGGGTTCTCCACCGCGGAACGCTCTACGAGGAGCTGATCCACGTCCCGTTGATCGTGTGGCGCAGCGGGATGGCCGAGGGGTGGGTGGACGATTCTCTGGCAAGCACCGTCGACATCGCCCCGACGATACTGGCGGCCGCGGGCATCGAGGCTCCACCGATCATGGAGGGCCGCAATTTGCTCGTTGCGAACCAGACACCGCCGGCTCGCCAGCGGGTTTTTTCGCAGTACGGCACCGCTCTCTACAGTGTCAGGACACCGCGGCACAAACTGATTGCCCGACACGGCCGGGGCAAACCCGCGCTGTTCGATCTTCGGGCCGATCCTGACGAGCGGCACAACGTGGCCGCGGACCACCGCGAGCTGACCGATGAGCTGTTGGCCGAGCTCGCCGCATGGCGGGCGGCTCGCCCGAAGCTCGAGGAGCTTTCATCCGACACGGTCGACCTCTCACCCGAGCAGATCGAGCAGCTGGAGGCTCTTGGCTATACGCAGTGAGCAGTTCTCTTAAACGGGTTCAGAAACTCGTGAAATCCGCGGACCTGTGATGAGTCAGAAGAAACTCGGCGGCATCTTTGCGATCTTCGCGTCTTAGCGGTTCCGTTGTGCCTGCCGGTACGGATCGCGGCGTCATGGAACCCACGGACTCACACCTGTACTAGGAGCCGACGACGCGGAGGAAGGCTTCCTCGGCTCGGTAGGAGGAACGGACAAAGGGGCCGGCGTAGACTTCGGGGCCGGCCTCGATGATCCGGTCCTGTGCCCCTTCTGCGGCTCTGAGTTGAAGATCCTCGCCTTCATCCTCGATTTCTGCAGCGCCCAGGCGATTCGCAAGAGCCTCGAGCTCCCGGCCCAGGGGCCCGAACCCTTGGCTCACCGCCGAACTCGAGACCTGCCCCGGAGGCGTCCACACCCGTTCCGGCGGCCACGATCGGGCCTGACCTCGAACGAGAATTCGTCAACTGCCACTCTGAGGCCACTCCACAACCCAACACCCGGCAACGCTGAGAGGCAATTCCCTACTCAGCAATCTCCAAGTCCGCTTCTTCGCTGACCCAGTGCCGTATCACCTTGACTCCTTTCACGGCTTGCCTGCTGGCCACAACAGGTCGAAAGAGGCGGCAGCGTCTAGAGCCTTCAAAGGCGGAGGAAGAAAATCGGAATCGTCCCGAAGGCGCTCGACTCGGATGGTGTCGACTTCGAAGTCTATTCCGTCGTCCTCGACAGCCTGACCTGCAGGAGCCTTCCTGCGCGCCTTTCAAGACCAGCGACACGGCCCATAATTGCTATATCATTTTCAAGCCAGTTTGATAATCTCGAGAAGAGTTTACCGCGGACAATCAAGAGCAAGGAATGACCCGGGAGAGCAACCACCGCGAGAACGACCTCGGTGAATCGAAGAACGAGGTCGAGGCTACTACGCAGCTAGTCAACGCACTGAGACAAGAAATCCTTCATCTGCGTAGCCAGACGGCCGCAATCGAGCTGTCGTGGTCCTGGCGCCTCACCACTCCGCTTCGCTTTCTGGCTGGGGCCGTCCGCCACGTGCCCGGCTATCAACTGCTCCGCAGCAGGCGGCATCGAATGGTCGTGCAGCCCTTCCGTGAGATCATCGAGGAAGAGGGCCAGTATCGGAGCCTGGGGGCTCACTCGCTTCTGAGTTTGTTTTCCTCACGGAGCCAGGCTCCGAATGGCTGGGTCGTTGTGTCGCTTCTCGCCGATTCGAAGGATGCGGCCTTCCGACCGGTACTGGAAGTCGACACTCGGTCCCAAACCTCAGGTCACGTCCGTGCCAAGCTGGAGGTCTCGCCTGGACGGAGCACCAAGCAACTCATCAGACTACCTCCTGACGTCAGCAGGCTTGGGCTCCAGCCCGGCATCGAGCCCGCTTCGTTTTCCATCAGGAGCCTCCAGATCCGCGAGTGCGGCAAGCTCGAGATCGCTCTTCGAGCACTGGTCAAAGGGCTGAATCTGGTGGTGCGCGAGCCGCGCGCCATTCCGCGTCTCTTTCGAACCGGCGCCCTGACGCTCAAAGACGACGGCGCGGCATCTGCAGCCCCCAAGCTGCTCAAAGTGGGCATTCCCGAGAGTGACAAGACCTCTTATCAAACCTGGATCGAGCAATACGACACTCTTACCGACGAGGACCGGGAGTGCATCCGTCGGCGGATCGAGCAGCTCGAGTTTCGGCCGCGAATCTCAGTCCTCGTGCCGGTCTACGACCCGCCTGTCGAGCTGCTAAGACGCACGCTGGACTCGGTGCTTGGCCAGCTCTACGAGAATTGGGAGCTCTGCATTGCGGATGATGCGTCCAAGGACTCCGCAGTCCGAAAGTTGCTCGCCGAGTATGAACAGCGTCACACTCGAATCAAGGTCACCTTCCGGGCCGAGAATGGTCACATTTCCGCAGCCTCCAATACTGCACTAGAGCTAGCCACCGGTGACTTCATTGCGCTTCTCGATCATGATGACGAACTCGCCGAGCACGCGCTCTACCTCGTCGCCGAGAAACTCAACGAGTTTCGGGATGCGGATATCGTCTTCTCAGACGAAGACAAAGTGGACGCAGAAGGAAATCGAAGCGAACCCTATTTCAAGACGGACTGGAATCCGGACCTACTCTTGGGCCAGAACTGCGTAAGCCACTTCGGCGCCTACCGCTCATCTCGAGTACTCCAGGTGGGCGGGTTCAGGGAAGGGTACGAAGGAAGTCAGGACTGGGACTTGGTCCTCAGAATTGCCGACCGATCAACCGCCGACCGTATCCACCATATCCCTCACGTTCTCTATCACTGGCGGATTCTCAGTGGATCCGTAGCCGCTGACATCAGCGCCAAACCGTATGCCCTCGAGGCATCCAGGAAGGCCATCCGCTCCTGCCTGGCAAGGCGCGGTGCCAACGCCTTCATCGGTCCCTCGCTGCTGCCCAACTACCACAGCGTGCGATATCGAGTGCCCTCCCCAGAGCCGTTTACGAGCATCATCGTCCCCACACGGGACCACGCCGACCTCTTAGCGCCCTGCACCGATGGCGTTCTGAAACGAACCGATTACTCCAATTTCGAGCTCGTCATCCTCGACAACCAAAGCAAGGAGCCCGAGACGCTCGAGCTCCTTGAAGAGTTGCGGCGCGACCCTCGGGTCAGAGTTCTGCGTTACGACAAGCCCTTCAATTATGCCGGCATCAATAACTGGGGCGTTGAGGCCGCAAGGGGCGAGGTCGTGACGCTCTTGAACAACGACACCGAGGTGATCGCAGAAGATTGGCTGAGTGAGATGGTCAGTCACGCCTGCCGAAAAGAGGTCGGCATGGTTGGAGCCAAGCTCTATTATCCGTCGGGGCAGATACAGCAAGCGGGTATCGTGCTCGGGCCGGGCGGAGTGGCCAGCCACCTCTACACGGAAGCAGACGGTGATACTCCGGGCTACTTCGGCCGCGCAAAACTCACCCATAATCTCTCGGCGGTCACGGCAGCCTGCGCGGCCTTCCGAAAAGAGATCTTTCTGGAAGTCGGAGGCTTTGACGAAGATCTCGCGGTGGCCTTCAATGACGTTGATCTATGTCTCAAGATCCGTAAGCAGGGCTACTGGATTGTCTGGACACCACATGCTGAGCTCTACCATCACGAATCGGTCAGCGTCGGGCGTCACGACTCACTGGAACGTCGCGACCTGTTCCACCACGAAGTCGAGACTATGATCAAACGCTACGGTAATGCACTGGTCGAAGACCCTTTCCACAATCCCAATCTCTGCCTCGAGTTGGGCCGAGAGTACGAGCTGGCATTCCCTCCACGGACTACCAAACCGTGGAAACCAGCCAATTCTCGGCACACCGCAGCGTAGTTTCCAGCCACCGCTTCGCCTCTTTCCGACTCAGCCTTGGGCAAGTGAGCAGCTCGTCTCGGAGCGGAAAAGCAGCGGCGGGAGCGATCACCCGTTGTCGGGCTGATCCGGGGCGCCACGCACCAGCCGCCACAGCCCGATTTGGGCCAGGATCACGACGCAAGCAGTGACCACCAACCGGTCGAGCACGGCGGCAGCCAGGGCAACCGAAGGCGAGCACCCGATCATCGTCGCACTATAGGCGATGGCGGCTTCGCGGAAACCAAGCCCCGCTGGTGTGATGCTGACGAGCATGGCCAGCGCACCGAGCATGGTGGCCACCACGACACCGAGAAACGAAACTTCCACACCCATGGCCACAAATGCCAGTTTCAGGCGGAGGGAGTGCAGCACGAGTGCCACCATTTGCAGGGCGAGATTCTGCGCAATGATCAATCGACTCGAGCCCACCTGCGCCCATGAGTAGGCAAATCGACGAAGGAAGTCGGCGATCCTCCCGCGCCGACGCTCAGCGAACGGCACCCGGACAAAGGTGGCCACAATGCCACCAAGCACGACCACGGAAAAGGCGAGCGTTACTTTCAACTCGAGCGGCTGCCCGAACCCCAGATGGGCGATGCACAGGCACACGAGACCCAGCAACCCTGCCGCAACCAGGTTCAGCACGCTGACCAGCACCGACAACGAGCCGAAATCTGCGAAGCTGACCTGATACCTTCGTTTCAGGTACAGCGCCGGCGCGCCGGTCCCCGCCCGCGGCAGGACGAGGTTGGTGTAACTCGTGAGGATGTTGAGAAAGAACATCTCGCCCAATCCGACGCGATGACCAAGTGCTCGCAGAAGAAGCTGGAGGCCTCTGCCCTGCGCGAGCCGCGCCGCAAGCATCGAGGCAACCATGAGGGCCACGACCGATGGCGAGACGTCGGCCAATCGGCGCAGTTCGCTCAGATATCGACGCCCGAGAACGAGAAAGAGGCCGAGTACAAGGATCCCGACGACGATCCTGCCCCACCGCCTCCGACCGACTTGCGGCGCGTCGCTCTCGCATGCTCCCGAACGAACTTCGTCCAACGACTCTTCTCCCCGGCGTCGTGGTGACCGCACGTGACTACCGACCAAGGGCCCTGGCGACAGTCTCGATGTTGCCCGTTTCGGCCTCCGCAAGACGCCTCGTCGCGGGTCCGAGCGCGGCCGCGAGGGTGAGACGACCGTCCCAGATGCGGCGGACCGCCCCGAGCAGGTCGTTCCGAGAGACCCGACCGACATCGATCGCGGCTTCGCCAACGCCAACGGACTCGGCGAAAGCCCGGACCTTGGGACTGTAGCTCAGCGCGGCGAACGGGGTCCCTCCAGCGGCGGCCAGAATGCATGCGTGGAGGCGCATCCCGAGAACCAGGTCGCTCTCGGCAAGGATGTCCCTCGCCTTTGCCAGTGACACCGGCCAGGGGACGTTCGCGGCACGCTCACCCAACGAAGCAGCCTCGGCCACTGCTACGTGGACCCTTTCGTCTCGGGCCTCTTGGAAGGGCACGAAGGCGAACTCGGCCTCCAGATCATCGGCCAGCCATCTCAAGACAGGTACGAGCTTCATTGCCAGCGCATCGTGCGACGCGCGGGCGCTCAGTCCCAGATTGTCCGCCCAGGACTTCGGAATAAAGCCTCCGGCCCGCTCCCGGTAGCTCCGCAGCGCCACGGCCACGCGGGGTCCGGCCCCGACCGGTATCCGCGCATCCGTGGCCCGACCCGTAAAGGTGATTGCGGGGTCGGCCGTGACCCTGATCTTGGAGCTGCTGACACCAATGCTGTGGAGCAGCTTTTCGCTGTGGGCGTCGCGAACGCATATTCTGCTCATGCCCGACATGACCCGGCCGGTCCACCGTCGAAGCCACTGCCGGTGGATCGGGCCGACGCCCAGACCGTAGCTCACCGCGGGCACATGGGCTGCGATCGCGTACCGGATCGGCATCAGGAAATACAGAAGGTTGAGGATCGAGGTGTCGTCCTGGACGATCCCCCCTCCGCCTAGGATGACCACATCCGCGGAGCGAATCTCGCGGCGGAGGCGCCAAAGGTCTGTCTGGCGAATCGGCTGGTCCACGAGGCCCGCGACGCGCGATGGATCGACGGTCGTGGCGGCAATCCATGCGTCCGGGTAGCGCCGCCGGATGGCATCGACCTCGACGGCGAGGATGCACCGATCCCCGAGGTTGTCGCTACCGGCAAACGCCACGATCACGATTCGCGGGGACCTCACAGACACAACCGATCCTCAAGCGTATTGCATCGCGGATTCAATGATGATGTCCGACGGGCAGAGCTGATCCGACAGAGGTGCAGAGCGATACCGTTGGAAACCTTTGACGAAGTCATCGATGATCCGGGGATCGTACCGCGACAGCACGACGTTGCGCCCCAGCCCCTCTTCTCGTTCGGTGGCGCTACGCATCAGAAGACAGGGAATGCCCAGGTACGACGACTCCTCCTGAATGCTGCCGCCGTCGGTGATAACGAAATCGGCCGCTTCCATCAAGGAGACGAAATCGAAGTAAGTATAGCGAGGACGCAGTTCGATCTTCGGATTCCGGTCGAGACGTTCGTAGAGTCCGTACCGGCGAAGCTGTCGGGCGGTCGGCGGGTGCATGACACAGAGCAGCAGCTTGTGCTCGGCGATGGCTTCGACGTAGCCAATGAGCGCCTGGAAGACCTCCCTCCGGAAGATGTTCTCGTAGCGGTGCAGACTGACCAGCCCGAACGGTTGGTCGGGCACGTGATCGCGACGCCGCTTCACGCTCAGCGCCATCGCCAGCGTATCGGACATCGTGTTGGTGCGGGTGTCTATCTTCTCGCGATTGAGCCGCGCCACGTTGTCCACCGCCCACCGCCCCGGACAATAGAGGGTGTGGCTGAGCCGAAACGTGATTACGCGCGTCAGCTCCTCCGGGAAGGGGTGCAACAGGTTGAACGAGCGCAGGCCGGACTCCACATGCCCCACGCGTAGCCGTGCCACCCTCCCCATCAGGGCCCCAAGCAGCGTGGAGAACGTGTCTCCATGCACGAGGACGATGCCGTCCCGGTCGTTCCCGAAGATGCTGCGCCGCCCAGCCGCCGTCTTGCCGAGAAGGCGCAAGACCCAGAACAGCATCTGCGGCACGGACACGATGTCGGGGCCGTCGTAGAGAACCACGTCCGGCTTCTTGAGCTCGAACTCGTCGAGCATTTCGTCCATGGTGACCCGATGCTGTCCCGTGTAGATGAACCGATAGGGAAGTCCGCGCTGGTTCATGCGCACCATGACGGGCGCCATCTTGATGAGTTGAGCCTTCGTTCCCAAGATGACGTGGATCATGCGTTCGTCCCCGGTCTGGGGATCTCGAAGCGCTGCGGTTGAAGTCCCCGCCAGCTAGTCGGCCAAGCCCGGTGCCTGCGGACCCTCCGCGACCGGCGCGCCCTCATGTCGGCCGCCGCTGCTCGGCGAGCAGCTCGTACCCGCACTGCTCCAGCGTGACGACCAAATGGAGGACCAGCCGTGCCGCAAGCCATTTGACGAGATCCGCAAGCGGAAGTTGATGGAAGATCGGATGCACGTAAGCGGATCGCGAACCACATGCACGACCCTCATATTCGGGAAACGAAAGAGCGGGATCTCCTGCCCAGGTTCCGGGTCCAAGGTTCCAACAGGAGCGAAGCCACTCTGCGAAACGAGTCGTGTCCGCCCAGCGTCAGCAGTCAAACTACCATATATGTCGTGAAGCAGAGCGGCAAGAATTCGGCCACGATCGCCCATGCGGCCACCCCGTCGGACAGCGACGGCCGTGCCGCAACCCAGCCCACGACCGCAATCGAAGCTGCGCAGGCGTGCCGCGACCGAGCGGCTGGAGGATCCGCAAGCCTCACGCGGCGCGGAGGTGGCGGTCGAGCAAGCCGGGCAGGGCGATGCAGGAGCGACACGAAGCCGCGCTGATATGCTAATCGAATCGAGAATCGGCCCTGACCTTCTGGCAAGACCGCGCCCGAGCTGCACCAGAACCTGAGGTTCAAGATGACGGATAGGGGTGGAAAGAAAACTACGAAGGCGACGAGTTCCAAGCGCGTCCGAAAGGCGCCGGGCACTCCAAAGCGCCTCCTCAAAGTGTCGAAAGCAGAGGAAGTAGACACGGCTTCCAGACTCGACAGACGAGCTCTGTTGGTGCTCGGGATGCACCGATCCGGGACTTCGATAGTGACGCGGGCGGTGAATCTTCTTGGGGCGCAACTGCCCACCAACCTGTTACCAGCCAATGAGCACAACGAACAGGGTTACTGGGAGCCCAAGAACATTGTTGACATCCACGACGAGCTTCTGGCTTCTGCGGGTTCCTCGTGGCACGATGTGTGTCCGTTTCCGCGCTCGTGGTATCGATCGGTGGAGGCGCGACAGTTTCAGGACCGCCTCGTAGAGGCTGTCCGACTCGAGTTCGGGGAGTCACCGTTCTTCGTTCTGAAGGATCCTCGGATCAGCAGGTTGGTACCTTTCTGGCTCTCGGTACTCGAGAGTGTCAATGCCCAACCCTTGTTCATCATCGTCTATCGGCAGCCACTCGAAGTGGCCGCATCTTTGAGTTCCCGGGACAGGATGGTCCCTGCTCACTCCTTGCTCCTCTGGCTCCGATACGTCCTGGATGCCGAGTTCGAAACGCGGGGTTGCCGACGGGCTTTTCTTTCCTATGAGGAACTGCTTCGCGACTGGCGAAAAGTGCTGACGAGAGTCGGCGCCGATTTGGAGATCGGATGGCCACAACTGACGCATGAGGCAGCGGTTCAGATAGAAACGACCCTCTCCGATCGATACCGACACCACTCAATTTCTTCCGACGAGCTGATGGCCCGGCCCGATATCTTGGACTGGGTGAAACAGACCTATGAGGTGCTGGAACTTGGAGACGGCGGCGCCAAGGCAATCGGAAGGCTGGACGAGATTCGGAACCAGCTCGACGTCGCCGACCGAGCCTTCGGTCCCATACTGGCGGAAGAACGCCTGCGCAAATCGACATTGAACACAGAAGTTGAACGACTGAATGATGAGCTGACAACTTCCCTAAGCGAGACTGGCCGCCTCAATGAGGAGCTTGCGACCTCCAGAAGCGAGACCGGCCGCCTCAATGAGGAGCTTGCGACGCGAACTGCGGAAGTTCATCGACTGAACGAAGAGCTGTCAACCTCCCGAAGCGAGGCCGGCAGGCTCAATGAGGAGCTCGCGACGCGAATTGTGGAAGTTCGTCGACTCAACGGAGAGCTCGAGAGCTCGCAGAGAGGAGTGGAGCGTCTGGAGCTCGAACTCGCCGGTTCTCAGAGGCAGGTCGGCGATCTTCGCGAACAGATGGTCGCACAAGCATCCAGACTGGCGACAATGGAAGAAGAGGCTGCTCGACTAGGTGCCGATCTTGAAGGCATCCGAGATCAATTGAACAGCCGGGACGAGCAACTTCGTGAGGTTGGCAGCCTTCTCTCGGTAACACGCCAGGAGCATCTCGAGGTCTCGAGCATCTTGAATTCGGTCATGCAATCGAGGTCTTGGAGAGTTACGCAGCCGCTGCGTTGGCTGGTTGCCAAGGTGAGGTGCCTGCTGAAGCTGCCAATCTTCGATCGGGTTCACTGGGCCCTGGCAGAAGGGCGGGAGCCCATCGGCTCTTTCGATCGCAAGTACTACCTCGCTCGCTATCCTGACGTGGCAGCGGCCGGCATCAACCCATTGGTCCACTATCTGCGGCACGGGAAGGCGGATGGTCGGAAGGGCGCAGCCGACAACCCGGCGTTTGCCCTTTACGAGGACCTCGAGTGTGTGGCGCGGAGCGAGCTCTTCGATGCAGGCTACTACCTGCGCACGCATCCCGAGGTGAGCGCAAGGGGTTTGGATCCTTTGGAACATTTTCTGGAGGTCGGCGTGTGGGAGGGAAGACGACCGAATCCCGACTTCGACCCGGACTCTTACCGCAAGCAATTCCTCGCCGTGACGGATAGCGGAGTGAACCCTCTGGTTCATTACATCTTGGCCGAAGAAGCGAGGGCCGGAATCCGCTTCCCGATGCCGACTTCGACGAGCACGTCCCCGACGCAGCGCCATTCATCGCCGCGGACTTGAACGAAACACCGAGTTTCGTTGGGGAGGCGAGTGCCGACTCGGGCAGCATGGCCTCTCTTTCTTGACAGCCCTGTCCCCTGAGTGCGAAAATAGCGGCGAAAATTACAGTATCTACTTTCGGCATGTCCCACGTCGAAACTGAGATTGGTAACTTGTGTAGGGGCTCGGTATCAGCAGTTGCGTGTGATCCTGGCTGCCGCGACCTCAGGCGCTGATCCGGTCAAACCGTGAGAGGAGGAATGACATGAAGAGAAGCTTTTCCTGTTGTTTGTACTTCGTGGCGGTGGCAGTGATCGCAGCGCCAGCGGCAGCTGAGCTCGTCGAGTTCGCCGGCCAGCTCATCGACGAGGCGGAACTCGCGGAATACGAGGCGATGATCCTGCAAACGGAAACAGAGGCAGTGGATGCTCCGGACCCCGAGACGCCAAGCTGGGGACTGGTCAACTGGAGCAGCTGGAATATGGGTCCGTCGAACGCCACCACTCGTGGCGGAGTGCTGTCCTATAACCAAGGCGGAAATTCTCTCGAGTACAACGGGACGACCGGAACGGCCTCATTCACCCTTCCGGTTCACCTACCGCAGGGTGCTCTTACCTCGTTCGTCTACGTCTGGTATTACGACAACTATGCCTCTAATCCCTCGATGGGTTTCTATCGCGGCACGCAAACTGGTGGCTCCTCACTTCTCCAGAGCATGGACTGCGGTGCTAGCTCCCCGAACCTGTGCGCATGGTCCGGCGGCAATACTCGGGGATCCTACAGCGGGTTCTCACACACTGCCAACAACTGGTTGGGCCATTACTACATCCTCGCGTTGTTCCCGAAGAGCGGCGCCAGCGAGACGCGCCTCTACCAGGCCACCGTCTGGTACAAGCTCCAGATCAGCCCGGCACCGGCCTCGGCGCGCTTCAATGACGTTCCCGTTGGGGCCCAGTTCTTCAGGGAGATCGAGGCGCTGGCCGACTCAGGAATCACCCTGGGCTGCACCGCCACCAACTACTGCCCCGGCACTGCGGTGACCCGCGGGCAGATGGCGGCGTTCCTTGCCCGCGCCTTCGGCCTAGCGTGGCCGGCTGACCAGTAGCGAAGACATCGGCGATTTCGCAACACTGGCCTGATCAGGCTTCAGCCTGCCTACCCCCTTCGTTCCGGTGGAACCCGGCGGAGGGGGGTTTTCTCGAAGGACGAGGATTTTGCAGAGACTCGGGTTATCCTCGGCTCGATCGAGGATCTCTTGAAGATCGTTCCAGCAATCTGATGATCTTGCCTTCTGTTTTCGAAATCGCCACACCGACGCAACGCTGTCCGGCGGTCGGACGAGTCATCGCTGTCGCCATAGGTCTGGCTCTGCTGGGCTGCATGACCGAATCCAGGGCCACGTTCGCGCAAGAGATGGTGGAGGTAGAGCTGGCCTTCGACGAGGGTCGGTACGACGAAGCCCTGCCCGCTCTGCGGGTGTTGGCGGAACGGGGTCAAAGCGAGGCGCAGCACCTGCTTGCGGTCGCCTACCGTGATGGTCTCGGGCTGACCGGAGACGCCGAGATCGCGGCCGTCTGGTTCGAACGGGCGGCGGCAAGCGGTCACGCACCAAGCCAATTCGCTCTCGCGATCGCTTACCTTCGCGGCAACGGGGTCGAGACTTCAGGTGATCAAGCGGTCCGCTGGCTGTCGAAGGCGGCCGACGCAGGCCAGTCAGATGCGGCGGCTGTGTTGGCATCGATCCTGTTGGCGCAAGGAAAAGGGGCGGAGGCGCGGGATCGCTTCCGGCAAGCCGCCACGGCCGGCCACCTCATGGCGGCCGTTCAGCTCGGCTCGCTGCTCGAAGCCGGTGTCGGTGGTGAGGCCGATCGCGAGACGGCCGCTGAATGGTATCGGCGCGCCGGCCAGGCAGGCGAGCCGGAGGGAGTGTATCGCTGGGCCCTTCTCACGGCGGACGGCCCCGACGCCCGCGTCGCAGTGATGCGACGCAGCGCCGAGGCCGGGTACCCGCCTGCACAGTACGAGCTGGCAGCACATCTGCTGACCGCAGGCGGAGAGACCGCCGAGGGCATTGCATGGCTGACAGCTGCTGCCGAAGCCGGTCTGCCCAGGGCACAGCACGATCTCGCCATGGCCTACCGCGACGGCATTGGCACTGCCAAGGACGACGAAGCATTCCGGCTCTGGATCACGAAGGCTGCCGAAGCCGGGTTCCCAGACTCACAGTACGGGCTCGCCGTCGCTCTGACCGAAGCTACCCACGGCTTTGAAGCGGACTACGAACGAGCTTTCTCTCTCTACTCGGCTGCGGCAGCCCACGTCTTGGTCGAGGCCCTCTATGGCCTCGCCTACCTCCTGTCCCACGGTTACGGCGTGCAGCAGGACTTTGCGCAGGCTGCGGAGACATTTCAGACGGCGGCCGAGGCCGGCCACGTTCCTTCGCAGGTCGCGCTCGGCAACCTCTACGCCAACGGACAGGGTGTCGCTGAAAGCCGGTACCTGGCTGAAAAGTGGTACTGCGAGGCCGCGCGGTCGGGCCAGAAGGACGTGCTCCTGTTTCTGGGAGGGGAGGATGAGATCGACGCGATGTGTTCGCGCCATGGCGAG
>CAMYLC010000035.1 GCA_947259195.1 Thermoanaerobaculia bacterium | reverse complement strand
CGCAACAAGAGCTCGGAGAAATTGTGGAGGCCGGCAGCGCACCTGTGGTCAGCCCCGCGGAATTCGTCCGATCTCTATACCTCCTGGGTGAGATCGAAGAGTCGCAGGGCAACAACCAGCAAGCTCGGCAGACGTATCGACGCTTCCTCGATTACTGGGCCGACGGCGACATGGATCGCGACCAGGTCGAGCACGCCGAACAGTTCGTCGGCTCCTCCTGATCTCGAGCGATCGGCCTGGCGCGGTTCACCGCCTGAGAGGGTCTTGCCCCCTCGCAATCCGCGCGAAGCTGGGCACCTGCGAAAACAGATTGTGCAGCCCATTACTGACAAATAGCCAGGAATGCATAGAATACGCCTCGTGCGTCGAATCAGAGCCTCTGCAGTGCCCGTTCTGTCGCGTCCTCAAATAGCCAACCTCGTGTTGCTCGTAGTTGTGCTGGCCGCACTCCTGGTGGCTGGCTGTGCCAGCAACAGTACTTCGGGAACCGTCAGCACCGGTGGCCATGTCACGGTCGACTACGACGACACCGAAGATGACCGGACGGCTGTCGCCGAGGCCGCAGGCTCCGACGACTTGCCAGTCATCACCGAGCTCGAAGCCGAGAGCACCGATCCGGCCGCGACAATGACCGCGGTCGAAGTGGAAGATCTGAACGAGCCCATCGAGCCCGAGCCGGTCGATCCAGCCACGCTACTGGACGAGTCGCTGGAGGCTTTCGAGTCTTCGCAGGTCTTTTGGGAGCAGGGGAACTTCGACGATGCCTTCGCCGCGCTGGATCGCTCGTACGAGTTGATGGCTGAGGTACCCCTCAACGGGGATCCCTACATCGCGCAGGAAAAAGAAGATCTACGCCACCTGATCTCTCGCCGGATCCTGGAGATCTACGCTTCCCGAAGGACGACCGTCGGTGACATGTACAAGGCCATTCCGCTCGAGGTCAACGAATACGTCGAACGGGAGATCAAGAGCTTCCAGGGCCCCGAGCGCAAGTTCTTCCTCGAGTCGTACCAGAGATCCGGCCTCTATCGCGACATGATGGTCGAGGAGCTGAAGGCCGCCGGCCTGCCCGAGCAGATCAGCTGGTTGCCTCTGGTGGAGAGTGGATTCAAATCGAGGGCGTTGTCCCGTGCCCGTGCCCTGGGTTTGTGGCAGTTCATTTCCTCAACTGGCTACCGCTACGATCTGCAGCGCGACTGGTGGATCGACGAGAGAATGGATCCCCATAAGGCGACCCTGGGTGCTATCGGCTATCTCAACGTCCTCAAAGCGATTCGCCGGCAAGGCGAAGGCTATTTCGATCAATTCTGGGACATCTACACGCGCTTGCCGAGAGAGACGCGCCGCTATGTTCCACGTCTCCTCGCGGTTCTGACGATTCTCGAGGATCCTGAGGCCTACGGATTCAACGATCTTCCAGAGCCCTTTCCACCTCTGGAGTGGGACGAGGTCGAGATCGAGCGGTCGGCCGAGCTTACGGCCCTCGACAAGGCCATGGGTTTGGAGTCCGGGACCCTGGCGATACTCAATCCGGAGCTGCGTCGCAAAGCCACACCTCAAGATCACTATGAGTTGAAGATTCCTGGCGGCGAGACCGCGACCCTGTTGGCGAGCCTGGATTCCCTGCCCGAATGGGAGGCGCCGGCGAACTCGACATCGGTTCATCGCGTTCGCCGGGGCGAGACCCTTTCCGGTATCGCTTCCCGCTATGGCACCCGCGTCAGTGTGCTGATGGACCTGAACAACCTGCGGAGCGCCAATCGGATCTGGCCGGGACAGCAGCTGCATGTCCCCGATGGCCGAGGAGGGAGCAGTACCCGCAGCTCGCGCTCCGCCGACGCGCTGGCGCCCGGATCCGAGCTCACCTATAGCGTCCGACGAGGCGATAATCTCTGGGCTCTGGCCAATCGCTATGGCACCACCGTGGAGCGCATCAAGCGCGATAACAATCTTCGTAACTCGACCTTGCAGCCGGGTCAGCGCCTGGTCCTGCGTGGCAGTGGTGCTCCCGGTTCGGGAAGCGGCGGAACCTACGTTGTTCGGCGTGGCGACACGCTGGGAAAGATCGCTCAGGCCAACCGTGTCTCGCTCAGCCGGCTGATTTCAGCCAACGGTCTTTCCAGCCGCAGCACGATCTACCCCGGTCAGAGACTGATGATTCCCAACTAGCCCTGCGGTGGCGGTCCGTCAGGCCTCGGCGGTCTTCAGGTGCCGGAAGCCGACCAGGCTTTTGTGCTCTTCATCCCAGAGCTTCAGGGTGGCGCAGTGAAAGCTCTTCGGGATGCTGAGAACCGTGACTTCGTGCAGCTCTGGAAGATCCTTGAAGCACTTTCTCAACTTGTAGTTCGGCACCCGACTCGCCAGATGATGGATGTGGTGGTAGCCGATGTTGCCCGTGAACCAGTGCAGGATGGGTCCGAGATCATAGAAGGAGCTGCCCTCGATGCCGGCCTTGTGAAAGCTCCACTCCTCGTGGCGCTCCCAGTAGGTGTCTTCGAACTGGTGCTGGATGTAGAACAGCCACATACCGCCCGCACCAGCCATGAGCGTGATGGGCAACTGCACCATAAGCAAGCTCTTGAGGCCCACGAGCTTCCAGCCCACCAGAAACAGACCCACCGCCACCAGGTTGGTCCACATGACGCTGTACCACTCTCGCTTCCAAGACCTCGGGATGTCGTACGGGAATCGGTGCTTGATCAGGAATTGGAAAGCGGGTCCGATCGTGAGCAGCACGAAGAGGTTGCGGTAGACCCGATACCCCAATCGCTTGCCCGGAGAAAGGGCCAGATATTCCTCGACCGTCAGGGTCTCTATGTCCCCGAAACTACGACGATCGAGATCGCCCGAGCCACCATGGTGAATGGCGTGGGTGCGACGCCAGTATTTGAATGGGGTCAGCATTAGCACACCGAGAAAGAAGCCGACAATGTCGTTGGCTCTCCTGGAAGGTAGGAAGGAGCCATGACCGCAGTCATGCTGAAAGATGAACAGCCTGACAAGGAAGCCGGTCGTGGGTATGGCAATCAAGAGGGTCAGCCAGTAAGAGACCTCTAGGCTTCGATACATCAGGTACCAGCCGAGGGCATAAAGAGCCAGGGTGGAGACGAGCTGAAAAAGTGCCTTGCCATAGCTGGATTTCATGTACGGTGCCAGGAGGCTGTTCCAGTACCGGGCTACTTCGACCGGCAACGGCTCTTGATTGTGAATTCCTTGTGCGGGAATGGTTCTCGACATCTTTACAACTCCTCTTTCTCTTTGCCTGCAAGCTACCACAGGCTCGGGTCGGGCCCAATGAATGTGCGAACTCGACCCCCCTATCATCCTACAGAATGAACGGGCACTTTGCTTTCATCCCGAGTCGGGCACCTCACCCTAAGGAGGGCGGTTGCCGGGATCCACGATCCAACCCTCGCGGGAATTGCAGTTGGGAGGGATGCCGTATCCGTCGGAGTTATGGGCGAGAGCCCATCCAGCCTGAGTCGCACAGAGCACGGCATCGAGAAGATCGCCAAGAGAATCGTCGACCAGCTCTTCGATGAGGAAGCTGCCGATATCCACCCGCAAGCCGTAGAGATCGAAGGCCTTCTGGCCGGTCAAAGCCCGCACGATCCCGACTCTGGCATCATGGCGTGCCTGTTCCTGCTTGCCTCGGCCGGTGATCTTGTAACTCCGCCGGCCGATCAGCTGTCGGGCTGCCAGCCCTGGGTAGCCTTCGAGAACGACACGAGAGTCGTCAGTGGGCCGGCAGGGAAGAACGTTGAGGTCCGAGGTCTGCAGTCTCCTGGCACCTTCATAGTACATCTTGGCCAGCGGCACATAGTCGAGTTTCATGGGGCTCAGGGCGCCAGCCGAGGTGTCGGTCTGACGGCGTAGCTGCTTCTGCCCCTTGGGAGCGACGGCCATGTAGAGCCGCAGGAGATTCTCGAACTCATTCCGGGTCAGGGCCGCCACGTGCTGGGTGTAGCGGCTCCACTTACCTGGCCAGCCCAGGTCCCGAATCAGCCGCTCGGGCAGGCCGAAGGGGAAGTCCATGGCGGCCACCCAGGGCCCCGGTTCCTGCAGGCTTGTCTCGAAGGCTCCAAAATCTCGAATGCGCAGGAGCTGATGGAGATTCAGCCGACCCGGTCGCGGATGACAAACGGCGACGACGATGGGTTTGGCGCGACTCGGAGAGCTGGTGAAGTCAATCCCGTAGACCAGCACGGGACCACTCTAGCAGCGTCACCTCGAATGACAAGTAGCGCTTGTTGTCGACATTCAGGACGACCGCAGGGCCTCGACCTCTTCCACCGACTTCGGGATGGGTTCCCCCAGGAGCCGATATCCATCAGCGGTCACCAGGACGTCATCCTCGATTCGTACGCCCCCGAAATCCTTCCATTCTTCCAGCTTGTCGTAGACGATGAAGTCTGCCAGACGCTCTTCCTTCGCCCAGCTGTCGATGAGCTGCGGAATGAAATAGATCCCCGGCTCGACCGTGATGACGTGGCCGGGCTCCAGACTCTTGGCGAGCCGTAGATAGGCGCGCCCGAACTGGGTGCTGCGAGCCACCGTGTCGTCGTAGCCAACGTCGTCCTCGCCGAGGCTTTCCATGTCGTGGACATCGAGACCCATCATGTGACCCAGGCCATGGGGGAAAAAGAGGGCGTGGGCGCCCTGCTCGACGGCCGCCTCGACATCGCCCTTCATCAGGCCGAGACCTTTCAGGCCTTCGGCGACCTTGCGAGCTGCCAGCAGGTGAACCTCTTCGTAGGGTTTGCCGGGTTTCAAAGCTTCTATGGCCGCTTCCTCAGCCGCCAAGACGACTTGATAGATGTCACGCTGCCGTGGGGTGAAGGTCGGGCCGACGGGGAAAGTTCGCGTGATGTCGCTGGCATAGCGGGCCCTCGACATGGCGCCGGCGTCGAGAATGGCCAGGTCGCCCTCTTGCATGATGTTTTCGTGGTTGTGGTTGTGGAGCACTTCGCCGCGGACAGAGAAGATGACCGGAAAGGAGACCGCTGAGCTCTGCGAGATCAGCAGACCTTCGATAGCGCCGACGATCTCCTGTTCCTTCATCCCGGGTCGGGCGAGTCGCATCGCCATCGTATGGATCTCCCGAGCCAAGGCCATGGCCTGCTCGATCTCGGCGATCTCCTCCTCCGACTTGATCGAGCGTTGGGCGACCACGGCCCTCACCAACTCGCGCGACACTATGCTCTCCACGTCGGCGGTGGGAACTTCTAGCAGATGACCGATCTTGAGGGTCGTGGAGTCCCGGTAGGGAGGCAGACAGTGGACGGTCCTACCGGCCTGAGTGGCCGCGGATAGACGACTCTGCAGCTCGGCGGGAGGCTGACAGTCTGCAATCCCGGCTTCGGCTCCGCGCTCGGCCAGCGTCGGCAGCTCGCCGGTCCAGACGATCTCGTCCAGGGTCCGCTCGTGGCCAAAGAGGGTGCAGTGGTTCTCATCTACGTCGATGAGCGCTGCCATCCCGGGCTCGTTGAGTCCGAGGTAATACAGAAACGAGCCGTCCTGCCAGAAGGGGTAAGGGTTGTCGATGAAGTTCATCGGGGACTCGTCATGTCCGATGAGCAACACGAGCCCGGAGTCGAGAGTCTCAATCAGCTTGTTGCGGCGTTGAACATAGGTTTCCGTGGTCAGCATCACACCCTCCTTGGCCTGCCTCACCAGCCGTCTGGAATTCGAGTCTATACAATAGCCGCAATGCCCCGGTTCCCCGAATCCATACAGATCATCGACTCACACACCGAGGGCGAGCCGACCCGAGTTGTCGTCGAAGGTTGGCCGCCATGCTCCGGGGAGACCATGGAGGAGCGGCGGGAAACGCTCGGGCGGGACTTCGATCATCTGCGTCGAGCCGTCGTTTGTGAGCCTCGGGGGCATGAGGCCGTCGTGGGTGCTTTGTTGACCCCTCCCATCAGCGAAGCGTCGATCGCGGGGGTGATCTTTTTCAACAACATCGGCTATCTGGGGATGTGCGGGCACGGCTTGATCGGTGTGGTCAAGACGCTGGAGGAGCTCGGGAGCCTGGAGTCGCGGCGAGTGCATCTCGATACGCCAGTGGGAACCGTCGGTGCTCAGCTGGAAGACGATGGGTCCGTCACCATTCGCAATGTGCCGGCCCTCTGTCGCAGTCTCGACAATCAGATCGAGGTGCCGGGTTTGGGCACCGTGAAAGGCGATATCGCCTGGGGAGGGAACTGGTTCTTCTTGACCAGTTTGCCTGACCTGCCGTTGGAGCTCACCAATGTGGGTGAGCTCCTGGCCGTCACTCAGAGCATCCGATCGGTCCTCGACGAGATGGATCTGTTGGCCGGCGAGGGCGAGATCGATCATGTGGAGTTGTTCGGACCCTCATCCGGTCGGACTGCGGACAGTCGGAACTTCGTCCTCTGCCCCGGAGGCGCATACGATCGCTCCCCCTGTGGCACCGGCACATCGGCGAAGCTGGCTGTGCTCCATGCCAGGGGAGAGTTGGCCCTGCAAGAAGAGTGGCGACAAGAGAGCATCACAGGGGGGCGCTTCGTGGGTTGGCTCACCGAGGAAGAGGGGCAACTGGTGCCCCGTATCCGCGGTCGGGCCTGGGTCATGTCCCGTGGCCATCTGCGATTTGTCCCGGATGATCCCTTTCGCGGCGGCTTCAGGTGAGCAGCAGGAATCCTGACGTGGTGGTGGTGGGGGCGGGCGTTGTAGGAGCTGCTTGTGCCTACTACCTGGCGCAGGAGGGCCTCGAGGTGTGTCTGATGGACTCCAGTTTTGCCGGCGGTGGAACGACCGCAGCGGGCATGGGGCACATCGCCGTGATGGATGAGTCGGAGGCGCAGTTCGCCCTGACGGCCTACTCGCGGCAACTATGGGCCGAGCTGGCGGAAGAGTTCGGATCGCAATGGGAAAACGATACCTGCGGCACTCTCTGGGTGGCGGCAGACGAGGAAGAGTTGGCCCA
>CAMYLC010000034.1 GCA_947259195.1 Thermoanaerobaculia bacterium | reverse complement strand
TTCCGATCACGGTCCAAGATCCCGGTCCTGATGTTGGCAATCCCCCTGCTTCTGCTCCTCGCTGCAGCCGCCTGGCTTTGGGTCCGGAACTCACGACTCCAGGAGGCTCGACAGGTGACACTGCCCGAGATCGAGCGCCTACTTGACAAAAGTCGGTACGTCGAAGGTTTCCTGCTGGCGAAGGAAACCAGGAGTTTGATCCCTGAGGATCCTGTTCTGCAAGAACTGATGGCCCGGGCGAGCACGACCGTTCGGCTGAGTTCGACTCCTCCAGGTGCGCAGGTCTTCTACCGGGACTATGTAGACGAGTCGGCAGCATGGCAATCGCTGGGTCCGACGCCAATCGAAGAAGCGATCGTACCGGCCGCCTTCGTCATCCTCTGGAAGGTAGACAAGGAGGGCTACGAGACTCTCGAAACGGGTAGCTCGCCCAGAATGGGTGACCTCGCTTTCGAGCTCGTGCCCTCGGGCGAATCTCCGCCGGACATGCTTCAGGTACCGGCTGGACGATACCGGTTCCGCAACGAGGTACCGGTGGAAGTCCCCGCCTTTTGGTTGGACAAGTACGAGGTCACCAACCGTCGATTCAAGGAGTTCGTCGATGCTGGAGGCTACGAAGAACCAGACTTCTGGAAACACGAGTTCAAGAGCGGAGATGTGGCTCTCAACTGGGAAGAGGCCATGGATCGGTTCCTCGATTCGACCGGACGACCCGGACCTGCATCCTGGTCACTCGGTACCTTCCCTGAGGGCCGGGATGACTTCCCCGTCGGTGGCGTGAGCTGGTTCGAGGCGGCAGCTTATGCCGAATTCGCCGGCAAGAGCTTGCCGACCGCGTACCACTGGCGTTCCGCAGCCCCTTGGACACCCTTTGGCGACATGCTGCTAAAGAGCAACTTCGGCGGCGCCGGTCCCGTGGAGGTCGGAAGCTTACGAGGCGTCGGCCGCTACGGTCACATCGACATGGCCGGCAACGTCAATGAATGGTGCTGGAATCAGGCCGCGACCGGCCGCTATCTCCTTGGCGGATCGTGGGAAGAGCCCAGCTACTCCTTCTCGAATAACTTCGCCCGCTCACCCTTCGAGCGTCAGCCCGATATGGGCTTTCGGTGCGCCAGATATCTCACTCCCCCAAGTGCCGAACTCACGAATCCGGTGGGCGCCGAGCGCCACGACTTCGCAGACAACGATCCCGTCTCCGACGAGACCTTCGCCATCTATGAGAGCTTCTTCGAGTACGAGCCGCTGGACCTCGAGGTGCAGATCGAGTCGGTGGACGACTCCAGCCAATACTGGCGCCGTGAGACGGTCAGCTTCAGGGCCGCCTACGGCACAGACCGTGTCCAGGCCCACATCTTCCTGCCGCATGACGCTTCACCCCCGTACCAGACCGTGGTCTACGTGCCTGGCTCTGGAGCCAACGCTGTCACCTCGATCGACGCCATGCGATCCGACCCGGCCTTCTTCGTACCCCGCAGCGGCAGAGCTCTCGTATGGCCGGTATACGAGGGCACCCTGGAGCGAGGTGGCGGCGGCAGCAGGCCCACTGGCAGTCGCGGCCAACGGGATCTCTTCATCCACAAGGTCAACGATCTCCAGCGTACCGTCGACTATCTGGAGAGCCGGGACGATATCGTCAGCGACCAACTGGTCTACATGGGCCTGAGCGCAGGAAGCGAGTATGGGGCAATCTACCTGGCAATCGAGCCGCGGTTCAAAGCCGCTGCACTGATTGCCGGTGGCTTCGACGATTTCCATATGTTGGACGAGGCCGCCGAAATAAACCCATGGAACTACGCCCCGCGGGTGAGTACGCCGACTCTCATGGTCAACGGGAGCAGTGACTACGGACTGCCGGTCGAGACCGCACAGAAGCCCATGTTCGACTTACTGGGCGTGCCACCGGAGCAAAAGAAGCACGTGCTTCTGGAAGGTGGACACGTGCCGTATGACCTCAACGCGGTTATGCGCGAAATCCTCGACTGGTACGACCTCTACCAGGAACCGGTTCGGCGATAACATCGATCACCGTGACTGGCCGATTCCTCCGGGTCAGAGTCTCCGCTGTTTCTAGCAGTAGCCGAAGCGACGGAAGAGACCATCGTGGACAGCCTCTTCACCGCCAGGACAGTCGAGGGGTTTCGTAGAGTCGCTCCGGCGTTGCCCATCGACAAGGTGCTGGAGCTGGCTGGGCTTCCCTCTGCCGACAGTGCTGACTAGGCTCCCGCCCTTCTCATTCCTGATCTGGAAGCCAGACTTCATGGACATGCATCCACTCGACACCGTTCGGAGTACCCTCACGGCGTCGGAAAAGGGCGGTGCTGAGTCTGCCGCGGGACTCGCCTTCGATCTCCTGCCATTCCTCGTAGAGCACCAGAATCTGGTCGCCGACCTGATGACGCACCTGTAGGTTCTCGATCCAGATCCTGCACGGCCGGCTCATCTCACTCCAAATACCGTGGGCGGCCCGCAGCCGCTCCAACAGCGCATCGCGCTCGGTCAGCTCGCCGTTGGGGCTGATGATCACGAAGCGCTCGGCCATCACCGAACTGAAACGACCGAGCTCCTCGTCGGTGGGTGGTATCGCGGCATTGAACCAATCCTGGAAGAACTGGTGCAGCTGGACGACTTCATCGCTGCAGCGCTGCTCCATGATCGAGCCTCCTGGGATTCGGGCATCCTCTAGAGCCTGGGCACCCACTACCGGTGGCAGGACAAGTCCGGCTCCCGCCGCCAGAGCCAGTACCGCAAACAGCCCGAGGGCCTCGCCGATCCTATGCATGATCAGACTGATCATCTCGCATGATCCGGCAACACCGAAGCCGGGTGTAATCTGGCGGTTCAAGAGGTTCGGCAGCGGGGACTCCAGGGGGTTCTTGCAGCGGAAGGGAGGAAAGCTCCCTGGAAACTCCCATGTCGGACCCTTCTCATCTCCCACTGCCTCATTGCCCACCGAGTAGAGAATAGACGCTGCGAAGGCGCCGAGAGAGTTCCCGGCGCCTTCTGGAGATGTCAGACACGGCTCAAGCCTAGGATCCGGCGATTACCGACCCTGGTTGGCGAGGATCTTGTCCCACTTGGTGCCCATCTTTTTCAAGATACTGTCGATCTGCTTGTCGACCTTCTCCGGCTTCGACTTGAGGGTTACGGTCCCGGTGCCTCGCCAGACCAACTGCTTGTCGCCCGGTTCGTAGGCATCGAGGATCAGAGTGCCATCCGTATAGGTCGTGGCCCTGGTGGTCGAGGTGCCCATGCCGCCGTAGTAGCCGCCGTAGCCACCGTAACCGTAGCGACCATAGCCACCCCAGCCCGGCCCCCAGCCGCCGTAGCCAAAGCTGTCGGTCGTGAACACGGTGTTGTCTTTGGTCGTGACGTGGAAGGTGACATACATGTCACCGCCGGAGTCGACCTGCTTGAGGTCATCGCTCAAGGACGCGATCATTTTGTCCTTGATTCGATTGTCCGCCAGACCGTTGCCGGTGTTCGAATCCGGCGTATCGACGTAGGTAAAGGTCTTGACCTGCTCGAAATCGAAGTCCTTCGCGTAGTCGATGGTGATCTTCTGTGCGATCGAGGGTGCTGCGACGACCGCCAATGCGATCAGCAATAACACTGCTTTCTTCATATACCTTCTCCTTTCGTTTCGGGATCGAACGACTTGCGCCACCACTCTAACCTCCTGTGTCTACGAAATCCAGATCTATCGGTTTCATCCGATGGCTCGGAGCTACTCTCCCTCCGTCCGGACGGCGCTTGACCTGCGGAGCTCGAGGAGGGAGACTCACAAGCGAGAATTCAGCCTAGGGGTGGCCGCTCGGCCTGAGATTACACCCTCGAACCTGATCCGGGTCATACCGGCGTAGGGAACGGCAACACCGCCCCCGCAACAGTTTCGAAAGGTTCTCGAGCTCGCTCCGAGCGGCTACTCCGAGGGGGATCAGCCCTACTCATGAAAAACATCCGCCTCTTTCCCTGGCTCGCCCTCTCCGCGATCCTCGTTCCGGGGATTCCACCCTCGGCTCTGGCACAGGACACGAAGGAGGTAGTCGAGGAGGAGTCCGAGGAGCTGGAAACAACACCGGCAATCGAGGAGACGATCACGGTCATCGGGATTCGGGCCGGGGATGAGCTGCCCGTCACCAAGACGAACCTCGATGCCCAACAGATCGACACCCTGAGCTACGGCCAGGATGTGCCCCAGCTTCTCCAGTACACCCCGGCCATGACCTGGTACTCCGACTCAGGAATAGGCTCCAACTATTCGTACTTCAGTATGCGCGGCATTCAGCAAACGCGCATCAGTATGACCTTCGACGGCGCACCGCTCAACGACCCGGCCGAGCACGCGGTCTACTTCAACAACTTCCACGATTTCACCAACACGGTCGACAGCATTCAGATCCAGCGAGGAGTCGGCACCTCGTCGGTCGGCTCGCCCTCCTACGGCGGATCGGTGAACTTCGCCAGCTCCCCTCCGGCCCAGGACCGTGGAGGCGACCTTCGACTGGCCCTCGGCTCCTACGAAACCATGAGGGCGTCGTTCGGTTACGAGTCCGGCATCTTCGAGAACGGATTCTCTGTGGGCGGCCGCTTCTCCTATGCAGACACCGATGGATATCGGGACAACTCCGGGACCAAGCACCAGACGGGCTTTCTCGACGCAGGATGGCAAGGCGAGCGATCTTCACTGAAGTTGGTCTCCTTCTTCGGTGAAGTGGAAACACAGCTGGCCTGGTTGGCCGTCGAGCCAGAGATTCTGAGCGTCAACCGTCGATTCAATCCCCTCGACGAGGAGGAGCGCGACAACTTCCGCCAGAACTTCGCGCAGCTCAAATACACGCATGCCTTGCGCATTGACACCCTGCTGACCGCCTCCTTCTACTACAACGGGGCCGATGGGTGGTTTCGGCTCTGGGACGACCCAGAGGCGAAAAACGAGCTACACCAGTTCGGCATCGATCAGGCCTTCATCGGCAGCATGGTTACGGCCAGCAAGAGCTTGGACCAGTTTTCGGCCACGGTCGGAGCACACTTCAACGACTTCAGTGGGGACCACACCCTCGACACGGAGGGGGGCAGGATCTACGAGAATACCGGCGACAAACAGACGGCCAACGTCTTCGGCAAGCTCGAGTACCGACTCGGGGCCTGGCTGCTGTTCGGCGACCTTCAGCTGCGCTGGGCGGAATTCTCGTACAAGGGGGATGTCGATCTGGGCACAGTGGACTGGACGTTCCTGGATCCGAAGGTCGGAGTTCGACGCTTCGTTTCGCCCCGTCTGAGCGTCTATGCCTCCATCGGTCAGGCACAGCGTGAGCCGGCACGGATCGACCTTCTGCTGGGAGAGGACAACGCCACTTTTCCCCACGACCTCGAAGCAGTCCGGCCAGAGAAGGTGCTCGACTTCGAGGCCGGGGTCGACCTCAACACTCCGGAGTTGGCCCTCCAGGCTAATGTCTATGCGATGGAGTTCACCGACGAGATTGCCTTGACCGGTGAGCTCTCCGAAATCGGCCTGCCGCTTCGCACCAACGTCGACGAGTCCTATCGGCGGGGCCTGGAGGTCGACCTCAAATGGCAGGCATCCGAGAGGTGGGCCCTCCTCCACAGCGCCAACTGGAGCCGCAATCGAATCCGCGAGTGGACCCAGTTCTACGACGTCTACGACGAGCAGGGCTCCTGGATTGACAGCGAGCCGATCACCTACCGGGATGTGCCACCATTGCTGACCCCAGAGGTCATCCTCAACCTGGGCGTCGAATGGGTTCGACCAGGAGCGAGCATCGCCCTGATGGGCCGGTTCGTCGATGACTCGCAGCTCGACAACACCGGTCTCGAGGACTTTCAGCTACCTTCCTACATCAACGTGGACCTTCGCGCCTCGGTCAGCCTCGGTCGTTGGTGGGCCTCCGCCAGTCCCAGAATTACCCTTTTCATCAACAATCTTCTCGACAACGACGATCAGTATCCGAGCGGCTACAGCTATCAGTTCATCAACCAGAGCAGCACAGGTGAGCAGACGCTCGACGGCATTCCCTACTACTATCCTCTCGCCACCCGCAACGCTGTCCTGACTCTCGAGCTCGACCTCTGATTCCCTGCCAATCATGATCTCCCTGGAGCTGGTCGCGGTCGTGCTGACCCTGTTTGCCGTCTACCTGACGGCCCGCCAGATCCTCTGGTGCTGGCCGCTGGCCATGGTGAGCGTGACTCTCTACGCCGTGGTCTTCTACCAGGCCAAGCTCTATGCGGACATGGGGCTGCAGGGGCTCTACTTCGGCCTCGCGATCTACGGTTGGTGGGCCTGGCGTCACGGCGGCGAGGATCATGGAGAGCTCCAGGTGACCCTGGCGCCGACCAGGATGAGGCTGGTTCTGGTCATCATCGGGGCCGGCGCCGGGATCCTGCTCGGGCAGACCCTGAACCGCTTTACCGACGCCTCGCTACCCTTCATGGACTCGGCTTTGACCTCATTCAGCATCGTCGGGCAGTGGATGCAGACTCGCAAGCTGCTCGAAGCCTGGCTGGTCTGGCTGGGGGTCGATGTCTTCTATGTCGGCATGTTCCTTTACAAGGGCCTCTACCTGACTGCCGGCCTCTACGGGGTTTTTCTGGTGCTGGCAATCATGGGCTTTCTGAGCTGGCGCCGCTCGATGGGAAAAACTTCGCTTCGAGCAGCCACGCTGAAGCACCAATGATTCGCGTCGTAGTAACCGGTTCGGAGTGCACGGGCAAGACGACTCTTGCCGGGGCGCTGGCCAAGCACTACGACACGGTGTGGGTCCCCGAGTTCGTAAGGCAGTTCGTCGAGCAAAAGGGTGATGCACCGGAGTACGGAGATGTCGATGCGATCGCCCGTGGTCAGATCGAGCTCGACAACCGGACAGCCCCAGTCGCCAACCGGCTTCTCATCCAGGACACCGATCTGCTCAGCACCGTGGTCTACAGTCACCACTACTACGGGGATTGTCCAGCATGGATCGAGGACGACCTGAAAGAACGAGCCGGAGATCTCTATCTACTCGCCGATATCGATGTGCCCTGGATACCCGACGCAGGCCAGCACGATCGCGGCGACCGGCGTGAAGCGATGCACGAGCTCTTTCGCTCGGCCCTCGACCAACACGGCTTCAGGTTCGTGGAGATTTGCGGTAGGCCATCACAGAGACTCCAGACAGCGATTTCGGTGATCGACGAGATGCTCGTCAATGGATCCTGAAGCCTCGTTTGTAGAATGATCCGGCAGGCACCGACCGCAGGCTGCCAGCGAACAACATGCCCATTCTCTTTCGTCACTTGCGCATCCGGAAAGCTGGCGCCGTTTTCGCTGTCCTCGGCTCCCTTCTCCTCGCCCTGTCTGCTGTCGGCTGTGGCACGGACTCCACACCACCGAATGTCATCATGATATCGCTCGATACCCTACGTGCCGATCATGTCGGTGCCGCAGGCTACTACCGAGATACGACGCCGAATCTCGACAGACTCGCCACAGAAGGCACCCTCTTCTTGAACAACTACTCGCAAGCGCCGAACACGGCACCTTCCCACACTTCCATCCTGGCCTCTCTGTACCCCTCGATCCACGGAGTCTACAAACACGGCCAGCTACTCGATCCCAAAGTTCAGACTCTGCCGGAGGTCTTCCAGGAGGCCGGCTACCACACGGCCGCCTTCACGCAACTCAACGGAGAGACCTACAAGCAGGGGTTCGATCACAACCACTTTCTCGAGAGCCCTCCCAATGCCGGCAAAGGACTCGAGAGCACCGAGGTCATCCAGGAGTGGATCTCGAAGAGCCTCGATCGACCTTTCTTTCTATTCGTTCACTCCTATGACGTGCATCTGCCGTACAGCCCACCGAAGCGCTTCATCGACAGGTTCGGTCCCGGCTACGACGGCCCGCTTCCCGTCTGGATTCAGCGCCAGGACATCAATCGAATCAACCATGGCCAGCTCGAGCTGGCCGCTCGCGACTACCAGTACATCGTCGATCTCTACGACGCGGAGCTTTTCCGGGCTGACGAGATTCTGGGCACACTCTTCGACCATGTGCGCCAGACAGGGATCTGGGACGACACGCTGATCGTCGTCCTGTCGGATCACGGTGAAGAGTTCGGTGAACATGGCCTCTACGGCAGGCACACGTACTCCCTCTACAACGAGCTCTTGAGAACGCCCCTGATCCTGCGTGGCCCCGGGGTGCCGGGTGGTAAGCAGGTGACACAGCCCACCCGCAACATCGATATCGGTCCTACGCTTCTTCGCCTCGCCGGGCTGAAGCCGCCGGAGTCTTTCATGGGAGACGATCTGCGGCCCGTGTGGAAAGGCAGAGAGAGGGTGCCTCGAGAAGTAGTTGCCGAACGCAGGGTCGATCGGATTCTCATCCGCAACAACTACAAGTACTTCTCAGATGGCCGCCTTTTCGATCTGAGCCTCGATCCCACCGAACAGACCGACATCGCCGCGAACCACCCGGAGATCGCACTGGATATGCAGGAGGGCCTCGATGGATGGATTCGGCGCTTCGTCGAGCGCCAGAAAGATGTGGCGTCCTCCGACGACATCCTACTGACCCGGGAGGAGGAGCAGCGACTGAGAGCGCTGGGCTATCTCGACTGATCTCCCGACCACATGCACCCGCCGGCAGTGTGACCCCTACCGCATGTTGTAGGATTCGGTACTCTCGACAGGCTGAACCACAATCTCTAGGAGGTATTCTCATGTATCGACGAAATCTGCCTTTCATAGTCGTACTGACTCTCGCTCTGGCGGGTGCCAGCTTTGCTCGTGAGGTTCAGGACTACTCCTCCACGATCAACAATTTCAAGCAGTCCTCGGACGTTGCACCTTTCTTCGACTCTGCCTACGGCTATGCCGTATTTCCCACCATCGGCAAGGGTGGATTGGGTATCGGTGCCTCCCACGGCAAAGGCCAGGTCTATGTCGGTGGGAAAGTGGTCGGCTTCACATCCTTGAGCGATGTCTCCATCGGTTTCCAGGCTGGCGGCCAGGCCTATAGCCAGGTTGTGTTCTTCGAGGACGAGCGCGCCTATAGCGACTTCACCAGTGGCAATTTCGAGTTCGGTGCTCAGGCCAGCGCCATCGCTGTCCAAGCCAGCGCCGGAGCCGAGGCAGGCAGTGAGGGTGCCCAGGCTGGCGCCAGCTCGGGTGGTTCGGGTGGCAGCATGGCATCCACGGACTACTACAAGGGCATGCTGGTGTTCACCATCGGCAAGGGCGGTTTGATGTACGAAGCGGCCATCAGCGGTCAGAAGTACACCTACAACCCCTTGCCCTAGTAGCGACCAGCCCAGGACCCACAAAAGCTAGTCGTGCCGGCAAGAGACCCGCGTTCGCGCGGGTCTCTTCACAGGCTGCGAACCGCCGTCCCATGAGGTAGCGGTGGCCGACTCAGTACTCTTCGATAGACTCCTAGCCTGCTATGAAGAAGCTCTTGCTGGCTGTCTTTGTCGTAAGTTGCTTTGAGGCCTGGGCGGGCGCAGCCGCGCCGCCGGCCCAAACTGCAGCGGGGATTATCGACAACTACATCGAAGAGTGGAAGCGATTCAACCCATCGCGAGCCCGCTCGCGCGGCTTCGTAGATGCGATCAAAGGGTTCGAAGACCTCTCCCCGAGCGCGATCACCGCCTGGGTCGAGTACAACCAAGTGACGTTGAAAAGGCTCGAGGCTCTCTCGGGTCTGCCGACTGATGACCTCATCGACCGCAGGCTTCTCCGCACCCAGATCCGAACCGAGCTGGACCGGTGGCAGGTGGACAGGCCCCAGGAGCGATCACTGAAGCTCTATTCCGACCTGATCTCCAACGGCCTGTCATCGATCCTCGATTCGAATCTGCTGTCCGACGACGAGAAGCGGCGGTACCTTCTTCTTCGTCTGCAACAGATCGAGAAGCTCTCACGCTCTGCCAAGTCGAATGTCCGAAACGGGCGACCATCCGAGACCTCAGAGGCTCTGGCGGAGCTCGAAGAGAGCGCCCGCTACATTGAGACCGACCTCCCTCGGGCCGCGGGAGACTGGTTCGATGAGGCCTCGGCTCCACTCTTGCGAGAGTCCTGCACCCAGACCGTCCAAGCAATATCGGATCTCGTCGACCATGGGCGGAAGCTCCTGCCCGACTTGACCCTTCCCGACGAGCTGATCCTTGGGCAGGAAACCTATGCTCGGAAGCTAGCGATCTACACCGATAGCGACCTGACCCCAGAACAGCTGGGAGAGATCGCCCTCTGGGAGATCGAAACCAGCAAGAAGGCGCTCTGGGTGATGGCTGCAGCCTACTGGCGGGAGATCGATCCCGAGACCCCGGTACCGGCGGACTTCGAGACACTCGTCGGCAGAGCTTTCGCCGACCTCGAGGCCAACCGTCCGACCACCGAGCACGAGTATCTGCTCGAGCTGCGGAGATACGGCCAGGAGGTCGAGGACTTCGTCCGAGATCATGAGATCGCCACCGTTCCCGACCATCAAACTCTCAGTATCGAGCTGGCCCCTGAAAGCTCCGGCCCGATGGCCAGGATCGGCTACGTCAGCAGCGCGCCGGCCTTTGCTCCCAATCCCTGGACGACCTGGTACCTCGCCACGATTCCCGACTCTCATCCCGAGCCGGAGCGTATCGATTTCTGGCGCTCGTTCAACTACTCGTTCAAACGGTTCATCGTCATCCACGAGCTGTTTCCCGGGCACTACATGCAGCTCAAGATCCTGCGCGAAAACCCGCATAAGGTCCGCATCCTTTTCCCCTACCGGCCCTTCATCGAGGGCTGGGCAACCTTTACAGAGCGCATCGTGCTCGACGCCGGATACGCCGAGGGGGACTGGCTGACTCGCTTCGCTCAGCTGCGCAAGCGACTGGAGAATGCCAATCGCGCCTACATGAGCGTGCAGGCCCACTGCAACGGGTGGACCGAGGAACAGGTAACCGAGTTCTCAATCGAAACTTCGCTCCTGGCGCCACAGTTCGCCGCCAGCCTGTGGGGTCGGCTGATGAGCTCTCCCATGCAGATCATCACCTACATGCTCGTCGGCCTCGAATTGCGTGAGATCTACGAGATGGAAAGGGAGCGACTGGGCGACGAGTTCAACACCCGCGACTTCATGGACACCATCTTGCGCACTGGCCCCGTACCCAGCGACGAGCTGGCTGCTATCCTGGCGGCGCGGCCCAGGCGCACCCACGACTAGACAACGCCCGAACGACTGTTCCATTTCTGGAGGGGAAGGAACCATGCACAAGACCGTCGCCGCGCTACTGACCTGCGCCACCTTCTGTTGGGCCGTTCAACCAGCCCTGGCTGATGACAAAGAGATCGAAAAGCTCGAAAAGGAGCTCGAAGAGATAGCCACCATCGAGAAGAAGATGATGGTCCCTATGCGGGACGGCATCCGCCTGGCGACAGATATCTACCTCCCGAAGCAATCCGCGGGTCCGCTACCAACGATCTTCGCCCGCACTCCCTATAACTTCAACAAGTCCGGCGAGCGGCGCCTGAAAGCCATCACCAAGGCCATGGAGAATGGCTACGCCTACGTCGTCCAGAACGAGCGGGGCAAGTTTTTTTCCGAGGGCGAGTGGGAGATCCTCGGCTTTCCGAGAACCGACGGCTACGACGCACTCGACTGGATCGCCGAGCAGTCCTGGTCGAATGGCAAGGTAGGAACCATCGGCTGTTCCTCCTCGGCCGAATGGCAGCTGGCCCTCGCGGCGATGGACCACCCCGCCCACGCTGCCATGGTGCCGATGGCTTCGGGCGCTGGAATCGGGCGCGTCGGTCCCTTCCACGAGATGGGCAACTGGTATCGTGGTGGCGTCTTCCAGATGCTCTTCGGCTCGTGGCTCTATGGCGTGCAGAACACCCAGCGACCGCGCCTACCGGAGGGACTCGCAAGAGAAGATGTAGTCCGTTTGTCTCGCTATTTCGACCTCGCCCCAAAGATGCCTGAGGTGGATTGGACGGAGAATTTCGAGCATCTACCCCTGATGAGCATGATGGAAGAGGTGGAAGGTCCCAAGGGAATCTACGCCGAGTTCGTGCAGCGCCTTCCCAACGACCCGGTGTGGTTCGAGGGCGGCCTTTACCACGACAACGAGCCCTGGGGCGTGCCGGCCCTGTGGATGAACTCCTGGTACGACATCTCCCAGGGCCCCAACCTGGCTCTCTTCAATCACATCCGGGACAACGCCGAGGACTCGGAGGTGCGCGACGGTCAGTACGTCGTCATTGCTCCCACCCCTCACTGTCGCTTTCAGACCGAGGACAGGGAGACCATCGTCGGTGAGCGCAACATGGGTGACGTCCGCTTCGACTACGATGAGCTGACCTTCCAATGGTTCGACTACTGGCTGAAGGGTGATGAGAACGGAGTTCTGAAAGACACCCCCAGGGTTCAGTTCTACACCATGGGGCTCAACCAGTGGCAGTCCGCCACAGCCTGGCCACCCTCGGAGGCAGAGCTCGTCACCTGGTATCTGGATAGCGACGGCGCAGCGAACAGCCTGTTCGGTGATGGCCGCCTTGGCACCTCACTTCCCACGAGCGACCATCCGGATCAGTTCCCCTACGACCCAACGGTTCCGGTGTCTTCTCTCGGAGGTGGTGTCTGCTGCATGGGGGGGGCCATGGAGCCTGGCTCCTTCGACCAACGGCGTAGCCAGGCGCGTCACGACATCCTCGTTTACACCAGCGAGCCTCTGGAGGAGCCTCTCGAGATCACCGGAACGATCGGCGTGACTCTCTATATCGGCTCCGACGCCAAGGACACCGACTTCTCCGTCAAACTTGTTGATGTCTACCCGGACGGCACCGCCTACAACATCGACGACACGATCCAGAGAGCGCGCTTCCGCGAGGGCTACGACAAGCAGGTCTTCATGGAGCCTGCTACGACAAGCAGGTCTTCATGGAGCCTGGCAACGTCTATAAGCTCGAGATCAGCCCCATGTCGACCAGCGCCCTCATCGGCAAGGGCCATCGAATCCGAATCGAGGTTTCGAGCAGCAACTTTCCGCGGTTCGCACGGAATCTCAACACCGGCGGCAACAACTGGGACGAAACGGAAGGGGTCGTGGCCCAAAACATCGTCTACCACTCCGCCGAGTATCCGTCACAGATCCGCCTGCCTGTCGTTCGTCGACCGTAGAGACAGATACGAACGCCTGCTGATCGCTGTGGCGCGCCCACCGGAGGCGCCCGCTTTCACGAGCTCCCACAATCGGCCGGACCTCTCGGCGGAGTCCGGCGAGAACGTCCTCCATAGAGGACGGTTTCTAAGCCGATTCCGCCAAAACGCCTGGCTACACTGCGGTTCCTGACTCCGGCAGCTCTGGCACAGAAGTTGATACCTCCTGAAGTCAGGAGGTGACCGACATGCAACTTCGAATAGCGTTCTGGACTCTTCTTCTCGCGGCTGTCCTGCTCACCCTTCTGGCGATTCCGGCTTCGGCACAGTTGTCCGGCTGGTCCTTTGGAGGAGCCTTCAATGTAGGTGGCGCCCATTTTCGGGTTGGATTCGCCGAGATGGGTCTCTATGGTCCGAGCTATTACTTCGAAGTCGCCCAGCCGTTTGCTTACGGTGGGTACGCGTGTTCCGAACGTTGTTATCGCCGCGGTAATCACTACTACCACCACCCGAACTGCGGGGTGGTCAATCACCACTTTCGGCGGCACGGCTACGCGCCGGACCACCTGATCGCATACTACGGACCACCAATGCCCTACCCACCGCCGAGTTACTATGGGTACTACTCCCGGCCCCACAATAGGTACTACTCTCAACCGGGAAGGTGGTACAACGAGCGTCACTACTATCGCGACAAGCACTACCGGAAGGGTCGACGTCATCACGTCCCTCCCGGACACTACAAAAAGCACCATGGGCGCCACCACGATAACCCTTGAGGTCGGAGAGCCTGGCCATTCTAGCGCCTGACCTGTCTGTCGCAACTCTTACCCACTGGTAGACTTCGGCCGGCCGCGCGGGAAAGACCTGATGCGGCTGGCCCGAGGTTCCCGTTGACGAGCATTCGAGTGGGACCACACCTACGACAAGCTGTCGTGGTTTTGGTCCTGGCGGCATCGTGCACAGCGGTCTTGAGAGCTGGTTCCGCTGACCCTCCCCGAGATCTGAAGCGGCTGGAAGTCGGCGGACTACTTTTCGGTGACGCCTACTGGGTAGCTTCCAACCACGACCCAGCCAGCGAGGGCATCGTCAGCGCCTGGATCCGGCGCGGCTACCTCACTATTGACTCGGAATTCACCAAGAAGCTCTCAGGGCGGATGCGCTTCGAGCTCAATCAGGATGGCGACTTCGACGTCTTCGAATTCGAAGTCGACTTCAAGGACTTGTATCTTCAAGCAGCCGTAGGTGAGCATCGGATTCTGTTCGGCCTGTCGCAGACACCGACTTTCGCTCTGATTGAGCCGTTCTGGGGCTATCGACATGTCGAACGGACCCCGATGGATCTGCAGGGAATCGCTAGTCGAGACACTGGTATCGCGGCCAACGGGCCGATCGCCAAGGGTGGCTCCATCTCCTACCGGGTGATGTATGGCACGCAGCTCGAGTTCGGCAGCGACAGCAATAACGCCGGCGAGTGGATGGCCGCTGTGAGTTGGGAACCGAGCTCGAATTGGGTGGTCGAGCTCTACGGTGACTTCGAGGACCCGTGGAGCGAGGGTGACGGACGCAGAACTCTCCAGGGATTCCTGGGCTACCGAACCGAGACGGCCCGTCTTGGCCTCCAGTACTCGGACCAGGTGCGGGACAGCAGCCCAGGGATCAAACTGGCATCGCTTTTCGGTGTCGTTGATCTGTCGGAGAATTGGAGCTTTCTGGGGAGGGTCGATCGGTTGTTCGAGCCCAGCATACGGGGTGAGGACATCGCCTACCTGCCTTTCGACCCCGACGCCAAGGCGACGCTACTCATCCTCGGCATCGAGGCTCGGCCATTCAAGTTCTTCAGCCTCATTCCGAACATCGAGTACATCCACTACGACGACCCATCAGGGCCGGAACCAAGGCCCGTAGACGACCTGCTGGTAAGGCTCACCTTCAATCTGACGTTCTGACGGGACCAGTTCCGCTGGCAGGTCTAAACGGCCCTGCAGAAGGTCGCCGCACGGTGATTGATACTCTTGAGCTCGCAGAGCCGCTGATTGAAGATCTGATAGTAGCTTTCCGCCGGACAGACACCGGGTAGAACACGAGCAGAGATCCGAGGTACCCTGTCGATCAAGACCTCGGCTTCTCAGGCTGGCTCCTGCTAGATTGCCTGGCATACTGTTCTGCCAAGCCATCCTGTCGAGGAGGTCGCCTGGCCGCTGAAGTCCGGACGGACCGACCATGCTCTTCAACGGGGGTGCCAACATGCCCGCTGAAGTCCGGACGGACCGACCATGCTCTTCAACGGGGGTGCCAACATGCGGAAGACCGTGAAACTCAAGGATCAAACGGAGGTTCTCATTCGTGAGATGGAGCGTGCGGATCTCGACGATTCTCACGCCTTCTTCAGGTCGCTCCCGGAGGATGACAGGGCCTATCTTCGAAGGGACGTCACGAAGCGGGAAGTCGTGGAACGGCGCATCTCCGAGATCGAATCAGGATCTGCGATGCGGTTGGTCGCTGTTGCGGATGGTCGGATCGTGGCGGATGGCTCGGTGGAGAACCCGGCCGAGGAATGGAAGAGGCACGTTGGCGAGCTGCGACTCATCGTCGGGGCGACCCATCAGCGCAAGGGTCTCGGCATCCTGATGGCCCGCGAGCTGTACCTGCTTGCCGCCAGCGCGAAGCTGGAGGAGATCATCGTCAAGATGATGCGGCCTCAGAAGGCGGCCCTGAGCATCTTCCGGAGGCTGGGCTTCCGCGAGGAGGCAACGCTCCATGACTACGTTCAGGACCAGGCAGGAAGGAAGCATGACCTGATCCTGATGCGCTGCGACCTGGAAGCCCTCTGGCAGGAGATGGAGGACTTCCTCGCTTCCAGTGATTGGGAGCGAACTCGGTAGATCCCCCAAGCGTTACTGGAAGTCGCGAGGAATCGTGTCCCGCCAGATCTTTTCGCGCAGGAGCTCGCCGTTCTCGAGTAGCCGACGCGTGTATGTGTAGTAGAAGTTCTCCAGATCGCTCCTGAACAACAGCTCTGACTGCCAGATCAGAGTGCGGTCCTCGAGCTCGACCTCCGTCCAGTGTTCTCCCAGAACCGAGGTCGCCTCGGGGTGATCGTCGGAGGTCTCGTGAACGATCGTCTCGCCGTAGCGCTCGATACCCCAGGGATAGCGTGTCCCGCCTCCGTTCGTCGCCTTCACCACAACTGTGCCGATCTGAGGATTGCGGTCAACCGAGGAGATCTCGCCGTAGCCCGAGGTCGTGCCTTCATCCAGGCTTTCGTATCCCGCCATCTCCGGATCGGCTTCGGGCGGGAGAAAGGCGGGAGCGGAACGATCCTGGTGCGGAATGATGGGCAACATCACTCTCGAGCCGTTGTCGCCTCCCAGATAGAGGCTCGTTGTCATCGGGTAGGGGGTCGGCCAGAGCATCGGCCACTGAGCGTTCGCCACTGCCAGGCGAATACGGTGGCCCTCCGGGAAAACCCAGGAGGTGAAGTGCATCTCGATCTCGAGAGGGAAGATCTCCCCCGGCACGATCCCTTTTGGCTCGCGGGCCGACTCGCGATGGGTACCATTGAACCCGGCACCGGCGACCTGGGTGACCGTGCCGTCCGGAGCCACATCGGAGAGGCGTACGAACCAGTTCGCTCGCGGCGCGTCGGCCGACACCGTCAGCTGCGCCGTCGGAAACCCGAGGATCTCGAGCTCGCTCTCCAGCGGTTTGCTGTCATAGACCAGACTGAAGGCGTCGGTGGGCCTCTGGTCGTGGGCCACGTCACCCCACCACATCACCGGGCCGCCGGCCTCGACGCCGATGGAGGGCACGTATCGAAGGTGGTGAATCGCTTCGGACGCTGCTGCCAAGGCCAGTGTGTGGTTGGGCTGTGGATAGAGCGTCCGCTCCTCGATCCGCTCGATTGGCCAGCCTTCTTCCCAGCGCCATTGCCCGGGGGCCTCCTCCAAGTAGGGCCCAGGCGGGTGCCACTGTCTGACGTAGACCGCGAACGGCGGCTCCTCCATGATTCCGGTATCGCGCCCCTTCAGCCAATAGTCGAACCACCTCACGGCTTCGTGCCGCCACTCGATCTGCGGCTTGGGGTAGGCGTTGTGCGGGAATGAATGATGCCAGGCACCGACGATCGCCTTGATGGGCGCCTGGAGGTGTTCGAGCATTCGAGGCACACTGTCGCGATAGCCGTCGTACCAGCCGCCGATGACGAAGGTCGGAACACGAATGGACTCATATCGGGCCTTGAGGGCAGTCCGGTCCCAGAACGGGCCGTCGCGCTGCTGACGCTTGTAGGTCATCATCCAAGGCTCGGTGTCGAAGCGGTCGCGAAAGTAGGCCTCGTCGACCGAGAAGTCCGGGGCGCCCGGGCGTGCATTGTCGAGATCTTGGCTCATCTCCCAGGAATCGACGTGAATCACGCCGTCCATGAAGTGAACGTCGTCCTGATAGAGATCGTCCGTAGCGTCGACGGCAATAATGGCTTTCAACGCTGGGGGATTGCGCATGGCCAGGTGAATCGAGTTGAACCCTCCCCAGGAGATGCCGAACATACCGACGTTGCCGTTCGACCAGGACTGTTTCGACAGCCAGTCGATCACCACCTCGCCATCGTTGTTCTCCTGGTCGCTGTACTCATAGGGAATCAACTGACCCTCACTGTTTCCTGTGCCCCGGATATCGACACGAGCCACCGCATAGCCACGATAAACAAAGTAGGAGTAGAGCGAGTAATTCCGGCTGCGCGATTCGGTCTTGCGGTAGGGCAGGTACTCCAGAAGCACAGGGTAGCGCTCGTCCAGCCCGCCACCGGTTGGCATATAGAGATCCGCCGCGAGGCGCACGCCGTCTGGCATCGGAATCCATATCTCCTCCATCGAGATCTCATGGTTCGGTGCCGAAGCGCTTTCCGCTGCGCCGACTGATCCTGTGAAAAGGGCCCCCCAAACCAACATCCAGGAGACAATCAAGAACGCCCGCCGAACTCCAAACCGTCGCATCTCGAACCCTCCTCAGCAGCTGCCAGAGCCTCAGCCTAGCATCGCACCTGAACGGCACCGAAGAGCATCGACCTGACGCAGGCTGCCACCGTTCTGGCGCCAGATGACAGATAACAGGCATCGAACCCCTCCAAGTTGACACAATACTTGCCGGGCACGACGCCAGGCTCGGGATTCGAGCGAGAATCGGAAGGGAACCCATGAGAGTCATCATCTTTGGAGCTACGGGAATGGTCGGTCAGGGTGCACTGCGTGAGTGCCTTGCCGACCCGCAAGTCGAGTCCATCCTGATCGTGGGACGGAGTTCATCCGGTGTTGAGAACCCGAAAGTCAGGGAGATCGTCCAGCCAGACCTATTCGACTACTCAACCCTCGAAGGCGAGCTCACTGGCTTCGACGCCTGCTTCTTCTGTCTGGGAGTCTCCGCAGCAGGAATGAGTGAGGAGGCCTATCACAAGGTCAGTGTCGATCTGACCCTCGCTGCTGCCAAGACGCTGGTCCGACTGAATCCGGAGATGACTTTCATCTACGTCTCGGGAGCTGGAACCGACAGCACCGAAAAGGGTCGAATGATGTGGGCGAGGGTCAAGGGTAAGACGGAGAACCAACTTCTGCAGCTGCCCTTCAAGGCCGCTTACATGTTCCGCCCGGCTTACATCCAACCGTTACACGGAACTCGATCAAGGACCCGAGCGTATCGAGTGCTGTACGGCCTCGTTGGACCGCTGTTTCCGGTCCTCCAGGCTCTCTTTCCACGCTACGTGACGACCACCGAAAGGGTCGGTCTGGCGATGATCCGTGCGGCACAGCAGGGCCACCCACAACCCATACTCGAGAACGACGCCATCAACAGGCTCGCGGCCGCAAATCGCTGAGCTCGAAACTTGCCTCGATTGGTTCGAATGGACCTGCGACGCGGATTGAAATCCGAATTCTCACTCCTCGCTGAGACCTTGCGAAAGGCGAAGCAGGATGCTGCACCCGACCTGGCCGCCTCGATCGCTTTCTGGGCCTTCTTCTCCATCTTTCCGCTGCTGATCGGAATTCTCTCGTTGATCAGCCACTTCCTCGAATCGAGCTCCATGCAAGCCCGAATCTTCGAGACTGTTACCGAGATGCTGCCGGGAAGTGCGCAGATGGTGATGGACAACCTCGATGCCGTGGTTCGCTTCCGGGGAACCATGGGCCTAGTGGCTATTCTCGGTCTTTTCTGGACGGCCGCCAAGGTCTTTGGCGCCATTTCGCGCTCCGTCAACCGGGCCATCGGTATCGAACAACAGCAACGACCCCTCCTGTCGAAGCTGCGCTACTTCGGGACGGCCGTTGCCGTGTCGATTCTGATCATCGTGTCGCTCGGCGTCACGGTGGTACTCGAGCTGGTACTCGAGGCGCCGGCCCTGTCTGGGTTGGGACTCGACCCCGGCGCTGTCTCGTGGTTTCAGGGTTGGCCGGCCAGCTTCATCCTGGTCTTCCTGATCTTCACCCTGATCTACAAACTGACACCCTCCACGGAGGTCGTCTGGTCACAGGTCTTCCCCGGGGCTCTCCTTGCCACACTTCTGTTCGAGCTCGGGCAGGCCGGGTTCGCGCTCTATCTGGACAAGGTGGCGAACCTCAAGGCGGTGTACGGATCCCTGTCCTCGATCATCGTGCTGCTTCTGTGGCTCTATATATCCGCCTTCATCCTGATTCTGGGGGCGGAATACTGCATCGTGCGCTCGCGAGCCCGGAGAGGGGTCTCCAGCGACGGGCAGGAACGGCGAGCTTCGTAAGAGTCGTCGCCGCCCATCCGCATCGGTGGCCCGAAGCCGCATCGACTGCAGTTCACAACGACATTCGTCGGTATCGTCGCAATCCTCGACGAAACCGTCGAGCCCCGACGCTCATACCTGGGGTCATCAGCTGCTGAACCAGCTGGAGACTGGGGGGCTACCCAGCTCCCAGGACCTGGCATGCAATCTGCTCAGTACCTCAGTGATTGCAGCGCCAAGACTCTCATGACACCGGAGAACACCACAATGGGAACCCTACGAGTCCAAGCCACTCTGCTGGCCGTATTGCTCGGAGCCAACCTGATCGGTTGCAGCAGCGGTTCATCCACGCCGACCGAACCGTCACCGTTCGATGCCTCGACGACAACCGACTCGAGCGCCCTTAGCACGGCTACCGCCTCTGCTCTGGACAGTGCCATCGATGACGAATACAAAGCCAGAGCCTTCTACGACGCGGTGATCGAGAGATTCGGTCCAGTCCGACCCTTCGTCCCGATCCGCGACGCCGAGACCCGCCACATAGAGGCTCTTGTCGGGCTCTACAACACCTATTCTCTGGCAGCACCTTCGGATCCTCACGCCGGTAATCTCGACGCGCCCGACTCGGTACAAGAAGCCTGTCAAATGGCAGTCGACGCCGAGATCGCCAACGCCGCCCTGTATGACGAGATCCTCGAGGGCGTGACCGAGCAGGACGTGATCACGGTCTTCGAGCGACTCCGCGACGCGTCCCTGTACAACCATCTACCTGCTTTCCAGCGATGCTCCTGACACTCGCCCCCGGGACAAGCAACCACGCCTGCTTTTAGGGTGTTGTTGCTGACCCAGACGTGCGCTGAATGAACCTGTCCAGGGTCTCTTTCCACTGCGCGATCAGGGACTGCTCGACATACATCATGTGGCCGGCGGCGAAGTCGGCGCGTTCGATGTTGTCTCGCAGATCGGGCGGTAGGTTCAAATTGTCCATCGTCCAGACAGCGGCAAAGTAGGGTGTGGCCAGATCATATATTCCGTTGACCAGCAATACCTCGAGCCGCGGATTCCGCGTCAGAGCCTCGGCGAGGTCCGGAGCCACATTGGGAACTCCACCCAGGCCGAAGCCGATGTTCTCGTCTTCGCGATCGAAGTTCCACGGTCTCGCCATCCCACTCGGAACGTATTCCCTCTCACCGTCATAGCCGAGCTCGGATCGCACGTAGGCATTGAACGCCGAGGTGTAGGCGGAGGCGATGGCACTGGATTGCGGATCATGCGAGGGGCGGAGCTCCAGCAGATCTCCGGTCGGACCGGTGAACCTCGCATCGAGGCGTCCGACGACCAGACCCTTGTCTCGCAGCAACTCCTTCTCGAACTCCGGCGCCGTCACCCTGAGATTCGACTTGTCGAGGTACTCGGGTGAGAGCCCCGTGTACTGATGCATCTTCTCGATGACGGCAGCACGGCGAATCGGATCCACCGCGCTACCAGCCATCAATGCTCCCGCATAGTCGGACAACACCCAGTCTTCGACCTCCTGCATGAACGCCGCGAGGTCCGCTGGCTTGCCACCGGGAAGGGCGTCCAGGTACTCGGCCGTGACCGCAAAGGACGGAACGTTGACGATGTAAGGCATGATCGCGCCGTCGGGGAAGAGAATGGTGTTGAAGTCGAGTACCGCCGAAACCAGCACGATTCCATTGAGGTCAATGTTGGCGCGCTGGAGATGGCGCGCGAGTACCGCGGAGCGGGTGGTTCCGTAGCTTTCGCCGAGGAGATACCTGGGCGAGTTCCAGCGGCCGTACTGGCTCAAGAATCGGCGGATGAACTGTGTCAACGAACGGGCGTCTTCATCCAGACCCCAGAAGTCCTCACCTTTCGCCTCACCTTTCGCCTCACCGGCTGGACGGCTGAATCCCGTACCCACCGGATCGATCATCACGATGTCGGCCTGGTTGAGAAGCGTGTACTGATTGTCCTCCATGGGGTAGGGAGGCGGAGCCTGCTGCCCGACGATCGGCGTTACCACCCGGCGCGGGCCCATGATTCCCATGTGGAGCCAGAACGATGCCGAGCCTGGTCCGCCGTTGTAGGCAAAAATCAACGGCCGGTTCGCAGAGTCGGAGCCATTCGTTCGAAAGTAGGCGGTGTAGAAGAGCTCTGCGGTGGCCTTCTCCTTGTCGTCGCGCAAGATGATGCTGCCGACCTCCGCATCATAGGTAACCGTCTCAGCACCTACCGTGATGGAGTGACTGCTAGTCCAATTCGACGGCTCGGGCTCCGGTGTCGGAGCTTGAGTTGGGTCTGGAGTTGCGGCTGTCTCCTCCTGGGCCAACCCGAGGGCTGGAACGGTGGCGATCATCAGTACGGCTAGCAGTGCATACTTCCTCATCGCTTCTCCTTTTTCGGATCGCTGACTGGGGTCTCTCGAAATCCAACGGGGGTCGCGCGGATGGTCCATAGTACTCGACCACTGCGGTCATTGGATACAAGCATGTCGATGAGGCCAGCCAGCCTGAGAGTTTGGACATCTTGTGACGATCCCTTACAGTCGGACTCCGTCTCTCAAACCTGTTCAGCGAAAGGAAATGTGTATGGTGTCCCCAAGTTTCAGCCGCGCGACCCGGTTCGTGACTTTGGTTGTCCCCGCCCTCATGGTGCTGTGTCTCTTCGCCGTAGAAGCGCAGGCTGGAAACTCGTCCGAGGAGCGGGCCGTGCTCGAGACCGTTCAGCGATTCTTCGACGCGATGGCCGACCGTGACGCCGAGGCCGCCCTCGAGGTGATGATCCCCGAAGGGCGATTCTTCTCGTTGCGGGAGGAGAATGGCGAGACGATGATTCGATCGTCGTCCAACGAGGAGTTTGCGCAGGGTCTGGAGACTCAGGAGCGGGATCTCCTCGAGCGTTTCTGGGAGGCCGAGGTCCGAATCCATGGCGGCATCGCGACAGTATGGACGCCCTACGACTTCTTCCTGGATGGAGATTTCCATCACTGCGGTATCGACGCTTTCGACCTGTTGAACGACGGCACCGGCTGGAAGATCACGGGTGGCGTCTACACAGTCGAGACGGCCGGGTGCCCCGAGAGCCCTCTTGGGCCGCCCGCAACAGGCATTGAGTAGATTGATCCGACTTCCCTCTGGAGAGCTTGAATGGCAAGGCGCCGCACGGTCTGAGAGGCCCGCGCCTGCTAGCTGACTGACCAACCTGATGATCGGCACCACACTCTCCCACTATTCGATAACCGCCATGCTCGGTCTGGGCGGCATGGGAGAGGTCTATCGGGCCGAGGACACGAAACTCGGGCGGGACGTGGCTCTCAAGGTCTTGCCACCAGACATGGCCGCGGAGCATGACCGCCTGGAGGGGTTTCGCCGCGGAGCACTGCCCGACACTCAACCCGCGCGACGGAGACGCCATGGCTCTGATGGGCATCCTCACCGGTTATGCAGGCGATTGGCAGCGGGGTGTCGAGTGGACCACCCGGGCCAGGGCAAGGGATTCGCCCGGACCCCAGAACCCCTCGATGAGGGCTACGAACTCGCTCGGGATGGCGGTATCATGCCCCGAGCCTGCGGGACGGAGGGATGAACCGCGATGCCATCTGAAAACCCGTCACTACCGAGCTTCATGGAGTGGAAGGAGGTCGACTCGCTGGTCGGGTCGATTCGCACGCGCTCCCTTGTCGCTCGCCCCACGAATGTCGATCAGTGCCGCGAAACGCTGGTCTACTGCAAACAACATGGCCTGAAGATCTGCCCGCGAGGTGCTGGGCGCAGCTACGGAGACGAGGCCCTCCTCGACAGCCAGGTCCTGCTCGACATCAGCGCCATGAACCAGATCCTCGACTTCGACGAGGAGAAGGCACAGATCACGATCGAAGCCGGAACTCGACTGCTCGACATCTACCAGGAAGTCCACTATCGGCTGCTGACACTCCCGTCGAGCCCGACCGAGTCCCATTCCACCGTTTCCGGCGCCATCTGCGCCAACGTCAATGGCAAGGATGCGTGGAAGCACGGCAGCTTTGCCCATCAAGTGGTTCGGCTTTCCATGCTGACAGCCGATGGCGAGACCATTGAGATCGATAGGTCCCACGAACTCTTCAACGCCGTGGTCGGCGGCATCGGGCTGACCGGCATCATTCTGGATGCCACTCTGCAGCTCAAACCGATTCCATCGCCCTATCTCGAGGTTCACCGCTATCCGGCGCCCGATGTTGACGCGCTCCTCGAGACGATGGCCAAGGTCGAGGAATCCTACGACCTGGCTGTCGTCTGGATGGATGCCTACGCCAGTGGGAAGAAAACGGGGCGCTCAGTGATCCACGCCGCGAAGTGGACCGAGCACGACGCCACCGAAGCCGAGCGCAAGACGTACCTGGACGCGGGCTACGAGCGACTCGATAAGCACCGCCGACTCGGTCTCGGACTGCACGAGGCCTTCGGCCCCCTGCTGAACCTCATGCTCTACGCCCAGAAGCCCATGCTGCATGTGTTCAACCGCCTCTACTACGCGATGAGCCAGTTCGCTTCCCGAACTGGTCGTTCCACCAACACCGAGCTTTTTCTGCGCTTCAGCTTCGAGGCTAGCTTCACGGTGCCTCCCGCCCATCTGGTCTGTGGGGCGCGCGGCTACACCGTCCAGCTCACCTTCCCGAGGTCGCAAGCACGCGAAGCCATCATCGAGCTGATGGGAATTTGCCAGTCCTCACCATCCCCACCGGTCACGACTATTCTGCGGGCCCACAAATCGGACGACGGTCTGCTTTCGTTCTCCGAAGACGGCTACAGCCTCAATTTCGAGTTCCATCCGAAGAAGCACAACGAAACGGGGAGCCGCCAGGCCATCGACCGCATCATCGACGCGACAGCAAAGCGCGGCGGCAAGATTCACCTGGCGAAGGATCAGGTCATGAGGCCCGACCAGTTCTCCCGCATCTACCCGCGCCATGGAGAGCTCTTGAAGATCAAGTCCCGACTCGACCCGGAGGGTCTGTTCACGTCCGACCTGGCGCGACGCGTCGGTCTCACTCCGTCCTGAACGCGGAAGGGTACACGCACGTACGCCTCCCAGAGCTGGCACATAGCTGCATACAAACGCGAATCCTTCGCATGGAGGGGAAGCTCATGAAACAACACCTTCGCTCGGTAGTCAGACTTCGTGTGCTCCAGGTGCTGCTGATCGGCGGCATCCTGGTTGCACCCCTTGCCGCTGCTGCCGAGATTACGACACCCGAGGAGTTCTTTGGATTTCAGATGGGCGCCGACAAGAAGATGGCTCGCTGGGACAAAATCGTCGAATACTTCGAGCTTCTCGAGACCCAGAGCGACAGGATCCAGGTGACCGACCTGGGGCCGTCGACCGAAGGCAACCCCTACCTGCTGGTGATCATCTCCTCGCCCGAGAACATGGCGAATCTAGAGCGCCTGCGGGAGGTCAGCCGCACGCTGGCCAACCCGAGAGGCATCCCGGAGGAAGAGATCCGAGCACTCGTCGCCGAGGGCAAGGCTGTGGTCAGCCAGTCGTATGGCCTTCACGCCACCGAAGTGGCGGGCACGCAGACCACGCCCGAGTTGGCATACGAGTTCTTGACCCGAGACGACGACGAGACTCAGAGAATCCTCGACAACACGATTCTCCTGATGTTCCCGTGCTTCAACCCCGACGGCCAGATCATGGTCACCGACTGGTACCGCAAGACCTTGGGGACGGAGTACGAGGGTGTGAGCCTGCCCTGGCTTTACCACAAGTACACGGGGCACGATAACAACCGGGACGGAGACTTCCTGAACATGATCGAGGCGGTCTACAACGCCAAGATCCTGTACCGGGATTGGAAACCCCAGGCCTACGTCGATCACCACCAGATGGGCGGCTACGGTGCACGCTTCTACGTGCCGCCCTACAGCGAGCCCATCCGACCCTACGCCGACCCCCTCATGTGGCGGGAGCTTTCCTGGTACGGCGCCCACATCGCGTACAAGCTGGAAGAGAAGGATCTTCCAGGTGTGCTCAACGCTGGGCAATACCCGGGATGGGGCCACTTTGGCTGGCACTGGATTACCCCGTTTCACAATATCGCCGGCATGCTCACCGAGGCGGCGAGTGCCAGCCTGGCAACGCCCCTCTATGTCCACCCCGAGCAGCTCCGCGGTGGCGCCCGACAATTCCCAGATTACGAACCCCAGTCGACGATTCCGAGTCTCTGGCAGGGTGGCTGGTGGAGGGTGCGGGACATCATCGACTACCAGAAGGTTGCTTCCTGGGCGATCATGGATCTCGCGGCCAGAAACAGGGAGACCGTTCTCTGGAACGGCTATCTGAAGGCCAAGCGCCAAACCGAGCGTGGTGCCGAGGGAACACCCAAGGCCTACGTAATTCCCGCCGAACAGCACGATCTCCTGACAGCCCGCCGAATGATCAACACCCTGATGCTCTCTGACATCGAGGTGCAGAAAGCGACGACGACGTTCTCGATCGACGGCATGCAGTATGCGGCGGGCTCGTACGTGATTTCCCTCGCACAACCCAAGATGGGGATCATCAGGAATCTACTCGGCCAAACAAGCTATCCCGACAACGAGTGGACCCGGAGCCGAGACGGCTCCCCCTTGCGTCCCTACGACACCGCGACCCACACCATGGCCGAGCTCATGGGGGTGCGGGTGGACGCGGTCGACGGCTTGGTGCCCGGTCTCCGGACGCTGACAGAGCCAGAGCCGATGCTCGGTACCGTACCGGAAGAAACCTCGCTACTCGCCCTCGACGGCAGAATGAATGCCAGCTTCAAGGCAGTAAATCTGCTTCTCGACGATGGAGTGTCCGTCCGCCGGGTCGACGAGCCTGTTGCGGGCCTTCGCCGCGGCGACTTCGTCCTGAGTGGTGGCTCGGACGACGTCCTCGCCAAAGTTGCCGAGTCGACGGGGGTGGAGTTCACGGCCATAGAGGCCGAACCGGAAGCGGGACTTCACGAGGTGAAGAGGATGCGCGTCGGCATGTACCACAGGTACAGAGGCGGCAACATGGACGAGGGCTGGACCCGATTCCTTCTCGAGCAGTTCGCCTTTCCCTACACATCGATCGAGCCCGAGGAGATCAACAAGGGCAATCTCGGAGCGAGCTACGACGTGATCGTCTTTCCCGACGACACGACAGCCATGATCACGGGAGAGGAAGAGGAAGATCAGAACTCCTACTGGCCTGCCCCGAGCTACCCGCCTGAATATATGGGGGGAGTCGATGAGGATGGCATCGAGGCGCTCCAGGCGTTCGTCGAGGGCGGTGGCATGCTCGTGACCCTTGGTGAAGCGACCGAATTTGCCATCGAGAAGTTCGACCTCAAGGTTCGCAACGCCCTGGAGAAGCTGGACTCGAAGGACTTCTATTGCCCGGGCTCGACTCTCGAGGCCAGGTTCGACAACTCCAATCCTTATGGCTACGGCATGCCCTCCGAGGGCCTCGTCCTGTTCTGGAACAGCCCCGCCTTTGAGATCGCGCCCTCTAGAGACAACAACCGCTACGAGATCGTGGCTCGCTATGCCGATCGCGATCTCCTGCAGAGCGGCTGGCTCATCGGCGAGGAGCACCTGGCCAAGAAAGCCGCCATGGTCTCCGCCCGATACGGCGAGGGCCAGGTCCTGCTGATCGGGTTTCCGGCCCAGCATCGAGCGCAAACGCATGGCACCTTCAAGCTGCTCTTCAACACGATGCTGAGATAAGCGGCAACTGGGTCAAAAAGAGCGTTTCGGGACTTGCCATAGGGCTCTGGGGCACCATCGTTTCCTAGGATTCGTACCTGCCCGGACGGATGTTGACAACCTGAAATCGATCTGCCATACACCGCAAGTTACGGGTACTGAGGAGGCGTTGTGGAAATCGGAATTCGCAAAGAAGACAAGAATATCTGGGAGGCCCGAGTGCCTCTCTCACCCGAGCAGGTGGCGAGCTTGATCGCCGACGACATCCAGGTCGTAGTCCAGGCTTCGGACATCAGGGCTTTCCCCGAGGAGCAGTATCGGGACGTCGGCGCGACGATCGTCCCCGGGGTTCCAGATACTCCGGTGCTCTTCGCGGTCAAGGAGATTCCCACCGAGCTGCTCCGGCCCAACCGGACCTATCTCTACTTCGCCCATGTCATCAAGGGCCAGGCGCACAACATGGAGATGCTGCGGCGACTGCTCGAACTCGAGAGCACCCTGATCGACTACGAGCGGATTGAGGACGACGAGGGGCGCCGGCTGATTTTCTTCGGCCGATACGCCGGTCTGGCCGGCATGATCGACACCCTGTGGGCTCTAGGTCAGCGGTTGCGCGTCGAGGGCTACGGCACGCCGTTTGCCCAGATTCTGCAAGCGAAAGACTACCCGAATCTGGACGCCGCCAAAGACGCCATCCGCCAGGCTGGAGAGGCCCTGGCCGCGGCACCGCTACCGGCCGAGCTCACTCCCATGGTCTTCGGCTTCGCCGGGTACGGCCATGTGTCACAGGGCGCTCAGGAGATCCTGGACCTGCTGCCGCACCTTCAGATCGAGCCCGAGGAGCTGATGGGGCTCGACCAGGACACCCCGAGGCTCTTCAAAGTGGTGTTTGCCGAGCAGCACATGGCCAAGCCTGTCGATCCCGCCGGATCCTTCGAGCTACAGGAGTACTACAAGCATCCCGAGCTCTACCGCGGCGATTTCGCCAAGTATGTGCCCTATCTGACGGTCTTGGTGAATTGCATCTTCTGGACTCCGCAATATCCGCGGCTCGTCACTCGCGAGCTGTTGCACGGTCTCTATGGGGCGGGCAAGACTCCGAAGTTGCGAGTGATCGGAGACATCAGCATCGATGTCGAGGGTGCCATCGAGTGCTCTCTCGACGCCACGGATTCTGGCGACCCGGTCTATGTCTACCTACCCGACGAGGATCGAATCGAGCTCGGGGTCGAGGGCCACGGACCGGTCGTTCTGGCCGTGGACAATCTACCGTGCGAGCTGCCGGTCGAGTCCTCACAGGAGTTCGGCAATGCCTTGCTGCCCCATATCAAGGCCGTTGCGGGCGCCGACTACAGCGTTTCCTACGAAGACCTGGAACTTCCGTCTGCCATCAAGCGGGCCGTAGTCACACACCGCGGCAGTCTGACGCCAGACTACGAATACTTGCAGGACTATCTCGATTAACACGAGGGAGGAACCTCATGAAGAAAGTGGTGGTGTTCGGAGCCGGCCTGGTCTCCAGGCCGTTGGTGCGGTATCTGCTCGATCACGGTTTCGGCGTCACGGTGGCTTCCCGAACCGTTTCCAAGGCCGAGGCCCTGGTGGAAGGTCATCCGAAGGGGCGTGCCACCCAGGTCATGGCGGACGACGAGCAGGCATTGAGAAGTTTCGTCGCAGAGTCCGATCTCGCGGTCAGCCTGTTGCCGGCCCCGATGCACCCGGTGGTGGCTCGGGCCTGTCTCGATCTCGGCAAGCACATGGTCACCACCTCGTATGTCGGGCCGGAAATGATGGCGTTCAACGGCGAGGCCCTCGATAAAGACCTGTTGCTGCTCAATGAGATCGGCGTCGACCCCGGCATCGATCACATGAGCGCCATGCGGGTGATCCACAACGAGCAGAGCCAGGGCGGCACGTTGGTGGGATTCTCCTCCTGGTGCGGCGGGTTGCCAGCACCGGAAGCCAACGATAATCCGTGGGGATACAAGTTCTCGTGGAGCCCACGGGGAGTGCTGGTAGCGGCGCGGAATTCCGCTCGGTACATCAGGGATGGTCAGCTGATCGAGATCACTCCGGACAAGCTGTTCGCGGACCCAGCGACCGTCGAGATACCGGCCGTCGGCACCTACGAGGGCTATCCCAACCGAGATTCGGTCTCCTACCTGGACACCTATGGCTTCAACAGGGACGAGGTGACCACCATGTTCCGGGGCACCCTGCGGAACCTGGGTCATTGCAAGCTCTACACGAACATCATCCGACTGGGGCTGATCGACGCCGAGCCCGAGTACGAAGTCGCCGGCCTGACGTACAAGGGATTGATGGAGCAGATCTTCGGCGCACCGCTGGAGGAGACCATCCCCGCCAAGCTGGGCATCGACGCCGCCGACTCACCCCTCGAGCCGCTGCGCTACATCGGCATGCTCTCGGACGAGCCCATCGATGCCGAGAAGGCCTCGATGCTGGATCTGATGGCCGACTGTATGGCGCAGACGCTGGTCTATAAAGAGGGCGAGCGCGACATGCTGCTGCAGCGCCACGACTTGACCTTCACCTATCCGGAAGACCGGAAGGAATGCGTCACGGCAATCATGGTCGACTACGGAATCCCGGGTGGCGACTCGTCGATGGCCCGCACGGTATCTCTGCCGGCCGCCATCGGAGCCCGCATGATCCTGGAGGGCAAGATCACGATTCGCGGCGTCCAGATCCCGATCCTTCCCGACATCTACGTCCCGATCCTCGATGAGCTGGAGACTCTCGGTATCGGCTTCGAAGAGACCCGCGCTTCGGTCTAAGTCCCTGAGGACAGAAGAGTGAAGCAATGAGACCGCCACCCGGCAAGAGGGTTGGCGGCCTCATTTTTGTTGCAGTGACTGATTGTGGTGAGGTCGATACTGTCGGCACTGCCTGACAGGATGGCAAGTCTCGCCCTGCCCGTCAGGGTGGGTTTGTTTGGCGTCTGCGGGTGGGTGACCGCTCGGGACCGCATGCTACGATCCCAACGAGGGCCCCGACGCGATATGCCATGTCTGACCGCCTTCCCTGTCTGATCCTCACCGGAGCTTCCGGAATTGTCGGTCGTAGCTTCCTTCAAGCGGCGCAGGACCGTTTTAGGATCTACGCCCTCGCGCGTCGACCCCAGCAGAAAGCGGGAGTTCCACAGCATCCCAACATACACTGGCTACAGGTAGACATCGGCAAACTGGAGGCGCTCAGGACGGTCATGGCGCACATCAAGGAGCGCAGCAATCCTGACTTCGTCCTGCACCTCGCGGCCCACTACGACTTCAAGAACGTCGAGCTTCCCGATTATCAGCACACCAACATCAACGGCACGCGCAACGTGCTCGAGCAAGCCAGGGCGCTGGGTATCCGGCACTTCATTTTCGCCAGCTCGGTGGCTGCCTGCGAGTTTCCCCAGGTTGGCAAGGCGATTACCGAGGCCACCTCCCCTGATGCCGGCTTTCCCTACGCGAAAAGCAAGAAAGCCGGCGAGCAGATGGTGCGGGAGTACGCCGGCCACTTCCACTGCTCGACCGTTCGACTCGGCGCGGTATTCAGTGATTGGGGCGAGTACGCCCCGCTCTATGTCTTCCTGACCACCTGGCTGTCGAATCGATGGAATGCCCGCATACTCGGTGGGCGGGGTCTGTCCGCAGTGCCGTATATCCACACCCGCGATGTCAACAAGCTTTTCCTGAGGCTGCTGGAGCTCACCGGAGACCTGCCTTCGCCAGGCGTCTACCTGGCAAGCCCCGACGGCGCGACGTCCCAGCGCGAGCTCTTCGACCTGGCGACACACTTTCAGTTCCGTCGCAACACGAGGCCGATTCTCACTCCGAAACCCCTGGCCTGGCTTGGAGTCCTCGGCCGCGATCTCCTGGGGCGACTGCTCGGGCGTCGACCCTTCGAGCGCCTTTGGATGATCGAGTACCTCGATCGCGCGCTGACCGTCGACGCCAGTCGAACTCGGGAGCTGCTCGGGTGGTCACCGACACCGCGCCTTCATATCCTGCGGAGATTGCTGTTCCTCATCGACAAGACGAAGAGCCGACCGCAGGAGTGGGTCCTGCGCAACGAGCGGGCCATGAAACGACCTGGCTTTCGGCCTTCTCTCGTCATTCACGACGCTATGGCCGAAGCCCGCGAGGCCATTCTCGACGCCATTGTCGCCTACCTGCAGTCGCCAGTCCGTCAGGATCGCTTTCCCGACTATGCCGCCATGAGCTACTCTGAGCTACGCTGGAGCGTCGGCGTGGTATACGACTTGCTGACCGCCGCGGTGCGCACCGGTGATCGGGGGCTGCTCCTGTCCTACATCCACAACCTGGCCAAGCAGCGCTTCGCCAGTGGGTTCCCGCCAGCAGAGGTCTGCGATGCCCTCCTTGCCATCAGCAACGTCACCGTCGAGGAGCTGATGTACAAGCCCGAGGTCGCCCAGTACCAGGACGAGGTTCGCGACTCCATCGCCCTGTCGGTAGCACTGGCGGTCGATGGGGTGCAAGACGCCTTCGACCTCCTGCAGCCCGAGTCCGCCGCCGGAGAGACACAGGATATGGCCGAGCTCGACCTCGAGCTCGAGAGCATCGTCGAGAAGCTCAATGCCTTCTACAAGCCCATCGACAACGAAACGAAACAGGAAGTGGCCCGTGTCAGCTGACAGACCGCAGACTCCCGAGCCCCAATTCGATAATGGTCGCTACCGCCTGCCCAGGCTGTGGGGCAGCCGCGGTTTCTGGCAGATCAACCTGCGCTGGGCAGTGGCTCCCGTGATGTTCCTCGGGGTCCTGTTGGGAGTCTTGGCGGGCTTCGAGTTTCCGGTTCTCCCCGTCCTGTTGATCGCCGTCGTCAGCCCTCTCTACAACCTGGTCTTCGCCTGGATCTACAAACACTACAGGGACCGTCTTGATTCCGACCCGGCGTTGAACCGGCGAATCAGCCTTCTCGAGGCCGTCGTCGACTACGTGGCCATGTTCCTGCTGATCCACTTCACCGGAGGGGTATCCAGCCCCTTGGTGGTCTTCCTCCTGTTCCACGTCATCATCACTGCGATTCAGTTCAGTCGCGGCACCGCCTTCCAGCTCTCCGCGGTTGCAGCAGGAGGGATGTGGTTTCTGCTGGTTGGAGAGATCATGGGGTGGCTGCCGACCCATAGCCTGGCCTTTCGCGGTCAGTCCATCGACTATCTCGATCCACCGATCCTCGCGACGATTGGATTGCTCGTCTTCACCGCCATGCTCTTCTTGTCCGCCGGAATGGTCTCTCGGGTGATGAGAAGCTATCGACAGGGCGTCGATTCTCTCGCACGAGCATCCGCGCAGACGGCCGCCCTGAACGAACAGCTGAACGGCCTCTACACGATGGTGGAGGTGATCAGCGCCGAGCGCCATCTGGGCCCAATCCTGCAGACAGCAACCTCCATGATGACCCGCGTCATGGACGTCCCGGCTGCCACGATCAAGCTACTCTCCGAAGATGGCCTGACGCTACGCTATGTCGCATCGGAAGGGCTGCCGGAAGACCTGGTGGCCCAAACCGTGATCGATCTCGATCGCAGTCCGATGAACCGACGGGTCATTCAGGGCGAGGCCCTGGTCCAGGCGGTGGTCAAGGACGACAACGCCCTTCAGCTCGGCCCCATCCTTACCGAGCTCGGCATCCGATCAGCGGCGTTCGCACCTCTGTTGGTCGAAAACCGCGTCATCGGAAGCATGGGCATCTACTCCCACAGTCCAGATCGTTTCGATGAGCGAGACACGGATTTCCTGGAGCAGGCAGCCAGACTGGTGGCGATCACCATCGAAGACGCCCGAATCAACGAAGCCGTAGAGGCGCTGATGGCGGAGCGCACACGGTTCATGCTCCAGGTGGCCCACAATCTGCGAGCCCCTCTCAGCGCCGGCCTGAGCATGATGGAGCTCCTGCAGGAGGGTTACATGGGAGAGCTCACGGAGCAGCAGAGGGACTACTTGCAGCGGATCGAAGACCGCCTGACTTCCCTGGACCAGGCCATTGCTGAGCTGCTGACCATCGCTCGCGCCCGCGACCGGAGTCACGAGATCCCGGATGTGGTCGTCGATCTGGAAGGCCTGGCCGCCTATACGAAAAGGTCGTTCGGGGATGAGGCGACCCGCAAGGGAATCGAGCTCGGAGTCACTGTCGAGGCCGACCTACCCAAGGTCGACAGCGGTGCCGATCTCTTGGAGCAGGTGATGGCGAATCTGGTCTCCAACTCCATCAAATACACCCCTCCCGGGGGTAGGGTCCAGGTTGGATTCACTCGAAAGGACTCAGAAACCGTCGAGATTCGGGTCGCGGATACGGGTATCGGCATCCCGGCCGCTGAGCAGGAAAAACTGTTCCAGGAATTCTTCAGGGCGTCCAATGCCAAGCAGCACACCACGACCGGCACCGGATTGGGGCTGGCGCTGGTCAAACAGTCCGTGGAGCGGCATCACGGTCAGTTGAGTTTGACCAGCACAGAGGGAGAGGGAACCGTGGTGACGATCCACCTCCCGATCCATCAACCCAGCTCGGCGCTTTCCTGAACGACCTCAAGCGGACTGAGCCAGTTTCGACCTCAGCACCGTCAGTAGGTGCTCCTTCCTCAGGGGCTTTTGGAACACACCCGCGAGACCCAGCGAGGTGTAGTCGATCGTCATGCTCAAGTTGTCACCGACCGAGCTGAGCATGAACACCGGTGCCTCGTTGCCGAGTAACTGGATCTCCTTTACGAAGCCGGTCCCGGCATCCACTTCTTCCATCATCAGATCGACGATGATCAGATCCGGTGTGACTTCCCTGTACTTGCGCAGCCCGTCCTCGGCGCTGCTGGCTCCGGCGAAACGATAGCCCTCGGCCTCTAGAACGATCTGAAGAAACGACAGGATATCCGGATCGTCATCGAGACAGAGAATCAGGGGTTGGTTGTCTGACATATCCCATCCTCGTGCTCTGGTTCGGCATCTGGGCTGGCCATCCCGTTGCGGATCGCCTGCAGGTTGTCCGATTGCATGGCGGATTCAATGGCTCTGACAGCTTCCTCGAGGTTCTCTTGGGCCCGGTCCGATAGACGTTCCTCGAACTGGTCGAATTCGTAGCCCCGGATCCCCAGGATCCATGCTTCTGGCTCAGCTTGGAAGAGGTCTCGCGCCAGACCGAGGACTGCGGCCGGTGAGACGCTGTGCGTCGAGAACGCGAGACTCCCTACCCGCGGTTGCACTCTCCCGAGCCAGAACGGCTCCGCACCCGTGCGGTCGGCATCGACGAACAGGACGCGGCGAAAGCGTGCAACTTCGGCAGCATTCTCGACCTGTAGTTGATAGTCGGAATCGGTGGCGACTCCACGCAGGCCACGATCGCTGATTGCCCGGACGAACTCCGGACCCAGGCCGTCGTCGCCGCGGCCAGGGTTACCCCACCCGAGAATCAACGTCTCTGGCTTCATCGTGAAGATCGCACTCTTTGGTCGACGACTTCACCCACGGCGTCGAAGAGGGTTACCTCGAGGGGCATCTGACCGAGTGCGTGGGTGGCACACGACAGGCAGGGGTCGTAGGCTCGGATGCCCACCTCGATGTTGTTCAGCAGACCTTCTGTGATCTCAGGCGCTCCAGAGAGATGATCGTCCGCGATCTTCCGCACCGCACGATTCATCGCCTCGTTGTTACAGGTGGTCGAGACAATCAGATTCGCCATGGTGACCTGATCGTTCTCGTCCACCTGGTAGTGGTGCGTCAGCGTGCCTCGCGGTGCCTCGATCATCGCCACGTACTCTCCGCGCCGATCACCGGCCGGTACCACCAGGTCCTCTCCCTGCAGAGCGGAATCGTGCAGCAGCTCCTGGATCTTCTCGGCCGCATGTAGCAGCTCGATCATGCGGGTCCAGTGATAGGCCATGGTCACGTTGCTGGGCTTGCCATCGGTCAGGCCCATGAACTCCTGGCGGGCCACCTCCGCCTGCGGGGTGTCGATGAAGTCGCAGGTGTTGACTCGCGCCAAGGGTCCTACCCGGTACCAACCATCTTCCGACCCGATCGACGTCAGATACGGGAACTTCATGTAGGACCAGGGACGAACCTCTTCTGCGATAACGTCGAGATAGTCCAGCGGGTCCACCTGGTCGATGATCGTCGCACCGATCGCGTCCACCGCCCGGAGCTTGCCGTCGTAGAGGTCCATGGCGCCGTCCTCTCGAACGATCGACAGGTGATTCGACTCGAAGGATCCGAACTCGGCCACCGAGTTCAGATTCTCCAGTGTGTAGCTCTTGGCAATCTTCACCGACTCGAGGCTCCATTCCAGCATCTGATCCATGTCGGCCAGCAGCGCGTCCCGCTCCTCGATCGACAGGTTCTTGTTGATGCCTCCAGGAATGGCTCCGGTGCCATGCACCTTCTTGCCGGCTGTCGCCCTGATGATCTCCTGGCCGAACTTCCGCATCATCACGCCCTGCACCGCCAGATCGGGGTGCTCGGCGATTACCCCGATGACATTGCGCTTTTCCACCGGCGCATCGAATCCGAAAAGCAGGTCGGGTGAGGCCAGGTGGAAGAAGTGCAGCGCATGCGACTGGAACATCTGGCCGTAGTGCATCAGGCGGCGCATCTTCTCGGCCGTCGGTGTCAGGTTCTCGGCGCCGACGATGCCGTCGATCGCTTTGGCAGCGCAGAGGTGGTGACTGACAGGGCAGATCCCGCACAGTCGCTGTACCAGCACCGGCAGCTCCCAGAAGGGGCGTCCCTGGATGAAACGCTCGAATCCGCGGAACTCGACGATGTGCAGACGAGCCTGCTCGACCCGATTGTTCTCATCCATCAGGATGGAGACCTTGCCGTGGCCCTCGACTCGCGTCACGGGCTCGATCACGATTCGTTTGGTCTGTGTGCTTGCCATGGTCTTCGTTTCCTTGCTCAGTCGTACTTGACCAGTTCGTAGGAGAGCTCCACCGGTCGATCGGTCAGCAGGGCAGTCAGAGCCTCCCATAGCGTGTCAGCAGAGGGCGGACAGCCCGGCAGGTGATAGTCGACCTTCACCACTTCGTGACACGGATAGACCTGATCGAGCAACAGGGGAATCTCCTCGTCGTCGGGCACCTTGCCACTCGGATTGACCACGGTCGGACCATTCAGGAAGGCCTCCTCGTAGCACTCCTCGAGCGGCACCATGTTGCGCATCGCCGGAATCCCGCCATTGATCGCACAGTCACCGACGGAGATCAGTATCTTGCAGTGCTTGCGGAAATCCTGCAGTACCTTGACGTTCTCCTCATTGCAGCAGCCCCCCTCGATCAGTCCGATGTCCACTGGCCCTTCGATGCTCTTGATGTCGTTGATGGGTGAGCGGTCGAAATCGATCAACTGCACGAGCTCGAGGATTCGCTCGTCGATATCGAGAAGGGACATGTGGCAGCCGAAGCAGCCACACAGAGAGGTCGTTGCAACCTTGGGTTTTGCCATGATCTGCTCCTCAGTCCTGCACATCCGAGTTCTCGATCTCGGAACCGATAGGTGAGTGGTCGAACTTCCTCTGGCCGACGGGCACCGCGTAGCCGACACGTTTGACCAACAGCGATCCGGTCGGACACGCGGCCACGGCCTGATCGTCAGCTTCCGCATCCGTTTGAGCCAGATTGTCCGGAGCATTCACCGCCAGTCGTTTCGTGGTTCCCCTCCCTACGAAGCCGAAGACATGCTTGCCATCGAGCTCCTGGGAGGCCCGCACGCAGCGCCCACAGAGAATGCAGCGGTTGCGGTCCACGAGGATCTCCGGATGGCTGGCGTCCAGATCCCGCTGCGGAAACATGAAGGGGTACTTGGGAGCCGTGATCCCGAACCGGTAGGCCAGAGCCTGCAGCTCGCACTCACCACTCTTCTCGCAGAACATGCAAAAGTGGTTTCCCTCGACAAACAGCATGTCGATGAGGTTGCGGCGCAGCTCCCGCAGCTCTTCGGTGTCGTTCTCGACGACCATCCCCGGTCCGATGGGCTGGGTGCAGGCAGATTGAACGCGACCGTTGGCTCGCACCGAGCAGACCCGGCAGCTGCCGGCGGCAGTGAGGTTCTTCATCCAACAGAGCCTGGGGATATAGACGGCGGCGGCCTCTGCGGCTTCCAGAATCGTCTGACCCGGTTTGCCTTGAACTTCGACGCCATCGATGGTCAACGAGATCTTCTGATTGTTGTTGTTCATGATGATCCCTACCCTTGCTTGAAGTGGACCGATTCACGCCCGGTCAGATCCTGGGCTTGGCTCAGGGCGGTCTGGATGTCGAAGCTGCGCTGCCGTCCCTCTTCCGGTTCCTTCAGAAGCCGCTCATAGAGCATCTTGAAGTTTTCGATGGTCGAGAGCACGGGATTGGCTGATGTCTGGCCGAGTCCACAGCGACTGGTCGTCTTGATCGTCGTCGCCAGCTTCTGCAGGTACTCCAGGTCCGATTTCTCCCCCAGCCCTGCCAGGATCTTGTCGAGCCGTTCTTTCAGCAGCACATTGCCGACGCGACAAGGGGTGCAGTAGCCACAACTCTCCTCGATGAAGAACTCCATGAACTGCGAAGCGATCTCGAGGAGATTGCGCCGCGGCCCGAAGATCATCAGGGACCCACCGGTGGCCAGATCGTCGAAGCAGATCTCGCGGGCGTAGTCATCGGGGCCGACCATCTGTCCGCTGGGACCTCCTACCTGCACCGCGGCAGGCTCGGACGCCCCGCACATCTCGAAGACCTCCCGCAGTGTAGTGCCGAACGGAACCTCGTAGACCCCGCGGCGCATGCAGTCGCCCGAGATGCTGAGCAGCTTGGTGCCCGTGCTGCCCGCCGACCCGATGGAGGAGAACCAACCGGGGCCCATTTCGAGAATCGGTGCCACGCAGCACAGCGTTTCGACGTTGTTGACTGAGGTAGGAGTGCCCAGATAGCCGTGCTGCGCCGGAAATGGAGGTCGGTTCTTCGGATCACCCCGCAGGCCTTCGCACGAGCTGATCAGAGCCGTCTCTTCCCCGCAAATGTAGGCCCCAGCTCCCATCTGGATGCGAATATCGAACTCGAACCCTTCCTTTCCGCAGACTCTACTTCCCAACAGGCGCTGTTCGCGTCTCCGCTCGAGAACATGCTCGAGATACTCACGGAGGTAGCTGTACTCGGCACGCAGATACAGCAGACCGATCTTGGCTCCAATTGCATAGCCCGCGATCGTCATGCCCTCGAACAGAAGGTCCGGACGTTCGGTCAGAATGACGCGGTCCTTGAAGGTGCCCGGCTCGCCTTCATCCGCGTTGCAGATGAGGGTTCGATCGTCGCCTCCTGCCGCACGAGTGAACTCCCATTTCATGCCGGTGGGAAAGCCCGCTCCACCTCGGCCCCGCAACCGAGCGGTCTTGATTCCGCGAATGACCTCGGCAGGGCTCATGGCCAGGGCTTTGATCAGACCCGCGCCGGACTCCATCCGGCCGAAGATGACCTTCCCAGGCCGCCGAATGTTGTTGCGAACCGCCGCCCTGACCAGGTCGTGCGAGTTCTCGCCGTCCCCGTATTCGCGAATCAGGGTGCCCTGGAGATCTTCCAGGTTGTTGCGCTCGCGAAGGATCTGGACTCCACGACGAGCCGTTCCCGGCCCCAGGCTCGGCATCACCAGCCCGTTGACCAGAGCAGCCGGAGCCTGATCGGACATGCCGATGCAGGACGTCCACTCGAGAGTGAACATGCCATCCGGCGTCGTCTCCCCGAAGCGGATACCCAGCTCCTCTTCGAGTCCCCTGGCGACATCCAGCGCTCCTGCCATGATGTCTGGAACGTCACTACTGAGCCGAATGACGACCTTCCCCTTGGGCTTCTGGCTGGTGAAGGAGTAGAAAGACACGACGCTCTCGACGTCTACCCTCGGAGCGTCGGTGGCCGCAGCGATGGCGTCGATCGTTTCTGCGTCGACACAACCGAGCTTGTCTTGGACTTCCAGAACGATATCCATCATCCGCGAACGCTCGTTGCCGAACGACTCACAGATCGAGGGGACCGTTCTCTCCTGAGTGGTGCTCATTCTCACACCTCGCAAGATTGGGTTTTGTGAGTGAGTTTGCCAGACTATCTCTCCAGGTAGGGAAACCTGCAGGCTTAGTCTAGGCAGATCAAGCCACAAGCGCACCACCCGTAAGACGGTGCTCCAGACCCGCCTCACGGGGTGGTGATCCAAGAGAACCAATGCGGCGAATGCCGTAGCTTCTCAATCGATGTTTGCATGGCGGGAGCGAGAGGTCTGCGAAGCCATCTTGCCGGCTCTGCCTTCTCGGCCGCGAGTTCGGTTGGCTGAGCACTCCACGAGACCCCATCGACTATGACTGCGACAACCAGAGCTCTTCGCTTCCTGAGCGCCTTCGCATTCATCAGCCTCATGGCTGCCTCGCCGCTGTGGGCGCAGGAGGACGAGCGGTCGACCGACGATTCGACCCACACCGCCGATACTACCGCCGCGGACCGCCTGGAGCAGAGCCGGCGGGAGATGACGGCCACGTTCACAAGGGTCGAGTCTTTGCGGCAGGAGTTGTCTGAACGGGAGCAGGATCTTCCACAGTCAAGGGCCGCATTGGCGGCGGCCGAGGAAAGCGGTGATCCAAAGCAGATCGAGGCTGCCGGGCATGCACTGGATGTTGCCGAGGAATGGGTGTCGAGTCTTCGCGACGACGTCGCAGCCGAGCAGAAGCTCTACGACTGGACGGCGGAGCGATTTCAGATCAACCGCGAGCAAGCCGAACTGACAACCGGGGAAGGCGTCCAGCGAACGTCCCAGGACACCTCGGGAGCACCCTTCCTCGACACCATCCAGTGGCGAGGTCAGGTCAACCAGGCCGAGTTGGAGGCAACCTTGGCCAGGCAGCGTGTCGACACTCTGCGTGCCGAGATCGAGATCCTCGAAAACCGACAAGAGAGCCTCCGTCGCGGCACCGACCAGATCAATCAGTGGCTCGATGAAGGACGCCAGCTGGATCGCGAGCGGCGGCAGGAGCTCACCTCGGACAGGCAACGATGGGTCGAAGAGGAACGACTGCTCGAAGATCGAATGACCGATTTGCGCAGTCGCTTGGTACCGGCGGAAACAACACGGCGCATCAAGGAGGAAGTGGCAGAACGTGAGGCTGCCGAGTACCAGCGCTGGCAGCGCCAGCTAGTCATCTCCTTGGGTCTGTTGCTGGCGGTCGTGGGCCTCCTTATGCTCCTACATTTCCTCGTCTCCCGTCACGTGGAGGACCCGTATCGGCGATACGCCGCCAATCGGACTCTGTCGATTGCCATGACGCTGGTCCTGACGATCGGGCTGGCGATCATCTTTCTGCGGCAATTCCCGCATCTATTCACCGGTATCGGCGTCGTCCTGGCCGGTGTGGCGATCGCCCTGCAAGAGGGTCACGGAGGCCGCTGCGAACTTTGTTATCAAGGTCGACAACACGGCACCCAGAGTTCGCACCTGGACCGCCGATAGTGGAATCGAGCTGCGACTGCGATTCATGGCCCACCCGCGTCGTCGCAGTGTCCTGATCGACGCGGTCAACCGGGACATCCTCAAAGCCTTTTCCGCCGCCAAAGACGTCGACTTCGCCTACAACACCCTACGGGTTATCCCAACGCCACAAGGAACCAACGATTGAAGCAAGATTGCAGTACGAGCTCCCGTCAGTAAGACGCGAGGGCGGCCTTGGAAGATTTTCTCTTGACATGTAATAGTGATGAAAACATACTCTTGGCATGTCCACTATGATTCAGATTCGAAATGTGCCGGATGCGATTCACCGACAGATCAAGGCGCGAGCGTCGCTCTCCGGCATGACCATGTCCGAGTTCATCCTGCAGGAGCTCACGCGAGTGATCGAGCGGCCTCCTCGGAATGAGCTACTCGATCGCCTGGCGAAGCTGCCAGGGGTCGAAGTCGAGCCCTCACCGGCTGAAATGATTCGCAGCGAACGGGATTCTCGTTGATCGTCCTCGACGCTTCTGCTCTCCTCGAGATTCTTCTCGTCACTTCCTCGGGCAGGCGGCTCGCAGAGCGCATCCGGCCACCCAGGACATCGCTTCACGCACCTCACCTCATCGACATCGAAGTATCCCAAGCAGTCCGCAAATACGTGCTCTCCGGCTCCCTGTCGGCGGAACGGGGACGCATGGCACTGCAGCACCTTGCTGATCTCGATCTCGAGCGGTACCCGCACACTCAGCTACTGCCGCGAATCTGGGCCCTGCGGGAGAACCTCACAGCCTACGACGCTACGTACGTGGCGCTGGCCGAGGTTCTCGAGGCCACTTTGTTGACCAGCGACCAGGGCCTCGCAGCAGCTCCGGGGAATCTCGCTGACGTGGAACTGATCTGAGCTCGACGATGGGCCGATCTCGCGGGCCTGTTGGTCGGGTACCAGTCCGACGCGCTGGAGAACGGGCGCTGCCCCCCTGCTATCCGCCTCCGAGCCACGGGTTATACAGCTCGTCATACAGGTCGCAATGCTTGGGGCGGATGCCGCTGCCCGCCCTGATCGGGTCTCCGATCTCGAGGTAACTCCGGGACTCGGAGCTGTAGATCGGCCAAGTCGGGTTTTCGCCACCGTTGGGTTCGCCCGAAATCGCAAACTGGACCCAGTAGTCGGACATCACATCGGCAAGTTGCTGATCACGGTCGTCGCGAGAAACCCACGTCTCGAGGGTCAGATTGTCCGTCACGTACGCGGTCTCGGCTCCGTGATAGGCACCGAGCTGGTCTCCCCCTGGCCCTGGCACCGAGCGAGTCAACACATAGAAGAAAGCCTCGCTCGAGGCCCGGCCCATCCTGTCTGCGATGAATCTGGATGGACATGTAAACGTCGAATCGGTTTGCCAAACCTCCATCGCCACTGCCGCCTCTTCATCGGTCGACGCCGGGTAGAACTCGAGCGCTCGATCTGCACTCTCGTCGTAAGCTCCGCAGAGCGCTTCGTGAAATCCCTCTAGCGTGGCATCCGGGGAGTAATAGCCCAAAGTCGTCCACTCGTTGCTGTTGAAACCGATCAGCAATGGGACCGGGGCCTGGCGACCCGACTCGAGGACCTGGGCAGGCGCCTCCTCCAGCACCCAGCCGTCCACGTTCGGAACGCTTGACCAGTTCCAGTAATCCTCGAGCACGGTGCGGAGAAGATCTTCGGCATCCGCTGCCCTCAGTGCTGCGGTGACATCTTCAGCCTTGTCGAAACCGAGGGTCGCCACGAGCCCCTCCCCGATCGCCTCCACCTCGGCCAGGGACCGATACTCGCTGACTGCGTAGCCACCGCTCTGCATGATGGCGCGCTGAAAAAGCCCTTTTGCCAGTGGCAACCTCATCAGGTAGGCGATGTTGGTGGCGCCAGCGGACTCGCCGAAGACAGTCACCCGCTCGGGGTCGCCGCCAAAGGCTGCGATGTTTCGCTGAATCCACTCCAGGGCCGCAAAACAGGCGCAGCAGTCGGTGTCTACAGCGGCAGCGTCGAGGAGCAGTACTTCGACTACTCAGAGCCTCAAGAGAACGGCAACAAGACCGATGTGCGGTGGGTCTGCATGACTCGTTCCGATGGCAAGGGCATCGAGGCTGTCGGTATGCCTTTGCTCAGCGTCAGCGCCCATCGCTACACCACCGAGGACATGGAAGAGGCCAAGCACCTCTACGAGATGCAGCCGAGAGACTTCGTCACCATCAACCTCGACTACAAGCAGACCGGTGCGGGAGGCGACGACAGCTGGGGTGCCCGGCCGTGCCCGCAGTACACGCTGGAGCCGCAGGCGTACGCCTACTCTTTCCGGCTACGACCCGTATCGAGATAGCAAACCTGCCGGCACCCGGGACGATCTACTCGATCCTGAGCTCCTCGATGTAGGCCACGAGATGTCGGTTGAACTCCTCCGGCCGCTCGAGCATCGGGTAGTGCCCGCAGCCCTCCATGACGACCGCACCGAAGTCAGGTCTGAGCTCGCGGTTGCCCTCGAGATTCAGGGGAATGGTCTCACCAAGGATCGCCCGGATCGGCACCTCGGCACCGGCGAACTCCGCTGCCAGGTCATAGTCCAGGAACCCCTCGACGACACGCGGTGCGACTTCCGAATCGAACCCGCACATCTTATCCTCGACCCAGGCGTAGAGCACGGGGTCCGTGCCCTCGAGTAGCAGCTGCTTCACCATGGCCTCACAAGCTGCCGGGAAGTCATCCTTCAGAGACTGAACGAATGCCTGTCGAGCCTCCTCCGTCCACTCCCCCTGGACATCCTGAAATGTGTCGACGGCGACGATGCCGCGAACCGTGCCCGGCAGCTTCTTTGCCGCGGCGATGGCTACGGGGCCACCAAGAGAGTTGCCAACGAGAACTATGGACTCGAGGTCGAGCGCCCTGACGACCGAGCTGACATCCTCACCATACATGTCCATCGTCCACTCGCGGTGCCGCTTGCCCGAGGCGCCGTGCCCGGCGAGATCGAGTGTAACCACCTGAAAACGCTCGGACAGGGGCTCTATTTGCTCCTTCCAGAAGGTCTGATCGGCATAGCCTCCGTGGATGAAGACGATTGCCGGCGTGCCTGTCCTGGTCGAGGTATACGCGATCCGAACCCCATCGGCGGAGCCAATCGCCGCCGTCGTGGTGATCGAAGCAACGGTCGTGCCGCTCTGAGCGCAGACCGAAACCGAGAGGCCAAGGCCCAATAAGGCGATGAGGAGAACTCTGCTCATGATTCTATCTCCGTCGTATCGAGAGAGCCCGAGCCACTCCGTCACTCATCCCCAGAGCGCGTGAGGTACCGAACCGCCCAGTAAGAGCCTGCTCCGAGGCCGATGAGCACCACCAGCCAGCACACTAGGGCTCCGACGAATGGAACCAGGCCGAATAACGCAAGCAAAGCCAAACCCACGAGCAAATTCAGGTAGCGGCTCTTCTCGACGGCCCCTCCTCGCGTCATGAGAAAGCGCCCACCCGCAAAGGAGACGATCACCGGAGCCAAAAAACTGACGGCAATCCACAGTTTCGTCACCAGCAGAATCTCGATCAGCAAACCTAGAATGACGACCAGAGCCACCAGCTTGCCCAGGGTCATGAAGCCGAAGACCATGGCCAACACGAGGGTCACCACGAGGACCAGCGTCATGGCCAGCGGAAATCCGATCAGGGTGACAATACCCCATCCGAAGCTCGCCACCGGGCGATCCAAGACGGCTTTGGCGACCCCGTTCATCTTGTCGGGCACCAGCCAGAGCAGGAGTGCGCCGAACAGGAACAGCGCCACAAACCAGCGGAGGACCTTTGCCAGGCGCTGCCCCGGTCGGGCCGCTGGTGCCTCGGCTAACTCTACGACCGCGTGCTCGGTCTCCCCTGTAACGAGGGCACCATCCGCGATCTCCGCAGCGGCCTTCGACTTATACGAGAGATCCCCTCCCACTCGCGCACCCGATCCCAAGGTCAGCCCGGGATCCACAGTTGGGAGCGGCACCGGAGACTGCATGAACTGGGTCCACCACGCCGGTCCTGCTTCACTCTCGACCGCGGCCTGGACGTTGCCATCGACCCGCCCTTCAATCTGGAGGCCGACCAAGGCGCCAACCAGATCCCCTTGGTGCTCTCCGGCAACCAGCGCCTGATACCCGGTCAGGCTTGTCCTGCCCGCGACCTGACTGCCTCCTTCACTCTCGAAACTGAACCCGGCTGCGAAGAGATCGTCTCCGACCCTGGCTGCCTCACCCAGCTTCAACGTCATCCCCGCGATGCGCACGTCGTCACGCACCTCGCCATCGATCACTACCGCCTGACCGGCGGCCATCACGTCCCCTTCGACGACTCCCTCGATTCGCACCACCTTGCCCGAGGCCACGACGTCGCCCTTCACGATGCCCTTGACCGTCATGGTCTCGCCTGTCATGTACAGGTCGTCTTCAATGACCTCATCCTTCTCGATCGTCACTTCCTTGCCGGTCTTGAACTCTGCGGCTCCGGTCGGCACGCTCGCCAGCAGAACCACCACCAAGACGCAGATCCAAATCCACGGCTCCCAGAATTGTCTTCCAACACGCATGGGATTGCCTCCTTTTCTGCAGAACAGGCCCATCATACAGAGACACGCCAAGATCCCTGTGTAGACCGCGTCTTCGGTGACCCGAACCTACCCAGACACCGCGGGGCGCAGCTCCCGCCGCAAGCGAATGTAGATCCCCTTTTCGACTTTCGCCACCACGGCTCCCCCCTCATCGGTGACCCCCACAGGAAAGACCGCGGTGTATTTGTCACCGCCGGCTGTCGCAGCGCGGATCTCGGCCAGCATCTCGTCACCAATCGAGAAGCGGGCCTTCACTCTGCCCCGGGCCTGCGCCAGAAACTGAATGTGCGTTTCGGAGTCGATGATCCGGTAATCGGGACCCAACACCCTCATCAACATCAGGGTCGGGAACGGATCCGTCATGGCCGCCAGGCTGCCGCCGAAATGGGCGCCGAACGCATTCCGGTTGTAGAACCGGGAAGCCATGGTCACGACGACTTCACGAAAGCTCTCGGAGACGTGCTCGACCCAGATGCCCGTACCCCAAAGTGGTGGGTACAGACTCAGGGTCCATTTGAATCGGGTCGGAGTCTCGAGCAGGAACCTCATGTCGTCCTTGTCCACAACTACTCGGCGGACCTGGTCAGTTTATCCGGCCCTCGCCAGGTCGACTAGGATAGGAGCTGCAGCAACAGACAATCTGCCAAACAAGGAGAAATGCATGACGCTGCAAGACCAACTCGACCGAATCAGGGCTGGATTCGAAGCTCAGGCCCCCACCGCGGCTCTCGCGGTGATGCACCGGGCAACGCGGGACCTTAGAGACACGGGAATCGCTGAACGCGCCGTTCGCGAGGGTCAGCAGGCACCCGACTTCCGGCTCAAGGGAACCTCAGGAGGGGAGATCTGTCTCTCCGAGGCTCACTCAGGCGGTCCCGTCGTCCTGACCTTCTTCCGCGGTCGATGGTGACCGTATTGCAACGCGGAGCTGGAGGCTCTGAACAGATCTTACGGAGACTTCGAGGCCCTTGGCGCACAGCTGATCGCAGTCTCGCCCGTACTCCCAAAGGTGGCTGAGGAGCTGGTGAAGAAGCATCGATTGGCCTTCGATCTTCTGCATGATCCAGGCAACGAAGTCGCGGCAAGGTACGGGCTTCGCTGGCAGCTACCGGACGACCTCAAGCAACTGTATTTGGAGTTCGGTACCGACCTCGAAGCCGACAACGGCGACGACAGCTGGACCCTGCCCATGCCGGCGCGCTACATCATTGACCGTGACGGAATCGTTCGCTACGCCCGCACCGACCCGGACTACACTGTGCGGCCCGATCCCGCGGAGACACTGGAGGCCCTGAGAGCTCTCACCGAATAGGCAGCTATACAGCTGCTGGGCGATTCTCGAGCTTCGAGCAGTGGCCGAGGACGCGAGTACAGCCCTGCGTAGGAGAAGACTGTGGAAGTCAGTTTCCAGGTGAAGCCGGCAGCTTCACCGACGCTTTTCCGATACGGATCAGAAGCCTTCACCCGGAGCTTTGATCACCTTGCGCTCGACCGGAAAGGCGAGCGGGTTTACAGCTGGCCTCTGAAGGGCAGGATCCGCATGAACGAGACGTCGAATCGAGTCCAAAAGCCGGCCTCGGGATCCTTGGTCCAGATTTCCTGCTCCCCGTTCCTCTGAGCCGTCCAGCGCAGCCTGCCCTTGTCGTCCAGCGTCACCTCGTAGGTGGCGCGGGGTAGAGCCTCATCGATTCGATCTTCCGACAGCCTCGCCAGCTCCAGCGACTCGATGATCACCCCGAGCTCCGTATCGAGCTTGGTGGTCCAAGTTCGTACGCCGTAGGCCTACGGTGAGAGAGTGTTGGCGATCTGGGCTATGTGACGAAGGTCGGTACCACAGCAGCCGCCCAGGATGTTCAGCCAGGGCATCCGCTTTCGCAACTCGACGTACTGGCCGGCGAGCTCCTCGGGGTTCCCGGGGTCGAGCGTCTCGCACATGTCGAGCTCCGCATGACTGAGGCGCGAGGCATTGCAGCGGATTCCACGGATGCGTCGGGCCCAGCCATTGCCTTCCAACAAGTGGAAGAAATGATCGGGGTGGGCGCAGTTCACCACGAAGTAGGCCGCGGCAGATTCAGTCGCCTCGTCAACCAGCTCGATCGCCTCGCCCAGTGGCTGCCCTGTGGGCAGGGTGCCGTCGGTTTCCACCGTGAACGAAATGACAACGGGGAGTCCTGCCGCTCGGGCAGCGCGAACGAGTCCGATGGCTTCGTTCGCCTGTGTGTAAGTCGTGCCGGTCACCATGTCGACTTGCGTATCGGCCAACCAGGCAATCTGCTGGGCGTGGTAGTCCTCGGCTATGTGCGCCGCCACTTCCAAATCGGCTACATAGCCGTCGCCTCTCGGGCCCATGATTCCATTGAGGACAATCGGCTTCGAGTTGGAGGAGAACTCGTCACGCAGCCCCGCAATGAAGTCGATCGAGTCTTCGTTGGCAGCACGCAGCTCAGCCTCGTTAGCCCCGAGGTCATCGGCCCAGTGCTTATGTGCCTTCCAGGTCTGGCTGTCGAGAATGAACCCCGTATCTTGCTCTCCCGCCAGGGCTAAGAATTCACGGAAGTAGCTGGCCATCGCCTCCCGACCTGCCGAATCAGTCAGCAGCGTATGTGCCGCAAACTCTCGGATCTCGATCCCATGGTTGAAGATCAGGTCCGTCTCGATGCCGCCGTCAGCGAGAAAGAAGCCTCCTGAAAGCTGCGGTACGGCGTTGCGATAGCGACTCATGGGGTGAACCTCCTCGACCCGATGGTCTACCCGTCGGTAGCGGTAGAAAGACTGGTTTGGAAGACGCGCCATTCTACACCCGTCCCACCGGGAAAGACCTGGCAAAGGAGGCGACAACATCGTAGGTCTGCCGAATCGCCTTTGGCTTCTCTTCCCTGGAGGAGACCACGAGCATTCAGAGCAGATGATGAGAGAGTTAAGATCAACGACGATGCCTTCGGTTCCACCACCCCAATTGCCGTCCTTCCTCGCCGAGGATCTCCCACAGGAGCGCAGTGCCTACCAGCTCGAGTCGGGGCCGGATCGGGGGAAGATCATCCACTTCATCGATCATGGGAACCCCAACGCCCAACCAGTGATCCTGCAACATGGCAACCCGACCTGGTGCTACCTCTGGCGGCAGGTGATTGCACGGTTGGATCCCGAGCGCTTTCGCTGCCTGGCTCCCGATCTGCTCGGCTTCGGGCTGTCGGGCTCGCTGCAGAGAGTTTCGGATCACACCCTCGAGCGCCACCTGCAAGCGATGCGAGAGTGGGCCGAGACCCGGGAGCTGGCCAAGAGTGCGATTCTGGTCGGTCAGGACTGGGGTGGGCCGTTGGCGATCGGCATGGGCATGGCTCTTCCCGAGGCGAGCGGCATCGTCCTGGCCAACACTTCGGTTCTCGTGCCCAAACGCCCGCTGGGGACCTCATTCCACAAATTTGCCCGCACGCCGGTTGTCAGCGACATCGTCTTTCGCCTCGGAGGCTTTCCACAGAACATCCTGGGGCGGGTGCAGGGCGACTCGGAGTCCATCTCGGGGCGCGTCTCTCGCGCCTACCGTTGGCCGCTACCTCTCGGTCGCCGAGCCGGCCCCTTGGGTCTGGCGCGAATGGTCCCCTCCAGCCCCAACCATCCCAGCGTGCCGCCACTTCGCGAGATTGAAGCCTGGATCCGTGACTTCAACGGTCCCTTGGCCCTGGTGTGGGGCGAGCGCGATCCGATCCTGGGCCGCGTCCTCGAGAAGCACGTGAAGACATTCCCCCAGGCAACCGTCACCCGCACCCAGGCCGGTCACTTCCTCCAGGAGGAGGTTCCCGACGAGATTGCGGATGCCATCGAGGATGTGGCGGCCAGAGGTACTTAACCTGGGTTAACTACTCGGACTGAAGCTCGACCCCGCAAGCGAGTGCCTCCTGCGCCGCAAAGCAACAGCTGGGCAGGTGGCAGGTGCTCGACCGCTGGTACCCAACGAGTCTCGCTCGTTTCTGCTTGGATATCATTGCTGAGAAGCTGCGCTAGCCTGCAATCAGGAAGGGAGCACCATGGGTATCTCGAGGTCTCGCAAGTTCTGGATCGGACTGGTCTCGGTGATCGGCGTCATCGAGGTGGTGTGGGTGATCGGCGCCAACTGGGCCCTGTCATCAGAGTGGGTGACAGGCAAGATCAACAACAAGCCCGAGAAGTTGCAGGTCGAGTGGACCAGTGCCCACACCCTGATTCCCGGCATCATCAACCTGGAAGGCCTCTCCATTCGCGGTCAGAGCAGGAAACAGCAGTGGTACGTGGAGTTGGCGGGCGGGCGCATCCACCTGAGCTTGCTGTCGCTCGCTTCGAAGACCTTCAAGACCTACAGCTTCGACGGCTCGGGGCTCGACTTTCGCCTACGCAAGCGGCAGCTACCCGAGGATCCACCACTGAAGACGGCCGAATTCGCGCCGGAGATTCCCGGCCTCGCCGTGGATGAACCACCCTTTCCTCCGAAGCAGAAGAAGAAAAAGAAGGACCCTTGGAAGATCGTCCTTCGAGATATCCGCATCGACGAGTTCAAGCAGCTCTGGATCCTCGCCATGCGCCTCACCGCTGAAGGCGCCATCGACGCCGACATGAGTATCGAGTTGGGCGGTGGCGCCCTGTCGATGGAGCGTGTGCGCATGAATCTCACCGATGCCGAGCTCACCACCATGGGAGATCCGGTGATGCAGGGGATGCAGTTCGGCATCGACGCGCAATTGGAGCCGTTTGTCCCCAAGGAGGCCAAGGACCTCGAGATCTTGAAGTCCCTGTCGGGCTCGGTGAGCTTGTCTGGCAAGTCCAAGGGTGCTGGCCTGATCAACAGTCTGCTGGCGAACATCGAAACAGTCGAGGTCGGCAGTCCCGGTGGTCAGGTTGACGGCTTAGTCCACATCGAGCAAGGCGTTCTGGCTCTCGGGACAAAGATCGACTTCAGCTCCGAAGGGGGCTGGGTCGACATTGTGGATTGGCGAGCGACAGGATTGCTCGCGCTCCAGTCGAAGGTCGAGCAGGCAGACGACGGGGTCTCCACGAAAGTAGCCCTGGCCCTGACCGATGTGGCGCTCACTGAGCGCGAAGGCACCGAGCCCCTCCTGGCAGGGGCTGATCTCGAGCTGAAAGCGGACGCTGGGGCGCTCGACATCTCTGGCGGAGTTCAAGGACTCGCCTCTACCCTCGAATCGATCTCTCTCGACCTCGAGAATGCGCATGTCGCAGATATCACCCGCTTTCCCATACCGGCCGTCGAGGATTTCACGCTCGACTCCGGCGAAGTTCTGGTCGAGACCCACGCGGTCCTCACCCGTGACAACGGGGGGGAAGCCAGTATCGATATCCATGGCCAGGGGATCGACGCCTCCTATGGTGAGGTCGCCATCAAAGGCGACCTGTCCCTCGATCTGAATGTCACCGCCGACGATGTGCGCGACCGCTGGTTCGACTTCACCGACAGCGGCTTGAAGATCGACAGGGTCACCATCGAGGACGGGAAGAAGACAGACAGGAACTGGTACTTCCACCTCGATATGACCGAAGGCTGGCTGCAATTGAAGGATCCCGGCGAGATCGTCTGTAGTGCCGAGATCAAGATGAAGGACACCCGACCGTTGATCGCCCTTCTCGGCCAGGAGAAGAAGATCTTCAACAAGCTCAAAGGCATCCTGAACTTCAAGGATCTCGAGGGTGAAGCGGATATCGAGATTGCCGCCAAGAGCATGGAGATCGAGAACTTCGATCTCGACAGCGAGGGCCTCAAGCTCAGGGCGAACCTCCAAATTCGGGACAAGAAGTCCTCAGGGATCCTCTACACGAAATTTCACGGGATTCCCATCGCCCTGGACCTGCGGCGCGAGAAGAAGGACCTGATCTTGAGAAGGCCCTTGCAATGGTACGAGGCGCAGACAGTACCGTGGGCGGGACGGCAAAGCGCGCCTCCACCTCCTCATTAGGACTCCGGACAGCGCCGCAGGTGTGGGCTCAGCTACCACCCAAGGCGCACTCGTTCTTGCCGACCTCGAGCTCGGTCGCCTCCTCTTCGCTGACCGGCAGAAGGCCAACATTGACAGCCTTGATCCTGCGATAGGCGTCGGGAAAAGACGCCTTCTTGGCCAAGACCCAGTCGATAAAGGCCTCCCGATCAGCGTATTGCAGCGAGCTGTTGGTGTGCCGAAGCTCACTCAGGAGTGAGCCGATCGAACGATCTGACTGCCGTTCTTCGTCCGAGCCGTAGTGGGCAGGGTAGATATGAAGGCTCGGAGACCACTCGTGGCGGGCGAGCTCGAGGCTCTCCCAGAGCTTGAGTGTCCACTCCTGCTCTTTGCCGGCCAGGTCCGGACGACCGACCGAGGCAATGAAGATGAAATCGCCGGTGAAGGCGGCCTGGTCGTCTACCAGATAACTGACACTGCCGTCTGTGTGTCCAGGGGTGTGAGCTATCTTCAACCTCGACCGACCGAAGGCGATCTCCTGACCGTGCTCGATGGGCTCGAAGGGAATCGTCCCGGGCCTGCCGTCGTACGGATAGCAGGCATCGTCGGGATGAAGGTAGTAGGGAACCTGGAGCTCCCTGGAAAGCTCAGGCCCGCCACTGATGTAGTCGGCGTGGACGTGGGTGTCGGCGACGCCAACGATCGAGCAGTCACTCGCCTCGGCCGCGGCCAGATAGGCGGAGGGGTCCCGCGGCGGATCTATGGCGATCGCCTCGCCATCACTCACCAGCAGATAGCCGAGTGCACCTTTGCCGATGCGATCGAACTGGACGAGCCGATCCAGCGATGCCGTAGGGCTCAACTCGCGCTCCAGGGTCAGCATCATCCAGCTACCCATACCACCGCTGAGTGAGCGCGCCTGACATCCCAGGCGATTGAGATGGCTGGCGAGAATGCGACTGTCACTGCCCTTACCGCACACAACCGCGACGGGGACCTGCGGGTCAATCCCGGTACCTTCGAGGTCTTCGACCTTCGCCAGCTGGGATCCGACGATGTTGTGAAACGAGCTGTCAGGCACCAGGTCGATCCGGCCACTATCGAGACGGAAGGCGGCGCGCACATCGACCACCTGGATGGGCTCACCGGACTCCACGGCTCGGGCCAACTCTACAGCTGAGATCTCTCCTGCGGTCACTGGGACCATTCCGTGAAGACCCGGCTATTGCGTGGTGCTCGACCAGGCGGAGGTGTCACCGGACTCGAAGCCATCGGTGAAGAAGCTCCCACCTCCGGTCGAGTATCGCTGGCCCTGGACACTCCGATTGTGCGAGTCATTGCCTGGCGATCCTTCGCTGTCCCACACCACGATGAAATTGCCCTGACCATCCATGGTGGCGAACGGCGCGTGGTGGAAGTACGCGGTGTAGGTGTTGACCTGGAACTGGTCCCCGACGGAGTTGCCTGCGGAGTCGTAGTACTGCGCCTGGATGCTCTGGTAGTACGAGGTCTCCGAGCCTTCACTTTTCCAGACCACGACGAAGTTGCCCTGGGGGTCCATGGCTACGCCGGCGTCCGTCTGAAAATCTGTCGTATAGGTGTTGACCTGAAACTGACTTCCGACGGGATTGCTGTCGACATCGAATCGCTGCGCCTCGATGCTGGTGCGGTCCGTATCGACACCGCCTGCCTCTTCCGCCTCCCAGACGACAGTGAAATTGCCCAGGGAGTCCGCCGCCACCTCAGGGCGGTCCCCGTATCCAGCGGAATCAACTCGGAACTCCCCTCCAACGGCGGCCCCACTGTCGTCATAGAGCTGGCCCTTGATCTTGCTGAATTCACTCTCCCAGACAACGATGAAGTTGCCCTGACCATCGGCGGTAACCGCGGCGTCCTTCTGGTAGCTCTGAGTAATGGTGTTGACCTGGAACTCGCCCCCAACCTTTGCGCCTGTCGAATCGTAGAGCTGCCCCTGAATGCTGTTGTAGATCGTGTCGGTGCCGAGCGAGCCGTAGCTTTCCCAGACCACGACGAAGTTACCCAGGGAGTCCATGGCCACCGAGGGCTCTTCCTGGTCGTCCGTGGTGTAGGTGTTGACCTGGAACTCGCTCCCGACCGGATTGCCATCGGAGTCGAAGCGCTGTCCTTGAATGCTCTCAGCGTCCGTATCCGTGCCGCCCGACCCGATGCCTTCCCAAACCACCACGAAGTTGCCCTGGCTGTCCATGGCGACCTCGGGTACGCTCTGCGTTCCTGTGGTGTAGGTGTTGATCTGGAACTCACCCCCCAGCGGTGCACCGCTGGAGTCGTAGCGCTGCCCTTGAATGCTCCGGCCACTCGTGTCGTCCCCCTGGGATTCCTGGCTGGTCCAAACCACCACGAAGTTGCCCACAGGGTCCGCGGCAACAGAAGCCAGCATCTGTTGGCTGAATGTGGAGGTATTGACCTGGAACTGGTCGCCCACCGCCACCGGTTCGCTGCTCCAGGCTACTGCCGGGAGCATGGACAACAAAAAGACGACTATGGCCGCAGACTTCCTCATCGCGCGCTCCTTCCAGGAATTTCTGGGGAAAACCTGAGGGACTTTATCAGATCGTGGGTTGACGCACGGCTACTTGACGTCGCGGGCCTGCGGCCATAGGTTCAGTTGGTGAGAATCCGCTCCGCTCTTCTCCTCCTCGTAGTCGCTTTGGTTCTGGCTTCCTGCGGTGGAAATCCACCCGAAGGCAAGGTCATCCTTCTGGGGATCGACGGTCTCGATCCGCTGGCGATCGATCTGTTGATGTCCGAGGGAGAGCTGCCCAACTTCGCACGCCTGAGGCAGGACGGTGCCTACGGTCGCCTGATCAGTCAGAAGCCCCTGCTGAGCCCGATCCTGTGGACGACCATGGCCACCGGCAAGACACCAGGCCAGCATGGGATCGGCCACTTCGTGGCAGTGAGTCCCTCGACAGGGGAGAAGCTCCCGGTTACCAGCGACTTGCGGAGGGTCGAGGCTCTCTGGAACATCGCCGCAGCAGCCGGTCGGAAACCGGCGGTCGTGGGGTGGTGGGCGACCTGGCCTCCAGAAACGCTCGACGGCGTCATTGTCAGCGACCACACCGCCTACCACTTCCTCTTCGAGGAAGGATTCACCGGCGCTGCCACCGAAGAGGCAACCTCACATCCTCCAGAGCTTGCAGAGCAAATCGCTCCCCTGCTTCGGCGCCCAAGGGATCTCACCTATGAGGAGATCGCACCCTTCGTGAAGGTCAGTCCCGAGGAGTTCTCACTGCCCTTCGACCTGTCTGACGACCTGGGTCACTTCAAATGGGCCCTGGCTACTGCCAAGAGCTATCGCGACGTCGGCCTCGATCTTTGGAAGCGGGAGCGACCCGACCTGGCAATGGTCTACATCGAAGGGGTGGACTCGACCTCGCACCTCTTCGGTCATCTCTTCAGGGTCGAAGGCCTCGCCGGCGAGCTGGCGGACCAGCAGGCGAAGTTCGGGGGAACCGTCGAGGCGATGTATCGCTTCGCCGACGAATTGGTAGGTCTCTACCTCGAGGCGATCGACGACGACACCACCCTTATCGTCGCTTCCGACCATGGCTTTCGACTCGGGGAGCTGCACGACGACCCGAGTCGCGTCCGCGACATGCGCCGCGTCAGCGAGCGCTTCCACCGCCTCGAAGGCATCCTCTATATCTACGGTCACGGGGTGAAGCGCCATTCGAGAATCGACAAGCCCATCCTCGTCGATATCGCACCCACGGTTCTCGCTCTGCTCGGCCTCCCGGCTGGCGAAGACATGCCAGGGCGGGTTCTTACGGAGGCCCTCGAGATCCCGACGAGTCCCGAACGCATAGTCTCCTACGAGACCGGCGAGCGAGGACCGCAGGAGGGAGTCGCTCGAGACGCCGAGGTAGACCAGGCCGTGCTCGACCGATTGGAAGCACTCGGCTATCTCGGCGGGGTGCAGTCGGCCGAAGGCGAACGCAATCTGGCAGCCATCGCTTTCGAAGAGGGTCGCTACGACGAAGCCCGGGAGATCTATCGCCGCCTGATCGAAGCCGAGCCGGAAGAGCCCGGCTTGCGCACCAGCCTGGCGGGCGCTCTCGGCGCGACAGGCGACTATGAGGGGGCTCTCGAGCAACTGGAGGTAGCGCTCGAGCTCGACCCGCTGAATGTCGAGGCCTACCACAACCGGGCCGTCATCCACGAACGCCAGGGCCATCCCGACCTGGCGATCGGCGACTACAACACGGTGCTGCGGTATGCCCCGGACTACGAGCCATCCCGAGCGGCGTTGCTTCGCCTCACCGGCAGTGCCTCTGCAAACGCCCCGAAAGGTGAAGCCGAGCAGCAGGCCGGCTTCCTGGCAGAAAAGGCCAGTCAAGCCGCACGTCGTGGCGACTACGAAACGGCCCTCACCCTTCTCGACCACGCCGAGGCGATCGCTCCGCAGTACGGTCTGGTGTTTCAGTACCGCGCCAACGTCGCCTATCTCATGGGTGATCGAGATGCGGCCATCGCGGCCCTCGAGCGGGCCCTTAAGCTCGAGCCGGACAACGCGTTGTTTCGCGAGAATCTGACGCGACTGCAAGCTGACTCTACCGAGCGCTGATGACCTCGATTCGGCCCGTCGGTGAGAGCGACTCTCGGAGGATCCATGCGGTCGTCCTCGGGTTGCTGCTCTTTCTGATCTACGCTCTCGGTGCAAGCCGCACCATCTATGTTGGCGACAGCGGAGAGTTGGTCGCGGCGGTGCACACACTGGGCATCCCCCATCCAAGCAGCTACCCCCTCTACGTACTGCTCGGCAAGCTGTGGACGGTTCTGGTTCCCATCGGCTCCATCGCCTTCCGGATGAGCCTGTTCAGCGCCGCCTGCGCGGCGTGCGCGGCCTCTGGCATCTATCTCGTGGGTAGACAACTGGGGCTCTCGAGCCTTGCGGCGTTCTTCTCCAGCTTGATGCTGGCATTCAGTCCCAGCTTCTGGTCTCAGGCCAACATCCAACGGGTGTACAGCCTCAATGCTCTCTTTCTTGTGATGGCTCTGGGTCTCTCCGCCGCCTGGTTCCAGCGACGCGAACCGAAGATGCTCGTGGCGGCGTTCTGCGTGGCGGCTCTGGGTGCGACTAATCACACCTACATGGCGGTCTTTGTCCTTGCCCTGGGACTCTTCGTCTTGATCACCGATCCAAGGCTCCTACGTCGGCCAAAGGTTCTCCTGGCCTCGGCAGCAGCTGTGGCCCTGGGACTCGTTCCATATCTCTATCTGCCACTCCGATCCCGCGCCAATCCCCGCCTCGACTGGGGCGATCCCGAGACGATTCGAGCCACGATCGACGTCATCCTTCGGCGCGAGGCCTGGGAGCGGGCCTGGTTCGAAACACCGATTGATCTGCTGACCATCGCCGGCGATCTCCTGGCTCGAATCGGCACTGAGCTTTTCTGGTTGGGAGCGGTTCTGGCCGCATTCGGGATCTTCTTCACACGCAAGAGGGGCTGGCCCGTCCTCTTGCTACTCCTGGCGGCCTTCGGCAACTTTCTGGCGATGGCTCTCCACGGGTCACGCAGTGATCTGTTCCTCTGGTACCGGTACTACATCCCCACGTTCGTCGTTCTCGCTCTACTCGCCGGGCTGGGGCTGGACGTTCTTCGTGAGCGCGTGTCTTCCAAGCTCGCAGCAGTCGCCCTTCTTGTGCCACTGGCGATGCTCCTGGTGGGATACCCACAGTTCGATCGCAGTCGATATCGGATCGCCGACGATTTCAGTCGAACGCTTCTCGGGACCCTTCCTCCAGGTGCCCACCTGAGCGCCAGCGACGACAACATCCTCTTCGTGCTGATCTACCTGCAACTGGTGGAGGGTGTCCGGCCCGACGTCGACCTCATCCTCCAGGGCGTTGGCGGTGCCGATCTTCCCCCTTTGCGTTTCGACCCGGAAGCCGACCCCCTCTACTTCACCCATCACCCCAATTGGGAAGTGCCGGAGCTCGAAATCGTCGGTACAGGTCTCACGTTTCGGATTCAAAGACAGGGCGCGCCGATCCCGGAACCGGTCATCCCGAAGACGGAGCTCGATGGAGAATACGACCCGACCGTCCCCAAGGACTATCTGACCCAGAACCTCATCGGCCACTTCCACTACATGCTCGGTGTGACCTTCGAGCTTCGAGATTGGTCAAGAGCCGAGGTCGAGTTCGCAAGGGCGCGTGAGGCGGCACCGAACAACGATGTGCTGTTCTACAACCTGGGCCTGATCTACCGCCGAAACGGTCTCCTGGACCGCTCGCTCGCGGCTTTCGAGACCTCCGACGCCATCAATCCGCGACATATCGCCTCCCGTAGCCAGGCGCGGGCCGCCGATCGAATCGACGAACTGCAGACCGAGGCCGAAAGGCTCGAGCGCCTCGAAGCGAAGCTTTCCGAATCCGAACCTATTCGAGAGCTCGACCCAGGCTCGGCAGAATTCCACCAGGCGATGGCCGCAACCCTATTCTCTGGAGGTGAGACCCTCGCGGCCCGGGGACACGCTCTGCGGGCTTTGGAGGCTGAAGCTCGTCCCCCAGGGAGCTGATCACTCCTGTCGGCCGAACAGGCCCATCGACTTGACAAATTTGGATTCGATGGGCCAGCGGGTGTCGAGGTTGGAGACGCGATACCGTGCCACCGGGTAATAGAGCTTGGCCAGAGCCACCACCAGGGGATTCGTCTTCTTATACGGATTGACGAAGTGTCCCTTTCCCAGGAACATCAGAGGGAAATCGAGCGCGGTGATCATCTTCTTGGTGGCTACCGGGAGCCATGGCGACTCCGCCGCCACATTCCGAAAATTGAAGTACCCCCAGCCCTCCAGATTCCCAGGCTCGCGTAAGCCGTACTCGACACAGACGTCGTACAGCTGCGTTCCCGGGTAAGGGGTATAGATGTTGAAGGTCTTGACGGCCCGAGGGTTCTCGTCCGTGAGCTGAACAGCCAACTGGATGCTCTCTTCGAGCTCTGCAGGAGTCTCCGACGGCAGTCCCATCATGAACAAATAGATCGGCACGATCGGATAGGGGATCAGCTTCCGGTTGGCTTCGACTACCTGCTCAACGGTCACGTCCTTCTTGATCAGCTCGAGCAGCCGCTGGCTGCCGGACTCGACCCCGACCGTCAGGCGCTTGACCTTCGCCCTGACCAGAAGCTCCAAAAAGTCCTCGTCCATCTTGCAGATGGTGTCCGCTCGGATCTGCAGCTTGCTTATGGAGATATCCAGATCGGCACGAACGATGGCCTCCAGAATGGCCCTTGCCCGCTTCATGTCGATGAAGAAGTGGTCGTCGGTAAACAGGAATCCGCGAATGTCATAATCGGTGATGATCCGTTGCAACTGGTCGAGCACTGTGTCCGGCCGCATCGCTCGCCAGCGTCGCTTGTGCATCACCGGGTCCCAGCAGAAATTGCAGCGGAAGGTGCAGCCACGGCTGGAATTGAAACTGACGTGATCGATACCGAAGAGCTGCCGACGGTACTTGCTCATGTCGACCAGGTGATAAGAGAGAGGCGGCTGCTCATCCATATTCACAAAGGGGCGCTCGCCGGTCCACCGGAAGCCGTTGTTCGCCACTGCGCCCCCGGCGCAGGAACTGTCGGCCTGGAAGCTCAGGACGGGCAGGATCGATTCAGCCTCGGCGCTCTCAGTGCCGGAGACAACGGGGGTCTCTCCATCTTCCTTGTAGCAGATGCCGGCGACTCGGCTCAGCGGCGTCCCTGACTCCAAGGCCTTGACCAATTCCAGAAACGTCTGTTCGCCCTCACCCACCACGACGATGTCGACAAGGGAATGCGACAGAGTCTGCTGTGGCATCAGGCTGGCGTGAACCCCTCCCCAGACGATCGGCACATCGGGGTGGCGTTCGCGCACCAGCCTGCATCCTTCGAGCGCATGCCAGATCTGCGGTCCCGTCATGCAGGTGACCCCGAAACAGATGGGCCGCTCCTCGATCGCATCCAGCAACTCCTGCTTCCAGTCCGGATTGGCGAACTCGTCGATGAGCTGGACTCGGTAGCCGAGCCGATCCAGTGGGGTGGCCGTGCACAGGAGGCTCAAAGGAAGCTCGACTCGACGCTGCACCTGCTTGCCCGCTCTCGGCGCTGGATTGAAGAGTACGATGTCCATGGCGCTCCCGACTCAGTCTTCCAACTCTTCGCGTTTGTGGGCCCCTGCTGGCGCTCTCTGCAGGCGGCGCTCTCCGCCCACCAGGTCGGGCGTGAACGCTTCGAACTCTGCGGGCTCAGTCAGATGGCTCGGTGATCTGTGATCGAAGGCGTAGTCCCCCACTACCGGGGCGAGGTTCGACACCGGCACGCCACTCCTTGCAGCAACCAACTCCGACACGGCCCGGAGCTGAGACAGGTCGATGCCGGTCTCGAAGCCTTCACGTCCGAGAAGCACCGCCACCTGCTCGAGGCTGGCATTGCCCGCTCGGTCCCCCAGTCCATTGACGGTGGCGTCGATGACCGTCGCACCCGCCAACACAGCCGCCAGCGAGTTCGCGGTGGCCAGCCCGAGGTCGTTGTGACCATGAAAGATCACGGCTGTGTCGAGCTCTCCCACGAGGCGGCCGACTATCTGACGAACGCCAAACGGCTCGGCGCTGCCGTTGGTGTCATAAAAGGTGATTCGTCCGGCACCGGCAGCAGCCGCCTGGCCTGCGATGTCAACGACGAAGTCTCCATCGGTTTGACTGGAGTGGGGAAAACCCACCCCGACGTCGGCAATGTGCTGGAGGGCCCACGAAAGAGCCTCCAGCATCACGGATACCTTGCCCTGCCGGGAAACTGGTTCACGCCTGGCCGATAGCGGCACGAGCAGGTCAATCCGATCGAGAAGCACCGCCGCCTGTTCCACTTCACTTCTGCATTCAGGTGACGAGGCGTAGATCAACCCAGAGAGTCGCAGGCCGGCCGACGCATCCCGTAGCGCACGGACCACATCGAGATCCTCTTCGACGCGGCTTGGCGCGACGACCTCCGCTTCTGCGACACCGAGCCGATCCAACGCTGCGGCGACCTCCAAGCGGGTTGCCAAGTCGAACCACACTCCGGGAGTGTCCATGGCCTCTCTCAGAGTCGAGTCTCGCAGAATGATGTGGCGCTCTGATTCCGGCATTTGAAGATCTCCTCGGGAGACAAGCCCCTATCGGGTCAGCCTTCCGCCACCCAATCTTCAGCCCACACCTCCGGCACGACCGCGCCATCCGGTCTACCCGTGCCGCTGGTAAGACATACCAGGACTCGGCTGCCAGCTGTAATCCGGCCGGCGTTGATTTCTTTCAGCGCTCCAGTGAGAGCCAACAGGCCCGTCGTTTCCACGATCTCTCCATCCCGGACGAATATGTTCACTCCTGCTTTGCCAAGCACACTCAAAATCCCGGCACCGTCGAAATCCGCCTCCAGTAGCCTTCTGAACTCTGCTGAGTCTACAAGAGTCAGGTCACCCCCTGTGTCATCCAGAACTCCGCGCAGCGCGTCGACTGTGCCGTAGCTTTGTGGGCTGGAGTCGTACATGACCCGGGTCAGGAGTGGCCCAGATGAACGCACCTCTGACTCGCCCTCTCGCGCTCCGGTGCCGGTTTCAGCACCCCGCAGGGCGCGATACATGGGGCAATTAGGGGCTTGCTGGACGCCGAGAAAGCCCGGCAGTCGACCCAATTCGGCTTGATGCTCGCGTAGCACCCGAAAAATGCCGATAGGGGCGAAGGCAGCACTGATGGTCTGGGCCAGAATGTCGAACTGCAACCCAGAGAGCATGGCTTCGAGCAGATAGCTACCGATGAACATCGATGCTTCCAGGCGCCATTCGGGCTGCGGCACCTTGGGGAGCCCCTCACGCTGGCGGAGCTCACCGGCCACTTGCTTCACGCGTTCACGGTCGCGCACTGCTATGAGATGGGTGGTCGGGGCCTCGAAGGCGGCGCTGTCCAATAGGCTGAGATTCTCGCCCGGTACGACCAAGAAGGTCTCCAATCCGACACGCCTGCCGTAGACGGATAGCGCTGTTCCGGTGTTGCCGCCCGATTCGAACGCGACTCTCCGATACCCTCGCTGCAGTGACCTGGCGATTGTGACCGCTCCGTCAATCGACTTCAGGGTGTGGGTGAGCATCAGTGAGGTCTCATCCAGTACAAGAATCTCGACGTCACGGTAGGTAAGGAGCGGAAAGATCCGTAAGCCCTCACGGATGCTTGTACGGTCCAGGAGCCTTTTGAAATCCTCATCGTCGGCAGACGACTCCTCGAAGCGCAGACAGTTCCGATACCTCAGAACCACACTCTGCTCACGGCTATGACGCCGATCGATGGCGTTCAGAAACTCACTCGCCGAAGAACTCATGATGGATCATCTCGGTCAGTGGTCGTAGCTGCTTGGTCGAGGGCGTCTCGGCCGGATAGCCGAGAGGGAGAAGGGTCACCGGCCGGACTCCCTCGGGCAAGCGCAGGAGATTGCCGAGCTCTACTTCAAGGCCACGATCGTGAGGCTGGTAGGCCGACAGGTAGACGCTGCCGAGTCCATGTTCTTGCGCTGCCAGCAGCAGCCATGCCGTTGCCAGAACGCCGTTCTCCAGCTCGCGGCCAAAGGATCGGCTGCGATCCACTCCTACCACCACGATCACCGGAGCCTGAGAGAGAAAGTCGGCCGAGAAAGACCTCTTCTCAGGTGGACAGAAATGGTTCTTGAGCTCGCTGATCCGCCTCTTGGTCTCGGCGTCTCGGACGATGACAAAACACCAGGGCTGTCCATTCATAGATGAAGGCGCTTGCCTCGTCTTCTCCAATATCTCTGTGATCATCGCTTCGGGAACGTCCCGGTGCTGGTAACAGCGAATCGAGCGGCGTTGCAGGACGACCTCTTCGAAACTTCGGTCTGACACAGATCTTTCTCCCCCCATGTGAAGATTCCCTATCTTGGAGGACTATAGTCGCAGCGACCTGCGAAAGTATGGTTTCGACAGGGCTCCCACCAACGACTCCGGCAACCAGCCACGCCGATGGCTCTCCAGGGCCAAGCTCATCAACCGAGAGCCAAGAGACGGGTTCTCCGCTACGGCCCGCACCGCACGGTGGCGCTCCAAGGCGGCCGGCTCTGCGATCGAGCGAACACTCTGCCCTCTCCGCTCGGCCTGATCGAGAAGGTCCGGAATCATCCTTGCCATCCACTCCTCGATCAGACTCGCTGTCTGCTCCAGACTGATCCCGGCAAACTCCATCGTGCCGCCCAGAACTCCTCCGCTGTTACAGACGAAGTCGGGAAGAAAGAGGTGGCCTCGATCGAACAGCGTCGCTTCGGCTTCCGGGGTGGCAGGATTGTTGGCGCCCGGACAGATCATGGGAGCAACGATCTGAGAGGCGTTCTCCTGGTGCAGTGAATGGTGCCGTGCACAGGGACAAAGCAGGTCGACGGGCAGCTCAGGGAGGTCCTGGCGTTGTAGCGTGAGCGTGGGGTCGTACTCTCTAACGATTCGGCTGCCCATCTCCCTCGCCATGGCCTGTAGTCGATCGACATTCAGGCCCTCTGGATCGTAGAGCGCACCCTGCGAGGTGGAGATCGCCACGACCCTTGCACCGCCACGACTCAGCAGGTCGGCCACCACAGAGCCCACACTTCCGAAGCCCTCGATCGCGACTTTGCTGCCTGCAAGCTGGCCCTTCCGCCACTCCACTGCCGCCCGGGCGGCTGCCACACAACTCACCGCAGTGAAGTGCCCGGAGTGCCTCCCGCGCCACTCTCGGTGTTTCACCTGCAGACCGAGGGAGCACATCATTTCGCGGATATCCTCCCCGCGGGTACCCAGATCGGCATCGGGTTGATAGGTCCGCTGCATCAGATCGGGACGAAACACGGCAGCAAACTCGCTCAGCAAACGCCGTCTCTCCTCGGGTGACGCTTCCCCATTGCCGAGAATCCCCGCCTTGGCTCCTCCCTGCGGTAGACCCAGGAGACCATATTTCAGCGTCATCGCGCGAGCTGCCACACTGAGCTCGTCCTCGCTGAGATCAGGGACGATCCGAAGACCGCCACGAGAGCGCCCATTGATCGTCGAGTCGATGACGACGTAGGCGACTGATGTCCCCTCTTCCTTGGCCTCGACGACATGCTGCTCGCCCCGCCGACGGCTCTCGAGCTTCCAAGTCATGACGACAAAGGTGCTGAGCTCTTGAGGCTCAACTATAGATCACTCTGGGTGAATGCGAAGCCGAATCCCGGCCTGGCGTAGCAGTCCCCATCCTGAACCAGGCATCTGGCCCTGCGATTGCTAGTCTGGTGGGGCGGTCCAGAGGGGAGCTAGCTGGCTTCTTCGAAAGGTTGGTTTCGGTCGATGTCCCGTCATGCCGAATGGCTAGGTAGCCATCCGGACGCTGATACCGTCGGCCTCGAGCTTCTTGACCAGGGCCTCTTTGTCTGCCGCCTTGAGGTAGGCCTCCTCGGCGGTAACGATCTTCTTGCTCACCAACTGATACAGAGAATCGGTCTGCGTCATCATCCCGAGCTGACGCCCGGTCTGCATGGCCGAGGCAATCTGGAACGTCTTGCCTTCACGAATCAGATTGGAGACCGCCGGGGTGCAGATCAGAATCTCGAAAGCAGCCACGCGGCCACCGTCGATCTTCTTCAGCAGTGTCTGGGCGACCACCGCGCGCAGGCCGTCGGCCAGCATCATGCGGACCTGCTGCTGACGATCGCCAGGAAACTGGTCGATTATGCGCTCGACCGTCGAAGGAGCAGTTGTGGTGTGGAGGGTTCCCAACACCAGATGACCCGTCTCTGCCGTCTCGATGGCGATTGAGATCGTCTCCAGATCCCGCATCTCTCCGACCAGGATGACGTCGGGGTCCTCGCGCAATGCCGCGCGCAGGGCCTTTCCGAACGAGCGCGTGTGGACGCCGGGTTCTCGCTGGTGGATCAAACTACGCTTGGAGGAATGGACGAACTCGATGGGATCTTCGATGGTGATGACGTGATCGGGCCGGCTCTCGTTGATCAAATCGAGAATCGCCGCCAGAGTGGTGCTCTTACCCGAGCCGGTCGGGCCCGTGACCAGGACCAAGCCCTTGGACAGATGAGCAAATGAGCGCAAGACTTCAGGCAGGCCGAGCTCCTCGAAAGTCGGAATCTCATACGGGATCTGCCGAAAGACCGCCGCGATCCCGGCCCGGTCCCTGAACAGGTTGACCCGGAATCGTGCCTGGCCGGGCAGCTCCAGGGCGAAATCCGTATCGTGATCCTCTTGGAACTCATTGCGATTGCGCTCCGGCGTCACCTTCCAGAGTCGCTCCTGCAGTTGGTCAGGCTTTGGCGGCAGGTACTGCTCGAGCTGGAGCAGCTCGCCATGGATCCTCATCCGCGGCCTTTGTCTCGAGCTCAGGTGAAGATCCGACCCACTTCGGGTGATCAGAGTATCCAGCAGCTCTGCGATCTCCGGCAGTCGCTCGGTGCCAGCCGAGAGCGTCGAGTCGACTACTGGCTCGTCCCGAGGTTGGGAGGTCGCCACGTCGACTTGTGACTCGTCCCGAGGTTCGGGGGCCGGCGCGTCGATCACCGGCGCGTCTAGAGGTTGGGAGATTGTCGCGTCGACTACCGGCCCCACCATAGGTCTGGAGATAGTCGCCCGGCAGGCACCGTCAGCCTGCACGACGTTGAACTCGAATTCCTGCCCATCGAGCGAGTAGAGGAACCGACCTGCCGACGAGTCGGGTGATGTCTCTCGAACCAGCGCGTTGATGTGCTCCGACAGCAGCACCGTCCGAGAGACCTCTCGGTCGCTGCCATTATCGCTCAGGTGGGGTCGACTCCCTGGTTCGAGAACCAAGGTTCCCTCCGGGTGCTTCGCCAGCTCTCGCAGCAACGGATCCAGTCTGGCCATGGAGCTCCTATAGGCTGACGCGATCAATCGCGTCGCACTGCACAAAGTAGGTCGTCTCTCCAGCGACGAGAACGAGAAACCGACCGCTCCTTCGATTGAGCATGTCCGAGACCCTCTCTTCCCCGCGCTCAGCTTCGTAAAGCAACTCACCCTTCAAGCGGTCGTTCGACTTCAACCACAGCTCTGCTGGTGCGCGAATAGCCCCGACAGAATCGAGGGACTCGACCTCGGGTGGAGGCTCCGTCATGACGATGTAGGAGATCGACGACAAACGGACAAGCTGGCTCTCGCCGTCGATCTCGCACGGCAGAAACCAGGTGTCGGGATCGTTAATGCGATCCCAGACGGATTCGGGTCGATAGTCGGCATGCCCGACAGGATGGACAAAGACCGTGGCATCAATGTACTCCCCGCGCAGGGTTCTCAGTCCTATCGAGATTCGCTCGACGTCGATCGCATAGGTCATGTCGTAAGCGAGTTTACGAATGACAGCGAAACCTGTCAGTGCAGCCTCAACTAATGCGGCAATCGGCAGATCCAAGCCTCTGGGCGGCAAAGCCGCAGGCAACGACCTGGCGAGTCTCAGTCGCTGTCCTTGTCGACCGAAGCTCTCAGCTCGACGCTGTCGTCGCCTCTCAATCGGACGTCCTCGAAGACCAGAGGCGGAGTGGTCAGGACGCGCACGGTATAGCTACCAGCAAGAACCGCGACCGGATCTCCGTTGGTCAACCCCGCAGCCACGACCTCGCCAGCGGCATCTATCACGTTGAACTTGGTCTCCAGGGCTCGACGCATTGCAAGACCCAGTTCCTCACCGCTGGTGGCATTGAAGTAAAGCCCTCCACCCAGCTCGGCCCAGCGGCTGAAGGTCGCCTTGAGAGCCTCGTCTTCGATGGCGAAGCCGACGATGTTCACCCGTACGTCGAAGCCCTCTTGTTGGAGCTTCTCGATCGCGGCCTGAGGATCACCCTCGCAGGTTTCCTCGCCATCGGTAACCAGGATAATGATCTTTTGTCCTGTCGCGCTCTTCAGGTCTTCCGCCACTAGGGCGAGCGATTGCGCGATCGGTGTCTTGGCCAGGTTCTTCGCTTCCGTGCTGCGCAGAACCGGTGTGATTGCCGACGGATCGAGCGGTCGCAGGGGCACTTCGAGATCGGTCTGACAAGCGCCCGCGGTGCGATGCCCGAAGACGCGGAGTGCCAGGGGGGTACCGGCGGGAATGGTGCTCTCCACCAAGTCCACGAGTACCTCACGCGCGATATCGATTCGCCGGCGGCCTTCCAGTCTCTGCAGCATGCTGCCTGAAGCGTCGAGGATCAGCTCCACCGCATTGAGCGGCATCTCCTCCGGCGATGCTACGACGGCAATGGTGCCTGGCCCCGGCGGCTCCTCGAAGCGAGTGGAGGCGCTGATGAAATAGCCGGCTGGCCGACGCAGGAGGCAAGATGCGCGGTCGAAGGCGACCTCGAGATCGGCGTTGGTGCGGAAGAAGTCGTATCGGCCCTCGTTGACACTGGCCCAGGCTTGCATCAGATCCTGCTGAGGACCGACGTCGCCGCGGTGGAGCTCGAGGGCGAAGACCCGAGGTCGCACTTTGGAGAGTAGGTGCCAGAGCTTGGAAGTCTCGTCGTAACTGTGCGTATCGGCGTCGGTGAGAAATACCACGGCACGCGTGCCTTGCCGCTGTGCGAGCTCCTCCGTGACAGTCAGCAGGGCAGTCTCGGCCTTGCTCGAACCATCCTGACGATCGTAGTCCTGCAAGGCCGTCTGCAGAATGTACGGTTGGTCGCTCCACTCCTCTAGAAGAAACTTCCCGCCCTGATCGCGGAACGGCAGGAGATTGACGTACTCTCGTCCCGGCTGCACGTCGGCGACGAACTGTGGTAACGCTTGGTACAAGGTTGGCTTGAACGGTGTCGTGCTGCCGCTGTTGTCCCACGACAACACGATCGAGCGCGGCGGCTCCTCGATGCGAACGTAGTAGCTGCTCCCGGGCTCGGCAGGAGAATCATAAACCTGGGAATTCGGCGTCGTTGTCACCGCTTCGTCGAGCGGCAGTACCTTCCCAGTCTCGTCCTGGACGCGAACAGCCACCCGCAATGTCGGATCGCCATCGACTTCGAGTCGGACACGATTGTGGCCCGCAGGCACCTCGAGCCGGTACCAATCCAGGTCCTCGCCCACCAGGACGCGGCCCTGATATCGATCACCGGGCTCGAGCCGTTGGGCGGTGGCCGGGGTACCGTTGTCGTCGGCTTCGAACTTCGCCGAGCTCTTAGCCTCACCTCGACCTAGCGACTCGAAAATCGCTGCCCTGCCGTATTGTCCCCACTCTCCGAGAATAGAACGATATCGATCATCGCCCCGCTTCTCGAAAATGCGCAGGGTCTCCGCCAGATGCCAGTAGCTCGCTTCCGTCGGCTCACTGGTTGAGAAGCGCACGAAGCGGGCCCAAACCGGATCGGGAAGCTCCCACACAGAGGTGCTGCCCGGGGTAGAGTCCAAATTCCAAGTACCCAATGGGCTCCATGGTCCCGCCGGGCTGTCATTGCTCACCGCTACCTGGACCTGGCTGAAATAGGGGTCCTTGTAACGCGTCGGCGACTGCACCCACTCAAGCGACACGAGTCGGGCACTCCTATCATGGTGGAATCCCACAACCCAGCGATTTGGATTGAGGGCGTCGAGACGCTGCCGAGGATGTTCGATCTCTGTGCTCAGGATCTCCCGGGTTATGGACTTCATGAGCAGTGGATCGGACCAGATGATGTGCCCCCCGATGGCGGGATCGGCCAGGTTGAATCTCTCTTCACCGAACGGGTGAGCTCCCGGGCTCACCACCACCTTCCACTCTCCGAGGGAGGCCCAGTCCTCGCGGCCGCTCTGACGCGAGCGAATCTCCAATCGAGCGAAGCGCGCTTCGATCGGTTGCTCGAAAGCGAATGCCTGTTCGATCCCCAGCGGGCTGAGCTCGTCGGCCAGAACTTCCTCGAACTCGCGACCATCTTCGGACAGAAGGATCGAAAAATGCCGCGCTTGGTCGGCCGTGCCGTATTCGTTGCGGGTATTCAGCAGCACGCCGGCAATCGGAACTGAGGTGTCGCCAGCAAGCTCTACGGTCTGGGTCAACGGCAGGCCCCGCGCGTACCAGCTGGTGTCGTTGGGAGTAAACCCATCATGCAGGAGTACCTGTCGAGTGGGCGAAATCTCGTCTTCAGCCAGCGGCCGAGCTCCGAGTCCGGTCCATGCCATATTGAGCCCGCCAAGCATCGACTCGGGAAGAGGCCAACTCCTCTGCTCATTGACTGCAGCAGCACCGCATCGCGCCACCAGCCGCGTGGTCGCCATCGTCTGCGCACCGTCACCGCTGAGGGCCCTGGCAGTTATCTGTACCGGTCGATCGGCCCAGGCATCGGGCGCCACCATCACATCGAGTGCTACGGCGTGCCGCTCGCCCGGTTGAAGGGTCAACGCAGTCTGCTTCAAGTGCGGCTTCCAGAGATGATGACTCGAGGCAACCTGTAGACCCACTTCCAACGGCTCGCTGGCCAGACTTGTCACGCTGAGCAGCAGCTCCAGTGTCTGACCCATATGCCAGTAAGCAGCGGCGAGATGCGGTCCGGGAGGCAGAGACAGATCGACGGCGAGCGGATCCGGTCTCGGCTGGGCTGTCGGACCGTCGGAGAATTCGAACCGCACACGGTACCGACCCACGTTATCGATCCGGACGAGCCATTGTGTGTCGGCCGTAAGCCTGGCATGGCCGGTGTTGTCTTCTCTGCTCCATTCCACGATGCCGGCACGCGAGTTCTCTCCTTCTCGGAAGATCGAGAGGGTCGAGGCCGGGTAGCGTTCATCGGGCGACTCCAGAATGTCAATTGTCAGGTCGGTGTCTCGCTCCAGGGGTGGCAGACGGTACCAATCGTCGTCGCCATAGAGCTGCCCGACGGTCCCCTCGATCGTCAGGTCGGACGGCAGCGGCCGGGCCTGCGCCCCCTGATCATTGGGCTCGAGGTCCGTGGGCAGATCGAAGGGGTCCAATCGCGCCAGACGAATCCCGTAGGGGGTGTCGCTGCTACCCTTCTCGGCCTTGACCTCGACCAGGTAATCACCCGGCGGAAGAAGGCCTTCATAGACGAACTCGGCACCTGGCTCCGTCGCCGAGTGGCGGAAGATCTGCTGCCCTGGTCGATTGCGGCTCAGCTCGGACAGGGTGAGTCGAGGACTGAGCTCGCCATGGGGTGACAGGGCCAGCTCGATGTGATCCGGAGCGCTGAGGGAGAAGTGGTAGTAGTCGCGGTCCTCGGCCTCGAGGATCACTCCGGTACGTGGCACCCCGAATCGGAGCAGGTGTGCGCGGCTGGCGTCGTCATTCGGCTCTCGCTCGCCATAGGGATCTGGCGGACCCATGGGCACCGCGCGTAGGGTGTAGTCGCCGACTCCCTCATAGCTCTCTACCATCAACCAGTGCTGTCCGGGGAGAAGAAAGAGATTGCTGATGAGAAAGGGCCCGGAGTCGCCTTGCCGGTTGCCATATTTGAGTCTCTCGACAGCGGAGGAGTAGGCCAGGCGGTAGACATTGTCTCCTGTCGCTTCGATCCACCAGAGCTGCGGCTCGCCCTCGATAGTGAAGCTGTACCAATCGAAATCCCTTTCGTCGAGTCGCCCTCGCGCCACAAAATGGTCTCCGCTTCGGCCTAGAGGCTTCGCCTCTTTCAGCTCGTTATTGGGCTCGCTTTCAGCAGATGCATTGGAGAAGTCAGAGGGCGGCACAGTCAGCGGCTCGAGCTCTTCAGGAGGAGCGACCTTCTCTTCAGGTGCGGCTCGGTCGAACCTCAGATTCTCCGCCTCTACGGTGACGACGCGCTCGGCGGGGACGGCGCGTTCGCCGGGCGCTGCCGGTTCTCGAGCCCGCTCGTCCTTGCATCCCTGACACGAGCCCAGTGTCAGCAGCAGGCCGACCACGACGGGAATCACCGCTACCCTGGAATGCATGCTCTCCTCCTTGCGGCCGTGCCGCGATGACAGGCGTCGACTACCGCCTCAGCGCGATCGTTCCGTCGCTGCGAAAGCCCCGCACGCGAAGTGCCGAGGGAACGTCTGCCGTAGTAAAGGCCAGCTCGAAGCGAACCGAAACACCGGGCGGCAGGATAAACGGTTCGGGAGGTGGGTGGGGCAGCGCAGCCGTGGCCGAGCTATCGGGTTTCACGTCGAGCTCACCAGCACGGAGTAGGAACTGGGCCGAAGTTTGTACCTCGACGCCCTGATCTTCGAGCAAAGACTGGAGGCCTAGGTCCACGATCACCCGATCCCCGCTGACCCGACTGCCGAAGAGCAGGACTTCCATGACCTCGCCATCGACATGCCGATCCTTTCGAGAGGGCAGGTGCGGCGGACGGCCGGCGAGCTGCAGGTTCACGACCTCGTTCTGGATGCGAATTCCCAGAGCCAGATTCTCAGCTTTCTCGTCGACCAGAAAGGCCACTTCCTGCAAAAGGACGAGCTGTGGTGGAAAGCGGATCAACCTGCCGGAAGGACCGGCGAGCGGCTCGGCGTAAGCGAAATACCCGCCATCGAAGGTGACCCACAGATAACGCGTCGGATCCACCTCCACGATGTTTCCTATGCCGCCAGTTGCGGAACGGCTCCTGCCCACCAGCTCGACCACAGCAAACTGCCGGCCCGAGGGAGCGAGTCGCTCCCCGTTCTTGTCCTGCAGATCGACCGCGAGCGCTGCGACCTCCAGTTGCGAGGTGACGACTTTGCCCAGGGAATCCTTCGGTAGCTGGCCGGCGCCGATCGCTCGCTTCGCCTCGCCGCGGATCGGCGCCGTCACGTGGCCGTTGGCAAAATCGAGAAGCTGCAGGGCCAGATTTGTGGACTGGCGCGGTACGACGGCTGCAAGCCGAAACTCCTCGACCACACCCTGTTTCTCGATCAACAGCCCGGAGTGGGGATCGGTCAGGTTGTCAACGCCGGACCCGGGTTCGAAGAGCGGATAGGCGATGCCGTCCGCGAGGATGAAGAAGTGGTCCGCCAAGCGGGGGATCTTGTAGGCGACATCGACCTCGACCATCTCCTCTTTCCCACCACCACCTCCCCGCAGGAGACCACCCGAGCCCAGCGTGCGATCCTGCTTGCCTTCGAGTCGTGAGCGCTCCACCTCCTGTTTCGGGTGTACGTTGACGGCCTTCGCTTCGATCACCAGCAGAGCCTTGTCATCGGCAAGAGCCTGACCCTCGATCTCCAGGCGCATCTCGCTGGCGGCAACCTGCAGCTCGACCGCAGTGTTGCTCACTGCAGCCCGTATGTCGGCACCCGCGGTACTGCCGATCCGGTCCCGGTCTTCATCCACGCTCGGTAGCTCATCGGCTAGCGGAACAACCGCTATCGGGGCCGGACGTGGATATTCCTCGACGTCACCTGCGAAGTACTCGGCCTCGGGAACCTCGGCCTTGCCGATCGAGGCCCGCTCGTTGCCCCCACAGGAGAGGAGAACAAGAACCGGTGCGATCAGCGCCATGCTACCGATGCCAAGATCCAGTCGCCCGGGTGCAAAGATCCCCATCTCTCAATCCTCCGACTTGCAGACGATGGTGATGTCCTCACCGTCCCAAATCGAAACTCCGTCCTCATCTGAGTCGCCCTTGAGACCGGCCAGGATCATGCCCGAGGCACATTTGAATCCATCCAAAAAACTGCTGCAGAAATCGGCACCGACCGAAGCTTTCGCCAGATCTTTGCCCTTCTTCCACTCCCAGCACCCTTGAGTGATCGTGATTCCGGCCGAGAGCTTGTACTCGAGCTTTGGGCAGAAGCCGCAAGTGATCGCCGTGGCCAGCTTCTTGAGGTGCTCCTCGACCTCCTTCAGCAGTTCGGCGGTGATCTCGCCGTACCTGAGGATCTTCTCGGCCAGAAGCCACAGGGTCTCTTCGGCCCCCTTGATCAGTCCCAAGGCGAAGGCGGTGTCCTCGTTCAGACCGATTTCCTTGAGAGAGATTGAGTACTCGACAACCGCCTGGTGCTGCCCCGAATCCAACGCTCCCACCGTCACACCGGTCTCGGGGTTACGCTGCCACCAGCCCCAGATCTTTCGTCCCTCAATCGTCAGCGGCACCGAGGGCAGTATGATCTCGAGCCCATCCGCCAGCGCCTCGCGGATCAGCAGATCCGCCCTCTTCGAGAGGTCGACGATATCGCTCAGAGCTGACGTGTCGGCGGCTGTAACCGTCACCAGGGAGCCGCCCTCCTGATAGGCGTTCTCCACCAGCTCGACCGTACTCACGACGCGGGCATCGGGTGTCAACCGCGCCAGTACGCCGGCTTCGAGCGTCGATTCCTGGAGGCCGAAGGCCAGCTGGAACTGTTGGGCGGCTCCCGAGGGCACACCGGGAAAGGGGTAAGTGGCCAGCTCATCGAGCCTCAGGTCGAGACTCACTTCGTTGGTGAATTCACCAGGCTGATCGCCAGAGGAGGTCTCGAGCGAGGTGATCAGGATCCTCGGCACAGCCCGTGCCAGGTTGACACTGTTGTTGTATGCGACCTTCGCCGCCAGCAGGTCCGATTCGTGCGCGAAGATGAGATTGGTCAGAAAGCCCTCGACACCGGCTACCCTGCTATCGATTTGGCTGGCTTCCTGCAGAGCTGCGCCGGCCTCCTCTGTATCGCTGATGGTGGTGAGGCGGTCGAGCTGTTCACGCCAGCGCTCGGGATCGAGATCGGTCGTCAACGCCTCCCTCTGCTGCTCCACGAACTGCCGGGGAAATGATCCCGCTACCAGCGTGATGGCGTAATGCCGAAGCCCCGGAGGCAGAGTCGGGGTCGAGGAATCGCCAGCATTGAGGTAAAGGTAGCGGCGGATCCGTTTGGGCTCGACATCAGGCAACTGCAGCTCGAAGTCGATCCACTCTCGTCGAGGGAACGAACCCCTCTTGTCGAAGACGACTTCCAACGGTGTGAAGCCAATCGCCTCGTCGCCGACTCGGATCACCGGTCGGTAGCGTCGTCCAATGACCTCACGGGTCGCTTCGTCATTCTCTTCCTCGCTACGGCCTCCACCCGTCAAGCCACCGCCGAAGACGTCCAGGGGCGAGCCTCGTTCCTTCTCATCTTCGGTCGGGGTCAGGCTGGGAAGTCCCCGGATGGTCAGTGTGATCGGCCGCTGGGCCAGCTCCACCAGAGTGCCCTCGATCTTCCCCAGCTCCGTGATACTTCCATCCACGGTTTCGGCGTTGAGGGTGATTCTGAGCGACTGGAAGAGTTCCTCTGGCAGCTCCTCGAAACGCTTTGCCGCCTGAGCGTAGCTCTCTCCGACCTCCGCCCGGGGAAAGGACGGGTCGAGCGGCAGCCAAGTTCCTCCTTGATCGACCTCGAGCCAGAGATGAGATTTCACCGTCTGCCGCAGCTCGTCGTCTGTAGCCGGCGAGTAGGGTTGATGCTCCTCCGCGAGCTGCATCGTCGGCAAATGCGGAGGGTACATACCGCGCACCAGGGCGCTGAGGTTCACCTCGGCGAGGGTGCCGGTGACAAAGCGGACGCGATAGCCCTGTTCCCGCAGGATCTCGCTCAGCAGCAGCGATTGGTCGACGGCGTTGCCGCTCTGGGCGAGCGCCGTCAACAGAGCCCCCCGCTGAGCGCCGCGATAGGGCTCGTAGCGAACTTCTCGGGCGACGCAGAGAAAGGTCGCCTCGAGGCTCGGACCACGGCAGCGATCGAGCCAGTCCTCGCTGGGACCCACTCGAGAAGAATCCTCGGCGACAACTTGGGGCGCGATCTCACGTTCTACAGATGCCTCGCGTGGAGCCGGCTCGGCGGTAGGCAGGAAGGCGCCGAGGTTTCGCAGCCCCTGATGGTTCATCTCCAAGCTGACCAGGAGGAAGACCAGGGTGAGGGGCACCAGGCTCAACACTGCGAGGGATCGCTGGCGCCCCTCGCCGCTGCGAAGCGTCGTGAAGAGCAGGACGATAAGGATGACCCAGGCAGCCAGCAGCAGCAGATCGGTGCCTAGGAAGACACCCTGCAGCCAGTAGGGTATGGACCAGAGGCCTCTTACCGCGCTGGTAAACGGTTGTCTCTTCGCCAGAGCCAGGATCACCGGCAGCCATGCATAGGCCGCCAGTGCGACGACGAGGACCTTGGCCCAGAGCGGCAAACGGGCAAGCCGGATCAGCCAAACGGCGGCGAGTCCGGTGGCGAGGAGAAAGAGTCCGGCGATGAGGGTGTCGAACGGCAGACCCAAAATGCCCAAACCGCCACTTTCGCTGCCGTAAAGATACGTCGATACCAGCAGCAGCACCGCCCATGAAAGCACGGCAATGGTCAGGGGTGCAGGGCGCCAGATGCGGGCGAGCAGCAATGACAGCGCGACAGCGCCACCGACGGCCAGAGTGAGCCAGAGCCGACCCGGCCAGTCGACAAACCACGACTGGATTGCAACGGCAATGAGAAAGATGAATAAGAGGACGGCGGTCGCCAGTACAGCGAGGCGAATCCGATTCTCGGGCTGGCGCCACGAATCCTGCCAACCGGCCGGCATGAAATCCCCCTGACGCCCCTATTGGCGAGGCCTTGTCGAAGCCAATACCATCGTACACTCCGACCGGGGCGCAGGCAAACCGTATTTGGCCCATCCAGGTTCTAGTCCGCATCCAGCGCGTCTCGGCCGCATGACGAATGTCATCCGAGATCGATGACGTTCCTCTCTGACCCGAGGGTTGCCCGACAGCCAGAATGTCTCCACAAAGGAGGCATTCGATGGCAGAGAACCAACGAGAAGTCATTGCCGAGCTCAAAGACGTCTGGAAGTCCTACGGCGATCTGATGGCCCTGTGCGGTCTCGACTTGGAGATCCGTGCCGGTGAGGTTCTGTCGATTCTGGGACCGAACGGCGCCGGCAAGACGACGACGGTCAACTTGCTTCTGGGGCTGGCCAAACCACTCCAGGGCAGCGTTCGCGTATTCGGGTGCGCCGCGGACCACCCCAAGAGCCGTGCACGTGTCGGGGCCATGCTGCAGATCTCCGCGGTGCCGCAAACCCTGAGAGTGGCCGAGCTGGTCGAGCTCTTCTCCAGCTACTACCCGAACCCATTAGCTGCCAAGGAAACTCTGCGAATTGCCGGGCTCCAGGAGCTCGAGAAGCGTCCGTTCGGTGAGCTCTCGGGAGGCCAGCGCCAACGGGTGCTGTTCGCGCTGTCGATTTGCGGTGACCCCGAGCTTCTCTATCTGGACGAGCCCACTACCGGTCTCGATGTCGAGGCCCGCCGCGGTCTGTGGCAGCAGATTCGCACCTTCGTCGAGCGCGGTCGCAGCGTCGTCCTGACCACCCACTACCTGGAGGAAGCCGACGCTCTGGCTGATCGGATCGTACTGCTCAATGAGGGGCGCTCCATCGCCGAGGGATCGCCGACGATGATCAAGGCCCGGGTCACGGGTCGCCGCATTCGCTGCCGAACTCGCCTGCATACGTCGGAGATCGATGGAATTCCAGGCGTCAAGAGCGTCAGTTCCGAAGACGGCCTGGTCGAGATCCTCACTTCGAGGGCCGAGCCCGTTGTTCGTGAGCTCCTGATGCGCGACAGCGACCTCTCCGATCTCGAGGTTATTGGCGCGGCCCTCGACGACGCGTTTCTCGCCCTCACCACCAAGCAGGAGGCAGCATGAACACTACAGCCCAAGCGGTTTCACAACCCCGCTCCCTCACCAGGATCTTCGCGCTCGAAGCCAAGTACGAACTGCTGAAGCTCCTGCGGATGCCGGCCTACGCAATCCCCACGGTGCTGTTCCCGCTGCTCTTCTATGTTCTCTTCGGACTCGTCTTCGGCAGTGGACGAATGGCTGGACCGGTGAACATGCCGACCTATCTCCTCGCCACCTATGGCACCTTCGGAGTGATAGGGGCTTCGCTCTTTGGCTTCGGCGTCGGTGTCGCAATCGAGCGCGGCCAAGGATGGATGCTGCTCAAGCGGGCCACTCCCATGCCACCATTGGCCTACTTCACGGCCAAGATCTTCATGGCCCTGACGTTCAGCCTGATCGTCGTTTTGGGGCTCTTTGGCCTCGGGGCGCTTTTCGGTGACGTCGCGATGCCGACCGTGACTTGGGTATCGCTAGCCGCCGTGCTCATTGCCGGCGCTCTGCCGTTCTGTGCCTTCGGCCTCGCTCTGGGCTACTTCTGCGGGCCCAATTCCGCACCGGCGATCGTCAATCTGTTGTACCTACCACTGGCGTTCCTGTCGGGTCTCTGGATCCCGGTGCAGGCGCTGCCCTCGCTCCTTCAGAGGCTTGCGCCAGCGCTGCCGCCCTATCACTTCAGCCAGTTGGCGCTCGCCCAGGTCGGTGCCAGCACCGGCCCGGCTGCCTGGATCAGTGTTCTCTACCTGGCTCTCTTTACCGCTCTGTCGCTCGGCCTCGCCCTGGTCGGCTATCGCCGTGACGAAGGCAAGACCTACGGCTGAAACACAAGGGACCGAGACTTCGGTGAGCTAGACTTCAGGCACCACCATGCGACTGATTCCGAAAGCGGACGAACTGGGTTGGACTCCTTATGCCTGGCTTGTCTACCTGGGCATCTTCTGGTTTGCCGGCCTGACGAACGAGCCGACACCCATGGACTGGGCTCTCACCGCTCTCGGCACGGCTGTCTTTCTACCTCTCTATTTCTGGGGCTACTGGCTGCCCGGGCGCAAGACTCTGATCCCCGTCGCCGGGATCACGCTCCTGGGCATCCTGTTCGCACCGATCAACTGGGGCTCCAGCGTCTTCTTCGTCTACGCGGCGGGCCATCTGGGCTTCGCGGGATCGGCGCCCTTCGCATTCAGGCTGCTGCTCGTGCTGGCCGCTCTGCCACCGCTCGAAGCCTGGCTGCTCGATCTGTCGCCCTTCTTCTGGATTCCGGCCATGGTCTTCAGCCTCCTCATCGGTGGCATCAACATCCACTACGCCGGCGTGCGGCGCTCACAGGCCGCGCTCCGACGCACCCAGGGCGAAGTCGAGAGACTCGCCAAGCTGGCCGAGCGCGAGAGAATTGCCCGAGATCTACACGATCTACTCGGGCACACCCTGACCGTGATCACCCGAAAAGCAGAGCTGGCGCGTCGGCTCGCCGAGAAGGACCCCGCTCGAGCGGCCCTGGAGATCGGCGAGGTCGAGCAGGTCGCCCGCGAGGCTCTCAAGCAGGTCCGCAGCGCGGTCAGCGGTTTCCGGCAGACCGACTTCTCGACCGAGCTGGCGCAAGCCCGCGTGGCTCTACAGTCGGCCCTGATTCACTTCGAGGCGGAGACCGATGCAATCGACATCGACCCGGCAATCGAGCAGGTGCTGGCCTTGGCGCTCCGGGAAGCAACGACCAATGTGCTTCGCCATTCCCACGCGGACTCGTGCCGGGTGCGGCTGGAGAACCTCTCCGACCGGGTCCGGCTGACCGTGAACGACAACGGCAAGGGAGCTCCAGGCCAAGACAGCCAGACCAGTGGCGGCATGGGCCTGACCGGGATGCAGGAGCGAGTAGCCGCCATCGGAGGCGATTTCAACGTCGACGGTCGGGGCGGGACCTCGATCACGATCACACTACCTGTCTTGCAGCCCTCGGAGAACACGACTCGCGTGGGCCAGCCATCGCGAGGCAAGCCGCTGCTGGGTTCATGTGGCCCCGAGCCCTCGGGAGCCAAGGGATGATCCGGGTCGTCATCGCCGAAGATCAGGGCCTGGTGCTGGGGGCCCTGGCAGCGCTGCTCGACATGGAAGACGACATCGAGGTCGCGGCCACGGCGACCGATGGCCAGGATGCGTTGGAGAGGATCCTCGAGATCGAGCCCGATGTCGTCCTGACCGACATCGAGATGCCCGGGATGACGGGCCTCGAGATACTTCAAGTCCTCAAAGAAAAGAAATTCGCAGGCCGGGTGATCATCGTCACCACCTTCGGCCGCAGCGGGTATCTGCGCCGCGCCCTCGAGGGAGGCGCAGCCGGCTATCTGCTCAAGGACGCCCCAGCCGACGAGCTGGCCGAAGCCGTGCGCCGGGTTCACCAGGGGCTACGGGCGGTGGCCCCGGAGCTTGCCGCCCAAGCCTGGGGCGACCCCGATCCCCTGACCGACCGCGAACGCCAGGTCCTGAAACTGGCCGGAGAGGGGTTATCGAACTCCAAGATCGCCGGGGAGCTTCACCTCTCCGAGGGAACTGTGCGCAACTACCTGTCCGAGGCCATCGGCAAGCTGGGTGCTGCCAACCGCACAGAAGCCGCCCGACTCGCCCGCAAACAGGGCTGGCTCTAGTGCAACCCCTATTCCGGATCCATCGAGGTAGTTCCGGGTATGGTCCTGGTGCCGCGATCCTGACCGCGATCCTGCTCATGAGCTCGTATGCGGTCTCGGCCGACGACTCCGATGAGCCGAAGACTGCCGCTGAGAGTCCGATTGCAACCGACCGACGACGGACAGCGCCTCCCCAGGGTTGGTGTCCCGGCACACACTACAGTTCGAAGCGGGGTACAAGTTCACACGCTCCGAGGGCGATGGAGAGCCGACCGATTCCCAAATCACGCCCGACTTCCTCACCCGGTATGGAATCAACAAGCGAGTCGAGGCACGCCTTTTCGTGACGGGGTGGACCTTCCAGAAGACCAGCACCGGTGGTGATGATGGATTCAACGACATCAGTCTCGGCGCCAAAATCGCCCTAGCTGAGGAGCGCGGTGGGCGACCTCAGGTGGGTCTTCTGGTCGATGTGAGCTTGCCAGTGGGCCATGGCGATTTCACCAGCGACTACGTCATCCCGAAAGTGCTCTTTCTGGCGGCGCACGGCCTGACCGAACGGGTTGGATTGACCTACAACCTCGGCCCGAGTCTGGTGACTTCCAAGGATGACTGGGGAAGGCGAGCCGGCGTAGACCTCAACTACGCAGTGGCGCTGAGTGGAACGGTCGGGGGGGCGGTCAGCCTCTTCGGCAAGCTCTACGGAGCCTTCCTTCTCAGCGGGGATCGTCTCGACCGCCACAATCTCCAGGCTGGAGCGACCACGTTGCTGTCCCGCAACCTCCAGATCGACCTTCGCGTCGGGGTTGGGCTGGTCGACAACGAGCCCGACTGGTTGGCCGGAGTGGGACTCGCTTTCCGGCTGCTAATTTTCAAGGGCCGAACCCAAAGCCCAGCAGTGCCGAGTTCTTAGTTCGAACGCCCACCCTGGTGCAGGAGAATCTCAGACTGCAGAAAAGGGGTCTCGATGAGTAGGGTGGAGCTCTCATCTTCGTGAAAAGACAGCGTCCATGTTTCAGGGATAGCCCACGCCGACAGAACCGTGACAATCAGGGTGTGATCATCCCCCCAGCGACCTTTGGCTGAGAACGGCACTTTACCGACTTCGTCGTGATCGACGATCACCGTTCGAAATCGGCCATCGAGCCCAATGCCCATTCGGACTTCCCGTCTCTCTTCCGAGACGTCATCCCTGCGGAAGACAATGTCCATCCCCCAATCGGCATCCACCCCGGTGCCTGAGTACACGATCTTCATGAGTGCTTCGCTAGCCTGGGGAAACCCGATCGACAGCTGCTCGATCCCGAGCACGTTGTCCCGGCCTCTTGCCTCGAAGGTCGAACCCGAAACCGCTCCGGCAAGCTCCGGAAGCTCTTCCGCCGCCTCTTTGGCGCCCTCTCTTCCCGCCGCCAATCGATCGAGTGTCTGGGCCAAGTCCGGATTGGGCGGTAGCCGGGAGGTCGACGTTGCAGCCGGAATCACAGCCTCCTCGAGGAACCTGTAGGGGATGGCCATCTCTCTCCCGGTGAGACCACCTGTGAAGACGACCACCAGGTCCAACTCTGGAACGACAAAGAGGAAGTTCCCACCCAGCCCCTCGGCACTGTGTACCTTGTGACCCGCGAAGTACTTCGTGTACCACTGATATCCGTACTCCTCCTCCATGAACTCTACGTCTGTCTTGATGTACTGCTGCATCGACGCTGCGACCCAATCGGCAGGAATGATCTGCTTACCTGCCCACCTACCCTCGTTCAGCATGAGATAGCCCAACTTCGCCATCTCTCGCGGGCGAAGGAACAGCTCCGATCCTCCATTGCTGATCCCCTGGTATGCCGACCATCCAGCATCGTAGATCCCCAACGGATGAAATAGCCTCTCATTCGCATACTCGAGAGCGGTCTTGCCAGTTACCTCCTGGACAATGGCGGTCAAGAGATGAGAGGCACCGCTGTTGTAGTTGAAGCGAGTCCCCGGCTCATGAGCCATCGGCCTATCGAGAACGTACCGGGCTCCATCCGATGACGCCAGGAGTCGCGAGAAGTCCCCCTCTGCCCTGATTCCGTAGGGCCAGTCCTGCCACTCGAAACCATCGGTCATCGTCAAAAGATCTTCGAGTGCGAGCTGTCGCTTCCAGTCATCGAGGTTCTCGACCTTGTCGCCAGTCAAGGGAAGCAGATCTAGAACCTTCGCCTTCTCATCGAGGATGAGGCCGTCCTCGATCGCAAGGCCCGCCAGGAGCGCACTGATGCCTTTGGTCGCCGAATAGATGATGTGTCGATGCTCTTGCTCATAAGGGTGGAAGTAGGCCTCCACTACCAAGTAGCCATTGCGCACGATGAGAAGGCTGTCGATTCGAAGACCCAGCCGATGAATTTCATCCAACATAGCGAGCAATGGCTTTGAATCGATACCCTGCTCCTCTGGGGACGAAGTTCTCCAGTCCTCGGCCGGTGCCGCCTGTTGTTCTTCTCTCTGCCCACATCCGACGAAGAGCAAGACAACTGCGAGAAGTACAGACCGCTTCGTTTTCATCGTCGCTCCCCTACATGCGGATGCCGAGAATTAGTGAACTCACATCGCTGGCGCGACGGCCTCGTCAATCACTTCGAGCTGTCGGCCAGCTGCCGAGGGCCAAGCGCAGGTCGATGAGCTGCCCGACGTGATAGCCGTTGTGGTCGAGGAGGATCAGTGCCGCCCGCAGCGTGTGGTGGTGGCTCTTCTCAGCAGAAGGTACGGTGACGTAGAGGTCGTGCAGCCGATCGTCCACCGTTGCAGCCATGGCTTCAGTAGCCTCGAGAAGCTTGCTTACGCTTTCGTGCCAGGCCTCCTCGGTGGGGGGTGCCGACGTCTCTGGCCAGTAGCCCTCCGGCCAGGCCCGCTTCTCGTAGTCGGCGTCGCGGCAATAGGAGACGAGATCCTCAGCGGCAAGCCTCAAGTGCTCGACCAGCTCCCAAGCGGTGTGCCGATAACCATCGATCTGGCGCCCGGCGAGAGCGGCAGGAAAGCCGTCCACCGCCCGTCTCAAGCCGACGTGACTTTGGCTCTCCCGGAGCAGCTTGGAAAGGGTCCGACGCAGTTCGTCTTCACTCATGGAGCAAGGTTACCGCGGCACGTAGGCGGCAGCCACATCAACCCAGAACGACAACGTCGAAGGCGGCGACATTCGCAGCTTCGTGTTGACCTCCATCGTCGGCAACTCCGAGACTTTCACCTACGCGGACAGCTTCCCAAGCATGGAAGCGTGGATGACGTCGAAAGAGGTGATGAAGTCCGAGGCGGGACAGGCGCTCGAGAAGGAGCTCAACGCCGTCGCCAAGTGCTCCTCGAACACGCTGCACGAATCGAACGAGAGCTAGCGGTCAGAGATCGACGGCCACTGAGGGGGGGGGCGCATTTTATTACGAGAAGGCGATGGGGGCGCCCAGCACCGGATCGGGAATGCCAAAGGCATCGACCAACGGCACTGCCTGTTGCCGGACCTTAAGACACAGCTTGTTGACCTGCTGGCGAATGGCCTTGGCTTTAGCGCTCTCGAGGTAACCATGCTCTAGAAACCAGCCACGGTCGGCCTCGATACGGTGCAGCGCGTAGAGATCGCAGAGAGTCCCGAGCATCGTTCTCAACGAGGAGTCTTCACAGCCGTCTATGCTAGCGGCGAACTGCTCCAGGATCAGGCGCTCGGTGTGGGCCTCGGCCAGGGCAACGACATGGTCCTGGACCTCGACCAGGGCGTCGAAGCTATCCATGCCGCTGTCGAGGCGCTTCTTCATCCGGCGAGCCAGCGTGGATAGTAGATGCTTTTCTCGCCAATCGAATGCACCCAGCTGGAACTCCCGGTCCTGCAGGTGCGCTTCGTCGGTCCTGCGGGTCACTAGGGGGTTGAGCTCAGCGACGGCTGTCGCCACCTGGCCACCAAGGTACTTCGCCAGTCCGAAGACGTTCATCTCGCCGAACTGCCGTGCGTAGCCGGTGAGCAGGCTCTTGGCCTGGAGCTGCAACAGTACGGTGTTGTCACCCTCGAATGTCGTGAAGACGTCGCTATCGGCCTTGAGCGCGGCCAAGCGATTGACGGCCAGATACCCCTGCCCACCACAAGCCTCACGGCAGGTTTGGATGGTGTCGGTGGCGTGCCAGGTGGAGTAGGCCTTCAAACCGGCGGCGAGTGACTCCACCTCACGACGATTGTCAGCCGATGAATCGACGTACTGGGCCGCCAGGTGCGAAAGAGCAAAGTCCAGAGCGTAGGTCGTCGCCAACCGGGGCATCAAACGCCGCTGGTGGGTGCGGTAATCCAGGAGCACTGTCTCCGCCGCACCCTCCGGCCCAAACTGCCGCCGCCGAGCACCGTAACGGACCGCTATCGCCAGTGCCGATTTGGAGGTGCTCAGGCCCGCAAGTGCCACGCTGACCCGGCCACCGACGAGAGTTCCGAGCATTACGAAGAAGCGCTTGGTCGGGCTGGCGATTGGGCTCGTGTAAATCCCGTCGGCATCCACCTGCGCGAACCGATCAAGCAGATTCTGGCGTGGTATCCGAACCTGGTCGAACCAGAGGCGGCCGTTGTCGATCCCGTTGAGACCCAGCTTGTCGCCACAGTCCTCGACTCCGACCCCGGCGCACATCGTGCCGTCTTCGTTGCGGATCGGCACCAGGAAGGCGTGGACCCCGTGATGCTCCGAGCCAATCTCGAGCTGGGCGAAAACGGTGGCCAGGCGCCCATGCAGAGCGGCGTTACCGATGTAGTCCTTGCGTGCCGCCGGACTCGGTGTGTGAAGGACGAACTCGTCCGTTTGCGACTCGAAGCGAGCCACGGTCTCCAGGTCGTGAACATTCGAGCCGTGTCCGGTCTCGGTCATCGCGAAACATCCCGGTAGCTCCAAAGCGCCAACCTTGGGCAGGTACTTCTCGTGGTGCCGCTGGGTACCCAGTTGCAGGATGCTGCCGCCGAAGAGTCCGAACTGCACCCCCAGCTTCACCAAGAGGCTCAGGTCATGAAAGGCCACGGTCTCGAAGGCGGCGATGAAGGCGCCGAGGTCACCTCCGCCACCGACGTCCTCGGGAAAGCTCAAGGCGCCGATACCCTCCACAGCCAGAGCCTCGGCCCAATCGAGCACCTGTGCCCGGTAGTTGTCCCTGTCCAAGCCGTAGCGGTAACTGAACTCGGGACGACTCAAGATGCCGCGGACCTTGTCGCGAATCACCCACTGATCTCCATCCAGCAGTCGCGTCATGGCGGCCAACTCGAACGCCGGCAAAGCGCCCATCGGATCGGGCGCGGCGCGCTCGGGGCTCAGAAGTCGTCGGACCGCCTCACTACCACTGAGGCCGAGGTTCGTTTCGATGGCCTCCAGCGCCTGCCTCTCGGCGGCCGAAGTTTCATGGCCCGCAGCGGCCGCGAGCTCGACACCCAGTGCCGCTAGAGAGCGACGCTCACCGGCTGGCATGGACGCGGCGGCGGTCCTGATTGCGGCCAGCAGCGTCGTCAGATCGGTTGCCGATGGAGGATTCTCAGGATCCAGCCAACCCTCCAGGAACTGCTGATAATCCTCATCCATCCCCTCGGTCGTCCCGAGCCGCGTGCAGATGGCGCGAATCTCGACGGGCTCCAGATCGCCGTCCGCCCAGGCGACATAGAGCATCGGAAGGTACGGCAGTAGCTCGGGAGCGTCCGGGACACGCGAATCGCGACCATCGGAGGCTGCAGGATCAGAGAATTCTGGCATGCTCAATGGTACTTCAGCGCCGCACCAGGTGCCGCAGCAGAGTCACGAAGAAGTGGAGCACGGCGGCGAAGCCAGCGGCTACGAGTGGCAAAGTGATCCAGGCGACAGCCGGACCCATCTGCGTCAGCCAGCGCAGCTCACCCGAGCTCGTGTAGAGCGCGAGCACACACAGGTTCAGCACGGTGAACAGCGCGTAAGCCCAATTGGCGGCCGTGGCGGCGCGGCGGAGTTGCGCGTCTTCGGCCCTGACCAGCTCACGGCGGTAGACGGCAAAGAAGATCAGGATCGCCACGGTGGCGATCAAGGGCGCAATGGGCTCCAGCCAGGGCGAGCGTACGAAGGCCGAGAAGGGTGCTACGTCCGAGATCCGCAGCACGGTCTGCAGTGGAACCAGTAGCGCGATCGCAGCTCCGGCTGCCGCAGTGGCGGCCGCGCGGCGAAGTGTCGGGCGCTCCGGACCCGTCAAGTCCAAGAGGAACGCGAGGAAGAACCACACCATGGTGGCCGTGCCGAAAAGGTGAGTCCAGACTCCCACCTGGGCCACAGCGGGGGAGGTGAATAGCTGTGCGGAGAAGGTCGCCGCCGTGCGGAGCACGAACGTGGCACAGACGCCGAGCATGGCAGCGTAGGTCGCGATACGGAGGTTCATCGCTGCCTCCTTTCGAGTTACCTGGGCAGCCTCTTAGCATCGTCCGCCTTAGAAATTCTCCCACATCCGTTGCTGAATGGTGCCAGAAGCAGATAGGAAGAGCTCGCCTATGGATGGGTGCACTTGCTGACCTCGACCTTCCTCAATCTGGTCGTGGTCCCCGTGCTGTACCTGCGGAACGGGGCCCCTGTCTCTAGGGCTACTTGAAGACGTCCTTCAGGACACCGGAGATCGACATGTCCGCTTGGAAGACGAGAGCAAGGTCAGTCCCTGCAATGTGCCATTCATAGCCTTCGTGGGCAGGAAGCCTGTTCAGGAACGAGGACGGAACTCGGGTCTTGGCGATCCCGGGGGGCATCGGCTTACCACGTGCCAGGTTCTTTCTGATTCCCGGCGGCAGCGGCTTGTATCCAGTCAGATTGCTCTCAACGGCAAACTGGCGGGCATCTCCATAGCTCAGACGAATGCCGGCAGTCGCCACGGCGATCACGTCCAGCGAACTCTCGTGATCGTTACGCAGAGGGGAAGGATTGCGGACGCGCTGCAATCAGAGGCAGGGCTCGCGATCTGCACCGCGAGAGGCGATACAGGTCGCCCGAGCGAGGGCGCGCTCAATGCGGTTGGTCTCGCGAAGCAATTCGGTCTTGATGAAGCCGGCCTCCTCCGAGGTCGGCTCGAGATCGGCGAGCTCCGCTGACGCGCCAAGCCCCGGAAACAGCGGGAATTGCCGGGCCGGATCGTGATGGAAGGGTCCAGCGATAGTGAATAGGACGGGGTTGATGGCCCGCGAAACTGCCATCGAGTCCTCGTTGAAATCCGCAACTTCCTCGCCCTGCACTGACGCGCCTCGTGCCTTCAACTGCTGGGCGGCTGCAGAGAATCCCTCGACGCTCTCCAAGAGCGGACCGAAGTCCCAGCTCTCGCCAGCCGCCCGTGCATACTCGCCAATCTGCGCCTCCATCTGCGCCACGACTGGCTCGAAGTCGAACGGCAGCAGTTCCCGTGTCGCCAACGGCCAGAGCATCGCCAGGAAGATCTTTGTGTCGCGAAGCAAGAGGTCACGGTCGGCCTTGTCCAACGAGTCTTCAGAGGTGTGCCACCAGTAGCCGTAGGCCGAGCCGCCAGCGTCTTTGGCGCGGTCGGGACTGTCGAGCGGGATGGCCGGATAGACGGTGAGCGACGGCACTCCGATGCCCCACAAGGCTTCGTCGTTATAGCGGTAGCTACGATTGATCTCACCCCTGAACTCGGTCCTCTCGCGCATGACGCTCTCGAGAAAGCCCTTGAGCTCCCACATTCCTTCTGGCTCGAGCTCAGTGGCACTGCGCACGCCCGGTGAGTCGATTGCCATGTATCCAACCGCGTGTCTGTAGAGGTCCTCGTAGAAGTTGTCGGCGTACCAGGTCGAGCCGCTGTATCGACCCGTCGAATGGCCCGGCCACCATGCGATGCGCACACTTCGGCGAAGACCCTCTTGGTTCTCGTTCAGAACTCGAGCCACTTCCAGTAGCGAGGCGTTGCCAGTAGCAGTGTCCGTGACCCCTTCATGCCAGGAGTCGAGGTGATTGGCGATCAGGAGGAACTTCTCGGGCTCTGCCGTGCCTGGAATCTCGACGATCACCAGTGGGATCGTCTTCCATCCGGTGTCGGTCTTCGCCTCGAGCTGGACCCTAACCTGGCCTGCTCGTGAGAGTGCTTCGAGCCGTCTACCATCCGTCTCGGTGATTGAAACAATCGGTATTGTCGGCAGTCGCTTGGCGTCTTCGCGTGTCGGATGACCCCAGACCGACGAGACGATCATGTTGACGAGCCGGGGCGACGGCGCAATGCAGACCGCTCCGACAGCACCGGCACGCTCGGCCTGATAGATCAACGGTGGGCTCGGGTAGCCGCGCAGCAGGGCGATTCGCCCCTCTAGGTCGATGCCGGCAAATTCCTCATCACGGGTGGTGACGATCTCTGGATCCGTCGGGCCGACGTAGACCAGCTCACCTGCAAGGCCGCCCGGCTCCGTAGAGGTTGAGAACGCCGGCACCAGGGCCGGCACGCCGAACGAGTCTGCCGCTGTCACAGTCAGAGAAGCCGAGAGCGGAATACTCAAGTAGGAGTCGATCTCGTAGCGGTCATGGGGCACACCCAGCGCCTCGAGCTGCTCCTCGAGGTACTCGGCGGCACGGCGCTCGCCCTCGGTAGAGGAGGTCCTGTCGAGCTTGGAAAAGACCTCTGTGAGACGCCACATCTCATCGAGGCGCACCTGGTCGAGGATCTCATCGAGCGGCTGGGCCTGGCTGGCCTGTGGTAGGAGAAAGGCGGTGAGAGTGAGTGCGGCTGAGACCCAGTCGAGAGGTGTTCTCATGGCCTGACCTCGCAAAATTGGCGCGGACTTCGTGTTCGGATTGTGGACGGTGCTGGCTGGCACCGACCTCGACCAACTCAACCGTACTCCGCCAACTGCTCCTCGACGGATTTGGTGATCTCGGACTCGGTATCACCGAGGTGTGCCGTCGACTTGTTCTCGACCAGAAGGATCGAGCACTCTTCGGTCGAGGAAACCCGGTGGTTGACGCCGCGCTTGACGATGTAGAGGTCGCCCGCTTCCATCGTGAACGGGTCCTCCCCTTCAATCTCGAAGAGCAAGCTGCCTTCAAGGATGTAGAAGAGTTCATCTTCGCCGGCGTGATTGTGCCAGGGGATCTCTTCGCCTTTGATCTTCGCGATCTTGACGTAGACGTCGTTCACCTCGCCGATGATCCTAGGCGAGAAGAACTCGGCCAGGGCTGTCGCACGGTCCAGAAGGTTGATGGCTGACATGCCCGCCATTCTATAGACCGGGGTGCGCAGTGAGGCACTGGGGAGGCAGTCAGGTCCCTCCGACCCAGGGGCGATCCCTGAGCTCAGAGTCGGTGCAAGGCCGCGTTAGAAGTCTCCAGCCGGAGGCCCAGGACGACGGGGGAGAGCCTCGGGCGTGGCCCAACACAATCTGCGGTCCAGGGCAACCGAACAGGTATCCAGGGTTCGGCGTGGGGACCTCCAGGGGGTTCTTGCAGCGGAAGGGAGGATGGCCCCCTGGGGGCCCTACGTCGCACCCTCGCATGACGAACGGCTCAATTCCTCGTGCGTGGCCTAGTACCACTGACGTGAACCATGACCTGTAAGATCGGAGTTTCCCTGAACCAGCTCTCATCGAAACGGACCGACTCATGATCGGCAAGACCCCTTCTCAACTCGAGATCATCACGGCAACATTCCTCAGCCTCGCCCTCGCCGGCTGCCACTCGGCAATCCAGCAGGCCGACCTGTCGTTCGAGCCCTCGATTGCAAAGCCCGCCTTTCCCGACAGACAGGGACCGGTGGTCCAGATCGACGAGGCCCACTTCAACTTCCACACCGTGGACGACCGCTACGCCCCGTTCGCGAAGCTTCTGCGCCGTGACGGATACGCAGTGCAAGGCCTGGCCGAGCCCGCAACACCCGATCGACTCGCCAAGGGAAGGATCTACGTCATCGCCAACGCCATCGCCGAGTCCGATCAGAAAGCTTGGAAATTGCCTGCCGAGCCGGCGTTCACCAGGCCCGAGGTCGAAGCGATTCGTGACTGGGTCGAAGAAGGTGGATCACTGTTTCTGATTGCTGATCACATGCCGTTTCCCGGCTCTGTCGAGGACCTCGCTGCCGAGTTCGACATTCTGTTCGGCAATGGATTCCTCTTCGATGCCGAGGAAGACTCCAAACTCGAATTCACCCACGATACGGGGCTGGCCGACCATCCCATTACCGAAGGCCGTGATGCGAGCGAGAGGGTCGATTCCGTCCGCACCTTCACCGGTCAGGCGTTTCGCGTCCAGCGTGAAGCCGAGGCCCTTCTCACACTACCGCCCGGTAGCGTCCTGAGATTGCCCAGCAAGGCCTGGAAGTTCAAGCCGACGACGCCGTCCATCCCGGCGGGAGGCATGCTGCAAGGGGCGGTGTTCCGTTTCGGCAAGGGCCGAGTAGCCGTGTTCGGCGAGGCGGCCATGTTCTCGGCCCAGGAACGGATCACCAAGGATGAGCGCGTTCTGATGGGCATGAACCGCCCCGACGCCACCCAGAACCCGCAGTTTCTATTGAACGTAATGCACTGGCTGTCAGGCTTGATCGAGTAACCCGGTCACCGCGCGCCCGGCAGAGCCCTGAGTCGACGCCAGCATTTCGCGCAGCGCCTCGTAGACGTCTGGGTGGTTGGCGATGTCAACATGACTCATGCCAGGAAAGACGGCTCCGCTCGCAAAGCGGATGGCCCGAGCAGGTTCGACCGCTGCACCGGCAGCACTCCGTAGCCGCACCATCAGGTCACCAAGGAGCTGGCCCAGCGGGTGCTCCGGGTCGCGCGAGAGGGTCGCCGCCAGGAAGTGGTATCCGACCCCGCCGACGAGTGGCAGGTCTCGCCGTGAATTGGCAAACACCTTGTCTGGGTCCATTCCGGCCCATTCTTCATCGACGGTGTAGCCATGGCGGAGGTCTTTTACACCAGCACTGCGGCTATCGAGTAACTCCGCCGGAACTTGCGCGCCCGCCGCCGCGACGTTTCTCAGCACCCCGGTCAGTAGGTTCACGGCCTTCTCGAGAGGCGCACCGAGGTTTGGCGAGCCGATGCACGCGACGTGGCGCAGGTGGCTAACCCAGGGCTCCTCGTGCTCGCTGCCGTAGTGCGCAGCACTTCGCACGACCAGACCTCCCATACTGTGCCCGACGAGCGCGATCTCGTCGATCGCCACGGGATACACCTCCACCAATTCGGTAAGCAACTCCGCCAGGCAGCGCCCATTCTCGGAGATGTGCCGCCCGGTGTTGTAGCGCAGGTAGATCGGCGTGAAACCGAGGTCGGCGCGTAACCGGGTGCCGAAGGTCACTTTGGGCTCGCCATAGTGCTCCTCCGAGGACAGGCTCCATAGCCACTCTGTCGCGGCGAGGCCGTGCACAAAGACGCAGATCTTGTTCGTCGCACTTGGGAAGGCCGACGCCAGAGCCTCCGCCGTGACCGGAAGATCCCGACCTTGATGGCGGAGCGTCATTCCGAGGTCGAGACGACTGCCCTTTCGGCTCAGGTAGTCGCCCCAAAAACCATTGACGGACGATCGGAGGTGATCGACGGACCAACTCGCGGTTCCCGCTGTGGACGATAGGCTGGATGTCACGAGCGAGGCCCGGCTCGAGCTGGCTTCGGCGACGTTGGCGACGGCATTCACCGAGAAACGGGTTGCCCGGTTGACCGCTCGAATCGAAGCGAACACGCCGCTGGAGATGGCCGTCTGGATATCAGTGGCGACCTTCGCGGCCTCCTTCGCAGACTCGCCCACGGCGAGCCTCCGAACTGAGCGCTGGACAACCGCGTCGTGCGTTCTCTCGACCAGGTTCGTCGTCTCGTCAACCAGATCGAACGCGAGGTCGATGAACCCTCGTGCGACAGACGGCTTGATCTTCATGGTCTGAGGTCCAGAGGGCCCATCTACGGCCTGATCTGCTGCAGGAAGTCGGCGGCCTGCTTTTGCAGTCCCGCATCGCTGGACTCGGCCACGACTCTCTCCAATAGGGCCGCTGCCTCGTCGAGTTTCTTGTCTCGCGCAAGAGCCACGGCGTACTGGAAGTCGAGCTGGAGCAGCGTTTGCCGGGCCGGGGCCAATTGCTCCTCGGTTGCACCTCGTGCTTCAGCGGTGGCGACCAGATCGATGGCCTCCTGCCGTTGGCCTGCCCGTGCAAAACCCAGCAGGAGATTGTAAGCCACGTCTGCCCTGCCGGGGAGCATCTCGTAGGCCCGCTCCAGGGTCTGTACGGCATCCGGGGATGGCTTGGCCTCCAGGTTATAGGAGTAGCCCAGCAGCGCCCAACCTTCGCCGTAGCCGGGCCGCAGCTCGACGCTCTTCTTGAACGCCGCGATGGCCTGGTCGAGCCGGGCCTGCTCCTCGGCAGTCTGTGGGCGCCTCTTGCCGAGCAGCCCCAACTCGACCTCACCAAAGAGGACCTGCAACCGGAAGGCATCGGGCAACTGTTTCAGAGCCTGCTGGTAGTGCTTCTCAGCCGTGTTCAGGTCACCGCCCATTTCGCTGACCAGACCAAGGCCGGCGATCGCCGGTGCGAAGTCGGGCTTCAAGGCAAGAGCGGCGTCGAAGTGGGCCTTCGCGTCGGCCTGGCGATCCGGGTTGGTGTGGATCAGCACATCGCCAAGGTGAAAGAGAGCGGTTTGCGGCTCGAGCGGCATCAGATCCACACTCGTTGGCACATTGGCAGGAACAGGGATTTCCCGATGCGGCAAGGGACTCTGCTCGATATAGGCTTCCACCGCTGCCTGTAGCTTCCCTACATCCACACCCAGAGTCTCCGCGATCGAGACATCCGAGGTGGGATTGGCTACCAACTCGTCGACGAAGCGGCGCGTGGCGGCAAAGCGCTCCTCATCATCCACCAGGAGATAGTGCATCAGCGCCCAGGAGCCCTGGACGAACGAGTTCATCTGCCCGGGATCGGTGGGAAGAGACCCAGCAGCCAGAACCTCCGGGACCGACATTTGTTCCCCGCCCAGAAGACCCATCTTCTCGGCCTCGGCTCCGCCAGGGGGCAGGGCCACGACGGCCATCGACCCATCGGACTGGAAGGTGCTGAAGATCTCCGCCAGACCGTGCTTGAACCACCGCGGCACCTGGGGCACGTTGTTGTTGATCACTTCGTGCAGATACTGCCGGTAGACGACGGGCAGTGTCTCGTCGGGCGTGCTCCCGACAACGGCCGCGAAGTTTGCGTGTTTGTGAGGCGCGAAGTAACCGGATTGACCACCCGGCAGCGCATAGGGCTCGAAGGACTCACGATCCTTGAAGAGATAGAGCAGCGTGTCCAGGGGCGAGTCGAACTCGGCCCGCGGAAAGATCTCCTCAAGAACGGCCTGCAATCGTTCGAGATCGAGGCCTACCTCCTTCGTGGCGGCCTCGTTCAAGTTACTGAAAATAATGAAGTTGTCGGTCTCCACTTGCTGCCAACCAGCACCAGAAGGAACGGCTGCGGGAGAGGGGATCGCCACTGCCCAGACGACCAGGGCCAACATCAGGTTCGAGATTCGTTTCATCAGTAGTCCTCAACGGGGGGACACAAACCTAATTTCGAGCGGTTGCCCGTCGCCGTTTCCCTCCGATTCCCTCGAAATGAGGTTTGTGTCCCCCTTGTTTACCGCCCAGGCGCGTGCCCGAAGGTCGATCTGGCCATCGTCCTGAATCGGTAGCCGCCGCCGGAGCTCGGCATCGAGCCACCCGACGAATTGCTCGGCGACCGGGCGACTCCAGCGACCCGTGAACTCCTCGTAGGTCGATCCCGCATTCCATCCATCGCTAGGCGCAGAGGTCATAGGGTTGCCGCTCCGGTGCCCACTGCTGATTTGCTATAGAGGGTGGTGACGCATCGCCCCAGCGTCGGAAGCTGCAGGTCATCGGGTCACGCTCATCGCTCATAGAGAGCCCCGAGTGTACAGGGGCCGTCTCGCTGACGGAAGACGCTGCACCTGGACACTCGGAACAGCCCTGACTCACTCCCAGATGGCCATCTGGTTGAGGATGGCCCACCCACCAACCCCCACATCCTGCTACGCTTTCCAACGAGCGAGGCTTCCCCGCGCGTTTGAAAATCTCTTTTCACCATCGGAGGCAACCAGCAATGCTCCTCAACCCAAAACGGGGTGTCCGCGAGTATCCGGACGACGCAAGTCGTGAGTTGATGCTCGCGGTCATCGATTTCTTCGAGAGCAAGGGTCTGGCGCGCATCAAACACGATGACCACGAGCGAGTGTGGTACCGGGACTTCCTCGAGTTCGTGAAGGACCACAGAGTCTTCTCTACTTTCCTCACGCCTCCCGACTACGGCGACGAGGGATGCCGCTGGGATACCTGGCGCAACTGCGAGCTCAACGAGATTCTCGGCTTCTACGGCCTGGCGTACTGGTACACCTGGCAGGTGACGATCCTGGGACTCGGCCCCATCTGGATGAGCGGCAACGAGGAAGTCAAGCGCAAGACGGCCCGGTTTCTGAAAGAGGGTGGCATCTTCGCTTTCGGGCTCTCGGAGCAGGAACACGGTGCGGACCTCTACTCGAGCGAGATGATGCTCTACCCGCAGGAGGACGGGAGCTTCCTGGCACGGGGCGAGAAGTACTACATCGGCAACGGCAACGAGGCCGCGTTGGTCTCGGTCTTCGGCAAGGTGGCCGATTCGGAAGATTACGTCTTCTTCGTTGTGGACCCTCGGCACGAAAAGTACGAGTGTGTGAAAAACGTCTGTAACTCCCAGAACTATGTCGCGCACTTCGCGCTCCACGACTATCCCATTACCGAGGCGGAAATCCTGTCGCGCGGCCGTGAGGCGTGGGACACCTCACTGAATACCGTGAACGTGGGCAAGTTCAATCTGGGATGGGCCTCGATTGGCATCTGCACGCATGCGTTCTTCGAGGCGATCGATCACGCCTCCTCGCGGCGACTCTTCAACCACTCCGTTACCGACTTTCCCCACATCCGGCAGTTCTTTACCGACGCCTACTGCCGGCTCGTCGCCATGAAGCTCTTCGCTCTCCGGGGATCCGACTACCTGCGGACGGCCTCACCGGATGACCGCCGCTACCTCCTCTACGACCCGCTGGTCAAGATGAAGGTGACGAGCCAGGGTGAGGAAGTGATCGACCTCCTGTGGGACATCATCGCCGCCAAGGGATTCGAGAAGGACCTTTACTTCGAGATGGCGGCTCGGGACATCCGAGCGCTGCCCAAGCTCGAGGGCACGGTGCACGTCAACATGGCGCTCGTCATCAAGTTCATGAAGAACTACTTCTTCAACCCAGGTGAGTTCCCCGAGATCCCCGAGATCAAAGAGCCGCGTCACGACGCCTTCCTCTTCGATCAGGGACCGACCAAGGGTTTGGGCAAGATCCGTTTCCACGACTATCGAAGGATCTACGACCGTGCGGACCTGCCCAATGTCCATATCTTCAAGAAGCAGATTCGGACCTTCAGGCATCTGCTGATGGTGGCCCGACCGAACAAGGAGCAGATCAAGGACATCGACTTCCTGCTCATCGTCGGCGAGCTCTTCACTCTCGTGGTCTATGGCCAGCTCATCCTCGAGAATGCGCCCATCCACGCAGTGGAGGACGATGTGCTCGACCAGATCTTCGACGTTCTGGTACGCGACTTCTCCAAGTTTGCTCTTCAGCTCTACTCGAAAACCTCGAGCACAGCGATGCAAAGGCTCTTTTGCCGCCGCATGATTTGCAAACCCAAGGTCGACCACGCCCGATTCGAGCGGGTTTGGGAGAAGCACGTGTCTGCGCTCGAGGGCGCCTATCGGATGAATGAGTGACAGGGAGTGCTGTGTCAGCACCACCAGCGAACTTCGCCTAAGTAGGCCGGCCGGATAGCTCGTCGGACCTTCCACGCCTTGCGCGCCACCAGACCAGGAAGCGAGTCGCGCTGCGCTGCGTGATGATCAATATGGCGAGCCCCGCTGCGATCAGGATCGGGATGATCCAGTACCCGCCCGACATCTCGCCCCCCGGGGGAATATCCGAGAACACTCCAAAGCCCCTGGGGACACCATCCACGACCAATATCCCGGCATTGTTCGGGAAGATCGGCTTGAGCAGGGCGGTCAACAGCGATGCGAGTCCCAACATGCATCCAAGTAGCAGCCCCAGGGCAGGGAAGAAGCCCAGAAGAGAGGTCGTGGCCAGATTCCAAAATGCCCGAGCTGTCGGCAAGATCCGACCCGTAGTGATCGCTTCCTCGATCGTGATCTCGGCAGAATAGGCCTGCGCCACCCGCTGCGGCATGCCGATCTCTTGCAGCACCTGCTCGAGAGCGGTGCGTTCGTCGGGCTCGGCTTCGGCTTCGTCGATGCGCTCGCGAAGGTGTGATTCCAGCTCTTGGACTGCGTCCATGACCACGGCACGGGGCAAGAACGACTTCAGCGACTGTCCCAGTACGAACAGATAGCCTCGGACTCGGGCTTCGCCGGCTTCACTGAGCTTCATGGCTTAGATCCTCCCTGCGGTTTCCACGAGGTGGTCGATCTTGCCTCGATAAGCGTTCCAGTGGTCGAGCATCTCGTCCAGGTGCTTCCGGCCCCGCTGGCTCAGTCGGTAGTACTTGCGGGGGTGAGGCGTCTCATCGGAAACCCACTCGGCCTCAACGACCCCGCTTCGGGTGAGCCTGCCCAGAATGGGGTAGATCGTCCCTTCCGTGACCACGAGATCCGTGGATTCCTGCAGATAGCGAATGATCTCCAGCCCATACCGCGACGTCGAAGAGACGGAAAGCAGGATGGCCAGCTCCAGGCCCCCGCGCCGGAGCTGCTCTCTCCATTTGTCTAGGGGATTGTTGACCTCTATGGACTTCTTCTTCATGTCAGGATTCCTGGCTTAGCATTATATCTTGCGTCACAAGGTATATACGCCGGGGGTCGCAGAAGGTTGCAGGAGACCCTCCGACTCGACGCGTCCTCTTCAAGAAGGGGGATAGAACCTATTCTTGAAACTCCGTCCTGGTGAGATTCAGCTTGCCACTGCCGTCTATAAGAAGAGAGGAAGAACTGGTCCGACACGAGTCATGCCGAAGAAACCCTTGAGTCGTTCTTCACATTGCACACAGTTACACATATACTGTGTTCATGAAGAATGTCACCCTGGCTATTGATGAAGCGACTCTCCGCACTGCCCGGCGTATCGCGGCGGATCGTTCGACTTCTCTGAACGCCATGATCCGAGGGTTCCTACAAGAGCTAACAGAGAGGGAATCGCAAGCCGATCAGGCACGCCTGCGTATCCTCGAGCTCTGCCACGATTCAACCGCCGAAGTGGGACAGAAAGGATGGAACCGGGAAAAGCTGCATGAGCGTTGAGTGCTTTCTCGACACCAACATCCTGGTCTACGCAGTTTCAGCCCTGCAGGAGGACGCCTCCAAGAAGGCACGAGCCCTGAACCTGATCCGAAACGCCGACTTCGGCATCTCTTCGCAGGTACTGCAGGAGTTCTACGTCACGGTAACGCGAAAGATCCACAAGCCTCTCCCGCCGGAGATGGCGGTGGCGCTCCTCGAGGAATACAGACTCTTCCCGACTGCCTACACGGACTACGCGATCATACTCGCGGCGATCGAGCACTCGCTTCGATACGGCATCTCCTACTGGCACGGCGCGATCGTCGCGGCTGCCGAGTCTCTAGAGGCGACCGTTCTATACAGCGAGGATCTCTCGCACGGTCGGCAATACGGAGCGACTCGAGTCGTCAATCCGTTTCACGAGACTTGAAAAAGGGAGACACTCTACCCTTTTTGGGCTCCATTCTTGGAGCTCGATCCAGCCAGGGCCAGATTGGTCGAACGGGCCGAGTGGCCAGAAACCTGACGAATGGGTGCCGATCCCCGTCTTCCCGAAGCCGATGGTCACCTGTTCGCATTCCCCTATACTCTGGTCAGAGATTCCCTCGAATGTTGTCGCGCCGGAGACTTGGCCGATGAAGCGCAGGACGCACTACGCCAGAAACAAGGAAGGACAGTCCGTTGCCTACCAGGTCATGGGTGACGGGCCGCCGGATATCGTCTTCATTCCCGACTGGGTCACGAATCTCGAGATCATGTGGGAGGAGCCGACTCTGGCTCGGTTTCTCGACCGCATGGCGTCCTTCGGGCGCCTGATCTGTTTCGACAAGCGGGGCACGGGGGTATCCGATCCGGTTTCCCTCGGCGCCGTCCCTACCTGGGAAGAATGGATGGACGATGTGGGAACGGTGATGGATTCCGTCGGTTCGGAGTGTGCAGCAATCTTGGGTCATGGGGACGGCGGCCAGATGGCCCTGCTCTTTGCCGCGACCCATCCGAGTCGCACCTCGGCCCTGGTGCTGGCAGACACCTATGCACGGCGTCGCCGGGCCCCCGACTATCACTGCGGCGTGCCACCCCAGATCGCCAAACAGCTCATCGAGCTTATTCTCTCCACCTGGGGGACGGGGCAGGGCATTGTTCGCGGCGCGCCCGATCTGGCGAGAAATCCGTCCTTCGTGGAGTGGCGGGGCCGCTATGAACGCCTGTCGATGAGCCCTGGCCAGTTCAAGAGCATTTATCCGCTCACTTACGAGCTGGATTTCCGGCCGGTGCTCGAGACCATCCGGGTTCCGACCCTAGTGCTCCATCGAGTCGGCAATATCTATGTTCATCCGGACAACGGGCGCTATCTTGCCGACCACATCGAGGGTGCCAGGTTCGTCGAGGTGCCGGGTGAGGATCACCTCTTCCATGGTGGGGACACCGAGGCTCTTCTCGGGCCCGTGCGGGAGTTCCTGACTGGAACCAAAGAGGCCCCGGCAGAGGACCGTGTTCTGGCTACTGTCCTGTTCACCGATATCTCGGGAGCCACGGAGCACGCTGATCGCCTGGGAGACCGCGTTTGGGGTGATCTGCTCGAGCGACACCACGCCACGGTGCGCCAGCAGCTGGAGCGGTATCGCGGCCGAGAGGTCGATACCGCTGGCGATGGCTTCTTTGCGACCTTCGACGGACCCGCCCGGGGCGTGCGCTGCGGCCTCGCAATCCGCGACGCAGTCAAGTTGCTGGGAATCGAAATCCGAGCCGGGCTTCACACCGGCGAATGTGAGCTGATTGGCGACAAGGTGGGTGGCATTGCGGTCCACATCGGCGCCCGCGTGATGAGCACCGCGAACGAGGGCGATGTGCTGGTCTCCCGCACCGTCAAGGACCTGGTCGCCGGCTCAGGGTTGGTGTTCACCAGCCGCGGCACCCACGCGCTGAAAGGTGTCACCGGCACTTGGGAGCTGTTCTCCGCCGGCTAGGTGGTCGGAAGACCACAGAGCGGGCCTCAGGTGAGGCCACTAGAGGCCGCTCACGAAGTCCCGGCTACTTCAAGGGTTGATGTTCTCGCCCTTCTTGAGGCGCTCGATCTGGGTCTCCAGGTTCTGCTTTTGGGGACCTTCCGGGGCTCTCCCCAAGGCGATTTCGGCGTGCTCCAGAGCCTTCTCGAAGTCGCCTTCCTGGGCGTAGACACGGGCCATCCCGAAATCGACAGGCCATTCACCCGGGTTCAACTCGTAGTTCTTGCGGAAGACCACGTTGGCGTCCTCCAACTTCCCCTGTGCCTGCATACCGCGGGCAGCCATGTGGATCCCGACAACCGTCGCAGTCGGATGCTCCATAGCCTGATCCAGGGTTTCCATTGCCTCGTCGCTTTGCCCGATCTGATTGAGGATCTGGGCTTTGTTCGAGATCGTCTGGAAGGAAGTGTTGGCCGTGATGGCGGCGTCTGCCCAGCGAATCGCATCCTCGTGGTAGGCGTCCTGCTGAGCAGCCCACTGCGAAGCCTGAATCCAATTCTGGAAGTTGAAGCCAGCGGCACCGGTGAGCTCCATCGTCATGGTGTCGTGGTAGAGCTCCGTGAGGTCCGGCACTGAAATCCGGAAAGGAACTCGAAGGTTCTCCCAGTGCAGCACGGCCTGGGCTTTATCGAGCTGGCGATCGTCAAACTCGTAGGTCAACCATTCCCGGAAGAAATCCGTCTTCTCGGGCTGCACCTGGACCTTCAAGGCATCGAGGCTCGGCTCATAGAAGAAGCTGCCCCAGGCGGAGCTGTTCTTATTGAAGATGATCGTCCATTCGGTCTCTCCCGGGGACATGAACAGGGCGTAGGTGCCGGCCGCGAGGGACTGACCCTCGATCTCGACATCATGGGAGAAGGTGATCGTGGTGTTTTGGTTGGCTCCGGCCCGCCACGGCATGTTCTCCGCGGTTCCGAAGCCCGGGTAGAAGGGATTAGGCGCGATGCCCCAGGGGACCAGCTGGCCCCAGATCTTGCCTGTCCGGTCTTCGCCAGCAGGACTGGTGACATCCGGGGCGTTGTAGTCGATGGTCACGGAGACCATCCCCAGGTACTGGGTGACCACCGAGCGCTGATTGGCTCCACCCGGTGGAGTCGTCAGACCCTGAGCCACCAGGGCCCCGGAACACGCCACCAGGAGGAAAAGGGCAAAGGCGAAACGGAGTGAAAACGAAGGACGCATCGAGGATCTCCTATCAAGTCTCGAAGGTGGGGCGCGGAGGGCCCTGTGTTGTTGGATATGTCCTTCTCTACGGGATCGGCGACCCAAGGTTGCCTAGGCAGTGATCGGGCCTATTCTTCGAACGGATTGACCACATGGATCCCGCAGCCGTCGAAGTCCCGTGCATTTCGTGTGACCAACGGAAGCTGATAGACCTGTGCAGTCGCCGCGATCAGCATATCGGCCTGCGTACGCTGCCGGCTGCCGCCTCGGAAGGTACCCCGCAATTCACCCGCTCGCCTGGCGATCACAGCACCTACTGGCAGAATAGTGCAACTCTCGCTCAGAAAGGTCTCGAACCATGCATGGATCTCAGGATTGGGTCGCCAGGCAAGTCCGTAGCTCACTTCTTCCAGAGTCACCACGCTGAGCGAGAGAGGTAATGAGGCGCCACGCGCCCATCGCAGCACCCCTGGATCCGGCGACGGCCGCACCAGCTCGCTGAGGACATTCGTGTCCACCAACATCAGGTTGACTCATCCTCCCAGGCTTCGCGGTCGATCCGGTCCCCGGTGTTGAACTGGTAGTCGTAGCGAACACACAGCTCCCGAACTTCGTCGAAAGCCTCTCCGAGAGTACGTCGCTGCCTGAGCTCTCTCCAACGCTCGAACTCCTCGAAGGTCGCCGCGGAAATGACCGCAGCTACCAAACGGTTTCGCCGGAAGATCTGCTGCGGCTCGTTCTCACTCTGCCGAAGAACCTCGGAAAACTGCTGTTTGGCTTCACCTGTCAACCATTGGCTCATGATGTCCATAATAAATATGCCACTTGGACATGTCAAGATCGCTTGTCCAACGGGCTTCCGCCGCCAGGCCTTCGGTGCCTTCGACACCAGCGGGCAACCTGCGCATCATCACCGCAACGCAATCGGTGAGGAGCTTCGCTGGCGGCGGCGACTGTCGTAGTCGACGCTGAGAGTAGTGGTCTGTTGCGGCCAAGTGGACCATACCCTGCAGAATGAGGCGACCTTCTCGACCAGGTTGACCAGGGCCGGACCGATTGATAATCGGCACGACACTCTCTCACTTCAAGATCCTCGCCAAGCTTGGCGAGGGTGGCATGGGTGAGGTCTATCGCGCCGAGGACACCAAGCTAGGAAGCGAAGTGGCGATCAAGGTGCTGCCTGAAGCGGTCGCCAGTGACCCCGAGCGCCTGGCTCGATTCGAGCGAGAGGCCAAGGTACTGGCTTCGCTCAACCACCCAAACATCGCCGGCATTCACCAGATCGAAGAGGCTGATGGCCAGCAGCTTCTCATCATGGAGCTCGCCGAGGGAGACGATCTCACTCATTCCGTGGCGCGAGGACCCCTACCACTCCGGCAGGCGCTGCCTATCGCCATGCAGATCGCCGAGGCGCTGGAGGCGGCACATCAGACAGGGATCATCCACCGAGACCTGAAACCGGCCAATATCAAGGTAGGCACCGACGGCCAGGTAAAGGTCCTCGATTTCGGGCTGGCGAAAACGCTCGACCCCGCCCAGGAGGAGACAGGATCTCCCGCAGTGGCGCCGTCGATGTCACCGACGCTGACCGCCCAGATGACCCAACCGGGGATCATCCTCGGCACCGCCGCCTATATGAGCCCGGAGCAGGCGCGCGGCCAGAGCGTCGATGAGCGCAGCGACATCTGGTCGTTCGGATGCGTACTCTGGGAGAGCTTGACTGGCGAGACGTTGTTCGGCGGCCCACAGGTCAACATCGTCTCCCCGCTATTGGCCGTCAACCCCGATGGAGAGCCGGTCGAGCTACCAGAGATCGCGATCTTCCGAGCCGGCGAGCGCATGCGCTTCCTGCCCGACGGCACGGGACTCGTCTACATGAGGGGATTCGGGCTTACCCAAGATTTCTGGTTGCTCGATCTCACTAC
>CAMYLC010000033.1 GCA_947259195.1 Thermoanaerobaculia bacterium | reverse complement strand
GGCGGCGCGCGACCGTTGCTCGAGATCGTGCTGGATCGCCAACTGCTGGATCTCTACGGAATCAATGCAGACGAAGTCTTTGCCGCCGTCAACCGGCTCGATGAGCTCTCGGGCGCGGGCGCGATCCGGGAGAGGGGTCTCGAGAAGCTCGTGGCGCTGCGCGAGCCGGTCGATATCGCCCGCATGGAAAGTGCGATCGTGGGCTACCGCGGCGGCCGGGCGTTCCAGCTTACCGAGCTGGGTGAGGTGCGAGCCTCGTTCGAGGACCCCATCTATTTCGTGAGATCGAATGGCCACAACGTGATTGAGGTCCAGGTCGAGAAGCGCAGCGGCGCCAATTCGGTCGGTATCAGTCGCGCTCTAAGGGAGGCGCTGCCGCGAATCGAGGCGCGGACGCCCTCGGTCGTGATCCTCGAAGTCGAAGAGGATGAGGGCCAAGAGCTCGAAGACAAGCTCCGCGAACTGGTGAGCCGCTCGATTGCCATTCTGATCCTGCTTTTCTTGCTTCTGGTCGTGAGCCTGAGGCAGGTTCAGCTGACCGCGATCGTGGTGGCGTCGATTCTCTTCTCGCTAGTGATCTGCTTGAGCCTGTTCTACTTTCTAGAGCTGTCCGTCAACTTCATCACCATCAGCGGTCTCACGATCTGTTTCGGCATGCTACTCGACAACAGCATCCTGGTGCTGGACGCTGTTCACCGTCGTCTGGCGGGCCTCGATCGGGCAGAAAGTGCCGGCCTGAACCGCGCCGCCCGGACCCAGGTGGCGGCAGAGACCATCATCGCCGGCACCAAAGAGGTGCTCTTCCCGATCCTGGCGACGACCGTGACGACGATGGTGGCCTTTGTGTCGTTCATCTTCCTGTCGGGCCGCCCTCTACTACGTGCCGCTCGCGATCTCGATTGCCACCGCGCTGTTTGCCTCGGTCTTCGTGGCCTTCGGCTGGATTCCGGTGGTTCTCAACCAGGTCTGGGTGCCGCGCGTACTGCGCCGCCAGGGCGAAGGCGAGAGGGACCTCGAAGACCGTGAGATCGATCAGTTTCTGGATGACGCTCGGGATCTCGAAGCCCAGCCTCGGGGACTGCTACGGGTCATCGGCTGGAATCTGCTTCTCTGGCCGCTTCTCGTTCCGGGTCTGGCGGCGCTCTTCTACTGGGGCTTCACCGTGTACCAGGACGACGTCATCAAGGGCGGTTTCTTCCGCATGCCGGATGACGAGACGTTGATCTTCTACATGCGCATGGCCGAAGGGACCGATGTCGAGGTGACCTCGGAGACGATGCTCCGGTTCGAGAGCCTGCTCCTGCCTGTTCACGATGGCGCCAAGATGCGCAGCACTGTCTTCGGCAGCCAGGCCTATATGGAGGTGGAGTTCGACGACTATCTGCTGACTACCGGTATTCCGCTGCTCTATCGGTCACTCCTGGTGGAGTTGGCAGACCAGACCGGGGGTACGGCAATCTTCATCTCGGGCTTCGACGAATCGCCCTACATGAAGGGCAACTTGATGGGCTCGGGACTCAACTCGCTCGTCAAGATCACCGGTTACAACTCCAAGCGCCTGACCGCGATTGCCGAGCAGACGTTGCGCAAGGTGGAACGCAACCGACGGGTGCGCAATCCCCGCATCACCGGCTCGGAACGCTTTGGCCGGACGACCAACGAGGAGACCCTGATCTCATTGCGCCGTGACGTGTTGGCCGACCATGGGCTGACCGTGCTCGAGGTGGTGAGCACAGTGCGCCGCCTCCTGGGGCTCGACATACCCTGGTCGCGTACAGCTCGAGTTCCTGGGTGCCGATTCCTTCGATATCTCGGCCCTGTTCAGCGAAGTGATCAAGACCGAGGAGGGTGCCTCGGTACAAATCGGCGATCTCGTCACGATCGAAACCGTACCGCTCTCCGACGCCATCGTGCGTGAGAACCAGCGCTACTCGATGTTGGTGAACTGGGAGTACGTGGGGACGAACCACATGCGACTCTCGTACATTGAGAACATCATCGAAACAATGGATCTACCCTACGGTTACGCTGCGGAAGAGTCCCAACAGCAGTTTCTGACCGAGGAAGAGGAGAGCGATTTGCTGCTGACGACGATTCTCGCCGCGATCTTCATTCTCATGGTGTTGATGGCACTCTTCGAGAGCCTCACTTTGCCCTTTCTGGTGCTCGCTTCGCTGCCCATGGCGTTGGTCGGTGTCTTTGTCATTTTCTGGAAGACCGGCGCCGAGTTCGACTCCTCCGCTCAGATCGGGCTGGTGCTGCTTTTCGGTATCGTGGTGAACAATGCGATTCTGCTGATCAGCCGTTTTCGCACCGAGATCGCGATGATCCTCAAGGCCCGCCTGGGCGGCGATCCCGAGCTCGATGCGGCGATCTTTCCCGGCTCGCGCCGCACGCTCGGCGGTAGCCACCTTTTCTTTCTGCCGGGTAAAGAACGAGTACGGCTGCTCCGCTTGGCGGTGACCCACGGCACTCGTATCCGGCTGCGCTCGATCCTGCTTACCAGCGGCACGACCATCGTCGGCTTGTTGCCGCTTCTGGTCCAGATTGAACGCATTCCTTCGAAGCTCCCGTGGATCGGCGTCGAGTTGCCGTTCAAGCTGCGGTGGCTCGACACCGCCAATCAGGACATCTGGCAGAACCTTGCCCTGACCTCGATCGGCGGCCTCATATCGAGCACCGTGCTCATCATCTTGGTGCTCCCCTCGTTGTACTACGCCAGTGGCCGCATCGGGTGGGCCTTGAGGCAGGCCGGGCTCTGGCTCGCCTCCCTGTTACCCATTGCGGCGCACCGAGCCGACTCCGGCTGATGAGCCATGCGCAGGAGCACTCCTGCGTCCCCACCAATCTCTCGCCCTTTAGTCACCGTAAGAAAGGTTCATTACGG
>CAMYLC010000032.1 GCA_947259195.1 Thermoanaerobaculia bacterium | reverse complement strand
ATGATCACCGGCAAACAAGCCTTCTCCGGTGTTACCCAGGCGGCCGTTTTCGACAAGATCCTGAACCGGGCTCCCGCTCCTCCATCTCATCTGGGGATCGAAACCCCTTGGGAACTCCAGCAGGTTCTGGACAAGGCGCTGGAGAAGAACGCGGTGCTGCGCTACCAGAGCGCACTCGAGCTGCACACCGACCTGCGCCGCTTGCGTCGAGACATGGAGTCAGGACACTCCTCTGCCGTCATTCCGGCCCCCGAAACCGCCCAGGGAACGCCGCTCTCCAGTGGTTCCGTCACTGCAGCGGTGCCAGCCTATTCCGGTTCGCAGCCCGCCATCTCGAGTGTACATCCGGCGGTCATGGGCACTCCATCGGCAGGAGTGCTGATCGCCGAGCCCGCCCAGACATCCACCAAGAAACGGACTCTTTGGATCCTCTCGGCACTCCTACTGGCGGCTGTGGCTGTGATCGCATTGCTCCTGCAGAAGCAACCTGGCACTGTCGCTCTCACCGACAGCGATGTGCTCCTGCTCACCGATTTCACCAATACCACCGGCGATCCGGTCTTCGACGACACTCTCACGCAAGCCCTGGCGGTCAAGCTCGAGGAGTCGCCGTACCTCAACGTCCTTCCCGAAAGGCAAGTGCAGGAGGCTCTGGGTTTCATGGGCCGCGCGACCGACGATCGCGTGACGCCCGAAATCGCCCAGGAGATCTGCGAGCGCCAAGGCCTCAAAGCCCTGGTCAGGGGCGAGATCGCTCCCCTCGGCACCAACTTCGTTGTCACTCTGACGGCAGACGAATGTCTCTCAGGCAAAGCACTGGCCCGAGAGCAAGTGCAGGCCTCGAGCAAGGAAGAGGTCTTGTCGGCTGTTGGCACAGCGGCGGTGGAAATTCGCCGCAAGCTCGGTGAGTCCCTGGCCTCGATCGAGAAGTACGACGCTCCGCTCGAAGAGGCTACAACCTCTTCTCTAGAGGCGTTGAAGGTCTTCAGCCGAGGCGAGAAGAAGAGAGCCAGCGGTCGCGAGGACGAGGCCATCCCTCTGTTCAAGCGGGCTGTCGAGCTCGATCCCGATTTCGCCCAGGCCTACGGGGCTTTGGGTACCATCTACGGCAATCTGCGGGAATGGGAGATATCGCGCGAGTACCTCACTAGAGCCTTCGAGCTGCGCGACCAGGTGAACGAGAGAGAAGAGCTATACATCACTGCGCATTATCACGACAACGTGACTGGTGACGTCGACAAGCAGATCGAGGCCTACGAGCTGTTCAAGCACAATTATCCCCGTGACTGGACGCCCGTCAACAATCTAGCGGTGCAGTACAACGACCTGGGGTGGTTCGAGAGAGCCGTGGACGAGGGCCAGGTGGCCGTGGAGCTCAACCCCAACCATGCCTTCCCCTACTCCAATCTTGGCGAGGCCCTCCGCAGCCTGAATCAGCTCACAGAGGCCAAGCAGGTCTACAGTGAGGCGCTGGAGAAGGGCTTCACCTACCACGAGCTCTACATCGGTCGATACCTGATCGCCTATCAGGAGGGTGACCAGGCGACCATGCAGCGAATGGAGGATTCCCTGTCCGGGGACTCGGGAAAGGCCTGGATGCTCGCAGCCCAGGCCAACGTCGCCGCCTCTGCGGGTCGCCTCAACGAAGCGCGAGATCTGACCGGTCTGGCTATCAAGGTCGCGAGGGAGTTCGGATTCACCGAACAGACCGCCTACTTCATGGCCTGGGCTGCAGACTACGAGGCCGCTTTCGACAATGAGGAGCGGTCGCGGGAGCTTGCTCTCGCGGCGCTGGAGATTGCCCGCAGCCGCGACACCATGCCGTATGCGGCCGTCATTCTGGCCCGAGCTGGAGCCGTCGAGCAGGCCGAGGCCTTGCTCGAGGAACTCATGGAGCGCTTTCCGGACGACACCGTCATCAACAAGGTCCAGGCCCCTATCGCCCGAGCTGCTATCGCACTGCAGCAGCAGGATCCGCAACGAGCTGTCAAACTTCTGGAAACGACCATTCCCTACCAAAGGGGTCAACTCTGGGCGATCTACCTCAGAGGCCTGGCCTACCTCGCGGCGAGCGAGCCAGCCAAGGCCATGGCCGAGTTCTTGAAGCTGCAAGATCTAGGCAGCGTCCAACCCGGTCTGCCGGTGCACACGCTCACCTACCTGGGGATGGCTCGCGCAAGCTCTGCAATGAGCAATTCTAAAGCCGCACGCGAGTCCTACGATGCCTTTCTCGAGCGCCTGAAGGACGCCGATGAAGGTATTCCGCTCGTCACCGAAGCTCGAGCCGAGCTGGCACGACTCCCGTAGCTCCCCACCCTGAGAGTCGCCGGACCTGGTGACTCTGCTGCCGGCCATTGGCTCGTCCTCGGGCACCGACGAAGGCAATAGGGGCGTAAGGGCGCAGGGGGCTAGGGCTTGAGCCTCTGTTCCCCCAAGCCCTCAAAGACTGGCCGGAAGCAATGCCCGGCCACTTCACCCCCCACTGCCCCAAGGATCGGCAGGGAGGTACGACCGGACGCCTCAACCCCAGGCCGGGCGGTTGGGCCCGGGGTTCTTGCAGCGGAAGGGAGGATAGCCCCCTGGGGGCCCCACGCCGGACCCCCGCACTATCGAGCTGTGACGATCTGCCATATTCTTGGGCCTCCGCCAGCAACTCGAGCCTCATCTCGAGGTGATCCGACACATCCTCGGATCGAACCTGGCGAAGTTCGATGAGGTGCTACAGGGGGTAGGTATCCCGGCTGTTGTTGTGCCCCCCCGAGACCCGGCGGGGCGTTGAGAAACCGCCACGGATTCGAACCGGATGCACCGACATCTGACATCTCTCCACGATCTCCAGAGAGGAGACATTCCATGATCCCGACAACGAAACTGCTGGCTGGAGCTCTAAGCCGCCGTCAAGTCATGCACCTTGCCAGTGCCTCGGGCCTCGGCCTCTTCGCCGGAGCCACCCGTCTCCAATCCGCATCCCGACAAAGCCAGAGCTCCAGAGTTGCCGAGGGCAGCTGGGGTCGGATCGAGAAGCTTGGTGAAGGGATCTGGTCCGTAGTCTCTACCCCGCTGGCCCAAGACGACTGGACGACCCTGTGCAATGGCGGGATTGTGGCAGGTTCGGAACAGGTTCTCGTGATTGAGAGTTTCGCCGGGCCCGCTGGTGCGCGGCTCGTGGCGCAACAGGCCCGGCAGCTCTCCGGCCGATGGCCCACCGATGTACTCGTCACCCACTACCATGGCGACCATGCCAACGGGCTCGAGGGCTTTGTCACTGGAGACTCCAGACCCGAGATCTGGATGACGGCGACAACCCGGAAACTCATACTCGAAGCGGATGGGCGACGGGACGAATCCCTCGATCCGGTGCGCAAAGAGATGCTGGAAGGCGCCAAGCTGATCGCTCCCGAAGGGGTCCTCCAGCTGAATCTCGGTGGCCTCGACCTGAAGATTCAACCCCGTCGAGGACACACTGCCAGCGATGTGACCGTCGAGCTCGAAGGACCGAGCATCGTCTTCTGCGGCGACCTTATCTGGAACCAGATGTTCCCGAATTTTCGAGACACCCTGCCATCGGCTCTATCGAAGAGCGTGCGCTCCCTGCGGCGCGAAGCTGCCACCACCTACGTTCCTGGGCATGGCCCTCTCGCCACCGGCGCCGACGTGGCTCGGTTCACGGAATTGATCGACTCGGTGGAGGCCACGGCGCGCAGTGCTATCGAGAGCGGGACCCCGGCGGCCGAAGCGGCGGCCGAGTTCCGACTTCCAGAGGCGCTCGAGGGCTGGCACCTCTTCCGAGAGAGCTACTTCGAGATCGCCATCGGTTCCTGGTTCAAGGAGCTGGGGCTCGATCCGGCGGGCTGAGCTCCCTGCAGGCTTCCGAAGTCGAGCAGCGTCAGGCCTTTCGGCTCAGAGCACTGGGCAGTGACCTGAGCCACAGCTGGGTTCCCCAAGCCCCAGATAGCTAGAAGCAGAAGCAGTAAGCTGAGCCCAGGGAGTGACTTCGTCATCTTCGGTGCTCCTCAATGGACCTCGTAGGCACTGCCGCCGATGAACTCCCGCAAAAGAGATGTCGGTGGCACCAGGGAGTCGTCGGCCACATCTTCTATGGAATCCAATAGGTCGAAAATCCTGCGCGCTCGAATGTAGCCGTCGAGGCGCTTGGCATCGTCTCGCCACTTGTCGAGGAAGTCGGGAAGGTGACTGAAGAGATGTTGTTTCAGGAAAGGCAGCTCGTAGGCCAATGCCGTATTGACCTGGAAGTCAGCCATGGCCTGATTGGGGATGATGTGCTTGAGCTCGCTCCGGCGGACGTAGTGCCAATGCAGGATCGTCTTTTCCGGTGAATAGGCCCGATACTGATGGTCCCTGACCATCCGACGCAACAGCCTTATATCGGTCCAGCGCGCATATCGGCCACCGGCTGTTTTCAACTGACTGATCGTCTCCAGATAGAGTCGAAACTTGTGCTCGTCCGGCACGCTGGCGGTAAGGCCACCGTAGAGCCCATGAAGGGTATCGAGCAGAATCAGACTTCCAGGCTCCGGCTCGAATCGGTTCGTTTCCTCGACTCTCTTGCCGGAACGAAAGTCGTAGATCGGCATATCGATACCACTACCCCGATCCAGCTGCGCCAGGTGCTCGTTGACGAGCGACAGATCCATGGCCTCCGGCGTCTCGAAGTCGTAGTCCCCGAACTCGTCCTTGGGGTGAAGCTCGAGATCGAAGAAGTAGTTGTCCAGAGACAGCGGAATGACATGCAGCCCTTCGGCTTCGAGCAGCGCCCCCAGCTTGTGGGTAGTCGTCGTCTTGCCTGAAGAGCTGGGCCCAGCCACGATGATGAAGCGCAGCTCGTCCCGCCTCTCCAGAATGGCACTGGCCGCACCTTCCAACATGGACTCGTAGCGGCGGTCCGCCTCTGTGATGAGATTCGGCAACCGACCTTCCCGAATCAGGGCGTTGAACTTCTCCACGGTGTTGCACTCGTGGCTCACCGCCCAGTCCAGAGCCTGCCACACGGTTCTGTAGGGTATGTACTCGACCTGTCTGGCACGCAATCTGGAGCGCATCTTGGCGCGCTCGTGTCGGTAGACAATGAAGGCCTTGGCAGTCTTCGCATGACCGGCCTTGATCAGTACCCGCTCCACCACATCCTGCACCTCTTCGACCGTCGGCGGGGAATCGTCGGAATAGGTGGCCGAGAGCGCTGCGATGACTTCGTCGCTCAACTGCTCCGTCAGTTCACGGTCGTGCCCACCGACTGCGGCGGCCGCCTTGTAGATGGCGACGGTGATCTTTTCGCGATCGAAGGGAGCCACCTCCCCGTTGCGCTTGACGACGGATGAGGTGGGGGTGATCATGACCTCGACATCAGAGGACAGGTCGAGAAGAAGGCTGCGACAATCCACCCGCTCCCGCCGCTAGCCGCACCCTACGGGCGAGACCCTGGTTCTGCTCAGTCCAGCGGCGGAATACGCAGTACCTGGCCCGGGTAGATCTTGTCGGGGTCCGACAGCATAGGCTTGTTGGCCTCGAAGATCACCGGGTATTTCATGGCATTGCCGTAGGATTTCTTGGCGATGCCCGAGAGCGTGTCGCCGGACTCCACAGTATAGAACTGGGCTTCGGGCTCGGCGGCTTCCACCTCGATCTGATCGTCGACCCTGGCGATTCCAGCCGTGTTGCCCAGCACGAGGACGATTCTCTCCTTGGTCGCCTGATCCAAGACCCTGCCAGACACTGTGACCAGGTCGTCATCGACCCGAATCCCGAGATCCTCGATCTCGAAGCCGAGGGTCTCGACAGTCTTGGCCAGCCCCATGGCTCTTCGCCTGTCGTTGATCTTCTGAATCTCCTGGCTGTACTTGGTGGCCTGCGACTGAGGCTCCGTGGCCTCGTCCGTACCCATGATCTTACTTCCGGCTTCCTTGATGAAATCGAATAGACCCATTTCTCTTCTCTCCTCATTCACGCAATCCAAAATGGCTCGCAGGGGCTCGGGAGCCCCCGCTTGGGGGGTTCAGCCCTTCAGGATGAAGGTTACTTTCATGTTGACGCGATAGTTGACGATCTTGCCGTCTTCCACGTCTACCTTCATTTCATTGACCCAGGCTCCTTTGACTTCGTCGAGGGTCTTGTTCGCGCGCTCGATTCCCTTGGCAATGGCATTGTCGAAGCTGGTCTTGGACGTGGCCGAGATCTCGGTGACTTTTGCTACAGGCATTTGCAGTCTCCTTTGTGTGAGGCCGGTGGACCCTGAGCGAGGGCCCGCCGAGCCGATTTCGAATTCCGGTAGAGCCGATCTGTTTTGTCGAACCCTGCCTGACCTTCAAGTACCAATTTCTAAGATACCATTTCTTTTCGATTTTCCTCGGAACGATCGACGCGGTACGATCTCCAGAGCAGACTCCGTCGAGAGGATCCGTTATTTGACGTCACCGACAGTTCCAATCGTCACGCTTCTGACCACTTTGCTCATAGTGGTCCCAGCCG
>CAMYLC010000031.1 GCA_947259195.1 Thermoanaerobaculia bacterium | reverse complement strand
GTCAGCATCTTGAGTTTCGGTCGCTAGTATACGGAGACAGAACCCGAGGCAATGTATCGTCTTTCACTACCTCACTGCCTCACTGCCTCACGGTGCCTCCCTGCTGCCAGAGGTCTATCCAGGGGGCTCCAGGGGGTTCTGGCAGCGGAAGGGAGGAAAGCCCCCTGGGGCCCCCTGGATAGACCTCTGGTGCACGCTCTGATTCGGCAGTTTCTTCGACGGCCGCTCCACCGCATTACTGCCTCACTGCCCCGAGAATTCGACCCTGTGCAATGTGTGCATTTGCACCTATCGCAATGTACTGCATAGCTGTGCGGTAGAATCTCGGTTATCCTGAGTGCGACGAATACCTCTGTTGATCGACAGGCTCCGGTCGGATCCGAAACGACCACCCTGTCCTGAAGGCAAGAAGAGAGTTCGTTTATGAAGCTACCTCTCGAACCAACGATCTCAGCGATAAAGCCAGAGAAGGGCCAGCTGGAGGCCTTGGACAAGATCCTCTCCGAAGGAACCCTGGAATTGGTCTTCCAGCCGATCTTCGAGGTGGCCTCAGGTGAGGTCTTCGGGTACGAGGTACTGGCGCGCAGCCCGTCGGACTTGTTCGATGGCCCAGAAGCCCTCTACGGTGCTGCCACTCAAGCCGGAAGAGTGGGTGAGTTGGGCAGGCTGCAGCGGTTCTTGGCTGTCAGTGGCGCACCGGGCAATCCACTGTTCATCAACGTTCACCCGGCGGAGTTCGACCATCCCTTTCTGGTTCAGCCCGATGACCCGATCTTTCGGCATGGCGAGGACGTCTATCTCGAAGTTACCGAGTCGGCACCCTTGAGCCATTTCGAACAGTGCATCAGTGTGCTCGGGGAGCTGCGCAAGAAGGGCATCCAGGTGGCGATCGACGACTTCGGAGCCGGGTTCTCCAATGTGAAGTACATTGCCGATCTGGCGCCCGATATCGTGAAGCTCGACCGTGAGTTGATGAGTCAGGTGCACCACGGCTCCCGGCAGTTCAGGCTGCTCATCTCCATCGTCCGGTTGTGTAAGGACATGGGGGCCCGGGTAGTGGCCGAAGGGATCGAGACCACCGAAGAGTACGTGATTGCAGAGCACGCCGGGGTGGATTTCTGCCAGGGCTATTTGCTGGGCCGACCGGGAAAAGTCGCCAAAGGCGAGAGCTGGCTCCCCTCCAGCTAGGAAGACGTCCCAGGACAGTACAGACGGCTTGCCCAACTCGTGTGTAGATGGTGGGAAGCAACTCCCCGCGAGGCGATAAGATCCGCCGGAGCCCGCCAAAGGTGGTGGACCGGCCAAGACGACTACGAAGGCGAGCGCGAGGCGTGAAATGACGATGACTGAACTCCTCGACAAATCCTTTCTGGGCAATACCCTCGCGAGTTGGGGGGTGGCCGCGGGAGTGGCGCTGGCAACCTTGTTGTTGCTCTGGATGCTGCGAAACCTGGTCAAGAAGCGACTAGCGGTCCTGGCCGAGTCCACGAAGACCGTCGTCGACGACTTGGTCGTCGCTATTCTCGAAGGCACGCGGCCGGGCTTTCTCTTCATTGTTGCTCTCTGGGTCGGCTCTCGAGCGCTCCAACTGAATCCAAGAGTGCAGGGCATGACGAATGTCGTGTTCATTATCGTGGTTGTCATTCAGATAGGTCTCTGGGCGACAACGGCCCTGATGAGATGGCTGACAATCATCCGGCAGGAGAAATCGGGCGAGGGCGAAGCCTTGACTTGGCTGAGCGGTGTCGAGTGGATCGGCAAGCTCCTCATCTGGAGCATCGCTCTGCTCTTTGCGCTCGAGAATCTGGGGGTCGACATCACCGGCCTGGCAGCCGGACTCGGAATCGGCGGTATTGCCGTTGCGCTCGCGGCGCAGAACATCCTGGGAGATCTGTTCGCCGCCTTCTCGATCTACGTCGATCAACCCTTCGTGATCGGTGACTACCTGGTCGTTGACAGCTACAACGGGACGGTAGAGAAGATTGGAATGAAGACCACGCGCCTGAAGAGCCTCACCGGAGAGGAATTGATCTTCTCCAATAGCGATCTCGTCGGTAGTCGCATCCAGAATTATGGGCGTCTCGTGGAGCGACGGGTCGCATTCACGGTCGGCGTCATCTACGACACGCCGACGGCGAAGGTGGAGAAGATCCCCGGCATGATTGAGGAGGTCGTCGGGTCCCAGGATCAAGCGCGCTTCGACCGTTCACACTTCAAGGAGTTTGGCGATTCGGCCCTGATCGTGGAGACGGTCTACTTTGTGCTGCTCCCGGAATATCAGTACAAGATGGACATCCAACAATCGATCAATCTGGAGCTCATGCGGCGCTTCGAGTCCGAGGGAATCGAGTTCGCCTTTCCGACGCAGACGATCCTGTTGGAAAGCGACGACTCCGACGAGTCCCAGACCTAGAAAGGTCTACTCCTCAGACGCCACCACGGGCGTTCCGTCGGGGCTCACGAACCGGGAGTCTTCATGCGGTGTCGGGATGTGCTCGCGAGCCAATTTCTCGACCCCTTCGAGGGTGTCGCGGATGACGCGGCCCGCGCCCAGCCACTGCGCGAGGCTCAGAAAACCACCTGGGTCGGAGTACGTTACGTATTCGATCAGGGTACAGCTGGCAGCGATCGGAATCATCAACCATGCACCGCGACTCTCTCGAATCGGAGACAGTCCGAGATCTGTCAAGCTTTGAGAAAGCTCCTCGGGTAGGGAGGTTTCGTCCCTGGTCTCCATGAGATCCCACCAACGCAGCTCCCAAAGCGTGGCGTCGGAATCGACGAAGAGCCCATCACTCATGACCACCTGATCGATCCACCAGCGACCTACGCCGGCACGCTTGAAGTACTGAAAGAGAATCCGGTCCTGGCCACGGCTGGTGCCCCCGACAACCTCTGAGTGCAGCACAGGTATGTATCCGTCCTCGGCGTAGTGATCCTCGTCGTTGATGGCCATCCACAGAGTCTCGATGGGCAGGTCGCTCATCAGGACGGCCTGGCCGATCTTGCCATCGTTCTTGACTACTACCTTGCCGGGCCTGGCGGCGGCTCTTTCGTACAGGGACTTCGGGGGCTGCAGCTCGAACTCTCGTGTTCGTGCGGCGGCCGTGAGGTCGATGTCATCGAGCCGGTCGAGGACCGAACCCGTGGGGGGACACTCGGCAAGGACGCCCCCCAGGTCGAATCCGCTGACGAGGACTGTGCATAACAAAGCGGCGAGCTGAAGACGCATTTTCGGTTTCACGATCCAAGGGCTGTCGGTAGGCTGCTCTTACGGTTCTGCCTATGGCAGAATAGGTCGGTCAGTCTACATCTGTCTTGCATGGTCCCGGAGGGGTGAGCGCGTCATGGGGCCGATGTCAACAGTGAAAACGAAAGGAGCTGAGCATGGCTGAAGCTGTCGCAGCACCGCTGGCCAATGCGGTCAAGAAGGACTCCACCACGCTGGTCGTCCTCGGGATTCTGACGGTGATTCTGGGTGTTCTGGCGATGATGACGCCGCTGATGACGGGCGTTGCAGTGGCGCTCATTCTGGGCTTTCTGCTGATCGGCGCGGGTATCATGCGCACGATCTTCGCCTTCAAGTGCAAGTCGTGGGGCAAGGGGATCCTGGTCTTCGTGCTGGGCCTGCTGACCCTGTTAGTGGGCATTTACATGGTTGTGCGGCCGGGACTGGCCCTGGCAACCCTGACTCTCGTGCTCGCTATCTACTTCTTCGTCGACGGTATCTTCGAGATCATCGAGGCCTTCGATCTCAAGCCACTCAAGGGGTGGGGTTGGATGCTGTTCGGTGGCATCGTGTCGGTCGTGCTGGGTATCATGATCTGGCGGGGATGGCCTGAGAAGAGCCTGCTGTTTGTCGGCATCCTGGTGGGGATCAAGTTGATCTTCGCCGGCTGGGCCATGGTCGGAATCGGCGCTGCGGGGCGGAGCGTCGCCAGCACGGCAGAAGATGTCGTGGGGGACGTAAAGGATGCCGCTCAAGACGCGGTCGAGTCCGCCAAAGACACGATCGACTGACGATTCGTCTGTGGGCGTAGCGGTATTTGGGTCTTGGGGTCCTGGGGCCTTGAGGACTTGAAGCGGCCGGACCTGTGTCGGCCGGGTTGGGTGGGTCAGCGCAGAAGAGGTTAGCACTCTGGCTAACCGAAGTGGCCGGCTTTCGAGCCGGCCGTTCTGTGTCGGGGGGCCTCCAGGCGATTACAATGTGCAGCACCAGTTAGGTGCTCCCGCAGGCGAGCCTGGATTGGAAGAGCCGAAGCTCGGTGCGGTGTGCTGCTGCGTGGGCGTGTTGTCGCTTCGAGGAGAGAAGTCATGAATAGAAACCTCCCCAAACTCATTCTCAGTCTCTTCATTCTCCTGCTAATGGCCGGTCCGGTGGTCTCCTGGGCCCAGGCGGAGCAGGTCTCCATGGAAGATCTGCAAAAGATGCTCCAGGACCAGAAGGACATGCTGGAGCAGCAGCAGAAACTCATCGAGCAGCAGGGAGAGCAGCTTTCTGAGACTCAGAAGGCGATGGCGACGCTGCAAACGCAGATCGATCAATTGAAGGCGGACACGGGTCAGGCGAAGGACAAATCGAAAGAGACGATCGCCCTTCGGGAGCAACAATCACAGACCGCAGACGAGCTGCAGAGCAGGAAGGACACACCCGAGAAGGAGGAAGCGGCGGGCGTTTTTCCGGGCTCGATCCCGATTCCCGGCACCAATATGTCGGCCAAGATCGGGGGTTATGTGCGACTCGGGCTGGTCGACAGCTTGGATCCCATCGGCTCCGACGATCGCTTTATCGTCGGTACGATTCCGGTGGGCGAGCCAACGCCAGGTGTCGACAATGAAGGATTCACCATCTCGGCCAAGCGCTCCAGGATGAACCTTGACATGCGGATGGACTCCAGCGTCGGCACCTTCAGGGCCTTTATCGAAGGTGACTTCGCCGCGGAGGTTGGTACCACCGACACCTATCGCTTGCGCCATGCCTTCGGGCAGTACAAGAGCATCATTCTCGGGCAGACCTGGTCCACCTTCATGGACACGGGGGCTACCCCCGAGGAGCTCGATTTCGAAGGATTGAACGCCAATATCAACGAACGGCAACCGCTCCTGCGCTACACCAAGAACCTCGGCCCGACTCGGAGCTTCGCTGTCTCTCTCGAGGATCCAGCTGCTGAGATCACAGGTGGCGATGGCAAGGGAAAGTTTGCCGACCTTGCCGCTCGGATCAATTCCCCAAGAGAGTGGGGCCATCTGCAGGCGGCTGTTGTTCTGCGAAACATTTCGGGAGCCCCCTCTGACGATCCGACGAGTGTCAAAACCACGTTCGGATGGGGCATGAGCTTGAGTGGCAGCAATCGATTCAGGAAATGGAGCCAAAAGGACAATTTCAAGTACCAGTTCAATATTGGTCAGGGCATTGGGCGGTATGTCAACGACCTGGATTCGGTGGGAGGGCAGGATGCGATTTTCGATCTGGAAGGGAATCTGAGGGTGCTTCCAGCGCTGGGCGCCTACGTCGCGTACCAGCACTACTGGAAGAGGGATCCAACCACTTTCTTCGGCAGCACGGGCCTTCTCAGGGATCTTCGGTCTACGATGGTATTAGGCTACACACAGGTCGACAACCACGACTTTCAGGAGGACGACGCCTATCGTCGAACGAAGCGGGTCACCCTGAATCTGCTCTGGTCGCCGATCACCTCCATCGACCTCGGCTTCGAGCTCCTATGGGGAGAGCGAATGAACAAGGACGGTGAAAGGGGCAACGCAACCCAGTTCCAACTGGTGGGGACGTTTTACTTCTAGCGGTCGTGGGGTCTTGAGGACTTGAGGTCCTGGGTCCGATGCAGTTGACTACCAATGTAGATACGGTCTTGGGAATCAAGTCTCCTCATGTTGTGGATTGAAAGGTTGCTGGTGTAGTAGGACTCCGTAGATGAGATGTAGGAGTTTCCTCATGG
>CAMYLC010000030.1 GCA_947259195.1 Thermoanaerobaculia bacterium | reverse complement strand
GGCCCGAGTGGAACCGAGATGCTCTGAAAACACCGTGACATCGCGCTGGATCGGCTGCGCGACCCCGACATCAGGGGGTGGAGGCGGGCCGGTCTCGGCCTGCTTTCCGCAGCCCACGGCCACGACGGCCAGCGTCGCAAGAATCAGGCAACTCCCTGAGCTGCCTGGTCGGAAAGGTGTTCTCATGGCTCACTCCCTGCGCTGTCGATGGTGGAGGTGATCTGCTCTGCGTCGTCTTTCGGCGTGTTGTCGGGGTCGGGTGGACCCCATCCACCACCGAGGGCTCGGTTGAGGGCGATCAGGTTCTGCACCACCTGCCCCTCGGAGTCCGCCCAGGAATCCTGCTGGGTGGCCAGTGTCCTTTGAGCGTCGAGCAGGTTCAAGAAACCCGTCAGCCCAGACATGTACTGGGTGCGGACCAGCTCGACCGTTCGACTGCTCGCGTCCACGGCCTCGTAAAGGCGATCGCGGCGCTCCTTCTCGCGTTCGTAGGCCACCATCGTGCTCTCGACCTCGTCCAGGGCGAACAACACGGACTGCTCATAAGAGAGCAGGAGTTGTTGGGTAATAGCCTCCTGGACCCGGATGTTGTTGCGGATCTTGCCGGCGGAGAAGATGTTCCAACGCAGGCCAGGTACCAGTGACCAGGTGGTACTGCCACTATCGAAGAAGTCACCACTGTCCAGGGACTCTAGAGCGAGGATTCCCGTCAGTGAGAAGGTTGGATAGAGGTCGGCCTTTGCCACCCCAATGAGGGCCGTCTGAGAGGCCAGCTGGCGCTCGGCAGTTCGAATGTCCGGACGACGTCGCAGGAGATCCGCCGGAATGCCCAGCGTCACGCCCTCGTCTGGATCGGGAATGGCGGACTCTCCCGTCAGCAGATCGTCGACGGCGCCCGGTGGCTTGCCAAGCAATACCGCCAGCCGGTTGATCACCGCTTGGAGCCTGGCTTCGAGGGCCGGGATCGCAGCCTGCGAGTTGGCCAGGTTGTATTCGGCCTGCGTGACATCGGTCAGCGGGCTCAAACCGGCATCGAAGCGGTCCTGGGTGAGCTGCAGACTGCCCGCCTGGGCCTCGACGTTGGCCTCGCCGTACTTGATGCGCTCCTGCAGAGTCCGGACTTCGATGTAGTTGGCGGCCACGTCGGCCATCAGGACCACCATGACATCGCGGTAATCCTCGATGGAGGCCTCGAGACCGGCCCTGGCCGAATCGGCCCCCCGGCGCAGGCGGCCAAAGACATCGATCTCCCAGTTGAAGCCCACGCCGATGTTGTACAGGTCGAAGGGCTCGAACCCCCCAGGAGGCACAACGAAGGAGCTGTTCTCGCTGAGATCCTGGCGCGAATAGGCAGCGTCCAGGACCGCGTCGGGATAGTAGCGGCCGGTGGCGATCCCGAGCCGCGCCCGCGCCTCCTCGACTCGCGCCGCAGCGGTCTGCAACGACAGATTCTCCAGTCGGGCCTCGTGAATGAGCTCGAGGAGTTTCGGATCGTTGAGCGTCGTCCACCATGTCTCGAGCGGTGAGCCGACTTCTCCGATCTCCTCAGCAGCCGCCGACTTCCAGGCATCGGGAATCTCTTGTTCGAACTCGGGAGGCTCGTAGTCGGGCCCCACGGTGCAGCCCAAAACCGCGACCAGAAGGACTCCTACAAGGGGTCCACATCGTCTCGAAGAAAGCATGGATTGGCAAAAGTACCACGAATGCCTCCCGAGTAATGAAGCTCTCCGCGCTGAGCGTCTTGCGCCTTTTTGACGTATGAACTCACCACCCCATGCTGATAGGCTTGCGAGCGCAGCGGTGAAAAAGCGCGAAGGGGCGGAGAGGGGAACGCGGGAGCTCGTGTCGATGACGCGAAGTCGCGCTTATTGCTGAAAGATACCAACGAAAGGAGATGGAGATGGAAGCCTATTTCAACGAAATCTGGGAAACCCTGTCTGGTCAGGTCCCAAGCCTCGTGATGGCTCTGGCGGTCCTGGTAATCGGCTGGGTAGTAGCCTTGATCGGCGCTGCCCTGACCCGCGCCATCCTCAAGAAGACCTCGATCGACGACCGCGTGGCCTCTTGGGCTACTGGAGCCGAAAAGGCCAAAGATGTACATATCGAAACGGTCGCAGGCAAGGCCGTATTCTGGATCCTGATGATCTTCACTCTCGTGGCGTTCTTCTCGTTGCTGGGAATACCCGAAGTGACCGCCCCCCTGGGAACCCTCCTCGACGAGATCTTCGCCTTCTTGCCCAACCTGTTGTCTGCAGCGGTACTTCTGGCAGTCGCTTGGATGGTGGCTTCCGGTCTTCGTTTCGCCCTGACCCGGGTCCTCGCCAAGACGAAACTGGATGAGCGCATCGCCTCTGAGGTCACGGAGGGTGCAACCCCCCCCAGTAAGGCTCTGGGTGAGACTGTCTACTGGTTGGTCTTCTTGCTGTTTCTTCCAGCCGTCATGGACGCGTTGGAGCTCGAGGGGCTTCTGGGACCGGTCAACGTGCTGCTCAACAAGGTCCTGGCCTTCCTCCCCAACCTCTTCGCCGCACTCTTGATTCTCGCTGTCGGGTGGATGCTGGCCCGCATCATTCGGCGGATCGTCAGTAGCCTCTTGTCGGCCTCCGGAGCCGACTCGCTGGGCGAACGGCTGGGGCTCGGACGCGTGCTCGGAGAGCAGCAGCTCTCGATTCTGGTGGGCCTGGTCGTCTACATCTTGATTCTCGTGCCAGTTGTCATCGCCGCACTCGAAGCTCTGCAGCTCGAGGCCCTGACGGCGCCGGCGAGCTCGATGCTGGATCAGATTCTCGCCGCCGTCCCGCAGATCTTTGCTGCAGCGTTGATCCTATTCATCGCCTACCTGGTCGCCAAGCTGGTGGCCGATCTGGTGAGCCGACTCCTGGCGAGCGTCGGATTCGACGGATTTCTCGAGCGCATCGGGTTTCGCACCGAGGCGAGCGAGGAGGAGGGCGGCTCCCGCTCACCTTCTCAGTTAGTGGGCTGGTTGGCTCTGGTGGCGATCATGCTGTTCGCCACGATCCAGGCTCTCGAGGTCATGCAGTTCGACGCGTTGGCAGGGATCGTGTCTCAGTTCACGCTATTTGCCGGTGACGTCCTGCTGGGGGTGGTGATTCTCGCGATCGGGCTGTATCTCGCGGGCTTGGCCGCCGAGGCGATTCAGTCCAGCGGTACGAATCAGGCGGCTCTTCTCTCGACCGTGGCGCGCGGGGCCATCATAGTCCTGGCTGCGGCCATGGCGCTGCGCCAGGCCGGCCTAGCCGAGGACATCATCAATCTGGCCTTCGGATTGGTGCTGGGCGCTGCCGCCGTGGCGGCCGCGCTGGCGTTCGGCCTGGGCGGGCGCGAACTGGCTGGACAACAACTGGGCAAGTGGCTCGGACGATCCTCGTCTGACTGACGGCCAAGAATTGCCGAGGGCTCCTGAAGGACCGATCTGAGAACGGCTCAGGGGCTCTCGGCGGGACCTTTTCTACTCTCCCGCGACGCGAAAGCTCACCTGGAGCGAGCCGTTCTCGTCTCGCAAGTCGAGTTTCTCGGGTGTCAGGCTGAAAGTGCGTGCCCGACCAAGAGCCTCGAAGAACTGCTGCTCCTGCTCCATGATTCCCTCCGGTTCAATGCAGAGCTTTTCGGTCGCTCCGGCGGGTCCGATAGTGATCTGATCCCCCTCGATCTCGTAGGTGGCAGTGAACCGGTTGCAGCCACCGATTCCTCTGACCTGACCCTCGGCGAACATCGCTGTCGAACCGGAAGTGGTGGCCGACGACGCGACCCCACCTTGACCGTTATTGATACCCGTGGCCTGCCAGGCGGTATCTTCGAGAGTCGCAGGCTCGGTAGCGACGAATTTCAGCAGTACCGTCGAGTCGGCATTCTTGAGAATCAGGTGGTCTTCTGCTCGGTCTATCGCCACCACCTGACCGAGAAGTCTCAGATACCGATGCTCTTGATCCATCACTTCGGGCTCGCAGGCCATCTGGGTCGAGCCCATCTCGGAGCCCAGGGTCAGCTTGTTCGCCTCCCCGAGAACGTAGCTGCCGAAGTACCGATTGCAGCCCGCGGTGCCACCCAACTTGCCACCGCTGAACCGGACGCCGACGGTCGTCTGGCCCGGCATCGGCGCCATCTCGCCGGATTCGCCTCGGTATTCCACGAGGCGCCAGTCGACATCCTCGAAAACGGGCTGCTCCACGATCTCAGCTTCCTCGAGCGTGGTCGAAGCGGAGTCATTCCCGCAGGCCGCGCCGATTGTGCAGATGGCCACCAGGGCCGCGATCAGGGGTAGGTGTCTCATGATTTCTTTCCCTCCAGTCCGCCTATGCGGATGTGCTCGAACGTCGAGCTTGAGACTGACCTCGTCAAACCCGGCAGCCGGGAGTCTACTTGGAGCCTTCTGACGAGTATCGACCCCAACATGCACAATTTTGTGTCGGGGGTGCCCGACTGGCACTCGAAGGGATAGAGTCGAGGGGTTGAATCGACACGATGAGCAAGCTTTCAAACCGATTTGAGACAGATGCGGCCGGCCTCCTTGCCGGCCGTAGTCTTTACGAGGTGAAGGAATGACTGACCAGAACGACAGCCACGACCTTGTCATGCCGGAAGCGGAGCTGCTTCGGGGCTCCGACGACTTGCTGGCCGATTTCGACCGTGGCGTCACGGTGTTCAACGAATTCGTCACCGGTTGCCGGAATCTCTACGACATCGGAACCGCGGTGACCGTATTCGGATCGGCGCGTTTCGACGAGAACCACCGTTACTACGAGCTGGCTCGGCAAACGGGCCGGGAGCTGGCGGAGGCGGGTTATACGGTGTTGACCGGAGGGGGGCCCGGCATCATGGAGGCCGCCAACCGGGGTGCCCAGGAGGGTGGAGGCTTGAGTGTCGGCTGCAACATTGTCCTGCCGCACGAGCAGGCCCCCAATCGCTACCTGGACCGTTGCCTCGAGTTCGACCACTTCTTCGTACGCAAGGTGATGTTGGTCAAATACTCCTCGGCCTTCGTTTTCATTCCGGGAGGCTTCGGTACCCTGGACGAGATGTTCGAGACCATCACGTTGATCCAGACCGGCAAGATGGAGCGTTTTCCCCTCGTGGCGATGGGCCAGGACTATTGGGACGAGCTTTTGGACTTCGTTCAGAAGAGAATGCTGCGAGAGAAGACCATCAATGAAGGTGAGGTGGCGGTATTCGGCACCGATTCTCCAGCGGAGGCGGTTTCCCATATCGACAGTATCGTGAAGAACTCGGAGAGCGTTGAAAGGGACTGAAACGGCCCTCGAGCGAAGGGCAAAGGAGTCGCGATGAGCAAGAAGAAGGACGGCAAGAAAGACACCAAACTCGACCGCAAGACCTTCGACAAGCAGCTCAAGAAGTTCCAAACGGAGCTGGTGAAGCTCCAGGAGTGGGTCAAGCACGAGGGACTCCGGGTTGTCGTAGTCTTCGAGGGCCGGGATGCCGCCGGCAAGGGCGGGGTGATCAAGCGGATCATGGAGCGGGTGAGCCCACGGGTCTTTCGAGTTGTCGCCCTGCCAGCGCCCAGCGACCGGGAGAAGACCCAGTTCTACTACCAGCGCTATCTCACGCACCTGCCGGCGGCGGGCGAGGTCGTGCTCTTCGACCGCAGCTGGTACAACCGCGCCGGCGTCGAGCGGGTCATGGGCTTTTGCACCGAAAAGCAGTATCAGGAGTTCATGCTCACCTGCTCCGGTTGGGAGCGCGCCCTGGTGGAGTCGGGGATCATCCTGATCAAGTACTGGCTGACGGTCGACAACGAAGAGCAGGCTACGCCCGGGCACGGGACGCCATGTTCGTAGCGACCGACACCTCGTGGGCTCGCTGGTATGTGGTGGACTCCAACGACCAGAGGCGCGGGCGGCTCAACTGCATCTCGCACCTGCTGAGCCTGATTCCCTACGAGGATCTACCCTACGAGCCGGTGGAGCTGCCACCTCGCGGCAAGAAAGGCGCGTACGACGACGAGGCGGCTCTCGCGAAGAGAACTTGGGTGCCGGAGAAGTACTAGTTTTGGGCTTAGGGGCTTAGGGGCTTAGGGGCGTAGGAGAGGGGCATGCCCCTTCTTTGGTTAGGCACCAGGGTCGATGGCCAAGGACGTTTGAAGCGGCCGGTGCCCCTGCCGGCCGACCTCCGGTGCAAGGGCGAAATGGGTAGTTACGAGAGATACGAACCGCCGAGTGAGTCCCGATCAGGAATCTCGCTCCTTTGGATAGCGGCTGCTATCTTCGTGATCGGAGTGGCTGGTGCTGTGCTGGTCTCGCAGAGAGCCAAGAAACCTGATCTGGAAGCATCGAATGGGGCGACTCGAGTAGATCCCGTGGCAGCGCAATCCGAGCCGGGGAGGCAGTCACCGACCGGCGTGACTGTCGATCCGAAGGCCTCTCAATATGTTAAGGATGCGCGGATCGCCGAGCTGGAGATGCAGCTACGGGACAAGGATTTCGAGCTGTCCAGGCAAAGCTCCGAGATCGCCTCGTTGGAGGCGCGCGTAAGTCAGTTGCAGCAGGACTCGGAGCGCTACCGAGATGGGCTGGACCAGGCCGTGACCGAGTTGAACCACCTTCGCTCCGAGCTTGGACGACTCGAGAGCTCGGCCCGAGCAACCCCTCAGGGGCCGGCCGGTCCTCGACCGGCTGAAGGCGTGC
>CAMYLC010000029.1 GCA_947259195.1 Thermoanaerobaculia bacterium | reverse complement strand
CGGCGAGCAGCGCGTCGAGCTCTCCGCTGCGGCTGAGTGCCGCGAGGTCGTCGTAGCCGCCGACGTGGCGTTCGCCGATGAAGATCTGGGGGACGCTGGTGCGCCCGGAGCGCTCGATCATCTCCTCGCGGCGGCCGCGCTCCACGTCCAGGTCCACCTCGGTGAAGGCCTGTCCCTTCTCGGCCAGGAGCCGCTTCGCGCGCTGACAGAACGGGCACCACTCGGTGGCGTACATGAGGATCGCGGGAGGCATGGTCGGTCTCCGGGCGCGGAAGGGGTACCACTTGGATGCCGCAGGCGCCATCGGCGGTGCGGGCGCCGCCTGCCCGGAGATGCAGGCCGCTGGCCAACCACCGGCGAGCGACCGGCGAGCCGCCGGCAGCGCTGCTAGAGGGGCTCGGTGATCGGCAGCTCCTCCCAGAGCAGCTGCAGGAAGGTCCCGATGAAGAAGGCCATGAAGGTCATCAGCAGCACGGCGGTGGGAAAGGCCACGAAGGGCTCGTAGCCCAGCATGCGCGGCAGCTCGCCCACGAAGGGCTGGAGGTGCTCCCGGAGCGCGGGAAGCGTCACGTCTCCCAGGCCCTCGCGCCACTCCTCCTCGCCCCAGTTGCGCGTCGACATCAGGCCACCGAGCAGGCTGGTCACCACCAGCCCGATGGCCGCGGATTGCAGCAGGCCCAGCAGCACGATGTCGACGGCGCGGCGGAACGCCTCCTCGGGGTCACCCAGGCGGCGCTGCACCTCGACGTAGATGTACAGCAGGGTCGGCATCCCGAGCATCACCACGACGGTCGCCAGCGTGGTGACCGACTGCTCGGCGAGGTCCCAGACCTCGTCGATCAGGAACACCGGCAGGTAGCCCACGATGATGCCGGCGGCGATGCGTGGCACCGCGGCGTGGAAGAACGTGAGATCCTTGCGCCACATGAAGCGATAGCTCAGGAACCAGGCCGCCACTGCGATCACCGCCACTACCTCGAGGCCCAACGCCGCAACCAAACCCCCGCCGCCACCATCGTCGGGAATCAGCTTCAACCCCGACTCCGGCGGCGGATCCAATTCCATCTCCTTGAGCTCCGGTGGCGGCTCGGGATCGCTCTTCATCCTCGATGTGGATGCCTCCAGTGTCACCGATCTCTATGGTGTGAGCTTCATTCTGCACTACCCGAACGATCTGTTGGCCTACTCGAGAAACAGCGAATCGGAAGGTACCTTCCTGAGCGAGAATGGAGCTGTCGCCACCGACCTCCAGGCCAGTGAGCGCCAAGCCGGAGAGGTGACCGTGGGCATCAGTCGACTCGGTGAGGTGCCGGGAGCCACGGGATCCGGCCTGCTCCTGTCTCTGGAGTTTACCCGCCGGAGCGCCGGCACTGGGCGGATGGACATGATGGACCACGACGCGTTGGATTCCTTTGGCGAGGTCCAGGTGGAGGTCACCTGGGTCAGCGGCTCTGTCACCGTCCGCTAGGGCTGAGATTGCCATGAGACAACCTGTCTTTTTCAACACCCTCGGGCGCCGGCTCGAGCCGCTCGAGCCTCTGGTGCCAGGCCAGGTTCGCATCTACACCTGTGGTCCCACCGTTTACGATCGGGCTCACATCGGCAATCTGCGGACCTTTCTGTTCGAGGATCTGCTCAACCGATCGTTACGGTTCATGGGCTACGAAGTGACCCAGGTCATGAATCTCACGGATGTCGACGACCGCACGATTCAAAGGTCACAGGACACGGGCAAGAGCCTCGATGAGATCACGGTTCCGGTTACCGAGGCGTTCTTCTCCGACCTCGATGCACTGGCGATCCAGCGCGCCGATCACTACCCCAAGGCCACCGAGCACATCGCCGAGATGATCGCCTTGATCGAGCGTCTCATCGCGGCTGGATATGCCTACGAGTCCGGAGGCTCCATCTTCTTCCGGATCGCGGAGGACGACGACTACGGCCGACTGTCGGGATTCGATCTGGGGCAGGTACGCCAGGGGGAGCGGGTCGTCAGCGACAACTACGACAAGGAAGACGTGCGGGATTTCGTCTTATGGAAGGCAGCCAAGCCCGGCGAGCCATCCTGGGAGTCTCCCTGGGGTGCGGGTCGACCGGGGTGGCACATCGAATGCTCCGCGATGAGCATGAAGTATCTGGGAGAGAGCTTCGATATTCACTGTGGGGGAGTTGACAACATCTTTCCGCACCATGAGAACGAGATCGCGCAGAGCGAATCGGCAACGGGGAAGCCCTTTGTCCGAACCTGGATCCATGCCGAGCATCTGATTGTCGATGGCCAGAAGATGTCCAAGTCCCTGGGCAACTTCTACACCCTGGGCGATCTGATCGAGCAGGGGGCCGACCCGCGAGCCATCCGCTACCTCATGCTGTCTGTGCACTACCGCGACAAGTTGAACTTCACGCTCGAAGCGCTGGAGGCTGCCAACGGTGCCTTGAAGCGCTTGGATGAGATGCGGTTTCGACTGGCTCACACAGGGGCGAGTCCGGGAGAGTCACGACTGGTGGCCTCTGTCGAGAAGATGCTCGAGGCTTTCGAGACGGCTCTGGCGCATGATCTCAATGTCTCGGAATCCCTGGCCGCTCTCTTCGGGCTCGTTCGTGAAGTCAACACAGCCATCGACGGCGGCGCGGTTGTCGAAGGGGACAGGGAGCACGTCATGACAGCGCTCGCTCGCGTGGACGAAGTGTTGGGCGTTCTCGATCCCGAGGCCTGGCGCACAGAAGCCGAGAGCGAAGGACTCGCTGACGACAATATCGATGCGCTTGTTGCCGAGCGCGAACAGGCTCGAGCCGATCGCCAGTGGGGCAGGGCAGATGAGATTCGCGACCAGCTGCAGGGCGCGGGCATTGTCCTCGAAGATGCTCGGGACGGGACCCGCTGGAAGCGTCAGTGACGCCTCTCGAAGACTTCCAACAGCAATCGCACACGCGCGGCCGGGGGCGGCTGGCTGAAGCCGAAGGCGTGGCCTGGCTCCAGGGTCAGGGATACCGAATCCTCGAGCGCAATGTGGAGTACAAGGCTGGAGAGATCGACGTAGTGGCCCTGGAGGGTGACGCCCTGTGTTTTGTCGAGATCAAGGCACGGGCCACGACCCAGTTCGGCGAGGCCGTCCGTGCAGTGACCCGGCGCAAGCGACGACAGATCGCGGCCGCTGCGGCATTGTTTCTCGCGGCCCATCCCCACGAAGGGCCCTGCCGTTTCGATGTGCTGGCCATGGATGGGGCCAAGGAAGGCTGGCGATTCACCCTCTTGCGGGACGCCTTCCAGTTGGAATAGCTTGACAGTCCCCTTGGGTGCCCATATCCTCTTATGCCGCGAGCGGGAATAGCTCAGTGGTAGAGCACAACCTTGCCAAGGTTGGGGTCGCGGGTTCAAATCCCGTTTCCCGCTCCAAAAACTAGCGTTCTTTTCCAAGGGCCGGCGCAAGCATCGGCCCTTTCCCGCCTTCCAGGGCGACGTGGCCAAGTGGTAAGGCAAGGGTCTGCAAAACCCTCATTCGCCGGTTCGAATCCGGCCGTCGCCTCCAAATTAAATCCAATAGAATGAGTTGTTTGAGTCAATACTTGGGCTCCACGTGAGATGTCTCGATCTCAGTAGATGAGGGGCACGAGCTTCTCGGTGGCCTCCATGTAGGTCTCGTACTCGGCCCCGAACTCCTCGATCAACAGCCTCTCCTCGATCCTGATCCTGTTGAGGAACAGGGGAATCACCAACAGCATGATCGCGGTCCCGTAGACGCTCGAGAGGCACAGTGGCAAGCCCATCAACACCAGGATCGCTCCGGAGTAGACCGGATGTCGCACGAGCCCGTAGATGCCGTGCCGGACGAGTCGATGATCTTCCCTGATGACCAGGGTCGATGAATACGACCCCCGCAGCGTACCCACGGCCACGAGAACGACAGGCAATCCGATGCCGATGAAGAGAAGGCCGACGACGGTGGCGACCGTCACTCGAAACTGATCCCCGTATCGGCTGGTGAACTCCCACACGGCCACCGCCACCGCTGAGACCATCGTCAAGATCCAGGGCACAAGGAAACGGGGGATGTCCTCACCGATGGCATTTCGTACGATCCCAGTGGGGTTCCGCACAATCGATCTCCGTATCACCGGGTAACCGGCGCTCATCCGAGCGGATGTCAGTGTACCAACATGCTTCATTCGCGACGGGGGTCGAAATGGCAGAGTAGGAATTCGGTTTTCCGGGTGCAGGCCCCTGGCGCCGGCGGCCCAGTGAAAAGGCCGGGGCTGAGGCTCGGCTCGATGAATCAGACCTCTGTAAGGGCTGTGGCTCTCGATCGCAGCAACCCGGAGACGGTCTATGTCGGCACCGGGAGAGGTGCCCCCATGACTCCTTATCGACGGCTTCGAATCAGGCAATAGCTCGGCCTGGTGACTCTTTGGCAACCCGGTTCAGCCCGCATCCGTATAATCAGGCAGTCGTCACCGATCGGACAATTCCGGCATTTTGTGAATCTTCAGGGACAACTCCATATCCTCATGCTAAAGCTGCATAACATCAGCAAGTCCTATACGGTCGGCCGCAGCAAGCTCGAGGTGCTCAAGGGGATCGATCTGGAGGTGGGCGAAGGGGAGATGGCCTCGATCATGGGCCCCTCGGGATCGGGCAAATCGACGCTGCTCAATGTCATGGGCATTCTTGACGGGTACGACAGCGGCGACTACTACCTCGGTGGCACCCTGATCAAGGACCTGTCGGAGACCAAGGCGGCGTTTTATCGCAACCGTATGCTGGGGTTCATCTTCCAGTCCTTCAATCTCGTGCCGTTCAAGAACGCGATGGAGAACGTCGCCTTGCCGCTCTACTACCAGAACGTTCGGCGGCGCAAACGGAACAAAGTCGCCATGGAGTACCTCGAACGGGTGGGTCTCGACGACCGGGCCAAGCACCTGCCGGGCGAGTTGTCCGGGGGCCAGCAGCAGAGGGTGGCCATCGCCCGCTCCCTCATCACCAGGCCCAAAGTCATCCTGGCAGACGAGCCTACGGGCGCGCTGGATTCTCACACCTCCGAGGAGGTCGTCGAGCTCCTGCGATCGATCAATCGCGAAGGCACCACAGTGGTGATCGTGACGCATGAACATGACATCTCGGAAATGACCGATCGCGTGATCCATCTGCTGGACGGCGTGATCGGTCACGAGCAGACCCACGACAACAAGCTCGTCGCAGGGACCTAGCGATGTTCGATCTCGATAAATGGCAGGAGATCCTGGAGACCATCCGGCAGAACAAGCTGCGTACCTTTCTGACCGGTTTCAGCGTCGCCTGGGGCATCCTCATCCTGGTGGTGCTGCTGGGCTCGGGGACTGGCCTGGCGAACGGCATCGAATACCAGTTTCGAGATGACGCGATCAACAGCATCTGGGTGCGAAGCGGCCAGACTTCGATGCCCTACAAAGGACTAAAACCTGGCCGGCAGATTCGCTTCACCAACGACGATCACGAGCAGGTCAAGCTCGACATCGATGGCGTCGAGTACATGTCCTCGCGCTTCTATCCTCGCGGCGAGCTGGTGGTCACGGCCGGCGCGCAACAGAGCACCTTCGACATCCGTTCGGTCCATCCCGATCACCAGCACCTCGAGAAGACCATTGTCACGAGGGGGCGCTTCCTGAATGACCTCGATGTGTCCGAATATAGGAAGGTGGCGGCGATCGGTGTCCGTGTGCAGGAGGCCCTTTTCGGCGAGGGGGACGCCCTGGGTCAGTACATCAACGTCAACGGCATTCCGTTTCGGGTCGTCGGTCTGTTCCGGGACATCGGATCAGAATCCGAGGAGGAGAGAATCTATCTACCGATCAGCACGGCCCAGCGGATCTTCAACGGCGCCAACAGGATCAGCATGTTCATGCTGACGACCGGAACGGCGCCGCTCGAAGAGACCCAGCCGTCTTTGTCAACAACTCCAACGAGTTCTTCCAGCGCTTCGTCGATTTGATGTCTGGCATCCGCATCTTTGTCTGGATCATCGGCATCGGCACCATCCTCGCTGGCGTCGTGGGGGTCAGCAACATCATGTTGATCGTGGTCAAGGAACGAACCAAGGAGATTGGCGTCCGCAAGGCCCTGGGCGCCACCCCGGGCTCGATCGTCAGCCTCATCCTGCAAGAAGCCGTCTTCATCACGGCAATCGCCGGCTATATCGGTCTGGTGCTGGGAGTCGCGTTGCTCGAGTTTGGAGCTCAACACCTGCCGGACTCGGAGTTCTTTCTCAACCCCGGGGTCGATCTGCGTCTGGCCCTTGCCGCCACCTTGTTGCTGGTCGTGGCGGGCACACTTGCGGGTGTCGTGCCGGCCTATCGAGCCGCCCGGGTGTCGCCGGTCGAAGCCCTCAAGGACGAGTAGAGATGTCTGTATTCGATCGCGACAACTGGTACGAGATCTGGGCCTCGCTGGACAAGAACCGCGTGCGCACGGCCCTGACTGCCTTTGGGGTCTTTTGGGGCATCTTCATGCTGATGCTGCTTCTGGGATCGGGCCGTGGTCTCGAGAACGGCACTCAGGCGGACTTCGCCGGCAGTGCTACCAACAGCTTCTACGTCTGGACCCGCTCGACGACCAAGGCCTATCGGGGCCTGCCGCCTGGTCGCCGGTTCGAGCTCAACAATGGCGATGTCGAAGCGGTTCGACGCGAGGTCCCGGAGGCCGGCGTTATCGCCCCGCGCAATCAGCTCGGTGGATTCAGTCGGGGCAATAACGTCTCGCGCGGCACCCGGGCCGGGGGTTTTACGGTCATGGGGGACTACCCGGAGATTCGCGGGATCCAGAATGTGCGAATCGACCATGGCAGGTTCCTCAATCCACTCGATCTGGAGGAGGGCCGCAAGGTGGCGGTGGTCGGAACTCGCGTTCAGGAGCTGCTCTTCGACGCAGGCGAGGAACCGATCGGCGACTTCGTTCGCATCAACGGTGTCTACTTCAAGGTCATCGGAGTCTTCTCGCCCACCTCGCGCGGCAATCAGGCCTTGCGGGACGCCGAGACGATCTTTATCCCGTTTACGACCTTCCAGCGAGCCTTCAACGTCGGCGACGAGGTCGGGTGGTTTGCCATCACCTCGAAGCCAGGAATCTCCGCTTCGCTCGTGGAGGAAAGAGTGCTGGAGCTGTTGGCCCAAAGGCATCGAGTCCATCCAGAAGACAGGCGCGCTTTTGGGCACTGGAATACCGAAGAGGAGTTTCGCCAGCTCCAAGGGCTCTTCGGCGGCATCCGAGTGCTGATCTGGATCGTCGGTGTGGGAACTCTTGCCGCCGGGGTGATCGGGGTCTCCAACATCATGCTTATCGTGGTCAAGGAGCGCACCAAGGAGATTGGCTTGCGTCGGGCGATTGGCGCCACACCGATGAGCATCATCACGCAGATCCTTCTCGAGTCGGTGGCGCTGACCGCTTTGTCGGGGTATCTCGGGCTGTTGGCCGGCGTCGTGGTGGTGGAGGGGAGCCGCATCGCCATGCAGACGGCCGGGGTCAACGCCGATATGTTCCAGAACCCTGGCGTCAGTTTCAGCAACGCCCTGCAGGCCCTGGCGATTCTCATCATCTGCGGCGCGCTGGCGGGCCTGATTCCGGCCCGACGGGCAGTTGCGGTCAGCCCCGTCGAGGCGCTTCACGCGTAGGCGATACCGCTGCCGAGCTGGGTCCCTGAAAAGGAGCAAGCGAACTATCATGATCAAGAAGACCATACTGATTCTCTTCGCCATTGCGCTGTTGGCTGCCTTTGGCGGCACCCTGTGGTTTCTCTGGGACAAGTCTCAGGAGGAGCCGATCGTCTACCAGACCGAAAGCCCTTTTACGGCCACGATCATCAAGAAGACGGTGGCGACGGGCTCTGTCGTGCCTCGTAAGGAAAACGAGGTCAAGCCCCAGGTCTCGGGCATCCTGGACGAGATCTATATCGAGCCCGGGAAGATGGTCACCGAAGACGATCTGATCGCCAAGGTCACCATCGTGCCCAACATGATCAGCCTAGCCTCCGCCGAGAACCGCCTCAGCCGGGCCAAGATCAATCTGGAAAGCGCCGAAACCGAGTTCGAGCGTAACCTGCAGCTGTGGGATGAAGGTGTCCTGTCCGAGGCCAATTTCAAGGTCTACGAGCTCGATCTCAAAACCTCTCGACAGGAGGTCGCGGCCGCCGAGGACAACCTGGCGCTGATTCGCGAGGGAGCGCGCAAGAAGTCGGTCTACACCACCAACACCTTGGTCAAGGCGACCGCTTCCGGCATGGTCCTGGAAGTACCGGTCGAGGAGGGGGATTCGGTCATCGAAGCCAACACCTTCAATGACGGCACCACCATCGCGACGATCGCCAACATGGATGAGATGATCTTCGAGGGCCGGGTCGACGAGTCGGAGGTCGGCAAGCTGCGCGAGGGAATGGAGCTGCTGCTAACGGTGGGGGCTCTCGAGACTGAGAACTTTCGAGCCGACCTGGAGTACATCGCCCCCAAGGGCGTCGAGGAGGATGGCGCCATCCAGTTCGAGATCCGCGCAGCCATGGAGCTCAAGGACGACGTCTTCGTGCGCGCCAACTACAGTGCCAACGCCGACATCGTCCTCGACCGCCGGGACGACGTGCTGGCCATCCAAGAGAGCTGGCTGCAGTTTGACGACGACGGCGCCTTCGTCGAAGTCGAGACCGGCGATCAGGAGTTCGAGATCCGCCGCATCGATACTGGTCTGTCCGACGGTATCCAGATCGAGATCGTCTCAGGCCTAAGCGAATCCGATCGCATCAAGGACCCCAACAGCGGCACGGCTTGAGACAGTGGCGGCCGTCAGGGCACCGAAGTCGACCAGGCCTAGGTATTGTTCTGGGCCGAGTTCGGACGCAGGCGGATGTGGCCGCCGAGGAGGTTCTCATCTCGGCGATCGAGAAAAACCTTTCTGAATACAACATCGCTGCCGAAGAGCACGGAAGAATAGACATAGGATCGCCGTAATCCTTTATTATCGATCCATTGGATGGCACCAACAACTTCGAGCCCGGTATTCAACGATCGCTGGATCTATGGGCTCCCGGATTCTGCTTTAGCGCCTTGGCCTGCGGCAGGCTCGAGGCGGTGATCAACGACGGCACCGAACTGTATGACTAGGCGGCAGAAAAACTGATCGCTGAGTTTCTCGTCGAGAAGTTGACGCCTCCTTTCTCCTGAGGTCTTCGAAAGGTTGTCCTTGGCTGGGACAAGGTCTGATCGACAAAGATAAGGTTCCGGAAGATGTCAAAATACATTGGCTAGCTCTTGCCTTTTCAGTGCTTTAGCAGTAGATTATGGGTCCCTGCGCATAGATCGGCGAATTCGGTAAGGAGGGAACCGTGGTCAATCAGGATGCCTACAGAGCCAGACTCGAGAGGCTACAGGTCTGTGTGCCCAAGAGCATAATGGACCGATGTTGGGACATTGCTTCGATTGACAGAGTGACGGTGGCGAGTCTGGTGGAAGAGGCTCTGAGTCGGGAGTTCGACCGGCGCGAGGCTCAGCGTGGCGAGCCCTATCCTCCCCGGCGAAACGGCCAGTCCTCAGAGTCGCTCCAGGGTCGCAGTAACATCACTCCGTAGAACTCCAACCGCTAGA
>CAMYLC010000028.1 GCA_947259195.1 Thermoanaerobaculia bacterium | reverse complement strand
GCCGTCAGCGCCTGGCGCTCCGGCGCCACGAGGCTGGGCAGCATGATGTACGGGTAGTAGGCCGACAGAGCGGCACCCGGCACGACCACGGCCAGCAGCGCCAGCCAGCCGCCGGCCCGGGCCAGCTTCCCCGGCCGGGTTTCCGGCAGCATGCGGCGGGCCAGCGGCCCGATCTGTACGATCATGCAGCCCAGCAGGACCGCCGCCCCGACGTAGGGCACGTAGAGCAGCCGCTCGCTGGCGTCGGCGCCGAGCTGCGGCAGGAGCGCCAGCAGGTAGGCGCCCATTCCCCACAGCGCCAGCGCCCGGTGGCGAAGCGGCCAGAGAAGGAGCAGCCAGACGGCGAACGCGAGCAGGCCCAGCAGCGCCAGCGGCGCCAGCGTCTCCGGCATGAACATCACCAGCGAAGGAAAGACCGAGGTCACCGTGGCCAGCCACATCACCGGCAGGTGGAAGACGAGGTGGCCCAGGTAGGCGACCGGCCGCGAGAGGGGATCGATATAGGCGAGGTTGTTCATGCCGCCCAGGCTCAACGTCTTGTACAGCGCCAGGTAGATGAAGAAGACCAAAACGGCCGGCACCCAGGAGAGCGGGTCGCGCAGCGCGGCCACCGTGCGGGCTCTCAACTCCGACGGGGCCAGCGACGGCAGCGTTGTGTCCGTGCCCCGCGGGAAGCAGAGCGTCGCCAGCACTACCAGCACCGGCGCCACGACCGCCGACTCCTTGAACCCGAGTGACAGCAGGAGAGCTATGAGCGCAACCGCCAGAGCCGGCGGGCGTCTTTGTTGCAACCAGGCGACGTGCGCGTTGAGCGCCAGCAGGATGAACGCTAGGCACAGGATGTCGGCGACCGTGGTGATCCAGCCGACCGTGAGGCTGTGATCCTCGCAGGAGAGGTAGATCACGCCGACCAGGATCGCCAGCAGGCTGCGGCCGGTCAGCCGGCGGACGAACAGGTAGAGGCCGCCGGCCACCAGCCCGTGCAGCACGATCGACAGCAGGTGCAGCGGCAGCGCCGTCTCGCCGAACAACCGGATCGACCCCTCGAATACCAGGCTGGTCAGCGGCCGACAGAAGGCCCCGACGACATCCGGGTCGACCCACCACAACGACATCAAGGAGGGAATGTCGATGGTTGACCACAGGCCGTACCAGCGCGAGAAGCGCAGCGGGTCCTCGCGCAGCAGGTTGATCAGCAGCAGATCGTCGGCGTGGAAACCGCCGGTCAGGTAGTACCAGTTGTAGGCCAGCGACAGGAACAGCAGACCGATCAGCACGACCCAGGGTCGCGGCCCGGCCCTGGCGTTCCGGGTCTCACTCAGCGGCTCGGATCCTCCTTGCATGGCTAGCTCGAAAGCTTCGCCCAATGGCCCCGACAGCATTGGCAGCTGTCTGCTGTTCCGACGTGTCCCCCCTGCCCAGCAGCGGGATCAGGTATTCAGCATACTCCTACAGCAGTCCAGAGTCATCGTGCCCTCCCTTGGCGATGTGCGGCTGGGAGGGTTCCAAATGATCCCGCTCGGTCTCCCTAACGGTACCCCGACGACCTGCGTGGGTCCCAAACGGGAGATACTTGGAACACCACTCAATCTCTTCTGAATGTCCCTAAACCACTTGAAAAGAGTGATTTACGACTCTGACCTTCTTCGAGAATGCGCACAGTCGAGTGTCGCACAACTGTCGGCATGGTGTCCCCAAGGGGACTTGACGCCTTGTGGATACGCATAGATCGGTGGTTTCCGGTGGACGGGACGCGGCGGGCGGCGTGATCCTGTAGTGCCGACGCCCCCCGAAAACAGCCGGCAAGAAGAAACAGCGCGCGCGGGCCGGCTGGGAAATCCGAAGGAGGACCAAGCTACTGGACTGTGCTGGACCAGGCTGAGGTGTCGCCGGATTCGAAGCCGTCGTCGAAAATGGCCGTGGTATCAATCGTGAAGCTCCGTTGACTGCTCCAGCCATTTCTGCCGCGCGCGTTGCGACTCATGACCTGCCAGGCGTAGCTGTTGTCATCGAGTGACGGAGTCACCTCGGTAGAGCAGGTGCTTCCAGAGCAGACCTGGCTCGCCTTGACCCAGGTCTGAAAGTACGTGCCTCCAGGTCCGGTGACTCGCACCTGATACCACGACGCCAAGGCTGGACTCTCTTTGGTCCAAGTCAGGATTGGAGTCGCATCGTTGATCATGCCCGACGGGGTACTCGGCACCGCCAGGCCCGGCACCGGGCTCGAGTCGATCAGGGCGAAGAATTCGTCCGCGATCATCCGGAAACCGGAGCTGTTCGGGTGCCCTACAACATCGGGCTGCCCACCGTTCAGCCAGTAGTGGTCATGATTCCAGAAGCACGCGTTTTGTGAATGCCCGTGCTGATCCTGCCCATCTGGGCACAACCTCGACCAGGTATCGGCAAAGAGCCGTGAATTCGTCCTGGCGGAGCTCGAGATCCGGTTGCGGAGGTTTTCCACCAGCTGATCGCGACTGGTGCCGTGCTGTCCTCCAGGGTGTAGCCAGATGATCGAAGCGAGAACTGCCTCGGTCCCCGCCTTTTCCGCCTTCGTCGCCATCTGGTTGAGGTTGAACATGATCGTGGGTATCGAGACGTTGCTGATGTTGTTGGGTTGGAAGATGTCGTTCGTCCCCTCCATGATCAACGCTACATCGTAGGGGTCGGGGCCACTGTTGTTGAGCACCTGTCGAATTCTGGTGACACCCTCGGACGTGGTCTCGCCGCTCAAGCCCCTTTCTACGACTTGACAGGTCGAGGGCGTGCAGCCCAAGTCGTTCTCGAGCCTTCCTGGATAACCGCCCGAGGGGTTGATGTCATCAGACCAACCTGCGGTAATACTGTCGCCAAATGCCAACCAGCGAAAAATCTGCCCAGAAGCCGGTGCACTGAGAAACGCCCCGATCAGAACGCCCCGAAGGAAGAATCTCACCGCCAATCTCACCGCAGCGGCTCCCAGGGTTGGTTCCTGATCGACGCGTCATCGATCATCCCCGTCTCCGACGGCCATGCGAATCTCACCTCATCGGAAGTCGGGCCTAAGAGAAGCGGCCGGCTCCGAGTGCTCTTCGGCAGAGACGTGATGCGAGACAACAAGCCCGTCGCGTCGACCTCGACGACGGTCCAGGTTTCTGGAGAGACAGAATGAAACAGGAGCTGCGCACCCAGCTCGGTGGAAACAAGGGTTGGGTAGACCGAGCCCTTGCCGCCAATCGCCTCGTTGACGGTCCAATCCTGCCCATCGAAACGTGCCGTCTTGATGCGGTAGTCGCTGCCGTCGAACCAGCTCCAGGCAGCCACCGCACCATCGCTCAGAGCAACGAGAGCCGGTGTAATGTCTGGTACCTGGTTGTCCGAATGCACGAGCTCGGGCGTTGACCAGATCCCCTGAACCTTGCGGCTGAACAGCGTCTCGTCGTCCTCGCCGTCAAAACCGGTCCAGACCAGCAGCCAGCTGCTGTCTTCTAGCACAGCCCCGGCCAGAGCCAACTGACTCCCTGGCCCAGGCCCAGATACCGGCTCCGTCTCACCCCACTCACTACCGGTCCACCTGGCAGCCCAAACCTGGAGGTCACTCTGCCTGTCGCCTTCGACCCAGGCTAGTCCGACGAGACCACCGCCGCTCACGAGCACTACCGGCTGTCCTCGCAGCATGCCAGCGCCCTTGTCCGGCAGTGGCAGCATTTCGAGCTGACCCTCGAATTGCTGCACCAACAGAAGATCGGCATCACCCGTATCGGTCAGCGCGTGACCGCCAGCGACCCAGCCGTGAGCCGTCGGGCGCAGTGAGTAGAGATCGGAGCTCTGCGGAGCATCGATCGACGTACCTTCCGATCCGATCCTTCTGACGATCAGCTGCTCACTGATGCGTACCGAATACAATCCTTGCTCTCCAGCGGTGGCCTGCAATAGCTCTGCCGCAGCCGGTCTACCCTCGGCCGAGAGGAGAGCCAGAAGCCCAAGCGATATTGCTGAAAACCGGTTCGACATAGGGTGTGAGCAGGCAGGACAGCTAACTAGTCAGCGATAGCGACACTCGGAGTCCCAGATCGGATTGCCCTGGATATATCGTAGGGCCTGCACGGTGTTTGACGCCCACCAGAGCCAGAGTCCCCACATGCCTCAAGACTACGAATTCTACCAAAGGTACCAACCTCCAGGAGCCGGTTTTCCAGGCGAGGGTGAGGCGCTCCTTCAAGAACTGATGAACTGATTCTTCCCTGCATTTAAGTACCTACGAGGCCTTGAACATGGGCAAGAGCAAATGGTGTCCCCAAGGGGAACGGGCCGCTGGAAAACTAAAGAGCTGCCGTGGATTGTGCCGGTCGAGGGATGGGTGGCGGCGTACGCCGACCTCAAGTCGGGCGCAAAAAGCCCGTTTCGACCGCCGCGACCGCTCGGAGATCCTTACACCCGCCAAGGTGGGCCGGCGGACCGTCTCTAGACGACTGGAGACGAGCGGCTCTCGAACGCGCCCGCTCTCGCCGCGGACAGGCAGCCCCCGAGAAGCGCACCGAGCAGCAGGGTCGCACTTCCGCCGAGGTCAAACCACAGTGGATCCGAACTCGGGCCAGCCGAAGCGACGATGCTGGCGGTGTCGAGCGCGATCGGCACCACTAGGGCGGCCGCGTGCTGGAGTGGATGTCTCGCTGCTAGGCGACCTGCCACGAACCCACCCGCCAAGCCAGAGACCAGGGCTCCAATGGTACAGATCACCAAGTCGGTCGGACCGGATGTGTAGTAACCGAAGTCGTCAACCAAGACCTCGAATGTGAAGACCGTCCCTAGGGTAATGACAGCAAAACCCGCGAGTACGGCTCCGGCACTGCGCAGGACCGAGCGAATCGTAGACGTCATGAGCTAACTCCTAAGGCGACCGCCACCCGAATATCGGCTGCGCACCTGAATTCCTTTCCCGCTACTGCGGTCAAGCCGGCGGAGGGTTGCAGCACCGGTGTCCGGTTCAGAGCCACCGCGACTGTCGAAAGGCTACTCGCGGGCCGCTTATCCGCCCGGTTTCATGCGATGGTGTCCCCAACGGGAGAGATTTGGAACACCGTTTTCGCCCAACTGAACGCCTTTAACTCACTGAGGGACATGAGCTTAGCCGCCTGAGGCTTTCGCCCTGACGCGTCCTGACAACTGTCCGCATCGCCTCGGGGAGGTCCTGGACCGGACCGTTTGGAACACCCAGCCCAAACGCCGCCGCACCAAGTCCCAGAAGCTCGCTCAGGAAGCGCTTGCGATCGAGGCCGAGGAAGCGCGCGCGGCCGGCGCCCTCGGCTTCATGGCCCGAATCCTGGTCCAGGCCACGCTCCCCCACAGCAAGCCCAAGACCCACGAGTTCGAGCGCGTCAACGGTCGCTTCACCCTCTACAGGAACGCGCCGCCTTCGATCGGGCTGCCGTATGGCTCCTACCCGCGGCTCGCGCTCGCTTGGCTCTCGACCGAAGCCGTCCGCACTCGGAGACGCGAGATCGAGCTTTACCCCACGTTCTCCAGCTTCATGTACAAGCTCCGCCTCACGCCAGTCACCGGCAAGCGCGGAACGGCGTTGCGTTTGCGCGATCAACTCCACCGCCTCTTCTCCACAAACATACGCTGCAGCTATCAGGAAAGCAACGAGCTCCTACCACGCTTCTTCACCCGCGCGCGGATTCCGTCCGACGGTCATTCCACCACCGATCGACAAGACCTCCGGCCCCTCGGTTAAGTCGAACCCATGCCGAGCGTCGGCATAGCGCCGGACCTGCACCTGTGTGCCGTCAGGCAGGCGGTGCAAGATCCGGTAATTCAATTGGCTTGTTCCTCTGAGCACGGCTCCGGCGCAGTACGATTATGAAGACGCCTTGACAACGCAAGGCCGTGCATGCCGTCCAGGCGACGCCACGACGGCGAGTGGTTGCCGGTCTGGAGAAACCTACGGGCCCCCGGCCTGATGCAGCCTTCGGTAAGCGAACAGCATGACGCCGTTGATCACAAGAACTCCAATGCTGACAGCCGGGATGATGCTCCAAGCGGTATCTCCACCGAAGTAGAAGCTCCAGACGACCTTCAGCAGAACACCGAGGTTGAT
>CAMYLC010000027.1 GCA_947259195.1 Thermoanaerobaculia bacterium | reverse complement strand
AGCTCCGCCCGCTCATATCAAGCCCAAGGGTACGGTCGATGCCGGAGATGCTCTCGATCAGGGCGGTCCCGGTGATCCACTCACTGGCCATCTGAATGACGATTGGTGGGAGTTCGGTGGGTCTGAAGCGACTGCGTCCCCGGGAATTGCCGTTGGCACCACAGTCGTCTCCCTGCCGGTTGGCTGCGAGAACGGGTATGTCGCGAGTCAGCGGTACTACTATTGGGAAGGGGTTTTCTACGTTTCGGCAGCCTCGGGCTACGAGGTCATCGCACCCCCGATTGGCGCCGCTGTGTCGACCATCCCTGGCAGGGCCGAGCTCGAAACCGTCGACAAGCAGCAGTACTTCGACCTCGACGGCGTCTACTATCAAGCGTTCTATGGAAGGAAGGGCCTGGTTTACAAGGTAGTCGAGGATCCGCATTCCTAGGACAGGAGCTTGGATTTCATGCCATAAGGAGGTAACCATGAAACAGTTTGTACTCGTTGTCGGTGTGGTAGTAGTTCTGGTCCTGGCCCTGGGTGTGATGCCAGCAGCCGCCAAGAAGAACGACATCATCGAGAGCTACGAGGCCAACGCGATCATGCAGACCGCCGGCGCCGGGTCGATGGCGCAGATCAATATCTATCGTTGGTCGTCGGACGCCGAACGGGACGAGATTCTCGGTGTCATAAAGAGCGCGAAGTCGGGTGACCGTGATGTCGCGAAGGCCTTGCGGGGTCAGGAGAAGGCGGGTTATGCCTTTATGTCCGGCAGGCAGGGCTATCCCCTTCGCTATGCGCGCGAGTTCAAGATGGGTGATGGCAAGCGGCAGATCATCTTGGCGACGGATCGTCCGGTCTCGTTCCAGGAGGGTTACACGGACAGCATGGCGGGCGATTTCGACGTCACCATCATCATCCTGAACGTAGATGAGAACGGAAAAGGAGACGGGATTCTCTCCGTTGGTACCGAGGTCAAGTGGGATGACCAGACCAGCAAGCTCGAGCCGACGAACATGTCTTCACAGCCGGTCAAGCTGACTAACGTTCGTCCCGGCAAGAAGTAGAGCCTTCTGCACGACGTGGTCGGCTGGGACTAACCCTAACTCCCCCGCCCGCCCGGCTTGGGGCCTGGGTCTTGGGCAATAGGGGCTTTTGGCAGTAGGGGCTTGAACTCCTGAAACGGCCGGATCTGTGCCGGCCAGTGCTACGCCCATCCGATCAGATTGTCGGTCGGAGGTCCGTCCGAGGGACCCCAGGGGGCTTTCCTCCCTGCCGCAGCGAGAACCCCCTGGAGGTCCCCCGAACGAACCTCTGGCACCGCTGAAGTCAGGTAACAGTCGACGGTGTGCAATGAACAATGAAGTCTCAAGTGGCTACCAACACAAAAGCCCAAGGCCGGCTAGGAGACCTCGAACGCGGCCTTGCACCGTTGTTCCCATAAGCCCCTATTGCCTTGACCTGTGCGAGAGGATGGTCCTTTGCTCAGGACTCAGGACCCAAGCCCCGGGACGGTTGGGGGCTGGGGGTCGTCTTCCTAGTTCTTGGTCGGGCGGACCGATGTGAGCTTGACCGGCTGGGAAGAGAAGTTGGTGATGCCGATCTTGCCCTCGGATTCGTTCCAGGTCAGCTCGGTGCCCACCGAGGCGACTCCATCACCATTCCCGGAGGCATCGAGATTCAGGACGATGACACTGACATCGAAATCCCGGGCCTGGGAGCCGGTGTAGACCTCCGAGAATGTCACCGGCCGGTCGAGGCCGAGAATGATCTGCCTGCCGCTGCCGGTTTCGAACTCGCGCGCATAGCGAATGGGCCAACCCCTCTCCCCCATGAGAAAGAGATAGCCCGCCTTGCCTAGCTTTCGCAACGTGGTCGAGACCTGACGGACCGATTGACTACGGATGTCATCGGAGGCCGCTTTGATCGCTTCCAGGACCGTCTCGCGATCCTCGTCCGAGGTCCACTCGTAGATGTTCATCGTCAGGATCGATGAGTTGGCCTGGCCTGGACTGTCCATGACCATGACGTTGGCGGTATAGCTTTCGATGATGTCCTTCTTCTTGGCCTGCGCCGGTGTGGGCGCAAGCAGCAATGCGATCGTGATCAGGACACCCAGTGCCATGGCGAAACTGCGGACGGGGCTCCTCAGTGGATCAGTCATCTAGTTCTCCTCGGACCTTGTTGGAAATCAGCAGGGGTTTGCTGGTCTCGCGTGGTTGAACCTACTACCTTACCCATACGCGACCGCGACACCAATGGTTGCATCACTCAGGTTCTCCGATGCTCGAGGTTTGTCCGAGGGTCCCCCAGGGGGTTCTGGCAGCGGAAGGGAGGAAAGCCCCCTGGGGGACCCCGGACAAGACCTCCACCAGACCTCGGTCATCTACTCAAACCCAGGACCCTCCACTTCCAGGCAAACGACCGCACAGGTCCGGCCGCTTCAGGGCCTCACCTCCTCAGTGCCTCCCTGCCCCACTGCCTCCCTGCCTCAAGGCCCGAGCAACTTCCTGATCTCTTCCTCCATCTGGACCTCGTCACCCTCTTCGAATCCGATGTGGGAGAAGAGGATCTGCCCCTCCCGATCGACGAGATAGGAGGTCGGGAAACCGTAGATCTCCAGCTTCGAGGCGACGACGTTGTCGTCGCCTTCGTAGTCCTCCAGAAGGTGATAGGTGAGATTGTTCTCGGTGATGAACTCGACAGATCGCTCGGTGTCGTGCTCGGAATCAATGGCGATGACTTGAAAACCCTGATCTCTGTACTTTTGCCACAGCGGCTCGAGGCGTGGTAACTCCACGCGACAGCCCCCTCACGTGGGGTTCCAGGCGGCGATCAAAAGGACGTCCCCGATGTGCTCGGTGGACTCGAACGTCTCACCGTCGTAGTTGGGAAGCGCGAACTGCGGCAGCGGCTTGGCATGCTCCTGTCGCAGAGCCCAGAGGTGCTCCTCGAGCCCATCGGCGCTCCCTCGAGTGGAGACCCAGGACTCCGCAAAAGTCTCTTTGGCGTCTTTGGAACCAAACAGAGCTTCCGCTTTCAGCTTGTCCATCGCCGCCTCGGGCTCACCTTGAGCGAGCAGGGTCTTGCCCCAGTAGATATGGAGTGGTGTTTCGTCGACACCCAAGAGAGAGTACGAAGTGTCGTCTGCACCGCTGGAAAAGGAGGCAAGGGCCGCTTCGTACTGGCCCAGGTTCGCCTCGGCCCAGCCCTGATATGCCTTGCAATAGGCGTTGCGGCGCTGACCAGCCCGGGCCGCGTACTCATCGCTGTATTCGGGCCACTGGGCCTTGAAGGCCTCTGGCGTCGCGAAGGCCATCGCGTCGTTGGCTTGCTCGATGGCGAGATCCCAGGCACCTGCCTCGGTGGCTAGTTCCATGAGCTCCAGATGGTCGGTGAACTGGAAGCTGTGCTCTTCGGCCATCGAGTCGGCCAGAGCGCTGAGCTCCTCGAGTCGGCCGGCCTTGGAGTGAAGCACCGCTAGTTGCATCTGCGTCTCGAGCCTGGCGTTTGGGTCCTCGACCTTCGAGAGAGTCGTCTCGACGATCTCGTAGGCATCTTCAGGTCGGTCGAGGCTCTCCGTGAGGTGATAGACCGCAGACTCCAGGAAGTCGCCCGTGTGGTCGCTGTCGGGATAGCGCGCCAGGAAGTCGCGCGCCAGCCCCACCTTGACCTCTGGGTCCTCGGTTTCCTCCCAGATCGCCCATGTCTCCTCGGCCACTTGATCGACCTCTGACAGCTCTTCTGTAGCGGCGTCGGCTACAGGCGAGGCATCGTCCGATGGCTGCTCGGACTTTCCGCAGCTCCATGTGGCCAGCAGCGCAGCGCAAAGGAGCCACGCCCAGCTTGGTTTGGTCATTCGATTTCCTCCCGGTACCTATCCATGAAGATCGACGGGTGCACGAAAACAACAAGATGCCGGCCGAGAGCTTCCAGTCGGCAGCTGTCTCCTAGCTACTTAGACGTAGGAACAGGGCAAAGGGTTTGATGATGATTGCGCATTCTCGTGCGACAGTGTTTATAGTTGGAACCCGGAATCGATAGCGATAGGGTGAATCGATTACGCTCTTTCCCTACGCCCCTACGCCCCTACGCCCCTACGCCCTCTCATGATCTCCATCTCCGACCTCCGATTTCACTACTCCCAGGGTGGGTTCGCCCTGCATGTGCCCGAGCTGGAGGTCGAATCCGGAGAGAGAGTGGCCATCATCGGCCCCAGCGGCTCCGGCAAGACGACGCTGTTGAATCTCATTGCCGGCATCCGCTTACCGCAATCGGGCAGGGTGGTTACCAAGCAGATAGACATCTCAGACCTCGCCGATGGCGAGCGACGCGATTTTCGCATCCAAAATATCGGCCTTGTCTTTCAGGAATTCGAGCTACTCGAGTATCTGAACGTGCTCGACAACATCTTGCTGCCCTATCGCATCAACACCTCGCTCGAGCTGACCAAGGGGGTGCGACAGAGAGCGTCAGAGCTGGCCGAGATGATGGGGATCGGCGACAAGGCGAACCGCAACGTCCGGCGGTTGTCCCAGGGAGAAAAGCAGCGCGTTGCCGTTTGTCGTGCCCTGCTGGCTGAGCCGCCGTTACTGCTGGCAGACGAGCCCACCGGCAACCTCGACCCAACGAACAAGGACAGAGTCCTGGACATCCTGGTCGAGTACGCTGAATCGAAGGGCTCGACCCTGGTGACCGTCACCCACGACCACGATCTCCTGTCCCGCTTCGAGCGCATCATCGACTTCAAGCAGTTCTACGACATCGATCCGAAGTCCGAGGTACCGCCCGCGGAGGCCCCCTAGGCCCTTATGCCCCTACACCCCCAAGCCCCTAAGCCCTTACGCCCCTAAGCCCCTAAGCCCTTACGCCCCTAAGCCCTATGAAAGACACCCTCTATCTTGCCTGGCGCTATCTCGCGCACCACCGGATCAAGACGGCGATCCTGGTGGGCTCGCTGACGCTGATCACCTTTCTGCCGGTCGGCCTGAACGTGATCGTGGGTCAGAGCGCCAGGGAGCTCACGGCACGGGCCGAGGCCACGCCGCTACTGGTCGGGGCCAAGGGGAGCCCTTTGGAGCTGTCGCTGAATTCTCTCTATTTCGAATCCGACACTCCCGCGTTGACCACCTATTCGGAGGCGGTGCGCATCGAGGAGTCGGGTCTGGCGCAGCCCATCCCGCTGTACGTGCGTTTCCGGTCACGCGAGTATCCGATCGTCGGCACCACGCTGGAGTACTTCGATTTTCGGGGTCTCGAGATGGCCTCGGGACGCAGCATGGCCGTGCTCGGGGAGTGTGTTCTCGGCTCCCGCGTGGCGGCCAGTTTGGGCATCGGTTCTGGTGACACGGTCGTCTCGTCACCGGAGAGCGTGTTCGACCTGGCAGGGGTCTATCCCCTGAAGATGCAGGTGGTCGGGGTGCTCGAGCCGTCGTACACGGCAGACGACGGCGCCATCTTCGTAGACCTCAAAACCACCTGGGTGATCCAGGGTCTGGTGCATGGCCATCAAGACATGGATGCGCCGGAGGCCGCCTCTGGGGTGCTGAATCGTGAGGGAGACACCATCACCGCGAATGCTTCGGTGGTCCAGTACAACGAGATCACTCCTGACAACGTCGACAGCTTCCACTTCCATGGCGGCATGGAGGGATACCCGATTTCGGGCGTAATCGCGGTGCCTCACGATCAGAAATCGGGCACCATCCTCATGGGCCGCTACGAGGCCGACGACGAGGTCAGCCAGATCGTGCAGCCGGCCACGGTGATGAACGATCTGCTCGGTACGATTCTGACGATCCGCGAGTTCGTGGTGGCGGCCCTTCTTCTGGTGGCCGTCGCGACGCTGGCGACCGCTGCTTTGGTGTTTCTCCTTTCGCTGCGCTTGCGACGCCGTGAGATCGACACCATGAGCAAGATCGGCGGCTCACGACTCAATATCGGAATGCTGCTTGTCTCCGAAATCCTCGCCGTCCTGTTGGCAGGAGTTCTCTTGGCAGGCCTCTTGACGATCCTTACGGCGCAGTTCGGAGAAGGGCTGATAAGGGCCCTGCTGCTCGGATGAAGGGGTCCTGGGGTCTTGGGGTTCTGGGGTCCTGGGCTAGCGCCACAGGGCTTAGGGGCTTAAGGGCTTAAGGGCGTAGGGGGTGAGGTTAGGAGCTGGGTCTGCGA
>CAMYLC010000026.1 GCA_947259195.1 Thermoanaerobaculia bacterium | reverse complement strand
ACTTCCTGCTCGAAAGTAGCCTGCAGGAGGTGGCCGAAGCGCTCAAGCCTCGCGAAGCTTTTCGGACCGATACCGACGTACGTCTGGAACTGGCGCTCCAGGTGGCGGCGGCTAACCCCAAGACTAGTGGCCGTGTTTTCCACACGCTCGCGTCCCCCCGTCCCTCTTATCCTAGCCACCGCGGCCGACACCAGCGATGCTCTGTTGCCAACGTTCTCCGCCCTGCGCAGGAGCAGCGACTCCAAGACTGAGAGCCTCTCGGATCTGCCGCTGGCCTTCCTGACGCGGCCACTGATCGACTTGCCTAACTCTCCAAGGTCGCCGAGTGCCACGGCTTGGTTGGTGGCCTCGGAAGCATTACCAAAGCCCAAGAGATGAAGTCCCTCAGGACGTAGCCGAGCTCCGACGACACCCACGGGGCCCTGGCTAGCCAGCTCAATCGGCTCAGTCAATTGACCGAAAACGAAGGCGGAGGGGTCTTCGGCCGTATTCCCAGCCTGAGTCCTAATGAAGGGCGTTCGGTAATGCACGATGACCTCCGGCCGACCGTCGGGGACCACCAGCAATGCGCCAGCGGTTCGGATCGAGGCCTTCGCCTCGAAGCACCAGAGCTCTTCCACCCACCTGGAGAGCTCCGATCGCGGTGGCCGTGCCAGGTAGTCTGTGTTGAATCTGTCAGGTCGCATTCTCTCAGCCTATTCGAGACATCCTAGCAGCGCGCTTTAGTCCGTTCGGCGCGCCGCCTGAGAGAGGGTCCCAGAGTTCCGCCTGCGTGATCAGTCAGCTAGAGTCGAACGTCTCCACTCCACCTCGAAGCCTTTCCACTCTCCGTCTTCAAGCGCAGCTACGTTGGCCCTCAGAGTGTCGCCCTCGCGCGAATAGATCAGCCGCTGAGGGAAGTCGTGGGCGGGATTCGAGAACACCGCTCTGCCTGGTGCGACCTCTACGAGGAGAAAGGGTGTCGCCGGAGCGGCCTGTCGCCTCGGACGAGACTGTCCGAGACAAGCCCAACATGATGCCTCCCGCCGGATGGAGCCAACACTCCTCGGTGTGCTGGTCTTTGCTTACGCCAACCCAGCAGCCCGTCAACCAGTCAAGGGCGTCGATATCGGCAGGCCCTGCCGTAGCCACTGGCGCAATACTCAGGATGAACAGGACGCAGAGACACCAAGACTTCATCTATATCTCCCTTTCAAGAGGTGGTGGAAACGCTACGTTAGCGAATGGGGTCCCGCATCGTCTTGGACAAATGCGACCCGGGCTCAGCGTCGCTCACGGCGCACGTCGCATTCTTACTAGACGGCGGCCAGGAGTCTCCGCAGAATGGCCCACACTGCTACCTACCGAGTCTTCGATGAACCAAGGGAAAGGAGGCGCCAATGTTCACCCGCCATCTCACAATCCAACTCGCTGTCAGCGATCTGAACAAAGCCGTCGGCTTCTATAGGGATGTTCTGGGTCTCGAGTTGTTATTCCAAGCCGACGAGATGGGCTGGGCGGAGCTCCAGTCTCCAGCCCAAGATGTCACTGTCGGCCTACACCTCGAATCGGGGCAGCCCCCGCAGACGACGCTTATGTTCCAGGTCGAGGACATCGGCAAGGCGCGAGGTGAACTTGAGGAACAGGGGGTCACATTCGACGGCGCAACCGAGACCATCGAACGGACGGCGAGCTTCGCGTCTTTCTTGGACGTCAGCGGCAACAGGCTTACGCTGGTTCAGGACCTTCAATTACGTTCGTAGGGGAGTCGCGGCGGTGGGCAGAGTGCACAAAGGTCCATCTGAGCCCGATCGCCCGTCTCGGACGCTCATTACTAAACAGCGGACCAACCAGCCCGGAAAGGAGGGGCATCATGCAATCTAGTGGAGTCTGGTTGCTATTGTTGATCTTCATTCTTCCGGGATCGTCTAGCCAGGGCACCGAGGTGTGGCGGCCGGAGCCCTTGCCGAAGGATGAGGAGATCCTCGAAGCACTCGCCGCCTGTCCCGCGAGGATTCGTGAGGGAGCCGCCGTCCATGTCTTGACGACCGAGGGCTTCGAACTCGTGCGGGAGTCGGTCAACGGTTTTCACTCCGTTATCGAGCGTGATCAGCCGGGAGCGTTCGAGCCGCAGTGCTTCGACGCCGAAGGCTCGGCGACGACGCTCAAGGTGATTCTC
>CAMYLC010000025.1 GCA_947259195.1 Thermoanaerobaculia bacterium | reverse complement strand
TGTGCGCCAATTGCAGGGCCGGCACGGGTTCAACGAAGTCATCACCCCGCAGATCCTCGACGTCGAGCTCTGGCACACCTCGGGGCACTACGAGAACTATCGGGAGGCCATGTACTTCACCGAGGTCGACGAGCGTGAGTTCGCGGTCAAGCCGATGAACTGCCCCACCCATTGCTTGATCTACAAGACGGGCAAGCGCTCCTATCGTGATCTGCCGATTCGCTATTCGGATTTTGGCCGTTTGCACCGCTACGAGCGCAGCGGCGTGACCTCCGGGCTGACCCGTGTGCGAACCTTCTGCCAGGACGATGCTCACGTCTTCTGCACCGACGAGCAGATCGAGGAAGAAGTGATCATGATGGTGAACATGATCCTCGAGCTCTATCGGACCTTCGATTTTGAGAATCTGGAGATCGAGCTTTCCACGCGTCCGGCCAAATCGATTGGCACCGCCGAGACGTGGGAGCGGGCCGAAGCTGCCCTCCGCGTGGCGCTGGACAATCAGGGAATCGAGTACGACGTCAACCCGGGCGAGGGCGCTTTCTATGGTCCGAAGATCGACTTCCAGGTCAGCGATGCCCTGAGCCGTCAATGGCAGCTGGGTACGGTCCAACTCGACTACCAGTTGCCGGAACGCTTCGACATGAGCTACACTACCAGTTGCCGGAACGCTTCGACATGAGCTACATCGGAGCCGACGGGGCGGAGCATCGGACCGTCATGATTCATCGGGCGATGCTCGGTTCCATGGAACGGTTCCTGGGGATTCTGATCGAGCACACCGGGGGTGCCTTCCCGGTGTGGCTGGCGCCGGTCCAAACGATCGTGGTCCCGGTTTCCGAGAAGTTTGCCGAGTATGGCGCGACGGTTCAGCAGCAGCTGGACTCCCTGGGTATTCGAGCGCAGCTCGACAGTCGCAACGAGAAGCTGGGTTACAAGATCCGCGAGGCGCAGCTGCAGAAGATCCCCTACATGTTGGTCGTGGGAGCGAAAGAGGAAGAGTCCAAGCAGGTGGCTGTGCGGTTGCGGACCGGAGAGGACCGGGGTCCCCAGGATGTGGAGGCCTTTGCCGAAGGAGTTTTGACCCTGATCGGCGACCGGTCGCGAGAGCTGTAGTACAATACCGCCTCTTCGGCCAACGCACGGCTGGTCCGAGGAGTGTCACAGGAAACCAGAGTCTGCGGCGCCGCGAGTTGTGGGCGCCTTGGCAGTCAGAGGAGCAAGGTTGTGCCCAAGATCAAGACACATCGAGGCGCCAAGAAGCGGTTCAAGGTGACGAGTGGTGGCAAGGTGCTGCGGCAACACTCCATGAAGAGTCACATTCTCACCAAGAAGACCACCAAGAGAAAGCGCCATCTGCGCAAAGCAACCGAGGTGCAAGCCAAGTTTGCCAACAAGATCAAGCAGATGATCTGACCTGAAGTCTTTAACCATCGGCCACGGGTGGAGCGAACCGTCCACTTTGGCCCCGAGCCCGGACTCCATCGGGCTCCCCGAGCGACGAAGAGTCGCCGGCAATCAATAGAAACGGGGTTCTGAAAATGCCACGAGTGAAACGCGGCCCGCGTCGGGCACAACGTCGAAAGAGAATTCTCAAAAGGGCCAAGGGCTATTACGGTACCAAGTCCCGGTCGCATCGCATCGCCAAGCTGGCGGTGGATCGATCGCTGAAGTTCGCCTACCGTGATCGCCGCCAGAAGAAGCGCAACTTCCGCGCTCTGTGGATCGTGCGTATCAACGCCGCCGCGCGTCTGAATGGCATCAGCTACAACCGGTTGATCGAAGGCCTGAAGAAGTCGGGCAGTCGCAAGATGCTGGCCGATCTCGCCGTCAAGGATCCCAAGGCGTTCGCGCAGCTGGCAGAGACCGCCAAGGTGGCCATCGAAGCCCCCGCGGCCACGAGTTAGAAGACCCGTGTCGGCGGACGAGCTCACCCGTCACCAGGAGGCCTTCGCAGCCGAGGCGGCCGAGGTCCGAGATCGCGCGGATTGGGAGGCGTTGCGGGTCCGATGGATCGGCCGCAAGCAGGGCATCGTGCGCAGCCTGCTGGCACAGCTCAAGGATGTTCCCAAGGAAGAGAAGAGGGATTTCGGCCAGGGTGTCAATAGGCTCAAGGGCACAGTGGAGGCCCGGCTTGCCGAGCTCGATGAGGAACTGAGTCGAACCGAAAGATCGTTGGCCCAGGAGGCTGCGGCGGTGGATGTGACCCTCCCCGGACGCCATCCCCATCTGGGGACCCTCCATCCGGTCAATCTCGTCACCCAGCATATCGTCGACATCTTCATCGGTCTGGGCTACAGCGTCGCCGAAGGGCCCGAGGTCGAAGACGACTTCCACAATTTCGAAGCCCTCAACTTTCCCCAGGATCATCCGGCCCGAGACACGCAGGACACCCTGTTTCTGGAGGACGGGCGTCTGCTGCGAACCCACACGTCACCGGTGCAGATTCGCACCATGCTGAAGCGTCAGCCACCGATTCGGGTGATCTGCCCGGGGCGCGTCTATCGCCACGACAACGATCTGCGTCACTCGCCCATGTTTCATCAGGTCGAAGGGCTGGCAGTCGGAGAAGGGATCTCTCTGGGCGATCTCAAGGGAACCTTGGAAGCCTTTATTCATCGGCTGTTTTCGCCGGACACCGGGGTGCGTTTGCGGCCGAGCTACTTTCCCTTTACCGAGCCCTCGGCCGAGGTCGATATCACCTGCCCGTTCTGCCGTGGAGACGGCTGTCAGACTTGCTCAGGCACCGGCTGGATGGAGATCCTGGGCGCCGGGATGGTCGATCCTCGGGTGCTCGAGAACTGCAACATCGATCCTTCGATCTACAGTGGCTTCGCCTTCGGCTTGGGGATCGACCGGGTGGCGATGATCCGCTACGGCATTCCCAACATTCGCATGCTCTTCGACAACGACGAGCGTCTACTGCATCAGGTGAGGATCTGATGGAGTTCTCCTTCGACTGGATTTGCCAGTACGTGGACCCTGAGGAGGAAGCCTCCGCGGTCGCCGAACGTCTGACGGCGGCCGGGTTGGCCGTCGAGGGTCAGGAAGTGCGGCAAGGGGACGTCATCTTCGATGTGGATGTCACCACCAACCGCCCGGACTGCATGAATCACTTGGGTCTGGCGCGCGAGGTCTCGGCCTTGACCGGCAAAACCTTGACATCCCCGGATACCGACATCCTCGAAGTGGAGCAGCGGACCGCTGATGTGGCTGAGGTTGAACTCCAGGACGCGACCGGCTGTCCCCGGTATGTCGCCCGAGTCATCCGTGGGGTCGAGGTCGGTCCCAGCCCCGAATGGCTTGTCAAGCGATTGGCATCGATCGGCCAACGCTCCATCAACAACATTGTCGACATCTCCAATTTCGTGCTCTGGGAGCTGGGTCAACCGATCCATGCTTTCGATCTGCAGAAGCTGAGTCGCGCCAAGATCCTTGTCAGGCGAGCCAGAGAAGGAGAGCGGTTGGTGACGCTGGACGGAGAGGATCGCGAGCTCGATCCGGAGATCCTGGTGATCGCCGATGCCGAGAAGGCCGTGGCCCTCGCCGGCATCATGGGAGGCCTCGACTCCGAGGTGACGGAGTCCTCCGCGGACATTCTCATCGAGAGCGCCCATTTCGACCCTACCCGCATCCGGCTGGGGGCCGGTCTTCTGGGGATTCACACCGACGCCAATCATCGGTTCGAGCGCGGTGCGGACCCGGAGGTCTGCCGGCTGGCGGCCGATCGTGTGACCTCTCTGGTAGCAGAGATCGCCGGTGGGCAGGTGCTGGCCGGAGCCGTGGATGTGAGGAACTCCAGCCTAGATTGGCAGTTGGCGGGCCAGCTCGACCTGCGACGAGCCTCGACGTTCGGCGGTGTCGAGCTGGACGGCGAGCAGGCGGTGGGCTGGCTCGAGGGAATCGGTTTCGAGATGGAAGCCGAGTCGGCCGGCGTCTGGCAGGTCGGGGTCCCGAGTTGGCGCTACTACGACATGCGGCCCGATCCCACTCGACCGGCCGGTGAGCCACAACCCGCAGTCTTCGAGGCCGATCTCTTCGAAGAGGTCTTGCGGCTGCATGGATTCGACAGCATCTCCTCGACCCTGCCCGATGTGGGTGGGCCCGATGCGGGCTCCAGTGCCGGGCACTGGCGGCGAGAGGGAGTGCGTCGGCATCTGGCCATCTGCGGCTATACGGAGGCCGTGACCTTCTCTTTCTATGACGCCGAGGCAGAATCCAGGTTTCCAGGCATCGGGAGACAAGGTACCCCCCTGCTGCTGGCCAACCCGATCTCCGAGCTCTACACCGTCATGCAGAGGTCGCTTCTGCCGGGTCTGCTCGAGGCGGCAGAGTTCAACCTGCGGCGGGGCGCGGGATCCGTGCGGTTGTTCGAGATCGGGCATCTGTTCCCCGGTCAGGATTGCGAGGAATTGGAAGCCGTCGCACTGGTGGCCGGTGGCGGCATGGGAACTGCCTGGGACAGGCACCGAGACTACGACCTCTTCGACCTCAAAGGCGCAGTCGAGAGCCTGGCGGCGAGATTTGGTCTCGAGCTGCGGTTTCGCCCAGCCGACCTGGCCGGTTTCGTAGCCGGTACGGGTGCCGAAATCCTCGCTGGGGATTCGGATTCCGCGGTCGGCTACTTGGGTCAGCTGGCCCACGAGGACGCCGCGGTGCCCCTGTTCGCCGCCGAGCTGCGGACCGACCTCTGCCAACCCGGGGCGGTGCAGGCGGTGGAATTGCCCTCGCGTTTTCCGGCGGTGGAAGTGGATCTGACCCTCACCCATGCCGAATCAACGGCCTGGGCAGACCTCGCGGACGAGATCGAGGCAGCCGCCGTCCAAGACCTGGTCGAATTCGGTCTCGAGGTGCGCTATGTGGGAGAGGGCGTGCCCGCGGGCGCGGTTAACACCACCCTCTATTTCCTCTACAATGCTGCCGATCGCTCTCTGACGCAAGAAGAGGTAAACGAGAGGCACGAAGCGGTGCGTCACCGGTTGGCCGACCGCTTTGGCTGGAAGGGGTCGACCTGATGGATGTGAAGTGGCTCAATGATCTCGAGAAGAAGGTGGACAAGGCCCTGGCCGAGCTCCAGAGTCTTCGCAAAGAGAACCAGACCCAGAAACGCAAGATCAAGCAGCTTCAGGAACAGCTGACCGAGGCCAAGAGTGCGGGCCAGTCGGCTGCGGGCTGGGACAAAGAGCGCGACGAGATCAAAAAGCGCATCGAAAAGCTCTCGGCGGGCCTCGAAAAGCTGCTCTGACGCCCGTCGGGGCCTCCGCGCGGCCTGTGCTATAGTTACACATAATGTTGTAAGCCCTTGGGGTAGAGGGACTTGTGTTCTCCCGAGGGCGTACGGAGGACGATTAGATGAGCTCCAAAGTCACCACAGCTACCGAGGTGGAAATCTTCGGGGCGCTCTATCACGTCCGCGGAGAAAAAGATCCAGAGTACCTCCGGGGTCTGGCCGACGAAGTCGACCAGAAGATGCGCGAGATCGCGCAGCAGGTCTCGACCGTGGATACGGGCAAGATCGCGATCCTGGCGGCACTCAATTTGACAGACGAATTATTCCAGTGTCGGAAGCATCAGGATGGGGACCGGGTAGAGATACAGGAAAAGGTTCAGGAGTTGGCTGGACGGCTTGGCGAGGCGCTTCAAGGCTAGAAACAGTAGCAAGCGTCCAGCGGCTACCGCTCTTGCGTAGAAAATGATTTTGGTATCCCCTGTGAGGTTTGTGATGAGTCCAGGTGTTGTAGAACCAACAGTAATGCAACGGGAGTTTAGCTCCTGTGTGACCTGTGCCAGCCCCGATAGGGCGGGGACGCTGACGGTTCATAGGGCGGACACCCACCTGGTGAGAATCAGGTTCTAAACCAAAGGACTTACACGGCTTCACGGGGGGTACTGATTATCTCCCCGTAACCACCTGACCTTTCGCATCGGGGGGGGGTCCAAGGTGGATAAATACAATCTTGTGGCCGCGGTGCTTGCCGTAGTCGGCGCAGCCGTGGTGTCGGTTGCTTGGTTTCGTCTTCGTCGGCTGACCAAGCGAACCTCGGAGCAGGCGCGCCGACAAGCGGCTCGTATCCTGGAAGAGTCGGAGCGCGAGGCTGAGGCCAAGCTGCGTGAGGCCGATCTAGCGGCCAAAGAGAAGCTCTTGCAGGCCCGGGGCGAGTTCGAACGGGTCTCACGCAAACATCGCAACGAGCTGGAGTCGCTGGAGCGCAGGCTGTCCCAGAAAGAAGACAACCTGGAGAAACGACTCGACGAGTTCTCGGAAAAAGAAAAATCCCTGTCCCACAAAGACCGATCCTTGAGCGGTCGGGAGAAGCACCTCGACAAGAAGGAAGAGGAGCTCAGCGGTCTGATCGTCGCGGAACGCTCCAAGCTGGAGCAGATCGCCGGCCTGACTGCCCAGCAGGCGACCGATGAGCTCAAACGCATGATGGAGGAGGATGCCCGTATGCAGGCGGCCCACTCCGTCAAGCGGATCGAGGACGAGGCCAAGGAGCAGGCGGGTCGGGAAGCCCAACGGATCATCGGCATGGCGATCCAACGGTCCGCATCGGACTTCATCTCCGAGACCACGGTCTCCGTCGTCGTGCTGCCTTCCGATGAGATGAAGGGCAGGATCATCGGCCGGGAAGGCCGCAATATCCGCGCTCTGGAGATGGCAACGGGTGTCGATCTGATTGTGGACGATACGCCGGAAGCGGTCATCCTGTCGGGTTTCGATCCCTTTCGGCGCGAGATCGCCCGGGTCGCCCTGGAGCGTCTGATTGCCGACGGACGCATTCACCCGGCGCGCATCGAAGAGGTCGTGGAAAAGGTCAAGGCGGAGTTCGAAGAGAGGGTGCAGCAGGAGGGCGAGTCGGCCCTTCTGGAGCTCAACATTCCCAATGTCCATCAAGAGCTGGTCAAGCTTCTGGGGCGTCTACGGTTCCGCACCTCCTACGGTCAGAATGTTCTGCAGCACAGCAAAGAGGTGGCTTTTCTGTCCTCGACCATGGCCGCCGAGCTCAAGGTCAACGTGCCCATCGCCCGTCGCGCGGGTTTGTTTCACGATATTGGCAAGGCCGTGGACAGGGAGATGGAAGGGACCCATGTGGAGATTGGCATGGACATGCTGCGCCGCTATGGCGAGAGCGAGGAGGTCATCCATGCCATGGCCTGCCACCATGGCGACTATGATCCGAAGACTGTCGAAGCGGTGCTGGTTACGGCTTCAGATGCCTTGTCCGCAGCTCGTCCTGGGGCGCGGCGCGAGGTGCTCGAGACCTACGTCAAACGGTTGGAGAAGCTCGAGGAGCTGGCCGGCGCATTCAAGGGTGTGCAGAAGACCTTTGCCATCCAGGCCGGTCGTGAGATTCGCGTCATCGTCGACTCGAAACGACTGAACGACGAAAAAGCGATCTGGTTGTCCCGGGACATTGCCAACAAGATCGAGAGTGAGCTCACCTACCCGGGGCAGATCAAGGTCACGGTCATCCGCGAAACCCGATCGATCGAGTACGCCAAGTGATCATTCTCTTTGTCGGGGACGTGGTGGGGAAGCCAGGTCGCAGAGTCCTGGCTCGGCAGATCAATGGCTTGATGGACCGCCACCTGATCGACTACGTCATCGTCAACGTCGAGAACTCCGCCGGTGGCTTTGGTGTGACCCACGAAGTCGTCGCCGAATTCGATGAGCTGCCCATCGACTGCTACACCAGTGGCAACCACATCTGGGACAAGAAAGAGGGCTTGGTCCTACTGGAAGAGCATCCCCACCTCCTGCGACCTGCCAACTACCCGGATGGCAATCCAGGTCGAGGTTTGCATGTGGGCGAGACGGCGACCGGGAAGAAGGTGGCAACCCTCAATCTGGAGGGCCAGGTCTTCATGAAGCCGCTGGAATCCCCGTTTCGAGTCGCCGATCGTTTGCTGGAGGGCCTCGACCCGGAAGTCAAGGTGGTGTTCGTGGACTTTCACGCCGAGACCACCAGCGAAAAGCACCACGTGCCGACCGCGGATGAACGGATCCTGCCCGGCGGCACCGCCTACATTACGGATGTGGGCATGACCGGACCCTATGAGTCGGTCATCGGCATGCGAGGCGACAAGGTCCTACAGCGCTTCCTCTTGCAGTCGAAGGTCTCGTTCGAGGTGGCCAAGCGCGATGTGCGGCTGGCTGCCATCGTGGTCGACATCGACGACGAAACTGGAAATGCGCGCCGCATCGATCGGCTCTTGATCTCGGAGGAGGATCGGGCATGACAGCTGCCTCGTCCAAACGCCACAAGACTATCGAGGATCTGCAGCAGGTCTCGGGCCGGCAAAAGGTCTCGGTCATCATCACCACATTCAACGAGGAGTGGAATATCGCCGCCTGTATCGAATCGGTGATGTGGGCAGATGAGATCTTTCTGGTCGATTCCTACTCTTCGGATCGGACCATGGAGATCGCGCGCCAGTACCCGATTGTCACGCGGCGACGAGAGTACTTCGGCTCGGCGGCTCAGAAGAACTGGTCCATCGATCGCGTGAAAAACGACTGGGTGCTGGTTCTCGATGCCGACGAACGGGTCACCGAAAAACTGGCCAGGGAAATCCTCGAGATCCTGGGTAACGAGCCGGAGTACCGCGGGTACTACATCCGCCGCCAGAACATCATGGCGGGCAAGATGATTCGCCATTCCGGCTGGTCCACCGACAAGGTCATCCGACTCTTTCACCGGGCCCATGGCCGCTATCCCAATCGACGCGTGCATGCCGATGTGGATATCGAGGGCCCCATCCCCATCCTCAAGAACTACCTGACCCATTACACCTTTCGCAACTTCGACCAGTATCTGGAGAAGTCCCTCAATTACGCTCGCTGGGGTGCCGCCCAGGCCTTTCGGGAGGGTCGCACGGCTGGTTTCAGAGAGGTCGGAGCCCGGCCCTTCTGGCGATTCATTCGCTCCTACTTCTTGCAGCTGGGTATTCTCGACGGGTTGCACGGTCTGGTCGTTTGCGGGCTCCAGGGCTTTGGCGTATTTCTCAAGTACGCCTGGCTGTGGGATCACCGGATCCAGGAAAGCATGGGAGAGAAGGTCGAGCTGCCCACCTTCGACGATGATTCCACCACCTGGGAGCGCGTGGGCGAGGACCCTTCCGGTCCCGAGACTCAATCGTAGAGGGGGTGCGCAGGCACCGCGCCGAAGAGCGCATCACCGGCCAGGGTGGCGGCGAAGATATGGAGCTCTGGCGCCACGGGCAATCCGATCTCACGGCAATCGGACGGCAGCGCAAATGAGTA
>CAMYLC010000024.1 GCA_947259195.1 Thermoanaerobaculia bacterium | reverse complement strand
GCTTTTTGATTCAGCCTCTGCCCCTCAGATGCGGATGGAGCTTACAAAAAGCCGTCGTTGATTTTTTTGGCGGTCGCGATGTACTATTTTGGAACGTGAACAAATTCACCTCGCCCGATCTGACGTCGGCCGTGCCTGGGCCCGCAGCGTGTTGGTGGGTCTGTCTCCTCCTGCTCGTGTGGCGACGTTCTGCAATTTGCTCTAGGCAGCCCCTTCCACGCGGAGCAGCTTCGCGCCCAGCCTGAGCACAAAGGGCGGCGGACCGGTCCACACACCGTCCGGTGGCAGTGGATGATCGCGAGGCGCAGAGCCTGCTGGCGGCTCTCTGGACGCTCGCCGAGGAGCCGGAGCTCAGACTGCGGCTGGGAGCGAACGCCAGAAGCTGGGCTCTGGCCCAGCACGCTCCGGATCTGGCGGCGGACAGATACGTCCAGGCCATTCAGCGTCTCTCCTCTCGCCAACCCAGGCGATCTGCTTCGTGGCTCGATCGAGCCATCGCCGGGCCATCTCCAGATGTCACTGAGAGGATTGTTGGCGAAGTGGGCGAGGCCCTCTTCGATCTGGGCGCTGAAGAGTCAGAAGACGAGATTCTCGGCGAAACGGCTGTGGCGCTCGAGGACGCAGGGTTTGCTAGGGCTTGGGGGCGTAAGGGCCCAGGGCAGTAGAAGTAGGGCTATCAGCCGCCGGCGAGGCCGCCGCCGTCGACAACCAGTACAGCTCCGGTGACGAATGACGAGGCGTCGCTTGCCAAGAACAGGGCCGCCTGGGCGATCTCCTCCGGTGAGCCGACTCTCTGCAGAGGCCGGCTGGCGGCGTCCTTAAGAAATTCCTCTGCGGGTTCGCCCAGCTCTCGTGCCTCCTGGCGGAGTAGAGGGGTGTCGGTGTCGCCGGGGCAGATGCAGTTCACGCGAATGCCTTCGGGCCCATGGTCGATTGCCATGGCCTTCGTCAGCTGCACCACCCCACCCTTGGATGCACAGTAGGCGGCGGCCCGAGGTCCGGCTACCAGTCCCCATCCGGAGGAGGTATTGATGATGGCACCACGAGCGGCCTTCTGCATTTGCGGGATCGCTGCTCGCGACATGAGGTAGATTGATTTGACGTTGACTTCCATTACCCGGTCCCAGTCTCTCTCAGAAGTCTCGAGAACCGAGGCCCGACGGATGATGCCGGCATTGTTGACGAGGATTTGGAGCCCCTCTCCGAGCTTCAGGGCCGCTTGTACGGCGTCTTCGCAGTCCGTGACCCGAGTCACGTCGGCGGCAACAGCGAGAGCGGTGCCACCAGTTCGCGTAATCCGGTCAGCCACGGTCTCGACACCGGCAGTGTCCATGTCCACTGCACAAACGGCAGCACCGTGATGAGCAAAGAGCTCCGCTATTGCCCGACCGATGCCCGAAGCAGCTCCCGTGATGAGTGCGGTGTTCCCCTTCAGGTCGAGCTCGTCCACCACGGTCTCCTCATTCAACGTCTGACAGGACCTTCTCGACGGCTTCGAGGGTGTAGGCCACGTCTTCGTCCGAGTGGGCCAACGATGCCACGGAATGAAGGGCTGCTGAAGGCGTCATGTAGATACCGAGGTCGAACAGGGACAGGGCGAACCGACGGTAACGGTCACGGTCTACGAAGGAGCAGAACTCCCGATAGTCGCCGATGGAGGGCTTTTCCGTAAAGAGGATCTGGAGCATCGGCCCCACGTTCTGCACGATGGCCGGGGTGGATGTTCTCTGAAAGATGTCACGCAAGCCGGTACAGAGCTCTTCGCCGATTCTCCAGGTGTGTTTGAAAGCAGCGCCATCGTCGCGTAGTAGGCATTCCAAGTTGGCACGGGCCGCGTGCATTCCGAGGCGCGAGGCGTTCTGGGTTCCGTAGTGAAGAACTCCTCCCCAGGCCAGCGCTTCCATGATCTCGGCCTGACCGACGAAGGCAGCCACCGGCAGGCCTGCGCCGAGCCCTTTGCCCAGCGTCACGATGTCGGCATGGACTTCGAAGTACTCCTGACAGCCGCCGGGCGCGATGCGGCAACCGGTCACGGTCTCGTCGAGAATCAGGAGCGTGGCGTGCTGGCGAGTGAGTTGGCGGACCGCTTTGAGGTATCCGGGTGCCGGTGGAATCACTCCCATATTGGCAATAATCCCCTCGGTGATCACAGCAGCGATCTGACCGCCCCATGTCTCGAAGGCCCTCTCCACCGCGGGCATGTCGTTCCAGGGCACGACGATGGTGTCGTCAAGGGCCCGGCGGTTGAGCCCCGAGCTGTCGGGAATCTTGATGGGATCGTGGCGGTGGCCTAGAGAAACAGTGGGATGCGGGTGGGAGTTGGCGAGGAAGTCGTCGAACCAGCCGTGATACTGGCCTTCGAATTTGATGAACTTGGGACGCCCCGTGAATCCCCTGGCCAGTCGAATCGCGGCCATCGTGGCCTCGGTACCGGTGTTGGCGAACCGCACCCGCTCTGCTCCCGGAATCATCTTTCGAAGCAGCTCGGCCACCTCGATCTCGATCTCGGTTGCCGAGGCGAAATGGGTGCCCTCTGCCGCCGCTTTCTGAATTGCCTCTACGACCTCCACGTGAGCGTGACCCAGAGGCAGAGCTCCATAGGACATCATCCAGTCCAGATATCGATTGCCGTCCGCGTCGAAGATGTAGGCGCCTTCGGCACGATCCATGAAGAGTGGATAGTCGCTGTAGTTGGCAGGTCCCCGGGAGGGGGAGCTGCCACCCTCGATCAGGGAGTCGAGCGAGCGACGAAAGAGCGCCTCGGATTGCTTTGTGGTTCTGGGCATGACTGGGATCCTATCGGCTGGCGAGTCCGCCAGCAGTCTCGGCGCCGTCGATGGTGAAGACCTGGCCGCTGACGAACGCTGCCTCGTCCGAGGCGAGGAAAGCGAACAGCCCTGCGATCTCCTCCGGCTGAGCGTGACGCCCCATGGGGATCTTTCGGTTCACCTCGGACAACATCTCGTCGGTGTACTCGGCCCGCTGCATCGGGGTCAACACATAGCCGGGCGCAACGGCATTGACCCGCACCGTCGGAGCGAGCTCCAGGGCCATGGATCGGGTCAGCTCGATCACACCCGCTTTGCTGGCGTTGTAGTCGGCGTAGTAGGGATAGCCCATGAAACCGTTAGTCGAGGCCGTGTTGAGAATCACTCCGGAGCCTCTCTCCAGCATGTGCCGAGCTGCTACCTGGGCCACGTAGAAGACACCGGTGAGATTGACCGCCAGGACTCGCCTCCAGTCCTCGGCAGTGATCTCGGTGAACGGGTGGCGAATACTGATCCCCGCGTTGTTGATGAGGATGTCGATGCCGCCCATCTCAGAGCCGGCCTGGGCGAAGGCCGTCTGTACCTGATCGATGTCGGCGACGTCGGCCTCGTACACTCCGGCCAGACCCGGCAGCTCGCTCTCTATTCGCTTTCGGGCGTCCGGGTCGCAATCCAGCACGCAGACTTGGCAGCCTTCTTCCAGGAGTCGTTTCGCGGTAGCGGCACCGATCCCGCTGGCGCCACCGGTAACCAGAGCGCTCTTTCCCTTCAATCCCTTCATGGTTTCACCTCAACGTTGCTGTCCAAGGTCGACTCCCCAACTCTGAGCATACTCGCGGAAGCGGGCAACCAGCTCTCGAGATCGCTCGGCCGCTTCGTGAGGCAGGAGTCTCTCGCAGTCGTAGCCCAGCTCATCGCGTAGCACCTGCACTGTCACGGGCTCGAAGATGGTGGTGCCGTCTTCTTCGATGGCATGGATGCCGTCGAACGGATGGGAGCGCTCGTTGATCTGGACGGCCTCACCGAGGGATAGGTCGGGGAGGGGCCGCGGACGGATAAGGCCTTTGCCCACGACGACCGGATAGCCGCCCGGCAGACCTGCCGGTGAAGGGGCGTGCAGCGAGGCGTCCTCATTCGACAAGAATGCCTCGACGAGGCGCACCGCGGAGCCGGATGTCAGAAAGCCCCAGGCTGGTCCTCCCGGCAGGGGAAATGGCTCGAGCAGAAGGTCGCGACCACCTACCTCGTCGGTGACGTCTTCGCCAAGGTGGTCGATGACGAGATAGAACGGTGGAACGGCTTGTGGAGCCTCATCGTGGGGGGAGCGAAACACCGCTTTCTGCAGTGCGTGGTGGGCGACGAGCGTCACCTCGATCTCGCTGGCGGGCACCTGAAGCTTCTTGGCTGCGAGCAAGCGCAGTTTCGGCACGATTTCGTCGATATTGCCGACTCCGCAGGTCGGTGCCATCTCCAGCCGGTCGAGGACGCAGTTGACGACATCTGGGTACGGAGCGGTGAGGACCGGACCTGGGTACTCGCTTGCCCTGACGGCCCGCATCAGATCCAGATTCAGCGTCAGATGAATGGGTAGCCAAGCGCCGAATCGGGCTTTCGACAACCGGGCAGCTGCCTCTGGCGGAAGCAGCTCAGGAAGCCACCAGGTCTGAGGACTCGCCGTACTGAGGACGAGGTCGGGCTCGAGTCGGCGAATCGACTCGGCTACCTGATCGACGTCTCGGAGGTCCAACTGCACGAACTCGATCTCACCCGGGTAGCCCTGGGCCATGGCGCCGAGTCGAGCGAGGTTGCAGCGCGCAGCCCCTCGTTCGGAATCTCGGCTGGAGCCGATGACCCTGCCAGCCCATTCCTGGCGCGCTAGGAGCTCGAGGGTTACCCCACCCAGGTGTCCCAGACCGATGACCAGGATCGTCGGTTTCGGCATGTGTCGATCATACCCGCAGGAAAGGCTCTCCTGGCTCACGAGGCTCAGTCGGAGCGAGGGAGCCGATTCAAGGAGTTGAAAGCTGCTTGGCCTTTTCGAAAGCGGCGACAGCCCTGATTCTGGCTGAGCGATGGTCGACCAGAGGTTCCGGGTACTCGAGGCCCGCCGGGATCGATTCTCGTAGCTTCCTCGGATCATGCAAATTCGAAGAGTCGACTTCTCTGAGCTCGGGGACCCAGGTCCTTATGTATTCGCCCTTCGGGTCGAAACGGCTCGCCTGAGTCCAGGGATTCATGATCCGGAAGTAAGGTGCAGCATCCACGCCGGTCGATGCCGACCACTGCCACCCTCCGTTGTTGTTCGCGAAGTCGCCATCGACGAGCTGGCGCATGAAGTGCGCCTCGCCCTGTCGCCAATCGAGCAGTAGATCCTTCGAAAGGTACATGGCGGTCACCATCCGCACCCGGTTGTGAAGCCAGCCGGTCTGTCGTAGTTGTCTCATTCCAGCATCGACGAGCGGCACTCCAGTCTGGCCGTTTCGCCAAGCATCGAGGTCTTCCTCGTTATCTCTCCATTCGACCTGATCCGTCCACTCGATGAAGCTCCTGCCCCGACTCACCCTTGAAAAGGAGACGAGCACCTGGCGGTAGAAGTCGCGCCAAGCGAGCTGACGAATCCAGGCTTGGATTCCTTCCTGACCCCCGAGGATGAGTCCATCGTCTAGCTCAATCGCACGGTCCAGGCAAGTCCGTGGAGAGAGAACTCCCAGGGCCAGAGCGGCGGAGAGACCGCTCGTCCCGTTCGCCGCTGGGTCGTCTCGGAGCCGGTGATAGTCCGATGCTGACTGTGTCAGAAAGCTGTTCAACTGCTCTTTGGCGGCTCTCTCGCCGACTGTAAAGTGGACTTTCGAGCACTCGACCGGTCTGCGCGAGCGCGCAAATTCCGGCAGGCGAAACTCCAGGGAGGTGTCCGTAGATGCGGCCAATGGCTTTGGGAGAGGGGCAGGGAGCTGCTCGTCTACATGCTGGGACCAGTTCCTCCAAAAGGGGGTGAAGACAGAGTAGGCACCCCCCTTCTGGGTTCGGATCGTGCCCGGCGCCAGGATCACCTGGTCGTCGAATGCACGCACTGCGATTCCTCGATCCAGGACTCGATTCGTTACCTGCTCGTCCCGCGCCGCTTCGTTGAACTCGTACTCGCGATTGAAGTAGAGCGCCTTGCAGCAGTGTAGTTCCAGGATCTTCTGGAGGGCCTTCGGAGAGTCGGAGAATAGGGGAGCCTCTTCCACCAGGAGTGGAATCCCTATCGCCGCCAGGTCTCTTCCCAGGCTGTCGAGGTTCCGCAAGACGTAAGCGGTCTTCCGGGGCCCCCAATCATGTCTGCCCCATTGGTCCGGGGAAAACAGGAATACGGCGATCACACCACTCGCCGAGTCGCGGCAGGCATGAAAGAGTGCCGGGTTGTCTTCGAGTCGGAGGTCGGATCGCAACCAGACGAGGGATTTCATCTTGGCCCCTCCTTTGGGTCGGGAGGCTAACAGGAGCTTACGCGATCGTGCAGGCCCTCGGTAGAGGCGAGGCGAGCCCGGGAGTGCCTTTCCGATCGGGTCGCCTGGAGGGCAAA
>CAMYLC010000023.1 GCA_947259195.1 Thermoanaerobaculia bacterium | reverse complement strand
TTTGACGCAATGGTGCAGTGAAGCAGTGACGCAGTGGGAAGTGAGAAGTGGGGGAGGCGGGCACTGCCCAAAGGCCGGTCGGAAGGTTCGCCCGACCGCTCCAACCTCACTGCTCAAGGAACGGCCGGCACAGGTCCGGCCGCTTCCGTCCTCAAGGATCAGCCAAGGTACGCCGGCTGATCCGCCTTCACCACTTTCGCTCGGTCTTGCGGCGGATGATGACCGCCGCCAGGTTCATCACGATCAGGAAGGCCAGCAGGACCATGATGGCAGCGGAGGTCTTCTCGACGAAGGCCCGTTCGGGGCTGTCCGCCCACAGGTAGACCTGCACGGGCAGTACAGTGGCGGGATCGAAGATGCTCGCCGGGACGTCGACGATGAAGGCCACCATGCCGATCATCAGCAGTGGGGCCGTCTCCCCGAGAGCCTGTGCCATCCCGATGATCGTCCCGGTGAGGATTCCTGGCAGCGACAGCGGCAGGGTGTGATGGAACATGACCTGCATCGGTGAGGCACCCAGTCCGTAGGCGGCTTCCTCAATCGAGGGCGGGATCGATTGCATGGCGGCCCGCGCAGGAATGATGATCCGGGGGAGGGTCATCAGACTCAAGACGATGCCCCCGACGAGAGGCGCGGAGCGGGGCATCGTGAAGAAGTTGAGAAACACCGCCAGGCCCAGAAGACCGTAGACGATCGACGGTACGGCGGCCAGATTGTTGATGTTGACTTCGATCAGGTCGGTCAGCCGGTTCTTCGGGGCGAACTCCTCGAGATAGATCGCTGCAGCGATACCGAGAGGGAAGGACAGAGCCAGGCAGACTAGCATCGTGTAGGCCGACCCGACGACGGCGCCCCAGATCCCAGCCAACTCGGGCTCGCGGGAATCGCCTGCGGTGAAGAACTGCTTGTTGAATCGTCGCTCGACCAGCCCTTTCTCGTCGAGGGTGTCGATCCAAGCGATCTCGTTGTCCGACACCCGCCTGGTCTCTTCAGCACCTCCGCGCGAGATCTTGCCCTTCAGCAGCATGTCGATGTCGTCGGAAGCAGGGACCCAGATCGTCTCGGTGGAGCCGATGATGGCCGGATTGGACTCGACCCTCTTCTGGAGCTCGTAGGGCGTGGCGTTCGAGACGAGACCGGTCAGCTTCCGTATCTCGGATCGACCGGTAACGTCTGGGAACTTCCGCGTGAAAGAGTCCCTGACGACAGCGTTGTAGTGCATCATCGCCATCACCACCGCCAAGGCAACGATATCGAGTCGCACGCGGCTGCTGGCGAAGAGCACCGCCAGGAAGACTCCCCCAACCACAAGAGCCGAGGCGCAGGCGAACTTGAACCGATGCTCGGCCCGATAGCGGCTTCTCAAACGACTCGCGACAGCATCGCGGGTCAGGAGTGCGGATGCGCTCGAAGCGACGCTGCTATTCATACTGCTCCCGGTACTTTCGAACCACATGGAGGGCGATGACGTTGAGGACGAGTGTGACGAGAAACAGGACGAGTCCCAGCGCGAAGGCCGCCAACGTCTTGGCGCTGTCAAATTCCTGGTCACCGATCAGCAGCGTGACGATCTGTGTGGTCACGGTGGTGACGGCCTGAAGCGGATTGGCAGTCAGATTGGCGGCGAGGCCGGCGGCCATGACGACGATCATCGTCTCTCCAATGGCACGAGAGACTGCCAGCAGGATACCGCCGACGATCCCCGGCAGGGCGGCCGGAAAGATCACTCGACGAATGGTCTCCGACTGGGTCGCACCGAGGCCAATGGAAGCCTCCCGGAGGCCCTGGGGCACGGCGCTGATCACGTCGTCGGAGATCGAGGAGACGAAGGGAATGATCATGATTCCCATGACGCCTCCGGCGGCCAGGGCGCTCTCGGAGGCGACGTCGAGTCCTATGCTCTGCCCCCAGCTGCGAATCACCGGGGCGACCGTCAGCGCGGCGAAAAACCCGTAAACCACAGTCGGAATGCCGGCCAGGATCTCCAGCATGGGCTTGGCCACCGTGCGCAACCGGGGCGAGGCGTACTCGGACATATAGATCGCCGACAGCAGGCCGATCGGCACCGCAACGACCATGGCGATGGCGCTGATCAGCATCGTGCCGGTGAACAGAGGTACCGCACCAAAGGATCCGGAGCTCCCGACCTGGTCGGCACGCAAAGCTGTCTGCGGGCTCCACTCGAGCCCGAAAAGAAACTCGGTCACCGGCACCATGCGGAAGAAGCGAATCGCCTCGAAGAGCAAGGACAAGACGATGCCGATCGTCGTGAAGATGGCGATGGTAGAGCCGATCCCCAAGATGACCTTGGTGGTCGCCTCGACGCGATGCATGGCGCGCAGGCGATCCGATATCTGAAAGTAGCCGAGGGCCACACCGCCTAGGCACAGGAGCAACGCCAGCAGTGTCCGGGCAGTCGCGCTGGTCCTTTTCAGGCTCGCGATATGATTGGCGGCCGTTTCCAGGGTCGCAT
>CAMYLC010000022.1 GCA_947259195.1 Thermoanaerobaculia bacterium | reverse complement strand
GAGAACGATGTGCTTGCAATGGTAGATGAGCCCCAGCGCCAGTGTGACGTCGAACTGCCCCAGTTCGGCCGGGTCGAGGTCGTAGAGGGATCGCCGCCGAAACTCCACGCCGAGACCCAGGACCCGGTTCACGAATCGGCCCTGGAGCACGTGGTGCCTGGACGAGTCCACGCCCAGCACTCGACCGGCATGCCGCTTATTCGCTTCGAACGAATAGAATCCGGCGTTGCAGCCCACGTCTAGAACGCTCTTACCCGTGAGATCCGCAGGCAAGCACTCCCTGACGATTGCCCAGGTGCCGAGCGGGTGGTCCGCGGGTTCCCCGCTGCTGGTCTTCGTCTTGGTCACGATCCCCGATCCCAGGTCGATCCGGTGGAACCAGGGTTCGAGACGAGCGATGCCGTCGAGGATGTCCTGTCAGTCCATGGCGTATCCAAGGTCGTGGAAGGAAGAAGGCTGTTGGTGGCAATCGTACACTCGTCTGCGCAAAGAGTTTCTTCTCAGTTGAAGTTTCTAGCAGGCGCCTCATGAAGTCCGCCACCTTGTCACGTCCTCGCTCCGGGTCTTCTGTGCTCTTCGAGGGCTCTGCCGCTGTCCTCGACGAGGCGCCCCCTCTCGAACCACCCGGACGAACCTCCTGGAACCGGCAGAGGCAATGGGGCACTGAGGCACTGAGGCACTGAGGCACTGAGGGCAATAGGGGAGTAGGGGCTTAAGGGCCTAGGGACCAGAACTCAGGGGCATCAAGCTACAGGACACCCTCGAGGCTCTCCAGCCGTCAAGGGTTCGGCGTGGGGACTCCAGGGGGTTCTTGCAGCGGAAGGGAGGATAGCCCCCTGGGGGCCCCACGTCGGATCCCCTGGACAACGGTCGGGTTGCTTTGCGCGCGGAGCCTGCGGACCACCCGGATGGAACTCAACGAGAAGATTGTCATCCGTTGAGGACCCAGTGCCCAAGACCCCAGGACCCCATAGATGGATCGGGCGGAGCCCAGACGCCTCAACCCCCTCTGCCCCTGGCTCCGTGCTATCGTCACGCCTTGCGCCGGCCGTGATGACGCCGCGCTCCGCTACAATCTCCTAACCGACAGAGTCCGCAGACTCCACAGGCGTTCGAAGTCATGAACAGCAAGCAAATCCGCCAGAGTTTCGTCGATTTCTTCGAGGAGCGAGGTCACAAGCACTATCCGAGCGCGCCGCTGGTGCCGCATGGGGATCCGACCCTGCTCTTCACCAACGCCGGGATGGTCCCCTTCAAGGACTACTTTCTCGGGCTCGACAAGCCCGAGAACAGGCGAGCCGTCAGCGCCCAGAAGTGCATGAGGGTCTCCGGCAAACACAACGATCTGGAAAACGTGGGCCCCAGCCCGAGACACCATACCTTCTTCGAGATGTTGGGCAACTTCTCCTTTGGCGACTACTTCAAGGCGGAGGCGATCGAATTCGGGTGGGATCTGGTGACCCGGGTCTGGGGACTTCCAGCGGAGCATCTGACGGCTACGGTCTACGAGGAGGACGACGAAGCAGCAGAGCTGTGGAAGAAGATCTCCGGCCTTCCCGCCGAGCGCATCCTGCGTTGCGGGACGAAAGACAACTTCTGGGCCATGGGTGAGACGGGACCTTGTGGCCCCTGCAGCGAGATCTTCGTCGATACCCGACCGGATCTGCCTCGAGTCGACTGGGAAGAGGGCAGCGAAAGCGGCCGCTACCTGGAGATCTGGAATCTGGTCTTCATGCAATTCGAGCGTGACGACGCAGGGGTCATGAAGCCCCTGCCCAAGCCCTCCATCGACACTGGCGCCGGCTTGGAGCGCGTTGCGGCGGTGCTCCAAGGGGTGCAGTCGAACTACGACACCGATCTCTTCATGCCGATCCTGCAGGCGACGGCCAGTCTGGCGGCAGGCACCTACGGCCGAGATCCAGACGACGACGTTTCCTACCGGGTGATCGCCGACCATCTCCGCGCCGTGGCCTTCTTGTTGGCTGATGGCGTCATTCCAGGCAACGAGGGCAGGGGCTACGTGCTGCGCAGGATCTTGCGGCGCGCTGTTCGTCACGGCATGGTCCTGGGCTTCGAGGAGCCCTTCCTCAATCGGCTGCTGCCCCTGGTGGGGGAGGTCATGGGCCATCACTACCCGGAGCTGGACAGGGCTCAGCAGGCATCTGTGACCACCGTCTCGGCGGAAGAAGAGAAGTTCCTCTCGACGATCGCTTCCGCCTCCCGACAGGTGCAGGAGGCCATCGATTCGGTTCGGCACGAGGGTGGATCGGTGCTCCCAGGCGAGGCGGTATTCCGTTTCTACGACACCTATGGCCTTCCCCTGGAGCTCATTCGAGAGATCGCGGAAGAAGAACAACTGGAGCTCGATGAAGAGGGCTTCAAGGTGGAGTTGGAGCGGCAGCGGAGCCGGTCACGCGAGGCTGTAGGTGAAGGTCAGGAACGCCTGGCTGCGGTCCGGGAAGCCGTGCATGCCGACGAGCAGCCCAAGACCGTGTTCCTCGGCTATGACACGAGGCGAGTCGAAGGGGCCAGGGTGGTCAGTCTGGCGCGGGCGAGCAAACGGCGCTATCTGCCGGTCGAGAAGCTCGATCAGGGAGAGGAGGGGGTCGTGATCCTCGAACGCACACCCTTCTATGCCGAGGCTGGAGGGGAGGTGGGCGACCGCGGCAGCATGCGTTGGGATGGTGGCGAGGCGCTGGTCGTCGACGCTCAGAAGGACCCCGCCGGCGTCTCGGTGCATTTCGTGACAGTGTCGGCCGGAAGCCTCGATCGCGGTGAGGCGGTCACGGCCGAAGTGGATAGCGGCTGGAGGCTGCCAACTCAACGCAACCACACCGCCACGCATCTCCTGCATCGGGCACTGCGAAGGGTTTTCGGTGACACCGTCCACCAGGCCGGTTCGCTGGTCGCTCCCGATCGACTGCGATTCGACTACACCCTCCACAGGCCCCCCACCTCCGACGAGGTGAGCAGGGTAGAGGACCTGGTCAATCGATGGATCTTGCAAGCAGAACCGACAGTGATCACACCGGATCGGCCGCAGCAAGAGGCTCTGGATGCAGGCGCCATGGCGCTCTTCGGCGAGAAGTATGGTGAGACCGTTCGGACGGTCGAGGTCCCTGGCTTGGAGCTGGAGGACGGTGGGGTCGTCGATAGCCTGGAGCTATGCGGCGGATGTCACGTCGCCAACACCGGCGAGATAGGGCTTTTCATGATCACGGGAGAGCGAGGCATTGCATCTGGTGTTCGGAGGATCGAGGCCTTGACGGGCGAAGGTGCCCTCGACCTCGTGCGCCGACAGCGCTCCTTCCTGCAGAACGTGGAAACGGAGCTCGGAGTCCCGGCCGATCAGGCAGGCGGTGAGATCGCGGCATTGAAGGGGCATCGCCGCGATCTGGAGAAGGACCTGGCGGGGCTCCGGATGCAGTTGGTCTCAGGTAGCGAGGCCGCTCAGGAGCAGGAGGTGGACGGAGTCAAAGTGCTGGTGAAGGAGGTCCCGGCGGCGCCGGTCGGTGAGCTGAGAAGCATGGCTGACGTCCTGCGCCAGAAACTGGGTTCTGGGATCGTGGTTCTGGGTAGTCGCGAAGAGTCCAAGGTGACACTGATTGTCGCGGTTACGGGCGACCTCGAGGGCCGGGCGCACGCTGGCAACCTGGCCAGAGAGATCGCGACCATGGTCGGTGGCAGTGGCGGTGGACGAGGCGACTTCGCGCAGGCCGGTGGAAAGGACCCGGACAAGCTTCCAGAGGCCCTCGATGAAGTCGCAGATCTCGTGCGGAAACAGCTCCAGCCCGCGGGCTAGGGTTTTGGAAGTGAAGCCTCACATTGAGCGATCTGCCGTTTCTTTCTAGACTCGAAGGTGAAACGGTTCGAGTCGATTGACGCGATGAGAGTTCTGAGCCTCGGGTTGGCCCTCGCTCTGGTGTCGCTTCCTGCGGCGGCGGAAGTGAAGCTCAAGGTCCTCGATGACGGGACCCGGGTCATGTACAACGAAGGCAGGAGTCGGCGCACCTACGGTCCGCCGCGCAACGCCACTCCGCGCTCCTCCGAAGAGCTGGAATCCCTGGTCGCCAAGTACTCGGCGATGCGCTCATTGGATCCCGACCTGGTGCGAGCCGTCATTCAGGTGGAGTCGGGTGGCCAGACTATGGCACTTTCCAATAAGGGTGCGATGGGACTCATGCAGCTGATGCCGGGAACCGCCAGCGAGCTGGCGGTGGACGATCCCTACGATGCCGAGCAGAATGTGAGCGGCGGGACTCGATACCTGAGTCGCATGCTCGATCTGTTCAATGGCAATCTGGAGCTGGCTTTGTCGGGGTACAATGCGGGGCCAGAAGCAGTGAATCAGTATGGTGGAGTTCCGCCGTATCCGGAAACGCGCTCGTATGTGGAAAAGGTCCTCAGAATCTACAGGGACCAGCCGGGATTCACGCTGAGTAGCTCGACGAACGTGCGGGTCGGACGCAAGACGTTTCTGACTCGCGGCTCGGACGGCCGTTACTTGATGACTACCACTCCGGTGGGCGATCGCTGAACCGCTTCTTCCGCCAGGAGGTTTTCTTGTCCCGGGGGGCTGATCCATTCCGATCTCAGACTACCGTCACGCCCTGAACGCACCGAACCTGCTCTCTCTGTTTCGGATACTTCTCGTGCCGCTGCTGGTAGCGGTGCTGCTGACCAAATTCGAGGGCAAGGAGTTTGTCGGTTTGGCGGTCTTCTGGGTCGCCTCGCTGACGGACTTCCTGGACGGGTTCCTTGCCCGGCGAAACAAACAGGTCACGCGGCTCGGCAAGCTCCTGGATCCGGCGGCCGACAAGATCCTGACCTCTGCTGCCTTCATTTCGCTCGTCGAGCTGGGGCTGGCCCCCGCGTGGATGGTGGTGGTCATCATAGCGCGGGAGTTTGCGGTCTCTTCCCTGCGCAGTCTCGCAGCGTCAGAGAACGTGGTGCTCGGCGCGATTCGATCGGCCAAGCTCAAGACCGTGATGCAGATCGTCGCCATCTCCCTGCTGATCTTTTACAACCAGCTAGGTGAATTCGAGCACCTGGCTCCCTTGTCGCTGTGGTTGGCGATGCTGGCGAGCCTGTATTCCGGTGCCGAGTACTTCGTTCGATTCGCGCCCGACCTGTTGAAGCGGAAGGGACCCAAACAGGGTTGAGGCGACGCGCCGATTGCTGGTTGATCGGCCCACATTCCACCGTCTTTCAGTAGATGGCACGTAGAGCTCTTCAGCGCCTCGCCCTGACGGCGCGACGTCGGTACGGCCCGATCTTCGGCGCCACGGGGATCTTGCTGGTCCTGGCGATTCTCGCCGGGAGCCGCCTTCGGTTCGACACCGACATCCTCAATCTCCTGCCCCAGAAGGCGCCGGAGGTCCAGGTTCTCAGGGCTTCCCTCGAGGAGTTCGGAAGCGTCGACTACCTGGTGCTGGTCGTGCGAGTGCCTCCAGGCTCGGGACTCGCCCCGTACGAGGGGTACACGGATCGGTTGGGGGCCGAGCTCGAGAAACTCGAAAGGCTGGACAGAGTCGAGTACAAGATCGGCGCGATGACCGAAATGGTCTCGACTTTCATGCCGCAGGCACTGCTGTTCCTGGACGCCTCCGGGAGGCGGGCCCTCGAGGCCAGGCTGAGCGATCAGGCCGTGCGAGACCGGGTCCGGGAGCTCCGCCGTCTGGTCCAGACTCCCCAGGCCCTGGCACTCAAGAACCTCATGCGCCTCGACCCCTTGGGCCTGGCCGAGCTCTTCCTCGATCGGGTGACCGGGGCCCGGGAGGGCCTGGCCATCGACTGGGCCAGCGGCTACCTGCTGTCTCGCGATCATGAGATGTTCCTGATTCTCGCCAAGCCCGACCGGCCGCCCCAGGACGTGGATTTCTCGCGACAGCTCCTAGGTGAAGTTCAGGGCGTGATCGATGAATTGGAAATCGAATGGCCGGAAATGATGGGCTCTCAGGAGCTCGACATGCCCGAGGTCTCCATGGGTGGGCGCTATGTAATGGCTCTTGGGGACGACGCCTTGATTCGGCGCGACTTCACCGTCAACGTAGTCACCTCGATGCTCGGAGTCTTGACGCTGTTTCTGATCGCTTTTCGACGAATCGGACCGCTGATCTACGCCTTCCTGCCGTTGACCTGTGGTTTGGCACTGACCTTCGGATTTGCCGGCTTGACTTACGGCAAGCTGAGCGCTGCGACCAGCGGTGTCGCAGCCCTCCTCATCGGTCTGGGGATCGATTTCGTCATTGTGTCCTATGGCAGGTTCGTCGAGGAAAGGCAGCAAGGGGCCTCGCTGGAAGAGGGCCTGGCAAGGATGAGTGGTTCGTCCGGCCGTGCGGTGGTGGTCGGTGCGGTAACCAGTGCGGCGACCTTCTACGCCTTCGGTGTCACAGAGTTCACCGGCTTGTTCCAGATGGGTCTGCTGACTGGGACCGGCATCCTGCTCTGCATGGCTGCGGTCCTCTGGCTCCTCCCGGCCATGCTGTCTTGGAGCGAAGACCACCATAGCCGGCGAGCAAAGCAGCCTCGCCTCTACCTGCACGGACTCGGTAGCGACCGGCTGATTCGAGCCAGTCTGAAGAGGCCACGAATCGTCCTCGCCGCGGGCCTTGTCGTTACGGTCCTGGCTGCCTGGTCGGCGTTGCAGTTGGAGTTCGTCGACAGCGTGCAGTCGATGCGCCCAGCCGGCAACCAGGGATCTGCGGTGCGGGACGAAGTCGCGGAGAGGTTCGGCGTTGGTTTCGAGCAGATGATGCTGGTGGTTCACGGCGATTCAATGGAGGAGGTCCTCAGCCTGGCCACACTGGCTGCTGACGGTGCCCAGGATCTGGTCCAGCAAGGTGTTCTCTCAGGCTACGACTCGGTGTCTTCTCTGATTCCTCCGGTACCTCGCCAACGCGAAAATCTCGCCTGGCTGGCGGAGGCTCGCCAGGGTCCCCTGGATATGCAGAGGATTCGCCGAGTCTTCGCGGAGACGGCCCTCGAGGAGGGCCTCCGGGTGGAGCCGTTCGAGTCAGGGCTGGAGCTTCTGGACAAGGCGATCAGCCGCAATCGAACTGTGGCCATGGACGACTTCGATCAAGTGAGTCAGGCGCGTTCGCTTCTCGATCGATACCTGCACGAGACCGAGGAAGGCTGGAAGAGCGTCGTCTACCTGTTCCCGAAGGGGACACTGTGGCGACGAGAAGCCCCGCCCGGAGCGGTGCAGCTAGCCGATCGCCTCGGGCCCAGGGCGGTACTGACCGGTGCCAATGTGGTCAGCAGCTTTCTGCGCCGGACCGTTCTCCACGACGCTGTGGTGGCGGCGGTGCTGGGCTTCCTGGTCGTGGGGCTTCTACTCTGGCTGGACTACCGGCGGTTGTGGGACACGATTCTGACTCTTGTCCCTTTGCTGGTCGGCCTGGTGTGGATGCTGGGTGGGATGGTGCTCATAGGCGCCAACATGAACTTCATGAACATATTCGTCTCGACCATGATCATCGGCATTGGTGTCGACTACGGAATTCACATGATCCATCGGTATCGGGAGTTGGGCGAGCAGTCCGAAGAGGAGCTCATGGCCGGCTTCGTGGAGACTGGCAAAGCCATCGTTCTGGCTGCCCTGTCGACGACCGTTGGTTTCGGTTCCCTGTCACTGTCTCACTACCCAGGCCTGCAATCGATGGGCAAGGTGGCCATTCTCGGGGCTCTGTCCACCGCGCTGGTGGCCATCACGCTGCTTCCCGCGTATCTGCTCCTGCGCTATCGAAAGCGCCTGGGCTCCTGAGCCCTCGCTACTCCCATTGCCCCAAGGCCTCACTGCCCCTGCGCCCCCAGGCCCCTACGCCCTTAGGTTAGGTCCCTGACACCTCATGCAGCCGCATGAGGTTGGTCCCGGGCTCGTCTCCTTGCAAGTCCTTCATCAAGAGGATGAGTTTGTCGCCGGGCGCAACCTTGCCGGACGCCAGGAGATGCCGCTCGACGAACTCGACGATTTCACCGTGGCTCTTAACGCGGTCGCGCACGACGAAGGGGCGTGTGCCCCAGAGAATCTGGACCTTCCTGGCGACCTCGTTGCTGGGGGTAAAGGCCAGGATCGGCGCCCGAGGGCGGTATCTGGACAGCAGGCGAGCGGTAAAACCGCTCTGGGTAAAGGTGACGATCTGACGGACTCCCAAGTTGGCGGCAGTAAAGACTGCGGCGCGAGCGATCGCGTCGGCGATCTCGCTGCCCTCGAAAGGCCGACCGGATCCAGCCGCGGCCTCGGGTCCACCCGGGTCGCGTTGATGGGCATAGGCCTCGGATTCGCAGATGATCCGGGCCATGGTCTCGACTGTCTCGGCCGGAAACTGGCCGATGGCGGTTTCGCCTGACAAGAGCATTCCATCGGCACCGTCGAGCACCGCGTTGGCAACGTCGGACGACTCGGCCCGAGTCGGCCGGTGGTGCTCCATCATCGACTCGAGCATCTGGGTGGCAACGATGACGGGCTTGCCCGCTCGCAAGCAGGAATCGATGATCTTCTTCTGCAGGACCGGCACCCGGTGCAGCGGTACCTCTACGCCGAGGTCGCCTCGGGCGACCATCACCGCGTCGGCCGCTTCGACGATTTCTTGCAGATTGGCCACCCCTCTGGCGCGCTCGAGCTTGGCAATGATGGGCAGTTCGCCGCCTGCCTCTCGCACCAGGCCGCGGATTCGAGTCAGGTCGGCAGCCTGGCCGACGTAGCTGGCCGCAAGATAGTCGGCCTGCTCCTCGACGGCCAGTTTTATGTGGTTGCGGTCCTTGTCCGAAATCTCGAATGGTAGGTCGGTGTCCGGAAGGTTGATGCCCTTCCTGGTCGAGATCGGCCCGCCGATCACCACGACCGCCTCGGCGCGGCTCTCGAGGGCTTCGGCCACCCGCAATTCCACTAGGCCGCCATCGATCAGGAGTCGTTGTTCCGGTCTGAGGTGCCGCAGGAGGTCGCTGTCAGTCAGGGGAATCGCGGCATCGGAGGCCTCAGCGGCGAGGGTGACGGTCTCGCCTTTGTTCAGCCAACGAGGGCCGTTCGGCACCTCGCCGAGTCGGTACCTGGGCCCCATGAGATCCAAGAGGATGGGCACGTAGAGGCCCTTGTCAGCCGCGACTTTTCGAATCCTCGCTATGTTCTGTCGATGCTCTGGCGAATCGCCATGCGAGAGATTGAGGCGCACAACGTCGACTCCGGCGTCGAAGAGTCGCCCCAGCGCCGACTCCTCGGAGCTGGCCGGACCCAGAGTCGCGATGATCTTGGCTCTTCGGGTCATGGCGAGGGAGTATAACTCCTCGGCGCGATGCGGCACCTTTCGCGGATTTGCTACCATCGTGCGCCGAGTTGCAGGAGGAAACCGACACCAATGTTCGACGGACTTCAAGGAAAGCTGCAGCACACATTTCGCCGGCTGAAGGGCGAGGGTCGGGTCTCAGAGGAGATCCTGCAGGAAGCGTTGCGCGAGATCCGACTGGCTCTGCTCGAGGCGGATGTCCACTTCCGGGTGGTCAAGGCCTTCGTCGGCAGGTTGCGCGAACGGGCTATCGACCAGAAGGTTCTCGACAGCCTGACGCCGGATCAACAGGTCATCAAGATCGTCCGCGACGAGCTCATCACGCTTCTCGGGGAGTCTGGTCGGGAGCTCGAGCTGAGCGGCAGGCCGACAGTGATCTTGCTGTGCGGCCTCCAGGGCTCCGGCAAGACGACCACGGCGGGGAAGCTGGCTCTGCGCCTCAAGCAGCGGGGGCGTCACCCACTCCTCGTGGCGGGTGATTTGCAGCGCGCGGCGGCCGTCGAGCAGTTGGCCCAGGTTGGAGGCGGGGTAGGAGTCCCGGTGCTGGAGCCTGATCCTGGTGAGGATGTCCTGCGGTTGGGACGGCGCTCGATGAAGGCGGCGCAGGAACGGGGTCATGATGTCGTGTTGATCGACACCGCCGGTCGCTTGCATATCGACGACCGTCTGATGGAAGAGATCCGCGACTTGGCGACAGCTGTTGAGCCCACTGAGACCTTGTTGGTTGCCGACTCCATGACCGGTCAGGATGCGGTGCGCAGCGCCGAGGAGTTCGCCCGGGTCCTGCCGTTGACGGGTGTGATCCTGAGCAAGTTGGACGGCGACATGCGTGGCGGGGCGGCGCTCTCCATCCGGAGCGTCGCGAAAGTGCCCATCCGGTTCGTCGGCGTCGGCGAGAAGTCGGGCGACCTGGAACTTTTTCGTCCCGAGAGCATGGCCTCCCGAATCCTCGGTATGGGCGATGTTCTTTCCCTGATCGAGAAGGCCGAGGAGGGCCTCGACGCCGATGAGACCCAGCGCCTCGCGGAACGCATCGCCAAGCAGCAGTTCACTCTGGAGGATCTGAGGGATCAGCTGCGACAGATGCGGCGAATGGGCCCGCTGAGCCAGATTATGGAGATGCTCCCCAAGGCCGGTCCCTTCAAGGGTCTCGATGCCTCGATGGTGGACGAGAAGAGGTTGACGAGAGTCGAAGCGATGATCGACTCCATGACTCCGCAGGAGCGCCGCGAACCTCGAGTCCTCAACGGCAGCCGAAAACGCCGCATCGCCCGAGGCTCGGGAGTGTCCGTGCAGGAGATCAACCAACTCCTCAAGCAGTACCGCGAAACTCGCAAGATGTTGAAGGGTGTCAAAGGAAAGTGGTTGAAAAAGGCGGCGGGTCTGAGATAGGGTGCGAGCCGTCGGGAATTCCCCATTGCGGATTTCCTTGTTAGAATAAAACGTTCGGCCGAACCCTGGCGAACAGGGTGGGTGCGTCTTATATCTACGCTGAGCCGAGCCAAGTTTGACCGGAGGAATGAGATCATGTTGAAGATTCGGCTCCGCCGAATGGGTTCCACACATCGGCCCTTCTACAGGGTCGTGGTGTCCGATTCGCGGAAGACTCCAACGGCGTCGGCGATCGATGAGGTCGGTATCTACGACCCGCGCTCCGAGCCGGAGACCATCAAGATTGACGGCGAGCGTGTAGAGCATTGGGTGCAGCGTGGCGCCCAGATGACTCCAACAGTTCAGAAGTTGCTACGTCGCCAGGAAGCAACGAGCTCGACCGCGTGAGTGAGTCAGCGGTCCAGGAAGCCCTCGCCAGAGTCATCGGCCTGATCGTCGATGAGCCCGAAGAGATTGATCTCGAAGAGATCCCGGGTCGGGACTCCACCCTCTTCGAGCTCCAGGTGGCACCCGAGGATCTCGGCAAGGTGATCGGCCGACAAGGTCGAACCGCTCGTGCCCTGCGTTCCCTGTTGGCAGCTCGTGGTTCCCGCGATGGGGAACGCTATGAGCTGGAAATCATCGAAACCTGATTTTCCAAGAGAGCTCCCTCCCACCGTCGTGGTGGCAGAGGTGCGCCGACCTCACGGTTTGCGTGGGGAGGTGGTGCTCAAACTCTTGAGCGATACCCCTCATCGGTTCGGAAAGGGAAGTGAGCTCCAGGTGGTGTATCCGAATGGTGAGCGCCGGGATTTCGTCATCGAGTCCTCACGCCGGCAGAAGGACACGGTGGTGGTCGGGTTCGTGGGAGCGGACAATCGGGAGGACGCAGAGAGCCTCAGGGGAGCCAGACTGGAGATCTCGAGGGAGAGTGTGCCGCCGCCGCCGGAAGGCAGCTACTATTACTTCGAGCTCCTGGGCTGTGTCTGCCACGATGAGGAGGAGGGCGATCTGGGGCGGGTTGTCGAGATTGTAGAAGACGGGGGAGGGCTGATCCTGAAGATCGAAGACGGAGAAAGGCAGCTGATGGTCCCATTCGTTCGTGCCTATTTGAAACGGGTGGATACCGCCGCCGGCGCCATCCAGCTCGACCTTCCCGAGGGTCTGGTAGAGACATGCACATCTCGGTCATAACGATCTTCCCGGAGCTGTTCACGGCGTTTCTCTCGACCAGCCTGATCGGGCGCGCCGTCGGGACAGGGGACCTGGATGTCTCGGTGCACAATCTTCGCGACTTCGCCGATGGCAAGCACCAGACCGTAGACGACGAACCCTACGGTGGGGGTGGTGGGATGGTGATGAAGGCTCCTCCCTGGATCCAAGCCGTCCGCGTCGTGGCGAACGATGCGCCCTCGAGATGCGTTCTCCTGTCGCCACAGGGGCGGCGGTTGACCGATTCAGGGGTGCGGGAGCTCGCTGGCGCCAAGGAACGGCTGATCTTGCTTTGCGGGCGCTACGAAGGTATCGACGAGCGGGTCAGAGTGGCTGTCGTGGACGACGAGATCTCCATCGGTGACTTCGTGCTATCGGGCGGAGAGCTGCCTGCGATGGTCTTGATCGAGGCGCTCTCACGGCAGGTCCCTGGCGTCGTGGGGCAGCCGCAATGCGTCGAACAGGATAGCTTCAGGAACGGACTGCTGGACTACCCTCACTACACGCGTCCCCAGGTCGTCGAGGGAGTATCGGTCCCCGATATCCTGGTGTCAGGCGATCACGGCGCGATTCGCGCGTGGAGAGGGCGCCAGGCGATACGAGCTACTTGGGAAAAAAGACCGGATTTGCTCGCCCAGGCAGCGCTCACCGAGGAGCAGCTCGAGTGGCTTGCCGAGATCGAGTGTGAGGGCCCGGGGCACCCCCCTGATGCGGTGGACCTTGTCACACAGCGCGAGGACAAAGATAATACGAAGTCACCTCGAGAATAGATGACTTTCTGTTAGGTGGAAAGGTTTGAATAGCCATGAATACGCTACAAGAAGTCGAGAAAGAGTATCTGAGGTCGGATCTCCCGGAATTCCGTGCTGGCGACACCCTGCGAGTCCACGTAAAGGTCTCCGAGGGCGACAAACAGCGAATTCAGCTGTTTCAGGGGGTCGTGATCGCGCGTCGGGGAACCGGAACCGGCGAATCGTTCACTGTGCGCAAGATGTCGGGAGGAATCGGCGTCGAGCGGGTGTTCCCGATTCACTCGCCGGTCCTCGACAAGATCGAAGTGGTTCGGCGAGGTCGAGTGCGGCGGGCCAAGCTCTACTATCTTCGTGGGTTGCGAGGCAAGGCGGCACGGATCGAAGAGCGGCGAGAGGACAGACTGCAGCAGAAGGCTACAAAGAACGCTTCGTAGGGCCTGCCGCCGGCTCGGGGGTGGTAAGTTTGACGTCGCTGCAACAGCTCATTTCCGAGGCGTATCGATTGCGCCTGTTGAGTGGAGTGGATGAGCTGTTGCGACTGGTGGGGTATGAACGAGTGGCAGGGGTGGACGAGGCTGGTCGTGGTTGTCTCGCCGGTCCAGTGGTCGCGGCTGCGGTGGTTCTGGGGCCGGGCCATACCTTGCTCGGTGTGGACGACAGTAAGAATCTGAGTGCTTCTACAAGGGAGAGGCTGGCAGCGGCTATCAAGGAGTCTGCGCTATCTTGGTCGGTAAATTCGGTATCGTCTGCTGTGATTGACTGCACCAACATCCTCGAGGCCACTCGTCGGGCGATGAGGGCGTGCCTTGAAGACTTGAATCCTCGGCCCGATTGCGCCGTCCTGGACGCCGTTCGACTGTCTTCGCTGGGCTACCCAGCTCTTGGGCTGGTCAGGGGGGACGCGGTCAGCTACACCGTGGCCAGTGCCTCGATCCTCGCCAAGGTCGAGCGGGATCGCCTCATGCGCGAGATGGACGAGAAATACCCTCAGTACGGTTTTGCCCGTCACAAAGGCTATGGCGCCGCCGAGCATCGTCGGGCCCTGGCCGAATATGGACCTTCTCCCGAGCACAGATTGACCTTCAGATCGGTCCTGCCCAGAACCGATGAGGCGGGCGCCTGATGGCGGCGAGTCGTCAAAAAGTGATTGGCAATGCCGAACGGCTGGTGAGTCGTGGCAAGCTGCAGGCTGCCATCGACCAGTACCGCAAGCTGCTGAGAGAGAACCCCGGTGACACGAGTACTTTGAATCGCGTCGGCGATCTGTACGCCCGCCTCGATCAGGTCGACGAGGCGATCGATCTGTTCAGTCAGGCGGCAGAGCACTTCACGCAAGAGGGTTTTTTCCTCAAGGGAATCGCAATCTACAAGAAGATCATTCGCTTGGATCCTGCCCGCATCGAGTCGGGGGCCAAGTTGGCGGATCTTCAGCGTCGTCAGGGCCTGGTCACCGACGCCCGGGTTCAGTATCAGACCGTGGCCAAGCAGTATCTGCAGGGCAGCGACACCCAATCGGCGATCCGGATCTACAAGGATCTGGTCGATCTGGAGCCGACGAATCCGACCCATCGGCTGCACCTGGCAGAGTTGCACCAGGAGAGCGAGCAATTGCCTGAAGCCATGGCCCAGTTCAGGGAGATCGCCGGGCTGATGTTGTCTCACGGCCGCATTGAAGAGGCCACACAAGTCTGTCTGAAGGCGCTCGACGTTGCCCCGAAGGAGTTGAGCTTTCTCAGCGCCATCCTGCAAGAGTTGCGTGCCGGCGGCCACGTGGAAGAGGCCGATCGGGTGATGGCGATAGCGCTCGAGAAGAACCCAGATGTCAGGCTGGATGCGGAGCCGGCGGCCGCTCAAACGCCTGGCTTCGAGCTCGAAGAGGAGTCCGAGCCCGAGGCAGAAGCGATCTCGGCGATCGGTTCTGACGAGAGCATCCTCGAGGAAGCGCTGGAAGAGGCCATCGCAGCCGAAACAGCCGCGACTGATGAGGCAGTCGAGGAAGATCTCGAGTTCGAGATCGATCTCGAGGGTATCGAGGACCTCGAAGTCGATGAGGCCCCCAGCGAAGAGAGTCTGGACCTTGGCGACATCCAGCAGGCTGCGCTGGAGGAATCGGCTAGGAGCGATCTGGAGAAGAAGGCCGAACTGCTGATTGAAGCGGATGTCCTGGCCAGATATGGGATGGAGGACAAGGCGGTCGAGAGGCTGGAGGAGTTACTCGAGATCGCCGAGGAAGATCCCGAGGTGCATTGCCGACTCATCACGCTGCACCTGGAGCTGAAGCATGCCGACCGGGTCGCCGAGCTGGCCAATCAACTGGCGGGTTTCGAGACGAATCAGGAAGTCGAGGACGCCTGGGAGAGCATCCAGAAACTCCTCATCGGGGATGGCTTCACGATCAGGGAGCGGCTGGTCAGTCCACCAGTGCCAGTAGCGATCGAACTGGAGGAAGTGCCCGAGGCGGAGGCTCCTGTCGCGTCGGCTGAGCCGGATCAGGACGCTAGTTGGCTCGAGGACGTGAGTCAGGGGGTGGCCGAGTCCGGGGCTGCTCGCGATGACCTCTTCGAGCAGGAGGATGAGTTCTTCGATCTGGCCACCGAGCTGGAGAAGGAGCTGGAGGACGAGGATGAGCTGGAGGGCGAGGAGCTGCTCGTGGCGCCTGAAGAGCAGAGCCTGGAGGAAATCGTTGAAGGCTTCAAGAAGGGGATGGCCGAAACCCTGTCGGCCGAGGACTACGACACCCACTACAACCTTGGGATCGCCTATCGGGAGATGGGGCTCATCGATGAGGCGATCGGAGAGTTTCAGCTGGCCGCGAAAGACCCCAGGTACCTCGTCGACTGCTGCTCGCTGTTGGCGACGTGCTTCCTCGAGAAGGGCTTTCCGGAGCTTGCGGTCAAGTGGTACAAGGAGGGTCTTGACTCGCCTACGATCACCGAGGAGGAGACGCTGGGTCTCTGGTACGAGCTCGGCAATCTCTACGTCTCGATTGGCGAAGAGGACCAGGCCCGACTGCAGTTTGTCGAGATCTACGGCGTCAACTCCAGCTACCGGGATGTCGGTAGTAGGCTCGAAGAGCTGAGCGAGAGGTAGCGCGAGCTCTCACCCTCCTTCGTCGCGAGACGGCTTCTCATGACGAGCCAACAGAAGATCTATTGGTCGGCTGTAGCCCTGGTCGGCTTGCTGGTTTGTGGCTTGATGCTGTCGGGCCCGGTCGAGCAGCAGTTTGCGCCGGAGCCGGTGGCTGCTTGGATCGCCATCCAGGCAGAAGGCTCTGATGTCGCCCAGACGGGCAGGTTGGAGGTCCCCGCCGGGACAAATTTCGAGTTGCATGCCGTGCTCGAGGCCAAGGAATGGTCTGGCAAGATGGTCTATTTCACCGAGGCGGATCGGCTCGTCATCGAGGGCGAAGAGATCCCACCCGACCTTCTTCGGCGTTGGACCCGCAGCGAAGCGCCCAGAATCCTCTGGTTCACGGTGGAGGGGTTCTCACCCTTTGTCGCTATCGAAGAGGCCAAGGGCCTCGAAGCGTTCTACTTCCGAGAGGTCTTTCGCTCGGATTGGGCCCGAGCCTGGTCCGTTCCAGGGGACTTGCAGCCCAGCGCTGAGAGACAAGAGGTTCGCGACTTGGTGACGGGCCTGCCGCGCTTCGGCACCCAGCGCTTCCACGTGCGAATCGAGATGTTCGGGCCAGAAAGCTCGATCACACCCGAGGTAAGGCTGCGATCTCCAGAGGCTACGGACCTGCCGGGGAAGGTAGAAGGCTTCCCGACGGTGATCGCGTCTTTGCCAGGTGGGCTGGAGGTTCCGTCCCAGGTCTTCGGCCTGAGCCAGATCGAAGTGGCGCCGCAGGCTCTCGCCGCCGCGGGTGATTTGTTGGCGGATTGGACGCGGAATCGCCTGGCCTTCTCGCGATTGACGGTAGTCCGGGAGATGCTCGATCGCGCCCGGCTCTCCTATGAGGACCTGAAGTGGACCGACGTCGATCTCCAGGAGGGGCCGGTATGGAGCCTCGAGGCTGTCGAGCCCGGAGATTTCTTGAGAGTCGGGGAGAGAATCGCTATTCTGGTGGCCGATCGAGGAAAACCAGGGGTTCTCGATCGCTCCGATCTGTGCTTCGACTTCATCAAAGGAGCGAGAGTCCGCCCCCTCGACGAGATCTTCGTCGGTGAGGGCCTGGTGGAGTGGGCACGGCAGATGTCGTCGTCGGTTGCCGCCGCCAACTGAGCGGGAACCCGGGAAGATGCGATGAGCGGTCCCTTGTTCGATCATCTCGAGCCGCCAGCGCCGGAGCGGTCGGGGTCGGCGCCCCTGGCCGACCGGATGCGCCCTGAGTCTCTCGATGAGGTGGTCGGGCAGGAGGTCGTCGACGAAGGCGGTTACTTGCGACGAGCCATGGCCGAGGATCGGGTCCCGTCGCTCATCCTGTGGGGCCCACCGGGAACCGGTAAAACGACGATTGCGCGCATTCTGGCGACTGAGATCACCTGCCGATTCGTACCTTTCAGTGCCGTGACCTCAGGAATCAAGCAGGTCAAGGAGGTCATGGCAGAAGCGGCGCGACTGCGGGGTGCCGAGACCCGGCGGACGCTGCTCTTCGTGGACGAAATCCACCGATTCAATCGAGCCCAGCAGGATGCCTTTCTCCCCTACGTCGAAAGTGGAGACATTCTGCTGATCGGTGCAACCACCGAGAACCCTTCGTTTCACATCAATTCAGCCCTGCTTTCGAGATGTCGGCTCGTCGTTCTGCGCCCCTTGAGCGAGGCCGAGCTCGAGAGGGTCGTCGCCCAGGCTCTCGCAGACGAGGAGCGGGGCCTTGGCGGTCTGCGAATCGAATTCGAGGACGACGCCCTGGCGACTCTGGTGCAGATGGCCTCGGGTGACGCGCGAAGAGCGCTCAATCTGGTGGAACTGGTGGCGCTCGATGCGGCAGGAGACGCGGTTCGACAGATTGACGCGGCCAGAGTGTCCCGGGTTGTTCAGCAGAAAGTGCTCTTGTACGACAAGTCGGGCGAAGAGCATTTCAATCTCATTTCCGCACTGCACAAGTCGCTCAGGGAGAGCGACCCTGATGCGGCCCTGTACTGGCTTGCACGGATGCTGACTGCGGGCGAAGCCCCCTTGTACATCGCCCGCCGCCTGGTCCGTTTTGCGAGTGAGGATGTGGGGCTGGCCGATCCGATGGCATTGCCCCAGACCCTTGCCGCCTGGGACGCCTATCACCGCCTCGGTTCCCCGGAAGGGGAGCTGGCCCTGGCTCAGGCGACTCTCTACCTGTCGCTCGCTCCGAAGAGCAACTCAGTCTATGCGGCCTACGGCGAAGTCCGTCGCGCGGTGGAAGAAGAGCCCGCAGCGCCGGTACCAGCCGCGCTGCGCAACGCTGCGACGAAGCTCATGACTGAGCTTGGATACGGCGAAGGCTACGTTTACGCCCACTCCGTCGATGAGGGTGTCGGCGGGATCGAGTGCCTACCGGAGAATCTGGCGGATCGATGCTTCTACAGACCGCAGGAACGGGGCTTCGAGCGCGAGCTGTCACTGCGTCTCGAGGAGTTCCGAGCCCTGAAAGAGAGAGTCAGACGGTCCTCTAGTGCCAAATGAAGAGTACGAGCACGTAAGCCCAGTAGCCGACCACGAGTCCGACGGCTTCTACCCGACTGAGCCTAGAGCCGGTTCCAAAACACCGCCAGACCACCAGGCTGACCAGCATCATCACGATCAGATCGAACCAGACCGGCTCGACGATCGAGACGGGCCGAGCCGCCGCGGTCGCGCCGAGGATGAACAGGATGTTGAAGACATTCGATCCGATGAGATTGCCGATGACGATGTCGCCTTCCTTGCGAGCGGCGGCCACCACGCTACTGGCCAGCTCGGGTAGGCTCGTGCCGAAGGCCACAACCGTGAGCCCGATGACTCGCTCGCCCACGCCGAGAGCGCGTGCCAACCCTACGGCTCCCTGAATCAGAGCTTGTGCTCCAGCCACCAGTAGGCCGATCCCGGCGATCACCAGGAGCAGACTGATACCCACAGATCGCCATCTGTCGCTGAAAGCCTCGTCGAACTCTGCAGCGACCTCGGCCCTTTCCGGCTCCCGCCGCCACAGCAATCTCATCAGATAGACAACCAGGATCGTCAGAAGCAGGCCTCCTTCTAGCCGACTCACCTGGGCGTCCCAGACCAGCGGGAAGACGAGGGCGCTGGTCAGCAGCATGAACGGGACTTCTCTCTGGATGAATCGGGCCGCGACGGTGAGGGGCCAGATCGCCCCCGTGATTCCCAAGACCAGTGAGAGGTTCGCAATGTTGGAGCCGATGATATTGCCCATCGCGACAGCCGGCGCACCCTGGAAGACACCGACCAGGCTGGCAGCCAGCTCCGGGCTCGAGGTGCCCATCGAGACGATCGTCAGTCCGATGACCATCGGACTCAGGCCCAGGCGTCTCCCCAGGTTCGCGGCTCCCCGGACCAGACCTTCGCCGCCCGCGTAGAGGAGGGCGATACCCAGAGTCAGGAGTAGAAAGTCCATGTTCGCGACAGCAGGCTACCGAGAGGCCTGTTCGATCACGCTGACCACACCTTCCTTGGTCAGCAACTCGGAGAATACGTGCGGATCCTGATCAGGCCGATAGAGGAGGTAGAAGGGAATACCGTAGCGCCCATGATCGGCGAGATACTGCGTGATCGTGTCGCTCCGAGTCGTCCAGTCGGCCTTCATCGAGATCACCTCGTACTTCTCGAAGGCCCCGGCAACCTCGGCAGTCTCGAGGACCAGTCGCTCGTTGACCTTGCAGGTGAAGCACCAATCGGCCGTGACGTCGACGAACACGAGGTGACCGACCGAGGCCAGGCGCTCCGCCTCCTGCCGATCGAAGGTCAGCCAGTCGATGAGGCCGGTGGAGTGCTCGGTGGCTGAAGGGTCGACGACCGTAGCGTCGGCGCCAGCTGCCAGAGCCACGGCCACCACCATCGTGACCCCGATGCCGACGAGAGCCAGTTTCCTGATCCAGCCCCGGGTGGTGGAGCTGTGACGAATCCAAACGAACATGGCCATTCCGAGGATCGCCAGCTCGATGAACGCCAGGCGTTCTCGACTGACCTGCGCAGCGAGGACGTAGAGGAGCCAGACCGCAGCCGCGGCCAGGAGGAATCCCATGACGATCCGTAGGTTGTCCATCCACGGTCCCGGCTTGGGGAGGAGTTGTGCTGCCCTCGGGGCGGCGGCCAGAATGAAGTAGGGCAGTGCCAAGCCAACGGCGATAGCGGTGAAGACGGCAAAGATCGTCGAGGCTGGTTGACTCAGGGCGAAGCTCACCGCCGTGCCCAGAAACGGCGCCGAACAGGGGGTAGCCATGAGAGTGGCGAACAGACCCGAGGCCAGATGTCCGGGGACCCCCTCCTTGGGTCCGGAATCCGCGAACTGCGCCAGCCTCATCGGCAGGACGATCTCGAAGACGCTCCACAGATTCAAGCAGAAGAGAGTCACGATCAGGGTCAATACGACGACGAAAGTCGGTTCCTGGAACTGGACTCCCCATCCGACGGCAGCACCAGCGGAGCGGGCCAGAATCGCTGCCAAAGCTAGAGCCCAGAACGAGAGTAAGATTCCGAGGGCGGTGGCCAACGATCCGACAACGACTTGCGAGCGGCCCTTGCCGGCGCTCTTGACCAGGCCGAAGATCTTGAGTGAAAGCACCGGCAGCACGCAGGGCATCGCATTGAGAATCAGGCCTCCCACGACGCCGAAAAGCAGAATCAGCGGCAAGCTGATCGGCGGCTTCTGGGAGGCTGTCGGAGAGGAATCGGCCTCGCGCACCTGGAAGATCTCTTGGTGCGTCGGCTGCCCTCCAGGCCCGATAGTCAGATCGAAGGTCCTGGTTGTGGTGACCGGTGGAAGACAGGATCTGTCGTCGCAAGCCTGGTAGGTGAGCCGCAGCTCGACAGGTACCACGCCTTCGGCTTGGGAGTCGGGAATGGTGAAAGTAGCGATCAGAGCCACTTCGTCTTCGTAGACCGATATGGGCTGGTCGGCGAAGGCGAATGTCTTCATCTCCCCCCTGGGATAGTCGATCGAGGCCTCAGGCCAGCCTGCTGGCAGAGCGATCTCGATCTTCGTCGGGATGAGGTATTCGAAGGTCGGTTGATTGCTGTTGGTATGCCAGCCCCTTTCGATATCCATGACCGCGGCCAGACCCGCTTGTCCGCCCGGTGCATGAGCTGTCTTGTCGGTGACGACCGAAAAGCTCGCCTTTTCGGCCCGGCCGGGCCCTTGACCGAGCAGCGTCGAAGCGGTGAGCAGGGGCAGGCATGCCAGCACGAGCATCGAGGCCCATCGGATCGCTCGAAGGCCTGTAGAAAGATCGCCCGCGACGGTGGCCAGAAGAAAGCGCAAGGGTCGGGTGCCCATGGGAAACGCGGCTCTTCTCAGGCGCATGTGGATGGGTCGGTCTCGAGGTCGTCCAGGGTTCGCTGAGCCCAGGGGCGCAGCTGACTCGCTGGATGAACCAGCAGGAATCGGCGTAGCTCGCTCCTGGCCGCTGAACAATCCCCGCGGTCGAGCGATATCTGCGCCTGGACCAGATCGAGGCGTTCGATCAGGTCTTGGTTGCCGGTTGTCCGACCACGATCTCGGGTGTCAGTCACCTCTTGGCTGGCCAGGTCGAACTGCTCATCGAGCCGCAGGGCATCCGCCAGCTGGAGGCGAGTCCAGTTCGCCTTCTCTTCGTCGAGGGTATCGGTCTCCAGCAAGCGCCGGTACAGACTGCTGGCCCGCCTGCCATCGCCTCTTTTGTGGAACTCGTCGGCGAGAACGGCCAGCGCTCCCGGATCGTTGGTATCGGCAAAGCGTTCGTACCCGGCCTCGAGAGCCCGAAACTCGGCGATCTCACGTTCGACCACGCCGATGAACTGGTCAGTGGGTGCATAGCCCTCGACCCTCCCGAACTCGACCAATCGATGATCGACGAGCAGGATCGTAGGCAGGCTGTAGGCAGAGAACTTCTCCTGCAGGTCGGCCCCTTCGGCACCGTCCTCGGTATCGACGCGGAGCAGCACGAACTTCTTGCTGTAAAGCTGGAACTCTTCTGTGGAGAAGACGTCGCTCTCGAGACGCTTACACCAGTGGCACCAGTCGGCATAGAGATCCACCAGGATGAGGCGATTCGAGGACTCTGCCTGGGCCCGCGCTTCGGCGACGCTGTTGCCCCACTCAGTCGAACTCTGTGCAGAGACAGCGGCTACAAACACTGCGGCGAAGCAAAGGAGGCGGAGAATCGGCCGTCGTCCACTCATTGATCCGGGAGGAAAAGTCGAGCGCTTCCTGGGTGCCTTGCGGCGCTCGAGACGGGCGGGATCATACCATTGCTTTGCATCAGGGGCGGCGGAGAGAACCGGCTGTTAGGATGCTGCCTGGGTCGCCTATGCACGAAAGCGGGGAGGAAAGTGTCGTCAGTTCTGGTTTCCCGCCTCGGCCGGGCCTTTGGATTCGGCGCCGGGAAGACTCGGTTCGAGGCTCGGTCTGGTGGGCGACGCGCGGAGTGGCCGTTGCTTTCTTCATCGTGACCGGTATCGGCTGGCCGGGGGTCGAAGGCCCGGAAGGCAGTCTGGGCCGGGATTTGCGCGCCAGGCTGGTGGCTGAGGTCGAGGCGAAGGGGCTGAATCCGGCGGAAATCGTCTTTCCAGACACCTTGACTGAAGAGATAAGGCAATGGCTTCGGGACAACGTGGAGACGAGTCCCTCCCCGAAGGAGACGATTACGGGGCTGCTTCGAGCCATGACCGAGCCCGACGGATTGGCCCTGGTCTACGTTCCAGGCTACACCGGAACGGCAGCTGAGGCCTTCCAATCCCAACAGGCCAACTGCCTGGCCTTTACCCACCTCATGATTGGGATGAGTCGCGAGCTGGGTATCCCCACCTACTATGTGAACTACGAACTGGTCGAGCGGTTCAGGAGGTCGGGCGATCTCATTGTCGTGTCGGGTCACGTCAGCGCCGGGTACGGCAGAGGAGCCGCGGGCTACCTCCTCGAGTTCGGGGATTTGGCAGATCTCGATAGAAGTCAGGCCCGCCCCATCTCCGATCTCAACGCGCTGGCTCGCTACTACGCGAATCGCGCTGCGGAGCTGCTCGAAGATGGACAAGTCGAGGATGCCCTCGCTTGGGCGGAGACCGCGACCAGACTGGAACCGGCCTTGGCGGAGGGATGGAGCAATCTGGGCGTGGCATTGCGCAGGTCGGGACGTCTCGACGCGGCTGAGACTGCCTACCTCCAGGCGACCGAAGTAGATCCCGAGTACCACGCGGCCTACCACAACTTGTTCGCCCTGATGCGACTCCGCGGCGAGAGTGAGGCGGCACGGGAAATCCTCGAGCTGTTGGACCGGAGGAACAATAGGAACCCGTTCATCTATCTCGAGTTGGGGGATCAGAGCCTCGCTGCGCACCGACTCGCAGAAGCTGGACGCTTCTACGAGAGAGCCTCGAAGGTCGGCAGTGAGCTAGCCGAGACCTGGGCCGCACGCGGTGGCTGCGCCCTGGACAGCGGCAAAGTAAGAAAGGCGCGTCGTTGGCTGAAGAAGGCGCAACGGAGATCGCCTGATGACCCGCGCACAATCGAGCTCGAGCAGCGACTGCTCGAATTCGAGGGTGTGCTCGGCATAGAATCGGAACTGTGAAATCGATACTTTCTTCGAGGAGAGAGACGCATGATTAGCAAGAGCCTTACGTCATTGCTAGCAGTGGTGCTTTGTCTTCTGGCGACGCTACCGGTGTGGGCCGGCAACGAAGGGCGACTCGTCGGCAGCATCATCGATCCCAACGGCGACCCAATGGTCGATGTCCAGGTGACCGTGACGGGTGTGGGCTTCGACGTTACGCAGGAGAGAAGCACGAACAAGAAAGGGAAATTCACCCTTTTGATCCTGGACGCGACCAAAGATTACGTCCTTCGTATCGAGAAAGATGGGTTCCAGATTATCGAGGAGCCGCTACGCCTACCGCTTGGCGAGACGATGCGGCGGGAATGGACCATGGTGCCAGGCTCTGGAGGACCGCCTGGCGGAGGTAGCTCGAGCGCCTCTTCGGCAGCGGCTCCAGCCGCTGGTGGAGTCGCGCGAGGACAGGCCGGCAGGCTGTACGAGAAGGGCGCCAAGGCCTATGCGGAAGGTGATCTGGAGACTGCTGCGGCCAGCTTCGAGGAGGTCGTAGCTCTGGAGCCTGGGCTGGCCGAGGTGCATATGGCGCTGGCGATGACGTATCTTCGGCAGGAGAACTGGCAAGGGGCCGCTTCCGAAGCGCAGAAGGCCCTGGAAATCAACCCGGACGAGGCGATGAACCTCGAGATCCAGTACGACGCCTATCGGGCGCTTGGGGATCGCGAAAACCAGAACCGCGTCTTGGAGGCTCTGGTGGTGAAGAAACCCGGTCCCGACACGGCTCGCCGGGTATTCAATCGAGGGGTCGCGAAGACGGAGGCCCGAGACCTGGAAGGGGCGGCGGTTGATTTCGAGATCGCCAAGACCATGGCGCCTGATCTCGTAGCTTCCTATTCGGCGCTGACTCGCGTCTACTTCGACCTGGAACGCTTCGATGAGAGCGTCGCGAACGGTCGCCAAGCGCTGGAGATCGATCCCAGCCACTTCGAAACGATGGGCGTCATGTTCCTGGCGCTCCGTGCCCAGGGGCAGACCGAGGAAGCGGACGAGATGTTCGCCGCCCTGCGGGAAGGCAATCCCCGGTTCATCGGCGGGATCCTGATGGACCTGGGAGTGTCGTACTTCAATAGCGGCGACGCCGAGGAGGCTCAGGAGATTTTCGAGCAGGTGCTCAGTGCCCAGCCGGACAACCCCCAGGCCCACTACATGCTGGGTCTCTGCTACCTGGGCAAGGGGGAGACGGTCAAGGCCAAGGAGCAGCTGGAACGCTTCCTGGAGTTGGCACCCGAGGATGCCGAGGCGGCAACGGCACGGGAAATGCTCTCAACCCTCTGAGACTCTCAGGGGTTCGATGCACCTGGGCGTGTCGTTCGCCGGGTTGTTCACGTAGGTGCTGACCGGGAACCCCTCCATTGCGGCAGCTGGATAGGGATTCCAGAGGGCGTCGAAGTCCGCTTCGGTGTCGGCTGCTGGGTCGAGCCACAAGTCGGCCTGTGTCGGGCTCAGAATGACGGGCATGCGATGGTGAGCCATTGCCACCAGCTCGTTCGGCTGGGTGGTCAGGATGGTGAAGGTCTCGAGGGGTTGACCGTCGCCTTTCTCCCATCGATCCCAGAGACCAGCCATGCCGAAGGGCTGCCGATCTCGTAGGCGGAAGAAGTAGGGCTGCTTGCCGGCGCCCGTCTTCTGCCATTCGTAGAAGCCATCCGCTGGCACGACGCACCGGCGTTTTTTGAAGCTGGTACGGAATGATGGCTTTTCGGCCACAGTCTCCGCTCTCGCGTTGATCATCCGATTGCCGATCGCAGGGTCCTTGGCCCAGAACGGCACCAGGCCCCACTTGAGGAGAGTCAGCTCTCGATTTGCAGACGAGAGTTCTGCAACGCGAACGATCGGTGCTTCTTGTGTCGGCGCGATGTTGTAGCGCGCCGACAGCTCGGTAGTGGACTGGACCTCCATCAGATCAGCCAACAGGTCGGATGGGGTGGAGAGGGTGTATCGACCGCACATGTCTCAATCCAGGCGGCGAGCCTATCAACTAGTCCCCTCGCCGCGCTGCGCGGCGAGGCATTTCTCGGAGCTTTGGCGTGCGGTGACCCGATCGACCCTGAGCCAGCAGGGCAGAATTTGGAAGATCGTGGAAATTCTTGTCAGAAACTTGCCCCTTGCGGTAACTATATAAATAGAGTGATAATGCTATATATAAATGCGATTTCCGCTGGCCGCGCTGAACCACGTTGGCCAGAATGGGGGAATCACAAAGCTGTAAGCCTCCAGTTCATGGAGGAGAGACAAAGGGGTATTCCGACGAGTGGGGGCGGTCATGGGGGCCACCTCTGCGCCTCGTCGGGTGAATTGAAGGGGACCAGAGATGGGTTTCATCCAATTTTTGATGGCCTTGTTCGGAATTGATTCCGAGTCGGGTGCAGGAATCAACCCTCACGGCTAGGCAAAGCCGAACTCCCGAGGGGGAGAGGGCTTTCAGGCCCACAATGAGAGGGCAGTGGCTGGACTAGTTCTCCTGCCTATTGCTGAGTTTCGATAAGCTGGACAAGAATCCAGTTAAATGTTACTCTGTCTGCGTGTCATAGAGCACCTGGGCGGAGTAGATGAAAGTATCCAGCTTACCTTCCAACGCTGCCATCGAAGGGCTCCTGGAGGAGCTGGAGCCCCGAATCCGCTCGACCTTCGCCCGATTCCAGATCCCTCCCCAGGATGCGGAGGACCTCCTGCAGCAGGCCTTGCTGGTCTATCTGTACAAGCACGAGAGCGTCGAGAGCCCGGAGAAGTGGTTTCTGGGCACGCTTCGCAACCGGTGTCTGGGCTACTGGAGGGAAAGGCGTCGCCGGCTGTACACCGCCCTGGATCAGGCCATTCTCGAGAACGTCGCGGCGACGAAGGCAAATCCACAGGAAGCCCTCGATCTGCAGCGGGACATGCGATCGCTTCTCGATCAGCTACCAGGCCGTTGTCGGAATCTCCTGACCCTCCGATATCAGGAGGGCTGTGATGCGCCCGAAACGGCACGCCGACTCGGCTACAAGACTTCCGGTATCTACAAGGTGACGGAGCGCTGTCTGGCGGCCCTGACGCGGCGAATGGTCGCTTGCGGGATCGTCGAAGGGGGCCAGGATGACTAGCTGGCACCCGGATCGGATCTCGGTGGAGAGCTTCATGCGCGGAGAGCTTGGTGGCTCCGATGCGACGAGGATCGTCAAGCACCTCGTGGCTGGGTGTCCAGAGTGCCAGGGCGTCGCTCGCCTGTACTACCCTTGTGCAAGGCCTGCTGCTGTGCCTGGCGGTGCCGAGCGCTGCATATCGTCGTGGAGAGGGAAGGGTGGCAGGAAGGTCGGCGAGATTTTCGAGGACCTGCTGCCAGAGTTGCGGTCCCGGCAGGCGGACCTGGAGAGCGAGCAAATCGACGCTCCAGGCCTGGTGGATAGGCTGGCGCAATGCCCCCAGGAGCGACGCCTGATGCTCGTCGAGAACAGCGAGCGTTATCAGACCTGGGGTCTGTGCGAGTCGGTCCTGGAGCGCGGCTTCGCCATGGGGCCTCAGGACCCGGCGAAGGCGCTGGAATGGACCGAGCTCGGCGTCGCGATTGCCCGGAAACTGAGTGAGTCGACCTACAGCAGCGAGCTCGTACATGACCTCAAGGCCAGGGCCCTGTCCTATCTTGGAAACGCCCGGCGTATCAACTCCGATCTTGCGGGAGCCTCCAGGGCATTTGAAGAAGCCTCTGCCGAACTGGACGAGGGCACCGGAGACGAGCTCGAGCTGGCGCGACTGTTGGAACTGAAGTCTGCACTTCTCTTTGAATATCGGAAATTCAGAGAGGGTTTCAAGATCCTCGACCGGGCAATCGGGATCCACCGGTCATCTGGAGGCGAGCACTTCTTGGGCCGTGCCTTGATAGCCAAGGGTTTTCAGCTTGGGGAGTTGGGCGATCCCGAGGCTGCAATTGCGACCCTGATGGACGGCTTGAAGCGAATCGACATCCACGCGGAGAAGAGGCTGCATCTCGCGGCGAAGCACAACCTCGTCTACCACTTCTATTCCGCGGGTCGGTACCATCAGGCGCTCGCCATGGTGCCCGAGGTTCGTGCGTTGCACAAGGAGCTCGGGGACACCGTCGATCTCGTCCGATTCAAGTGGCTCGAAGCCAAGATAGCGCAGGGTCACGGCGAGCTAGAGGCGGCCGAGACCGCTTTCTGTGAGGTGAGACAGTTCTTCGCCGAGAGCGAGATCCCTCACGAGGTAGCCCAGGTGTCTCTCGACCTGGCGATCCTGTATCTTCGTCAGGGTCGGGTGGCGGAGCTGAAGAGGCTCAGCTCCGAGATGCTGGTGATGTTCTCGAGCCTCGGGATCGGCCGCGAAGCCATCGCCGCCCTGGTGCTGTTCCAGCAGGCCGTGGAGATGGAAAAGGCCTCGTTCGGACTGATCCGCGATCTTGCCGCCTACCTCAAGAACGCCCGCAACCATCCGCACCTACCCTTCCGTCCAAGCAGTAGCGACTAGAGCTGGTTGGCTTTGGCACCCAGCGCCAGCTCCGGGCTGGTGGTGGTTGGTCTTGAGCTCGGGCTTGCTGTAACGGTCGGCACCTCTCGAGGGACACACATCTGTATGGACTCGAATAGGGCACCAATCGGGCTGGTTCGCGGTTGAAGAGGCAAGAGAGTTTGACCGACTCCCACGAAGACCCGAATCTCGATTCAGCGTCAGCCATTGCGCGCTCGAGCTCGCAGTTCGAGTCGGCCGCCATTGAAGGCCCCGAAGTGATCGAAGGCCTCCTGGCGAGGAACGAAGAGGTGTTTGCACGCGTGGTGCGGGCGCATCACAGCTCGATGGTGCGGGTGGCCATGGCCTATGTCTCCAGTCGTGAGATCGCGGAGGAAGTCGCGCAAGAGGTCTGGACGATCCTCCTCGAAGGGCTCGGCGGCTTCGAGGGTAGGAGCACATTGAAGACATGGCTCTTCGGAATCCTGCTCAATCGAGCGAAGACGAGGGGGCTGCGGGAGAGCCGCCAGGTACCCCTTTCGACGTTCGAGAGCGAAGACACGGGGCGCTGTGAGCTCCTGGAGGGGGCTTCGGTCTCCGAGGTTCGAAGCCCCGGGAGATCGCCTTGGATATGGGGGAATAGCAGCCAGACGCCTTCCCCTGAGGAAAGGCTGCTGCGACGAGAGTTGGACGGTCACCGGGCCCGCGTCATCGCCCAGCTGCCGCTGCGGCAACGAATCGTGATCACCCTGCGAGATGTGGAAGGCTGGTCTTCCGAGGAAGTCTGCAGGGCACTGGACATCCGCTCCGGCCACCAGAGGGTGCTGTTGCACCGAGCCCGGCTCCGAGTGCGGGATGTCGTGCGCCAAGTCATCAAGAGGTCCCAAAGGCGATGAGAGCTCGAGAATCCGTGACCTGCCCACAGTTCAGAGACGCAGTTACCGAGTATCTCGAAGATGCTCAGTCTCGAGGAGACAGGGAGTCCTTCGAAACCCACAAGGACAGCTGTGGCTCCTGTCAGCACTTTCTGAATGAGATAGTCGATTGTATCGAGGGTCTGGGAAGGCTGCGAGTCGACGATCTGACTCCTGAGAGAGAAGCGGAGCTGGTTGCCTTGCTCGATAGGCGCGAGCCAACTGAAGAGGAGATTGATGGGCAGGTAGGAGCAACTCCAGAGGAGATGCTTCGGGAGTTGATGACGCACTCCCCAGAACAGAGCGCGATCCTGATTGAGAACAGCGGGCGGTTCAAGTCCGTCGAGCTCTGTCAATTGGCGCTCGACCGGGGCTTCGAGATGGGTGCGGAGGATCCCGGCCAAGCTCTTCAGCTCACATCCTTGGCCGTGTTGGTCGCCGACTCAATTGACGTGGAGAGCTTCTCCTCCGGGTCTGTCATTAGCCTCAGGGCCAAGGCTTATGCGCTCAAAGGAAATGCGAGTCGAGTTGCCTCC